>NZ_JAQMYO010000005.1:0-531111 GCF_028369215.1 Brevibacillus sp. AG | reverse complement strand
CACTCTTAGCAATCATGCGTATTCAGTTTTGAAGGAATAACGAAGAGAGGAGTCAATCCACTGGATTGGCTCTTTTTCCTATAAAAGAAGGGGAGCACATGAAACCAAAAGCAGAGAAGAAATATGAAGCTGACATGTACGAACCGATTCGGAATTATTTTGTCACACAAGGATATGACGTTTTTGGTGAGGTCAAGCATTGCGATTTAACGGCCATCAAAGGCGATGAACTGATCATTGTTGAGTTTAAGCGCAACCTAAGTGTGGAGTTGCTCATACAGGCAACCAAGCGACAACGCTATACCGATTTTGTTTATATGGCAATCCCTAAGCCCAAATACAAATTGTTTTCGAAAAAATGGCAAGATATATGCTACTTGGTTAGACGTCTTGAGCTCGGTCTCATTCTCGTGTCCTTTCCAAAAAGAGGGCCCGCAGTCATGGAAGTAAATATTTCACCGGGACCGTTTGATCGGGTAAAAAGCAAGCAATTCAATCAAAAAAAGCGAAACCGCATCATTGAAGAGATGCGGGGAAGATACGGCGATTACAATGTTGGCGGCAGCTATCAAACCAAGCTCATGACGGCCTACAAGCAGAGCTGCATTCAAATCGCGACGTTGCTTCAGCAGTATGGGCCGTTATCGCCTAAAGTACTCAAGAGTAAAGGGGCGGGGGAGAAAACCTCGTCGATTCTTATTCAAAATCATTATGGATGGTTCGCTCGTGTGCAACGAGGACTGTATGCGATCACTCCGACAGGAGAGAGAGAAATCGCGGAATATCCTGAGCTTATTGCTCACTATCGTGAACAGGCAGAGGAAATACACGATACGCTTACTGTGGATTCAGAGTTGCCGTCTTCATCAACTACCAAGGGACAAACCAGAAAGAAAAAACAAAGGCAGCCTGCTGTGAAAGAATGACAGGCTGCCTTTCCTATTGAAGGAATGAATTAGTTCGCGATCCATTCTGCTGTCATTTGCCCCACCAGTGCACGCCCAGCCACAATGTCTGGATGGAACTGAATCGTTGCGTTTTGGCGGACGAATTTCACTTGTTGAATGGCATCCGATAACGGCTGTTCATTCTTCAGCTTCCCCCGAGCTTTTGCGATAGAAAGTCCAGCGACCGTGCCTTGAGCCATTGCTACTTTGGCACTTTCAATTCCCGTGATATTGCCGGCAACATAGAGTCCAGGGACTGGCGTTCGCATGCTTTCATTGTGTAAGGGGACATGCCCGCCCAAAGAGGGAACATAGGCAAAAGGGCACCCAGCAATCGCTGCCAATTCGGCGAGTGGGCTTAATGCACCTGCGATACAGACGAAATCAGCTGGAATGACTTGTTCGGTTCCAGCTATGGGTGAACCATCGGCGGCAACTCGGGCGATACGGACACCCTCGACTTGAGAGGTTCCGACGATCTCCAGTGCTGCTGTTCGCAGTTGAATCGGGATGTCCCACATAGAAAACCCGTTTGAGGGGTAGAGGGACACTGCCAGCTTTTGCATCCATGAACTTCCCATTACTTTGCTCCCCATCCGAATAATCAGAGAAGGGGCAAGATGGGCGACGCGCAATAAAGATTGCATCACTGCTTGTGGTTGTCCCGCAGTGCCACTGACAGTCGTACTAGATGGGAGAATCATTCGATCCACCGCAATTCCAGCCAACTGCAATTCCCGGGATATCGCCACCGATAAGATATTAATTCCAATGACTACCCCGCGTTGTCCTACTCGCACTCGCTGCACATTTGTCATGACTTGAGCAGCTCCGATGGACATCACGCCAGGTAACGTCCACCCTGGCACGGGTACGGCTGCTTCAGAAGCCCCCGTTGCGATCAGGAGCAATGGGACTATCATTTCCCCCTGTGTCGTAGAGACGACCCAGCCATTCTGGGATTGCGTCAAATGGAATACGGAGACGCCGCAACAGAGCTCTACACCGAGATGTTTCGCTTCCTCCGTGAGCCGGGCTGCCTCATCCAGTCCATTCCACCACACACCGTCCGGTTCTTCGTGAAGCTGTCCAAGCAAGCGGCCCCCAGGGCGATAAAACTCATCGACTACACGAACAGCCAATCCCTGCCTGGCACTAGCAATTGCTGCAGATAAGCCGGCAGGACCAGCCCCGATGATGAGAAGGTCGATCATGCACCATGCCCTCCTTTTTTCAAAGGGGTAGGAAGGATTGAACCTGCATTCACTTGCATGCCTTCCTGCACAAGCGTCATACAAGCACGCACGGTAGGGACACCATCTACATGGACGCGACATTCATAGCAGTGACCGATATTGCAGTAAATTCCTCGAGGTGTTCCCTTTTCCTCATGCACCCGAAGCGTACGGACCCCTGCGGCCAATAGGGCTCCCGCAATCGTCTCGCCTTCGTAAGCCGTATAGACAGAGCCGTTATAATAAAAAGGAAGCTGCTTTCTGTCACCAAGTGAACCGAGGACCGGATGGTGATCAATTCGTTGGCTCATGCCCGTTGCCCCCCAATCGTTTGAAATGAGACAGGACGGATAGGCGGTTGGTATCCAAGAGATACAGTATGAGAAGGCGCTTGGCCAGTTACTTGCTGAATGACCTGATCGATCAATGTACGGCAGGTTCTCCCACCGCAGCAGCCCATTCCGGCTCTGGTCCGTAGTTTCAGCTCGCGTGCGGTACATGGATAGGTTTGGGCGGTCTCTACCAATTCAGCGAGAGTTACTTCTTCACAACGGCAGATAATCAATGGATGCGATTCCATGATGATGCCTCCTTTCATTCTTGCTTGATGAAAATGCAAGTGTCGTGCCATGGAGAACTGAGTGAGATCGTCCTGACTGGCACAATACTTGCTGAATATTCTCAAAGAACGATCCTAATCACGACAAACAAAAGAGGGATGACAGAGATGGAAAAAGTAACAAGACTGCGTGAGCAATTCGATTCACTTGGAATCGACGGGATTGTGATCACCAATGGACAAAACCGCCGATACCTCACAAACTTTACAGGTACATACGGAGTTGTCCTCATTTCAAGGGACCAGGCCAAGCTCTTCACAGATTTCCGTTACACAGCCCAAGCGCAAGCACAAGCAACAGGCTTTGAGATCGTTTATTTGCCGACAAAAGAATCCGTATACAGTGAAGTAGCGCGCCAGGCGGAAGCGATGGGGATCAACCATCTCGGCTTTGAGGAGGAGAATGTCTCGTTTGCCTTGCATCGCAAATACAGCGAGGCCGTCCAAACAGCATTCATTCCGACGTCAGGTGTCATTGAGGGATTGCGGATGATTAAGACAAAGGAAGAACTGGCGATCATCCGAACGGCTGCGCAAATCGCCGATGCGGCATTCTCTCATATTACGTCCTTCTTGCGCCCCGGGATCACAGAGCTTGCGGTGTCTAACGAATTGGAAATGTTCATGCGAAAGGAAGGGGCGTCGGGTTCTGCTTTTGACATCATTATTGCTTCTGGTTATCGTTCCGCACTTCCTCATGGCGTAGCGAGTGAAAAAATGATTGAAGCCGGAGATATGGTCACGTTGGACTTTGGTGCATTGTACCAAGGGTATCGCTCTGATATTACCCGAACGGTTGCTATTGGCACTCCTGATGAACAGCTCAAAGCTATCTACGAGATCGTTTTAGAAGCACGCAATCGGACTGTTGCAGGCATTCGTCCTGGTATTACCGGGAAAGAGGCAGACGCCTTCTCAAGGGACTACATTACGGAGCACGGCTATGGCGAACGATTTGGGCATGGGATGGGCCATGGAGTGGGTCTCGATATTCATGAAGAGCCATTTATGTCCACACGTTGCACCGCTGTTCTCCAAGAAGGCATGATTTTGACCGTGGAGCCGGGGATTTATATCCCAGAGCTTGGTGGGGTCCGTATCGAAGACGATCTGGTTGTTACAGAGAGTGGCAATGAGGTCCTTACACATTCACCGCGCGAATTGATCATTTTGTAAATCGAGAGACAAAAGCCTTGGCCGAGTAAGTGGGCTGAGGCTTATTTTGTCTAATAGCGGTGTCTAAGTTTTGAAACACAACAAGGTATACAGTGTACAAAAAAATTTACAACAACTCACTCTAGAACGAAGTCACTGCCGCCTTCCATTTTGGCATACCTCTTGCATTCTGATAATTCTGAAAACCAAGACATAACGACTGAATAATGGGGGTTGATCAAATGAAAAAAAGTATGTTTGCGGTAATGAGTAGTCTAGCAGTCATGGGATTAGCGTTAGCAGGATGTGGAGGAGGACAGCCAGCAGCGAAGCCAGCCGAGCAAGCATCACAGACTGGACAGTCGAGCACGCAGCCAGCACCTGCCACCCCGTCTAAAGAACCAGCAAAAGCACAAGTTTTACGCTGGAATCTTCACTCCGAACCACCTACAGGTGATCCTGGACTTGCGGAAGACACGACTTCTGCTGCCATCGTCAAAGCAGTTTTTGATGGACTGACACGCATCGGGCCTTCGGGCAAGCCGGAGGAAGCAGTAGCTGAGAAGATTGAAGTATCGAGTGATATGAAAACATACACTTTCAAGCTGAGGGACTCCAAGTGGAGCAACGGAGAACCGGTCACAGCCCACGACTTCGAATACGCGTGGAAGCGAGCTCTCGATCCGAAGACAGCGTCTAATTATGCCTACCAGCTCTATTACATCAAGAATGCGGAGAAGGCCAACAAAGGGACTGGCAGCTTGGAAGATGTCGGCGTAAAAGCATTGGATGACAAGACCCTCCAAGTAGAGTTGACGAATCCAACCCCGTTTTTTCTGGAACTAACCGCCTTCCAAACTTATTTCCCGGTAAATAAAAAGGTAGTCGAGACAGATGAAAAATGGTCTGGAGAAGCCAAAACACACGTTGGAAATGGTCCATTCAAAATGGAGTCTTGGGAACACAAAAGCAAAATGGTACTCGTGAAAAACGACAACTACTGGGACAAAGATAGCGTCAAGCTGGACAAGATCGAGTTCTCGATGGTGGAGGATGAAAACACAGAGCTGTCCATGTTCGAAAATGGCGAGATTGACTGGGCAGGCAGTCCGTTAAGCTCGCTGCCAACAGATGCGATGCCAGCGCTTAAAGACAGCGGAAAGCTGCAAGTGAAGCCTGTCGGTGCTACCTACTGGTACAAGTTCAATACAGAGAAACCTCCGTTCAATAACGTGAAGATTCGTAAAGCTTTTGCCTACGGCATTAACCGTCAAATTTTGATCGACAACGTACTCCAAGCGAATCAGCAGCCAGCAATGGCAGCAGTTCCTCCGACAATGGGACTCAATACAGGCGGTTATTTCAAAGACAATGATCAAGAAACGGCGAAAAAGCTGTTAGAAGAAGGAATGAAAGAGTTGGGCATCTCTAAACTGCCGCCGATCAAGCTCAGCTACAACACGTCGGAAGGGCATAAAAAGATTGCAGAAGCGATTCAGGACCAATGGCGCCAAAACCTTGGAGCAGAAGTGAAGCTGGAAAATCAAGAATGGAAGGTGTACCTCGAGACCATGCACGAGGGCAACTACCAGGTCGGGCGTCTTGGCTGGTCGGGTGACTTCAACGATCCGATCAACTTCCTGGAACTGTTCAAGGAAAAGGACGGAGGAAACAACGATACGCGTTGGGAGAATCCGAAGTTCAAAGAGCTGTTGAACCAGTCAGCCACAGAGAGTGATCCGGAAAAGCGCAAGGCGATTCTGCGTGAAGCCGAACAAATCATGATGGACGAAATGCCGATTATGCCGATCTACTTCTATACGCATACATGGGTGAAGAATGACAAGGTAAAAGGAATCTTCCAGGATGGTCTAGGTGCAATCGACTGGAAATGGGCATCAATCGAATAATATTCGAATGGGGGATGGGCTATGAAAAAATGGGGAAGTGTGATCGTCGCAGCGATGTTGACTCTAACGCTTACTGTAGCGGGATGTGCCAATCAAGGATCTTCTACTGGTGGTGCAGACGCTAGCGAGATACTCGTCGGTGTGATTTTACCAATAACTGGTAATAACGCAACGGATGGAAAAGACATGCAAAACGCCATCGAAATGGCTGTCAAAAAAATAAACGACAGCGGTGGAGTTGTTGGAAAAAAATTGAAGGTCGAAGTGGCTGATGATGGTTGCGATCCACAAATGGCGACGACAGCAGCCAATAAGCTGGTCTCCCAAAACGTAGTGGCTGTCGTCGGTGGCTACTGCTCAGGCGCGACACTCCCCTCATCGGG
The DNA here is from genome assembly GCF_028369215.1 of Brevibacillus sp. AG. Lineage (NCBI taxonomy): Bacteria > Bacillati > Bacillota > Bacilli > Caryophanales > Paenibacillaceae > Brevibacillus > Brevibacillus sp. AG. The sequence continues at coordinate 524,862 of NZ_JAQMYO010000005.1, read as the reverse complement.
TGTATTCAAAAACGCCAACATTCCCATGATCGTTCCCGCAGCCAACTCAGCCAAATTACCCGCTCAAGGCTATGACACCCTCTTTTTGATCAATGGCCTAACCCCAGACCAGGCACAAACCGCAGCAGATTATATGGCAGCGAACCAGGCGAAAAAAGTTGTGCTCATCCATGATAATTCTGCCTACGCGAAAGACTTGGCTGATTTTGCCAAAGCGTCCGTTGAAAAATCCGGCGGTACTGTCATTGCGTATGAAGCAATCAATCCAGAAGAAAAAGATTTCAGTGCGCTGGTAACCAAAATAAAAGGCCTCCAGCCGGACGCGACGTATTTTACCGGCTATTATGCGGCAGGCGGACTCATGGTCAAGCAATTCAAGCAAAAAGGCGTATCTGGTCTGTTCTTCGCAGGCGATGGCTCATTCAGTGAGGACGTCATCAAGATTGCAGGCGCAGACAATGCGGAAGGGCTTTTGATTACCGCGACACCTACAGCAGAATTCATCGAGGGAGCAGAAGCTTTCACTTCTGATTACAAGCAGACGTACACCAACTTGGCACCGGGTCCTTTCTCTGCGTTGAGCTACAATGCGGTCAATCTACTGGCAGATGCGATCGGACGAGCGAACTCGACTGATCGTGACGCCATCAAAAAAGCGATCAAAGAAACAAAAGATTTCAAGGCACTCGGTCAAACAATCTCGTTTAACGCCCAAAATACGCTGGATAACTCCAACTTCGCCGTCTTGAAGGTGACGGGTGGCAAGTTCACGTTAGCGAAGTAGGACATACGTCAATCTTGCTTCAAGTAAGGATGGTGGAGGAATGGACATTCTCGTCCAAACGCTGGCGGACGGACTGGTCATCGGTGCTTTTTACAGTTTGCTTGCATTGGGCTACACGATGGTTTTTGGCATTATCAAGCTGCTCAATTTCGCGCATGGCGATTTGTACATGCTCGGTGCATTTGTCGGATATACCTTGCTCAGCGTGCTCGGCGGAGACTCTTCCGGAGGAGGCTTGATGGGAATATTGATTGTCTTATTGCTGACGATGGTGATTGTCGGCGTCATCGGGATGGGGATCGAGAGGGTGGCTTATCGACCGCTCCTGTTGGCTCCACGACTTTCTATCCTGATTACGGCAATTGGTGTCTCTCTCTTTTTGGAAAACGGCTCGATGATTGTTTGGGGCGCGCAGTATCAAGTGTATCCCTTGCAGCTTTCTCACGACGGCATTAGCCTCTTAGGGGCCAAAATCACGTATGTCCAAATCGGTCTTGTTATCATCTCTGCGCTTTTAATGCTGGGCTTGCATCTTTTCATCAATCGCTCCCTGTACGGCAAGGCTATGCGAGCGATTGCGCTTGACCAGACGGCTTGTCATTTAATGGGCATCCATGTGCATAAAGTCATTGGCTTGACCTTTTTCATTGGTGCTTCGCTTGCAGCAGGTGCAGGCACGATGGCAGGTGCTTATTACGGAACCGTCAATTTCATGATGGGCTTTGTCATTGGACTCAAGGCGTTTACGGCGGCGGTTTTGGGGGGGATTGGCAGCATTCCGGGCGCGATGTTGGGTGGGCTGCTGCTCGGTATGATGGAGACAGCCGGAACATTTATTTTCGGCGGTTCATGGAAGGACGTCGTGGCGTTTTCCTTGTTGATCATGATTCTCGTATTGAAGCCAACGGGGATTATGGGTGAGAAAGTGACAGAGAGGATGTAGCGGATGAATCCATCTCGAAAAAAAATCGCTGTTGTCCTGTTGCTCGCCGTCGCGTGTGTACTGCCTTTTCTGTCCAATAACTACTGGCTGGATGTTGCGACACTTGCCTTGTTCTACGTTGTCTTGGCCCAGGGGTTGAATGTGGTAGTCGGCTTTGCTGGATTACTCGATTTGGGCTACGCCGCCTTTTTTGCGGTAGGCGCTTATACGACAGGCATTCTGATGACTGTGTATCAATGGTCGTTTTGGCTGACCTTGCCTGTGGCCATGGTATTTGCGGCTATTGTGGGTGTGATCATCGGTGCGCCGACACTTCGACTGCGCAGTGACTACTTGGCAATTGTCACCCTCGGATTTGGGGAAATTATTCGTATTTTAGCGATCAATCTTACTATTACCGGATCAGCTTCAGGCATTTACGGAATCCCGCGTCCTTCTATTGGGGGCTATGTTCTTGGAGGCCAGATCGACTTTTACTATTTGATCTTGATCATTGCTGTTTTGGCGGTCGTGGCTGTAAAACGGTTGGGCACATCCCGCATCGGCAGGGCGTGGATGTATATCCGCGAGGACGAGGATGCTGCCGAGGCGATGGGCATTAACCGGATCAATATGAAGCTGCTGGCGTATTCGATCGGAGCTGTCATCGGGAGTCTGGCTGGTTCTGTTTTTGCTGTCAAAATGAGTGCGATTGCGCCGCTCAGCTTTAGCTTTACCCAGTCCATCATGATACTTCTGGCAGTGGTATTGGGAGGCTTGGGCAGCATTCCTGGCGTCGTCTTGGGTGCCGTGCTGGTCATTGCCTTGCCGGAGCTGCTGCGCTCAGTGGAAGATTGGCGGTATTTGATCTTCGGCGCCGCGCTGGTCGCGATGATGCTGTTTCGCCCCCAAGGACTGTGGCCTGCCCGCTATGAGATGAAACGAGGCGCTAGACGTAGCAAGACCGAGGAGGCTACGGAAGGGGGCAGTGGTAATGACGTCAAGCTTGACAATGAAAAATGTAACGCTTAAATTCGGCGGTCTGACTGCGGTAAACGATTTGTCTTTTGATATCAGCCCAGGCTCGATCAGCAGTATCATTGGCCCGAATGGAGCGGGGAAAACATCCGTCTTCAACATGATCACCGGATTTTACCGTCCGACTGCGGGGCAGATCATCCTTGCAGGCAACCAGCTCGTAGGAAAAAAGCCAAGCCAAATCACACGGCTCGGCATGGCGCGAACGTTTCAAAACTTGCGGCTGTTTCCGAATTTGACGGTTTTGGATAATGTCAAATCAGGCATGCACAGCCGCACGAGCCAAACCGTCTGGGGAGCACTCTGGCAGACGAGGGCACAGCGCCGAGAGGAACAGTTGATCGAGGATACGGCAAGGGACTGCCTTCGCTTCGTGGGGATGGAAAACAGTTGCTGGCGCATTGCCAAAAACTTGCCGTATGGCGCCCAGCGGTATTTGGAAATCGCGCGGGCCTTAGCTACCAAGCCGCGAGTGCTGCTCCTCGATGAGCCTGCTGCGGGGCTGAATTATGAGGAGAAGGAAGACCTGATTGCTTTGATCAAGCGAATCCGCACCCATTACGAGTTGACAGTGTTGATTATCGAGCACGATATGGGTTTGATCAAAAAAATCTCGGAAAAAGTAATCGTCCTCGACTACGGACAGAAGATCGCAGAGGGAACTCCAGAGGATGTGCTCAGCAATCCGCGTGTCGTAGAAGCCTACCTGGGAAAGGAGGAGGAGGCGATATGACACCACTTTTGACAATCAGCGGCATTCATTCGTTTTACGGGAAAATTGAAGCGCTTAAAGGCATCGACCTACAGGTGCATGAAGGAGAGATTGTCGCACTGCTAGGTAGCAATGGTGCAGGCAAGAGCACGACACTCAAAACGATTTCTGGAATCGTTCGACCAAGCAGTGGAGATGTCTTGCTTCATGGACAGAGTCTCGTAGGCTGGGCTCCTCACCAAATTGTCGAGGCAGGCATCATCCATGTACCAGAAGGCAGGCGGATTTTTGCTGGCTTGACTGTGCGTGAAAACTTGGAGCTAGGCGGTTTTGCACAGCGAAAAGAGAAGGCGTCCATCGCAGAGGGGATTGAGCAGGCTTTCGCGCTGTTCCCTCGATTGAAGGAGCGGAGTGAACAAATGGGAGGAACGCTGAGCGGAGGCGAGCAGCAAATGCTCGCAATCTGCCGCGGTCTCATGGCACGTCCAAAGCTCTTGATGTTAGATGAGCCGTCGATGGGGCTCGCCCCGATTATTGTGGTTGAGATCATGAATATAATCAGAGAAATAAACAGGCAAGGCACGACGATCCTTTTGATCGAACAAAATGCCAAGGCAGCGTTGAAGCTTGCTCATCGCGGCTATGTAATGGAGACAGGGAGCATCGTCATGGAAAATAAAGCAGACGTGCTTCGGGCCGACGATTCAATCGTCAAGGCGTATTTGGGCGCGTAAGTAAGTGCCCGATGACAAAGGAGGAATCAACCATGGAATTGATCCGTATTTTGTCTGAGGTGTTGCCGCCTAAAGCGGGGCGACGTTTTCCTGATTTTTGTTCGAGGTGGCGTACGAAATTTAAAAAGAAGCTGTAGTGGAGGGAAGAAGCGTATTTCCAGTCTACGCTTCGGCCTACGCCCCGCAAGGGGGAGAGGACTGTCCGCTCCGGAATGAATGGCGGGAGCGCTTCAAACGTAGAAGTTTCGAGGAAGGATTCCATAAGTGAAGCTGAAATTCCCCGCCATTCATTCCTGCGCTGGGGCGGGCTCCAGAGGCACTTGGACTGGAAATCTGCTTCTTCTTACGCAGCTTTGGTAACACATAATTGTAAGTCGATTCAAGAAGGAAAAACGCCTGTTCACGAGCATTGAGTCATCAAAACGAACCACAAATGCTTCACGATCATGATTCGATAACTCAAGATGATCAGTTAGCACATGTAATCTACCTTGATCACCCCAAAAACGGTTTGAAAAGCTGGATGTACACAAAACAGCTCGAAAAGCCCTGTCACATGTTTGGAAGGAGACCGCCCGAACGAAGAGAGGATACAGGCGACTGGAAAACATGTGGCAGGGCTTCCCCATGCAAAACCGTTGACGAACAACGTATTTTCTTTTTTACTTACCCAACTTGTTATAGAGCGTAGCACGCGATATGCCAAGTCTTTTCGCAGCGGCCTGCTTGTTGCCATTTTCCAGCTCGATGGCTCGCAAAATGACACGGCGCTCATGCGCTTCGATTTCTTCTTGCAGAGAAAAGAGATCGGGAGGGAGCTCAATCGGTACCTGTTTCGTCTGACCTTGCAAGGAATACGGCAAATCTTCTTCTTTGATAATACCGTCTGTCGCAAATACCACCAATCGTTCAATGGCATTTCGCAGCTCGCGAATGTTGCCTGGCCAGTCGTATTGGAGCAGGTTTTGCATCACATTTTGCGAGATGGCATGAATGGGACGGTTGTAACGTAAAGAGAATTCATAGAGAAAAAAGTGGGCGAGTTCAATCGTATCTTCAATGCGTTCTCGAAGAGGAGGAATTTTCAGCGTCACGACATTGAGCCGATAGAACAGGTCTTGGCGAAACTTTCCTTCCTTTACTAACTCCTCCAAATTTTTATTCGTGGCGGCAACCACGCGGAAGTCCGCCTCAATCTGCTTGGTCCCTCCGACCGAATAATATTTTTTCTCTTGAAGCACGCGAAGCAGCTTCACTTGCATATCGAGCGGCATTTCTCCTACCTCGTCGAGAAACAGCGTTCCACCACGTGCCAGCTCAATCATTCCTTTTTTCCCTTTTTGATCCGCACCAGAAAAGGCACCTTTCTCGTACCCGAACAGCTCACTTTCAAACAAAGTAGGCGAAATCGCACCGCAGTTGATGGCGATAAAGGGCGCATTGGAGCCTTCCCGTACATCATGCACGGCTTTGGCGAAAAGCTCCTTGCCGACGCCACTTTCCCCTGTGATCAAGACGGTTGCTTGTGTAGCGCTGAGCTTTTGGATCATGGACTTGATATGGCGAATGGGGAGACTCGTTCCCTTGATCTGTGCAAATGGATCAGGGGTCGGACTGAGCTTCGCCATTTCTTGCTGTAAGTGGTTCACTTTTTTGTTGGCGTTCAACAGCTCCTGATTCAGTCGGACCTGGCTCGTGATATCGGTTTCCGCCGCGACAGCACCGATGATTTTGTCATGCAAATAGATCGGATTGGTATTGATGAGCACGACGAGATCCTCCCGCGGCTGATGCTGATGACGGTAGAGAGACTGTCCGCTTTGCAGAGATTTGAGCGTTTCGAGCATCTCGAGTGGGAAAAATTCGGTGATCGGGCGACCAATCGTTTCTTTTGCTTTCAAGGAAAAGATTCGTTCAGCCCCTTCTGTCCAAACCATCACACGTGCTTTTTCGTCGATGACGGATATAGAAGCGTCCATGGTCTTGATCATCGTCTCGAAATACGCTTCCAAGATCTCGTACGAGGAAAAAATGGCTTGTATGACTGCGCCTCGATGAAGGTAGCCGATAGGGACTCCGGGCTGTTTTTCGATCAGGAGATAGTTGTGAGTAGCTAGCAGGTGGATAGCGTCGGCCAATGTTGAATCCAGTGTCGTCACAGCAGCTGGTTCCCAAGGGGCTTGTGTGCAATCGATCGTCAAGTTGACGGTTAAATGGGAGGAATTGGCCACATACCAGGTGGCTTGACGCTGGACAAATACAGGAATGGTTTCGTCCAACTGAGGAGGGAAAAGCTCTTGGTCGTTAAAAATCCGCATGTTTGTCTGTATCAACTCGGTTAAGGCAGGAAGTTTGTGATTCAACTCGATCATCCCTTTTAAAAGAGGTAGTTCAAGTGTATAAAATTTTGAACATTTTCTCATTTATTATACATTCGCTCTTTCGGTTGTCAAAGAATTTAGACGAAATATTTTGGGAATCTCGCTTGGAACGATTGGCATGGCTTTTGCAAAAAAAGAGTAAGAGAGTAGCAGAATACGCATTTGAGGAGAATCAGCATGACAGTACAAACCCATGCGCAGATTGCGGTAATCGGCGGTGGCATAATCGGTGCGGCGATTGCGTATTACGCTGCGAAGGCTGGATTGGATGTCGTTGTCCTGGAAAAAGGCGAGCTGGCATCAGGGACGTCCTCACGCTGTGACGGGAATATTTTAGCGATCGACAAGGACCCCGGCTTTGACAGTCAGATGTCCCTGAAAAGCCAGATGCTCGTTGATCAGCTGAGCCGGGAGCTGGACCATACGTTTGAATATCGGGCGCCGGGAAGCATTCTCGTCTGCGAATCAGAGGCAGAGATGGAAGCCGCTCATGAATGGGTGAGACGGCAAAAGGAAGTCGGACTGCCATTTCGGATGCTGGACCGATCGGATATTCGGCAGGAGTCGCCTTACTTTGCCGACGACTTGCTGGGAGGCTTGGAGTGCGCCACCGATTCTACCGTCAATCCGTACATGCTGACCTTTGCCCTGTTTGAAGGAGCGAAAAAGCATGGAGCGAGGATCATGCGCCGTACAGAGGTCAAGTCGCTTAGACGTGATCAGGTGACGGGAACGTTTCACATCGGGCTTGGTACAGGCAGCATGACAGCCAAGCAGGTCGTCAACGCCGCGGGAGTATGGGCGCCAGTCATTGGCAACATGGTCGGGGTGGATATTCCGATCGTTCCGCGCAAAGGGCATTTGATCGTCGCCTCGAGACAGATGCCTGTCGGCGTGCGAAAGGTGATGGAGTTCGGCTACCTCATCTCGAAGTTTGGCGGAGTGCGACAAGTAGACGAGGAGACAGAGAAGTATGGAGTCGCGCTCGTATTTGAACCGACAGAAAGCCAGAACTTCTTGATTGGCTCCAGTCGTCAGTTTGTAGGCTTTGATTCGCGGATTGATCTGAATGTCGTCAGGTGCATGGCGAGAAGAGCACTGCGCTTTTATCCGAAGATCGCCGACTTCGCCATTATCCGTACGTATTGCGGTTTGCGCCCGTGGACAGAGGACCACTTGCCGATTATTTCTCGCGTAGAAAAAGTTCCTGGTTACTTTATCGCGGCTGGTCATGAAGGAGATGGAATCAGTCTGGCTGCCGTCACAGGCAAGCTAGTGTCCGAGATGCTAGTCGATCAGACAGACACCATTATTCCGACAGAGCCGCTGTGCTTGGAACGGTTTACGAAAAAAGGAGTGTTGCATCCATGAAAGCAACGAGGGTGTTTACCACCATTGACACGCATACCGGGGGAAACCCTACCCGGACGGTAATCAGTGGTCTGCCAAAGCTTACTGGGGCCACGATGGGAGAAAAAATGCTGCAGATGAAGGACGAGTACGACTGGATTCGCACGTTTTTGATGTATGAGCCGCGCGGGCATGATGTGATGTCGGGTGCCTTGATTGTTGACCCATGCCATCCGGATGCGGATGTGGGAGTGATCTATATCGAGACAGGCGGATACTTGCCGATGTGCGGCCACGATACGATCGGTCTATGCACAGCGCTGGTGGAGACTGGCATGATCCCCGTGACTGAGCCGGTGACAAAGCTTACGCTCGATACGCCAGCAGGACTGGTCGAGGTAGACATACAGGTAGAGGGAGGAAAAGCCAAGGAAGTATCATTTGTGAACATTCCAGCCTTCCTCTATCAGCAAGATGTGACGGTAGATGTAGAAGGGATTGGAGCGGTGACCTGCGATATTGCGTACGGTGGAAATTTTTATGCCATCACAGATGCACGCAAGCTCAATTTCGAACTGACGCCAGCCCATGCATCCACCATTGTCGATACGGCTGTCACGATTCGAAAAGCGATTAATCAGGCCATGGAGATCGTTCATCCAGAGAAGCCGTTTATTCGCGGACTGACCCATGTGGAGTTCTTTACGGCCCCTGACAATCCGGGAGCGGATGTGAAAAATACCGTCGTCGTACCGCCGGGCGGAATCGACCGATCGCCATGTGGAACGGGCACTTCCGCCAAGCTGGCGACTCTGTTTGCCAAAGGGGAGATCGGGATAGACGAACCGTTTGTGCATGAGAGCATCGTCGGTTCTCTGTTTACAGGAAGAGTGCTGCAGGTGACGGAGGAAGGGGAGCTGCCTGCTGTCATCACCCGAATTGCAGGCTCGGCCTGGCTGATGGGTAAGCATACGATTTTTTACAATCCGGAAGACGAGCTGGCGAATGGCTTTTTACTCATACCAGCCGCAACTGATCATTAAAACACAAACCCAAACGTGAGAGGAGAATGAAAAATGGGAAGATTTGAAGGAGTGTACGTGGCGATTGTCACACCGTTTACAAGCGACTATGAGGTGGATTACAAACGCTTGACGGAATTGTGTGACTGGTTGATTCAGGAGGGCGTAGACGGACTGGTTCCGTCCGGTTCGCTGGGAGAATACGCGACAATGACAGGAGAAGAGCGGGCAAAAGTCATTCATACCGTGATCGCTGCCGCAAAAGGTCGAGTACCGGTGGTTGTAGGCTCTGCTGCCCCGTCTACCCGTCAAGCTGTGGAATGGGTGCAATTCTCCAAGGATGCGGGAGCAGCAGGCGTAATGGCCTTGCCTCCGATTAACTACAAGCCATTGGAAAATGAAGTGTTTGCCCACTATGAGGCACTGAACACAGTCGGGCTGCCGATTATTGCCTACAACAATCCTCACGATTACAAAATCGACCTGACACCGGATATTTTGGCAAGACTGGCGAAGTTTGAAAATATCGTCGCGGTGAAGGAATTCTCCGGAGACGTACGCCGCATGCAGGACATTCTTGCCCTGACGGATTTAGAAGTCATGGTCGGTGTAGACGATCTCGTCATGGAGGGTGGCTTGATCGGGGCGACAGGCTGGATCTCAGGTGTACCGAATGCACTGCCAAAAGAAGGCGTGGAGCTGTTCCGTCTGGCACGGGCAGGCAAGCTCGCCGAGGCACAGGCGCTTTATCGTCGATTGTTGCCGTTGTTCCACTACGACGCGAGTCCACAATTGGTACAGTCGATCAAATACATGATGGAGCTGGCAGACTTCCCAGTAGGACCGACTCGTCCGCCGCGTCTGCCGCTGTCTGAAGAATACTACGCGGGCATTAAAAAGGCGTTTGACTACGCTGTCGGCGCTGCAAGTGGACGATAGGGGGACGGGCAGAATGCACAGCAAAAACTGGATTGGCGGCGAATGGATGACGCCGTCAGGGAAGGAACTAACGGTCAAGAACCCATCGCGTATCACAGAAGAAGTCGGCGTTCTGCACCTGTCTGATCGGTCGCATGTTTTTGCCGCTGAACAGGCAGCTCGTGCAGCACAGATCGGCTGGGCAAAACAAACGGGTGCGGCTCGTGGCGAAATCCTTTTTCAAATGGCTGCCGCACTAGAGGCAAATGCAGACAGCTTGGCACAGCTGGCAAGCCGGGAAATGGGCAAGCAGCTTGGCGAGATGCGCGGAGAAGTGGCGCGCGGGGTCAGTCTGTTGCGCTATTATGCCGGAGAAGGGATGCGTTCCAACGGCAACCTGATTCCTTCTTCAGATACGAACGTTCTGCAATACAGCCGTCGTATCCCGCTCGGAGTCGTGGCGGTCATCACTCCATGGAACTTCCCCGTTGCGATCCCCATCTGGAAGATCGCCCCAGCACTCATTTGCGGGAATACAGTCATCTGGAAGCCAGCGGAAAATGGTTCGCTCACAGCGACACGACTAGCTGAAATATTTGCGGAAACAAAGCTGCCTGCGGGTGTGTTGAATCTGGTGATTGGCAAGGGCCGAGAGATCGGCAATACACTCACGAATGAAGCTGAAGTCGATGCAGTCAGCTTTACTGGCTCATCTGAAACAGGCAGACAGATTGCCATCGCGTGCGCGGGTCGCAATATCAAGTATCAAACCGAGATGGGCGGAAAAAATGCGGCAGTCGTTTTGGCTGATGCTGATCTGGATAAAACGGTTCCGATTTTGCTCAGTGGCGCGTTTCGATCGGCTGGTCAAAAATGTACGGCTACCAGCAGGATCATTGTAGAAAAAACGATCTATCAGCCACTGGTCGAGCGATTGCAATCGGCTATGGAGACGTGCCGGGTAGGAGATGCCAGCGATCTGGAAGCGTATTTGGGGCCAGTTGCCTCGGCTGCACAGTATGAGACGGTTGGGCAATACATCGCATTGGCTAATGATGCAGCAACAGTCATTGCCCAAAGCCCATCATATGCAAAAGAGGAGCAAGGCTATTACATCCGTCCCCAAATTGTCGAGGGTGTTGCTGCCAATCATCGCCTCGTTCAGGAGGAAGTGTTCGGACCATTGGCTGTGCTTTTGACAGCAGACGGTTTTGACGAGGCAGTGGAGCTGTGCAACCAGTCTGTATACGGACTGAGCGCTTCGCTGTTCACCCGAGATTTGGCGAGTGCCCATCGCTTCTTGGATGTAGCGCAGGCGGGAATGGTTCGGGTCAATCAGGAGACGGCAGGTGTGGAATACCAGGCTCCATTTGGCGGCATGAAGCTGTCCAGCTCACATACACGGGAGCAGGGTCAGGCGGCGCTTGATTTCTACAGTACGACGAAAACATGCGCGATCAAATACGCGTGGTGATCCATCGAGCTTTTCGCCAATCGCATAAAAAGGTGAGGATGTTATGCACATCAATCAGTTGTTTACGACAATCGAGGCCCATACCGGAGGGGAGCCACTGCGCATCATGACAGGCGGCATCCCACCGCTCGCGGGCAAAACGATTCTAGAGAAGCGGCGCTATTTTCGGGAGGAGCTGGACTATATCCGGCGGATCCTTATGTATGAGCCGCGAGGGCATCATGGGATGTACGGTTGTGTCATGACAGAGCCTGTCAGTCCAGATGCGGCATTTGGCGTGCTGTTCATGCATAACGAGGGCTACAGTACCATGTGCGGGCATGGAATCATTGCGGTTGTGACGGCTGCCATTGAGACTGGAATCCTTCGGCTGGAAGATCCAACAGAGCGTATTGTGATTGACAGTCCAGCAGGAAGAATCATTGCACATGCTAACGCGGAAGAATCGCTGGTCCATTCCGTCTCGTTTGAAAATGTCCCCTCCTTTGTTTTGGCACAAGACGTTCCTATTGAGTGGGGAGGACGTACCTTTTCAGTGGACATTTCTTTTGGCGGAGCATTCTATGCAGTAGTACAGGCGGAAGATATCGGGGTTCAGGTAGAAATTGAGCAATTGGCCGAGCTGCAAGAGTGGGGCAAGCGAATCAAGGAACAAATCGAGGCGACAATGGAGGTTGTTCATCCGTTGGAACCTGAGCTTAAAGGCATCTACGGGGTGATTATCTCGGATAAGCCGAGAGTGAAAGGATCAGACCTGCGCAACGTGACGATTTTCGCCGACAAACAGATCGATCGCTCACCATGCGGTACAGGTACTGCGGCTCGCGTAGCCACTTTGCATGCGCGAGGCAAGCTGGCTGCTGGAGAATCGTTTGTCCATGAAGGAATTGTCGGGAGCCAGTTTATCGGCAAGGTGGTAGCAACCACACAGGTGGGGAGCTATCCGGCTGTCATTCCGAGCATAGAAGGAACGGCGTTCATCACAGGTCTGCATCAATTTGTCGTTGACCCTACGGACCCGCTGAAAGACGGATTTTTACTGCGATAGGATCGTTTGCTAGAAAAAAGAGGTTGCCGATCACAGGCAGCCTCTTCTTCATTCCCCAAAATGCCTGGTCACAATACTGCCACGCATTGGGACATCAGCATTTTTCCCCTTCTTCTGGTATAATGGACAAGATTGAATTTAGGAGTAAAGGGGTTGAATTTTTTGCCGTACAAAGCGTTAATTGAAGCGCATGTGGGTAGCTGGGAAGTCGCATTCGTGCTCTTGATCGTTGCCTACATCCTGTATCGCGTGGGTAAAGCAAAAGCAGGCAAGATCGTACATATGCTGCTCAGACTCATGATGGTCATCATTCTTGTATCGGGAGCTTGGATGCTTTTCGTGGGTCACGCAACAGATTTCTATTTCTACATGAAGGGCATCATCGCGGTTATCGCCTTTGGTTTGATGGAAATGTCTCTGGGCAAAGCAAAGCGACAAGAAGGCAGCATCGGCTTCTTCATCGGCTGTATTGTCGTTTTGGTGCTGGTTATTCTGCTTGGCTATCGCGTATTTATGTAAGATAGGCAATACGGGAAGGAAAAGGGTTTCCTCGCAAGAAATATTTGCGGGCGAAGGCCCTTTTTTTGTTGGGACGGGCACGAACAAGCCAATTAGCAAAGGGAGGGCCGGGGCCATATCACTCTATGTACATATGTTAGAGGGGAGAGGTGAGGAAAAATGGCCTATCCTTCTGACAGTCAATTCATCCCGTTTATGCTCGGGGGAAGTTCATTCGGGGACGTCCCAAACGATGAAAGTCCCGGCTCTGTCGACATGGTAGGAAACGCTACATTTCCTGTTGCTTTTTTAGCGTATGATGGAACGAATCTTTATTTTCGGATGAGAGTCAACGAAGACCCAAGAAATTCGCAGAAAACAGGGTTTCAAAACTTTGCTTGGGGATATTTGGTCAATACAACTGGGGTGGCTGGCACATACCAGTGGATGTTGGGTGTGCAAGGCTTGCGTAATCGTATTGCGTTAATTCAAAATACGATTGTTGAATTCAACTCGTGGACGGATCAGGCAGAGGGCACAAACGGCAGTGGAGCGCCGAACTGGCAAGCGCCGATTATCAATTTTGACACAGCTCGTGTGCGGCTGACGAATGACGGTTCAAATTTTAGCGGCAATCCTGATTACTTCATCGATCTCGTCATGCCGGCTGCTACTTTTTTTTCAACGATCGGTGTTACCTCCCTTACTTCCCTTCAATTCCTTCCGTTTACCTCTACCAATGACAACAATTACAACAAGGACTCTCTGCGGACCAGTGAAGGCTTTAGCTTTGTCAATTCCTTGAGCGATACGACTACCATAGCGACGGGAGACGTACGGGCCAGTCTCGCAATCGACAAGCAGCTAACAGCAGGACCGGCAGTCGTTACCACAGGACAACTATCGCAATGGACGGGATCGATCAGTGTTACCAATACGGGGAAGAGCCAGGCAACGACAGTCGTTGTCAACGATTTGATTGAGCTGGATCAGGTAACGGCTTTTACAGTAAATACAACAAGTATCGGCTCTGTCATCTACAATCCCCTCACGAAGGTGCTCAGCTGGACGATCGGCAATTTGGCCGCTGGTTCTACTGCCAGCTTGTCATTTACGGTCAATGGGGTTTTCGCGGTCTCTCCAGGCGGAACGCGGCGGTTAAACACAGCGACAGTCACTGGTGTAGACAGCTTCTCTGGCGGGATGCTTTCTCCTGTTCAGGATAATATTGTCATCACGGTTAACTTGGCTGGAAGTGTTGCTGGCGTAGTGCTTGACCAGTCCACGAACTTGCCTGTGGCAGGTGCGCATGTCGAGCTGTATGATTCGATTCCCGTACTAATCGGAACGACGACAACGGACACAGATGGTGCCTATTCGTTTACTGGATTGGCTCCTGGTCTGTATTCTGTGTCGGTGACCGCGCCGACTTATGACCCAAAAATTCAGTTCGTGAGCGTTTTAGCAGGGCAAACCACAAGATCAGACATTCTGCTTCCTCCGAGTCCAGGTCAGGTGAATGGGACGATAACAAATACCGGATTGGCACCCATATCAGGGGCAGTGGTAAAGCTCATTAATACGACAGGCGTGACCGTAAACCAGACAGTGACAGGGGGAGGGGGGACCTATTCGTTTACCAATGTCGTGCCGGGTGCCTATACCCTTGCAGTCAGTGCGGATACATTCCAGCCAGCAACAGTCGCAATCAATGTCATTCGAGCCCAGACGACTACACAAAATGTAGTGCTCCAGACATCCGTTGCCCAGCTATCCGGTCTGGTGACAGGTCCGGGTGGTATACCGATTGCCGGGGCATTGGTGGAAGTGCTGAACCAGACAGGTATTACGCTGACGGAAACGACAACAAATGGAGCTGGCACGTATCTGCTGACCAAGCTCGCAGAGGGTGTTTATCAAATCCGTGTCAGTGCCGCAGGCTTTTCCACACAATTAGCTGGAATCAGTCTGCAAGCGGGCGATGCCAAAGTCCTTGATTTTTCTTTGACGACTGCATTTGGAACGGTAAGTGGAACCATTTCCGATGCGCAAACGGGTGAGGAAATCCCAAATGCGAGCATCAAGGTGGTAACTCGTTCGGGAATTGTTGTAGGAGAGACATTAACCGACGTGAATGGAGACTACTCCTTATCTTTACTAGGTCCCGAAACCTATGTCCTTACGGCTGCTGCTGAGGGGTATGCGGGCCAAACAGTGGGGATAGAAATCATTGCTGGAGCTACTACAACGGTTGACCTCCAATTGGAAAAGCTGGCAGGGGTATTGAATGGGACTGTCTCGGACACAGGGAGCAATCCGCTTGGTAATGCCACTGTCATTGTTATGAAGGGAATTGTTCCTGTGGCGCAGGCCATTACCGACAATGCTGGCACCTTTTCCTTCCCGCACTTGGCCCCAGGCACGTATACCGTAACCGCTTCGGCTTCTGGTTATTCCACTGTTGTGTTGGGGGCAACTGTGCTGCCTCAGGAAATAGCGTCCCTTGCTTTTGTCCTGCAAGCTTCTCCGGGATCAATCGCAGGACAGGTGGTCGACAGCGGCAATCAGCCGATTCAGGGAGCCACTGTCATCATTAGGGAAAATACAGCAGCAGGTGCTGTTGTCGCTACAGTATTGACTGATGGAAACGGACAGTATGTGGTACCTAATTTGCTACCGCAGGCGTACGTTGTCATCGTATCTGCTCCAGATAAAACGACAGTGATCACAGGCGCAGTCGTCACCTCATTGACGACAACAACGGTGAATGTACAGCTGGCAGATTTGCCGGGAAGCATTTCAGGTTCGATTTTCGATGCTACGTCGGGTCTGCCGATCACAGGCGCTTCGATAGAGGTTAGCGTGTTGAACCAAGCTGGGGCAATCATCGCCCATGCAAATAGCGATCTGTCTGGAAATTACGTGATCACAGGGCTTGCACCCGGAGTTTACACCATTACCGCTCGTGCAACCAATTATGAAACGAGCAGTGCTTCCGCCACTGTACTTGCGAATACGAATACGCCTGTCAGCTTGTCATTGTTTGCGAGTCCGGGTGAGATCCAAGGACAGGTGCTCGCTGCAGGGACGTTACAGCCGATTGCCGGTGCACAGGTAAATGTTCTCGATTTCAATGGCTCCGTCGTGCATTCGGTATACAGCGATAGTCAAGGAAGCTTTGTTATCACGGGCTTGGCAGCAGGTCAATACGTCATCAGGGCTTTAGCGGATGGCTTTCAAACCAATCACGTCGGAGCCATTGTGCTCGCGAATACAACTACTCCTGTCCAGCTTCAGCTCAATCAGGATTTCGGTTTTATTAGCGGGACAGTAGCACCTGTCGTTCCGGGAACTACCATTCAATTGTTTGATATCAATAACCTGTTGATTGGTACTGTCGTCGCAGATGGGAATGGGGCATTTTCATTTTCAGGGGTCGCACCCGGCTCTTATATCCTTACAGCTACCGCTCCTGGCTACGCTGTGCAATCTGTTGGGGCGATCGTACAGCCTGGGCAGACGACCAACGTTTCATTTGCGCTTACCCCGAATCCGGCCAGTATTTCTGGAACCGTGCTAGACACGGGGATGCAGCCGATTGTCAATGCCGTTGTCCGTATACTGGATTTGAATGAGACGACAATAGGCTTTGGCTATACGGATTCAAACGGTGCCTATACAATTGGCAACCTGCCTGCTGGATCATTTGTCGTGGTGGCAAGTGCCCCTGAATATGTTACAGGCTCGGTTGGTGTTACACTTGGACCCGGTGAAAATAAGACCGGGGTAGACTTTACCCTTGAGGCAAATGCAGGCGGGATTAGTGGACAGGTGACGGATGCGACAAATCCCGCGATAATCATTGCAGGCGCCGTTGTACTGATTCGTTCCATAAGTAACGGAAATGTAGTGGCTACAGCAAGTACCGACCAGACTGGTAGCTATTTCATTCAACATCTGTTGCCGGGTGCTTATACCGTCACGGTAAGCGCGCCTAGCTATGCTGATCAATCAGTAGGGGCCAATGTAGTCAGTGGAGAAACGACGGGGGCTAATGTGGCGCTCTTGCCAATGCCTGGGTCCATCGTGGGAAGTGTCATAAACAGCTTGGGTGTACCTGTTATGGGAAGCGAAATCAACGTCAAGCTGATGGATAGCAATCAAGCCGTCATACAGAGCTTGCTCGCGAATGAATCGGGTGTATTTTTCATTGGGAGTGTCGCTCCCGGTGTTTACACCGTTATCGCGTCAGCGCCTGGCTATGCCGTAGGAAGTATCGGCGTGATCGTGACAGCCAATACTGCAACTTCAACGACTGTCACGTTACCTGACTTGCCTGCGGCTATCTCGGGTGTGGTGACCAATCAGATGACGGGATTCGGGATTCCGGGAAGCACCGTGCTCATTACGGATGGCCATGGCGTTGTGCTTGCTCAATTATTGACAGATGATCAAGGCAATTTTTTGGCAGAGAAGCTTCCGCCGGGTGTCGTAAATGTAACCGTTTCTGCGCTGAATTTTGTATCTGTCTCGCAGGCGGTTATTTTGCAAGGGGGCATGACCACCAACTTTCAGCAGCAATTAGTTCCCAATCCCGGCAGTTTATCCGGTGTTGTGACTGATCTGGAGACGGGCTTGCCGATCATTGGTGCAACGGTAATCGTCTTCGACAGCACCCGTGCCGCTGTGGGCTCCGTATTGACTGATGCAACGGGTAACTTTTCACTTGATAGGCTGGCTCCCGGAGGGTACACCGTCAATGTCAATGCAACTGGATATGCAAGCGATGTGGCTGGCGCACAGATACAAGCAGGGGCTGCGTCTGTATTAAGCTTTGCGTTAAACGAGTTGCCCGGTGGGATAGCTGGTACAGTGCGAGAGGAAGGTACGGCCTTGCCGATTGCTGGTGCGGTCATTACTGTTCGACAGGGAAGTCCGTCTGGAACGATACTGGCTATTGTCCTGACGAATGCGCAGGGTCAGTATATGGTGAGTGGACTGTCCCCGGCGAGCTATACACTGATCGCAAGTGCTACGGGATTTGCTGCTGAGGCTTCAACAGCTATGGTCGGATTGGGAGCGACTACCGGTCTTGATTTTTCTCTGCCGAGTCTGCCTGCAAGTGTCACAGGAGAAATTAGTGACGCTCTTCTCAGCACTCCTTTGCCGAATACGCTCGTCCGATTGCTGGGCAACAATAACACGATCCTCTTTTCAACGCAGACAGACGCTCAGGGGATATACTTCCTTGATGGATTTGTGGCTGGAAATTACACCATTTTGGCAAGGAACGAAAGCTATCAGAGGGAGAGTGTCTCCTTTGATGTAGCTCCTGGGGGAACAGCTACAGTCAATATCCCACTGGACCCGAATCCTGGTGTTTTGCAGGGCACTGTCAGGGATGCACTTGATGGTACGCCACTGGTAGGGGCGGAAGTGTTGATCTTTTTCCCTGGCACAAACAACTTGTTGTCTCGGACGATTACGGACGGTCTCGGTCAGTTTAAAATCGACGGCTTGGCGCCTTTAACCTATACACTTGCGATTAGCGCTCAAAACTACACTACCCAACCTGTTGGTGCGACGATCTTTTCCGGACAGACCACTACGATTGAAGTGGGGCTGCCCCCTTTTCCAGCCGCTGTAACAGGTCGGGTACAGGGTGCTGGTGGAGGAGTTGTTCCGAATGCATTGATACAAGTGAAGGATTCACACGGGACATTGTTCGGCAGTGCGATTACAGATGACCTGGGCAACTTCGCTGTTGGCAATCTGCCGTCAGGAACGTATTTCATAAGCGCAAGTAAAGACAACTACGCAGCGGCAACGCAGAGTATCACCGTGACTGCTGGACAGACACTTGGCGGAGTCATTTTGACGATGTCTCCTCTACCAGGCAGCATCTTCGGACAGGTGACCAATCAGTTGACGGGACTCCCGATCACAGGGGCAGCTGTTGCGATTCAGCTATTTTCTAACGGCTTGTTTGTTGCCAACACCGTTACGAACCAGAGTGGGCAATTCCAGGTGAATGGCTTGACGGCTGGCGTGTACAATGTCATCGCAAGCGCAGATGGCTTCGGTACACATTACAGTACAGTTACGGTCGCAGGTGGACAGACGACCGTAGCGACAGTAGAGCTATTGCCAATCGTGGGAACGATATCCGGGATTGTTCTCTTGCCGGACGGAACCCAAGCCAGCGGAAACAATATTCAATTATCGCTATTCAACTCAGCTCAGATTCGCCTGCAAAATATTCTGGCTGAGCCGGATGGAACCTTCCATTTTGTCAATGTCGCTCCGGGGACGTATACCGTTATCGGGACCATCCCGGGCATTGGTACCGGTCAGGCACAAGCGGTCGTTTTGCCGAACCAAACAACCTTTATCATCATCCGCCTTTCTCAAACGGGTACGATACAAGGAACGGTTCGATCCGGTTTGACAGGTTTGCCAGTTGCTGGAGCGACCGTGTATGTGCAAACGGTGAATCAACCAATCAGAAAGACGGTGGTGGTCCAAACAGACAGCTTTGGCAAGTATAAGGTGACTGATCTTGAACCTGGCTCCTACTTGGTTGTTGCCAATGCGATGGGGAGTGGAGAAGCGAGAGGGACAGTGACGCTAGGTGCAGGGGAAATCGTGACGCTCGATCTGGTGCTGCTTCCAGCAGCAATGAGCGGATCTTTGCGGGTCGCAGCATGTCCGACCATTTTGTTTACCCCATTTTGATATTTTGGAGAATTACTCCACTAAAAATAATTAATATGGCGGATAACTCCTTTTTTGATATAATAGCTGTAGAAATACAGCTATTTTGTTTTGGGTAAAAACAACTGAGAAAATCCTGACTTTTATTCAAGGGGGAGCGAGCCATATGGTGAAACAGCAGGAGGAGCTGTCCCATCCATTGACAGCTACCATCACGAAGACAAATACGCTTTTGCATATTCAGAGTCTCCTTCCCTCCTTTACGAAATCGGAGCAAAAGGTTGCCCACATCGTCCTACAGCAGACAGATAGCGTGATTTATTCATCGGTGATTGACCTTGCCGAAAAGGCGGGAGTAGGTGAGACGACCGTTTTGCGATTTTGCAGGAAAATAGGCTTCCATGGCTATCAGGAATTCAAGCTGGCATTGGCGCAAGAATTGGTTAATCCAGTCAAAAACTTGCATGGCGAAGTAGGAGAAGACGATTCACTGGATATCATCACGCACAAAGTAACCGCAACCAATCAACAGGCGATTGGGGATACCTCAGCTTTGTTTCAGATCGAACAGCTGGAGCGCTGTGTAGACCTTTTGCAAAAAGCAAACACGATCCATTTTTACGGAGTAGGTACGTCAGCGGTAACAGCACAGGATGCCAAGTACACGTTTTTGCGGATCGGGCTTCGAGTGGACGCTTTTAATGAATCACATCTGCAAGCGATGGCTGCAGCGACTCTGGGACCGGGGGATGTCGCGATCGGCTTGTCGGTATCCGGCAGTACGAAAGACACCATTGATTCATTGAAAGTCGCCAAGCAGGCAGGCGCAACTTGCATTTGCCTGACGCACTATCGACGCTCACCGATTACGAATGTAGCGGACATTACGCTTCTGACCGCAGCGCAAGAAGGTCCGTTGCAGGGAGGCTCTCTCGCAGCCAAAATTGCACAGCTGCATGTACTGGATGTTATTAGTACCACAATAACAATGCGCAACAAGGAAAAGGCCCTTTTATATAAAGAGAGAACAGCGAAGGCTGTACTGGAGAGAAAATACTAAAAAGGTGGTTCAAAAAGTCGTCTTTTGATCATGGAGTAGTACTGGGAGACTTTTTGAATTTATCTTATCTTGGATAGGAGTGGTTGGAAATGAAGCTCGTGATCGTGAAAGATTACGCGGAGCTCAGCAGAAAAGCTGCTGAAATGCTCGTAAGTGAAGTAAAAGCAAATCCGAAGACCGTCTTTGGCCTTGCAACCGGAGGCACACCAGTAGGGATGTACCGTGAGCTGATCAAGCTGTCGCAAGCAGAGAGCATCGATTTTTCGCAAGCGAGCAGCTTTAATCTGGATGAATACGTCGGACTTTCCTCGACTCATCCGCAAAGCTATCGCTCGTATATGCAAGAAAACTTGTTCAATCACATCAATATTCCTGCGGAGAAAACACATGTGCCAGCTGGGAATACGACAGATCATTTGGCAGAATGTGCACGCTATGAGGAAGCGATTCGTTTGGCAGGCGGGATCGACATCCAGGTGCTGGGGATCG
This sequence comes from Brevibacillus sp. AG, assembly GCF_028369215.1. Taxonomy (NCBI): domain Bacteria; kingdom Bacillati; phylum Bacillota; class Bacilli; order Caryophanales; family Paenibacillaceae; genus Brevibacillus; species Brevibacillus sp. AG. The sequence continues at coordinate 503,718 of NZ_JAQMYO010000005.1, read as the reverse complement.
GCAATAACGGCCATATTGGCTTCAACGAGCCTGGCTCCTCTGCGGAATCATTGACACGCGTGGTCCAGCTCACTGACAGTACGATTGAAGCAAATGCCCGCTATTTTGATAGTGTGGACCAGGTTCCGACTCAGGCAGTTTCCATGGGGATCAAGACGATTCTTGGCACTAAAAAAGTCGTACTTCTCGCAAGTGGAGAGGCAAAGGCAGAGGCAGTGCGATTGATGCTGGAGGGTGAGCCTACGGCAGATGTACCAGCTTCCTTATTGCAACTGCATCCGAATGTAACGGTCATTGTGGATCACGGGGCAGCGAGTAAGCTGACAACCTCCGTACTGGCAGGAACGAAACCAAGCGGCAGCTAATGCGCCGCTTGGTTTTCATTTTTCTTGTTCACCAATCTGTTCCGAATACGCACTTGTTCCTTATGCTATACTGGGAATGTTGCAAGAAGGTCACCAGATTTTTCAAAGGAGCTGATTTAGAATGAGCGCAAACGAAGCGTTGCTTACATTAGAAGGTTGGTATACGTATCATAATTTCCGCACTATCAATTGGGAAAAGTGGAAAGCAGCGTCCGCAGCAGAACGCCAAGAAGCGTTGGACGAGCTGAATGCATTGATCCGCACATGGGAAGCGAATGAGGGAGAGAACCAAGGAAGCACGGCTGTCTACTCCATCCTTGGACACAAAGCAGACCTCGTGTTCATGTTCCTGCGTCCAACCATGCAAGAACTCGATGAGATCAAAACAGCGTTCAATAAAACTCGCTTTGCTGCCTATACAGAAGCTCCTTATTCGTATGTATCCGTAGTAGAGCTGAGCAACTATGTACATAACCCAGGTGAAGATCCAAAAGCGAATCCGCACGTGCGCGACCGCCTCTATCCGATCCTGCCAAAATGGGAGCACATCTGCTTCTATCCAATGAACAAAAAGCGTGATCTGCAAGACAACTGGTACATGCTCTCCATGCAGGAGCGCCAAGAAATGATGCGTTCCCACGGCTTGATCGGTCGCTCCTACGCAGGTCGCGTGAAGCAAATCATCGGTGGCTCCGTTGGTTTCGACGATTGGGAGTGGGGCGTAACTCTCTTTGCCAACGATCCGCTGGAATTCAAGCATATCGTCTACGAAATGCGCTTTGATGAAGTGAGTGCGCGCTTCGGTGAATTCGGCAACTTCCTCGTAGGTAACGTATTGAACATAGAAACATTGGCGAAAAAGCTGGAAGTATAATCAACATCCCAAAAAATCCGCTGTGCGAGGTCGTCGCATTGGCGGATTTTTTTATGTGAGCCTTTGTTATTCAGAAATGGTAAAATTAGGTTGTTTGGAATTGGAGAGGAGAGGTTGATTTGTGTTAAAACGTACTACATCATGGGGTTTTTCACTCGGCGTGTCGTCTGCCATTTTGATGACGACTGTATTCGCCTCAGTAGGGGAAGAAAGTTTGACGACAGTCGTACATGCTGCAGCCGAGAAGACACTTTCGGAGGAAGAGGCAATCGCGCTTGCCAAGAAGCAGTTGATGCTTTCTGGTGAGTACAAGCTGGAAATGGCCAAATTAGAAGACAGCTATGAACATTTATGGCAAAAAGCAATGTGGAATAGTATCTGGAATAAAAAAGATGGTGGATCGATTTATGTGCAGCAGGACGCAAGAACAGGTACCATATGGAATTATACATATCCTGTAGCAGAAGAAGACTTGGGTAGCAATGAAAAGAAGCTTACAGAAGATCAGACCATCCAGGTGGCAACTCAATTTCTTGAACGAGTAGCGACAGAAGAAGAACGGAGCCGTTTATCAAAGCCTAATGAATATCCTGATCCGTATGTTAACTATTATTCTGCTAAAAAAGGAACCATTGTAAACTTTACCCGTATCGAAAACGGGATTCCTTTTCTGGAAAATGGGTTTCGATTCAGAGTGGGCAGCAATGGGGAAGTGATCGGTTTTGAGCGGCATTGGTCTGAGGGGAAACTTCCAGATGCTTCGAAAGTTATCGAGATAACAGAAGCAGAAAAGAAATGGGATGAAGGGGCGTTCCCATCATTCTTTTACAAGGATATGTCCTCCCGTGTTCAAAAGGAATCTGAATCATACCAGCTCGTTTATGATTTCCAGAGAATTGACCCGCAGGTTGTCGATGCCATCACAGGAAAAATGCTTGATTCGTAAGGACAGTTTGCCAAAGAAAGGAAGATAGAGCCGTTAGGGAAAACGATTCCTCCAGCTACCACTGAAAGAAAGCTCATTACGAAAGACGAGGCGCAAAAAATAGCAGAGCAACATATCAAAAAACTCCCCGGAATATACAGTTTGAATGGCAAGATCAATGAATCAGGTTCAGGATCGGATAAAAAGAGCTGGCTTTTCGAGTATGTTTTGCAAACAGGGGATGGCAAAAAGTCAGATACTGTACACATAATAATTGACGACAGTGGCTGTTTCGTCTATTTCGGTTTAAATGCAAAAATCAGATTCAAGGAAGCGAGCAAGAAAATAGAAAAGGGTATTACCTGGTCAGAAGCACAGGAGAGTGCACGAAAATTCGTGCAAACATTCTACTCCGATCAGTCAGGAATCATATATGCAGTTGATTATGTTCCCAGTGAGGAAAGGATCAAAGAAATCTGGGAAATTGATGAACCGTATGCGATCGAATTTGGCTACCTAATAAACGGCGTACCGACAGGCGATGACAGATTCTTTCAAGTCGATGTCGATGCTGAGACAGGGGAAGTAGTGGAGGTTTATAACTATGAGTATAGCGAGGGTCCTTCCAGTGATTCATCTCTTCCTCCCACAAATGAAGTTGGTATCGATCTGAAAATGGCGAAAAAAGTCATGAAAGAGAACAAGAAGCTCATGCTCACTTACTTTCAGCCAAAAGTTGAGGGAAGTTATGGAAGAGAGAAAATGCTTGAACACCCCCTCCTCGTCTATCGTTATGTGGGAGAAAAAGGACTCGTCAAAGCAGACGGCAAGTGGCACAGTTTTACCAAGGAACGAAAGCAGTAGCCCAGTGTGTGACATGAGCCAGACCGCATGAGTACCCGCACCGACATTCCTTTGAAAATTAACGAAAGCTTGTCTTTGGTTCCCCGGTACTTTTTGATACAGTATAGTGAGATGAAACAGCAAAGTATTTTTGACAGCGGAGGGGAACAAGACTGGGCTTTCTCAAGTTTAAAATTGGTTATCGTACGTTAAAAACAGCCATTGGAACGGCTATCTCGATTCTGATCGCCCAGCAGCTAGGCTTGATGTATGCTTCTTCTGCGGGGATCATTACGATCTTGTGTATCCAAGTAACAGTCAAGCAATCGTTTCAGACAGCGTGGAATCGGATTCTAGCTAGTTTATTGGGGCTGGGAATTGGGGTCTGCCTGTTTTCCCTTATGGGCTATACGCCGCTTGCCATTCTCCTTTTCATTTTGCTTTTCTTGCCGCTCGCAGTGCGATTTGGCATTCAGGAAGGCTTCGTCAACAGTATGGTTGTACTCATGCACCTGTATTCTTCCAAGAGAATTGACGGGATGCTACTGCTGAACGAGGTCGCTTTGCTCGTCATCGGTGTGGGTGTAGCCTTATTGGTCAATCTGTACATGCCGAGCCTCGATAAAGAGCTAAAAGGGATGCAAGTAAAGGTGGAGAAGCTGTTCAGCAAAATCTTGCGGGAGTTCTGCTATTACTTGCGTCACGGAGAAAGTGATTGGGACGGGAAAGAATTGATTGAAACAACAGGGGTATTGGAAACGGCGATTCGTTTAGCCTCGCGAGATGTTGGCAATCGATTGGGCCGCCGCAATGATTCGTACTACGAGTATTTTGTGATGCGACAAAAGCAGTTCGAGTTATTGGAACGCATGATGCCGATCGTCTCTTCCTTGGATCATCAGGTAACAGAGAGCCATCGGATCGCAGATTTTCTCGAGCGAATCAGCGCCTCGGTGCACCCGGGCAATACCGCCTACCGGTTTATCGACCAACTGCGCGTGATGCAAGAGGAGATCAAGGCAGCAGATTTGCCGCGAACGCGAGAGGAATTTGAGACGCGTGCCTCGCTGTTCTATCTTCTTCGAGAGATTGAGAGCTATTTGTTCATCAAGCATGAGCTAGGCAAAAACAGGGACGAAAAGGCTCAGACGGCAAAGAGTTAGACAAGCAATAGTGCGTAACTATGAAAGAATTGTAGAATATCGAGGGAGGGGCTGCGAATACGTTCGCAGTCTTTTTTTGTTTTTCGATAAAAATTCCGTGAACTTTTCATTAAAATCAAAAAATTGCACCGTTGTCCTAGTACGTTTTTGAACTTACTTGTATACGGTGTACAAGCGGCGAAAAATAAATCAAAAGAGTAGGATCAAGGAGATGAGAGTGACCAGATGAAATTAATTGTGAATGAAAAAGAGTTGAAAGAGTATTTTCAAGGGCTGCGGCGTCTCGTCTGGGGAAAAGAACGGACAGACGAAGGACACGCAAATGACAAGGAAGAAGCCATTCGCAGTTCGCTTCGCAAAGAGCTGTATGCAGATGAGTTCGCCGCATTTCTGCAAGAAAACCACAGTGATTTGCGACGTGATTCTTTTCGAAAAGTGCTGCTGCGTTATTTGCATGAAACTGTTGCGCTGGGAACAGATGCAGGGAGTGTCACAGGCGTCCTGGATGAGGTTGGCCGGGACTATGCTGAAATCATAGAGTCAGGCGGTACTCGTGTGCTGATTCGTTTCGCGCAAATTAACTCTGTTCAAGAGGTGTAAGGAGGAGAAGACAAATGAACTATGCACAGAAATTGAGAACGTTTATAGGCGATAGCGTACAAGTCGTAACTGGATTCGATGTGGTTTCCGGTGAGTTGCTCGGCGTGACCAATTCGACATTAACCGTGCGTGCAGCAAGTGAGCCAGGCTATGGCGGCGGTCAAACAGTTGTATTTCAACTCGACCGCATCACGTATGTGCGTGTCGTCTAATGGTGGGGCGGCAAGGGAGAAGGGGCCAAACGCCCCTTTCCATCCTCATTCCTGCCATGCATGGGACAGCTCATCTGCCAAAGCTGATTGCCGTATGTAAGCAGCTTGCACCTCTGGAGATCATTGTGATTTCGAAAAGGACCCTGGAGCTTGGCTCTGGTATTCGCGTCGTTCCTGCAAAGGATGCTGAGAATCTGTTTTCATGGAGGAGAGAGGCTGCGAAGCATGCGAGAGGGAGTGTCCTGCTTTTTCTCGGCGAAGAGCAAATCGATTCGCTGTCTGGGTTGCAGCGCTTCTTGTTCCCGATTTTATATGGAAAGGCACAGGTCGTTTTGCCCCAGCATGATTCTCGGAACAGAAAGATGATAAAACCACAGCCCATCCACAGTTTTTCCTTGCTGGTAAATAACCTTTTCGGTCGCTCTGACCTGCGTGAAGCTTCCTTGCTGGACACACCTCATGCGATGACCAGAGAGGCACTTTCCAAAATCGGGGTGGAACAGTTGGCACAGCCTGCACAAGCGCACAAGCGGGCGCTTAAGAGCGGTCTGTTAATTACCACGCAAACGATTGGAACGGGAACGGAAGAAATGATGTTTTTGCCACGGCTTCACGGTTCGTTGCTCAAAGAGCTTTCTATGTATGAAATGCTGGTGATTGCCGAACAGCTTGATCTCGTCTCGCGTCTTCCTTTTCGCGGCGGACTGTCCGATGGAGGCAGGCGAAGAGATATAGCAGAGACAGTGAGCGGTACAAACAGTGGTATGCCTGTTACGCAGGTAGGGAAATGGCCCTTGCGACAAACAAGTCTGTACAGCGGGAAAACGGTATCCGTAATCATTCCAGCCTTTAACGAAGCAGCGACAATCCAGCAGGTGATCCGTGAAGTTCTTCGGCTGGAGCCAGTTGAAATTATAGTGGTCGTCAATGGCTCGGATGATCAAACAGCACAGCTTGCCCGTGAATGCGGAGCGACGACCGTAGAGTTCCCATACGCATTGGGAGTAGACACAGGACGGGCGATTGGGGCAAGTTTGGCGAAAGGCGACATCCTGCTGTTTGTCGATGCGGATGTGATCATGACCGCGCATGATTTGTATCCATTTGTACTCGCATGCCAGTGCGGCGTGGATGTTGCGTTGAATGATGTTTCTATTTTTTTGAATCAGCCTTGCGCTGACAACGTTTTTGTGGCTTGTCGCCAAGCTCTCAACTTGGCTTTGAATCGTAAAGATTTGGGGATCGGGTCTATGGTGACCGTCCCCTTTGCCTTACGCAGGGAGGCGGTTGCTCCGCTCGGGTGGCCCATACTGCTTTGCCCGCCTAAAGCACAAGCAGTATACGCACAGGCAGGTGTAAAGATGGAATTGGTTCATCAGGTGAACAGCTTCTCCTCCAACCGACTCCGGCCAGAAAAACACTTCGCCAGCTCCGGAATGCCCCCTGCCGTCGAACAGATTGCAGGTGACCACGTGGAAGCCTTGCAGTTTCTGGCGAATGGACGGTAGCGAGGATGCGATGTGAAAACAAGAAGACTGAAAGGAGGGAATGAAATTGGCAAAACAGCGAATAGAGGGTCTCGTAAGTGTCGTTATTACGAATTTCAACAGGGCTGCTTATATACGAGAGTGTTTGGACAGCATTCTTCAGCAAACCTATGAGAATTGGGAAATTGTCCTGATTGATGATGCTTCGACGGATCAATCGGTAGAAGTCGCCAGAGAGTGGCTGGAACAAAATGAAAGGTTTTTTCCGGGAGACAATCAGGTACTGATTCATGCGCTCCCTCGCAATGTTGGCTTTGCGGGTGCCATCAACTGCGGGCACTACATGAGCCGAGGTGAGTTCATCGCGAATCAGGACTCGGATGATTTCTCTCATGTCCTGCGCCTTTCGCGGCAGGTTGAGTATTTAAAAAGTCATCCCCAGATTGATTTGGTCGGTACGAATTATTACGCATTTTCGTCCGATCACCCGGAAAAAAAGGAGCTTGCTACTTGGATCAAGTACGGCGATGACATTCGCAAGGTATATGGGAACGGCGGACACTGTGTCTGTCACGGTACCTGCATGTTTCGGGGGCGCTTGTTTGATCAGATTGGTGGCCCGACTCGTCGGATCGACGGTGCAGAAGACTACGAATTTATCGCCAAAGCCTTGAATGCGAGAGCAGACGTCAACAATATCGCAGAAGCATTGTACTATTACCGAATCCACGCTGAGCAGCGTTCGGCGCACTATTATCGGAAAAAGGGGGTGTGAAAATTTGAATAGCAGTAATGATCGCATCTTGATGGTGCTGGATAATTTGGGGACAGGCGGAACCGAGACACATGTTCTTAGCATAGGCAAAGCGTTGCAAAAAAAGGGCGCCCAACTGTTTTATGCTGGCGGGAACGGCCCCCTCTATCAAGCGTTTGTCGATGCAGGTTTTTTAGTTGAACGAATCGACTCCGCACGGGAACCCCTCTCGGCACGCGGGCAGCATTTGATCGAGAGTTACCAGGGGGTTATGAAGAAGCATGGCATTAGCATCGTCCATGTGCATCAGACTCCTTCAGGCTTACTCGCCGCTACTGCCGCTAATCAGTTGGGCATACCCGTCGTATTTACCTTGCATGGCACGTACTATCCAAAGGATGAAGCGATAAAAGTGGCACAGCTCTGTTCCGCTGTCATCAGTGTGAGCAAACCTGTCCAACTATTCTGGGAAAAGCTAGGGGTGAAAACCACACTCATTTCCAATGGGATTGATGTGGAAGATTTCCGGCCTGACTCTGCAGAAATGGTGAAGCTACCTTCCTTGCCTTCTGATGCCACAGTGGTGACGTATGTCAGCAGGCTGGCTTGGCAAAAAGCAACGGTGTGCAACATGGTGTTGCGAGCAACCAAAACATTGCGTAGTGAAATCCCCAACCTGCATATCGTGGTGGTGGGTTCGGGTGCCCAGTCCATTCATGTACATGAGCTGGCAAAAGCGTTGAATAAAGCAGCAGGGCAGCCCTATATCCACATGGTAGGGGAGCAAACCGATGTCCGACCGTATTACGCAATCAGTGATTTGGTGATTGGAACAGGCAGGGTCGCACTCGAGGCGATGGCGTGTGGAAAGCCTGTGCTTGCGATCGGAAATCATGGCTACGTCGGTTTGGTCGCGCCTTCGTCTTACGATTTGGCTTGGGACTGTTACTTCGGTGACCACTCCTCTGTGCAGAAGCCATCTCCTCAGTTGATCGATAGCGCTCTGCGTCAAGCGTGCCGAAACCGGAGTCAGTTGAAGGAAATAGGAGGTCTAGGAAGAGCATGGGTCCAATCCAATTTTCATATCACGCAGAAATGTGCCTCCTTACTTACCATCTACGCTCAAGTGAAGAATGGGGGAGGTCAGACGAATATGAAAAAAGTCTTGTACGTAGGTTGGCTAGGGTTCAAAAATTTGGGTGACGAACTGATGTGGCATGCCTTTCACGATTTGTCCCGCAAATATCTCGACCCAGCAAAATACAAGGTGATTCCTTCGCTGCCAGGGGTTGACCTCAACGATTTAAGCGAATATGACACCATCGTTTTGGGGGGAGGCTCGCTTCTTGTTCCCGGTTATGTGGATGTAGCCTATCGTGCAGTTGAACAGAAAAAGCGGCTATGGATCTGGGGGAGCGGATTCGATTCACAGGATAAGGTGCAGCTCGATTCCTCAGGCATATTAACGACGAAGCTCATGACAGACAATGAAAAGATGAGCCAGAGGCTGCAAAAAATCGCGGAACACGCTACGTTCTTTGGTGTACGAGGACCGGTTACTCTTCAATACCTCCAGCAAGCGGGAGTAGGCGACAAAGCATGGATCAGCGGAGACCCGGGAATGCTGCTCCTTCCTGCACCATCAGCAGCAGGGGTAGACAAAAGCAAGCGATTAACCATTGGTATCAACTGGGGGACATCCTATAATCGCATCTATGGGAAAAACGAGGACGCCGTAGAGGATGCGCTGGTGTATGCAGCCAAGAGGCTCATCACATTAGGCTACGATATCCATTTGCTGACGATGTGGGGGCCGGATCGGGAAGCCATCAAAAGACTGCACAAAAAAATCGGCGATCCAACGCATACGATCCTCGACTTGGAGCTGCACGACCATTCAAAAATGCTGGAGCTGATGAAAGGTTTTCAGGCGACGATCAACTTTAAGCTGCATGCCAATGTGCTGAGTGCTGCTGCCGGAGTTCCATTCGTCTGCTTAGCGTATCGCATCAAAAGCATCGACTTCGCTTACTCCTTGGATCTACCGGAGCTCCTCGTCTCAACAGATGAGCCACTATTAGCGGAACGAATTCTCATCTGTACCTGGGATGCAATCGCACGCAGGGAGCAGATCGCAGCAAAAATAGCAGCCAGTCAAAAAAAGATGATGGAGAATTTGGAGCAGCCGTTTATCCAAGGTCTGCTGTAAATCAAAAGGGGACCTGTGATTCGCTACAGGTCCCCTCCTTCATTCATGAAAAGTGACGAAAATCAGTACTCACCGTGCTCCCGCAAGCTGGCTACAGGAACACTCATCTCCTGATCCGGCTGATTGAGCGGGTAAATCCTCGCCATGTCGTTGTCATCATCGATGTGCTGGATGTATACGGGTATTCCATCGCAGGTAACATTCGCCATAACGGGTGAAGAGGCGATTTCTTTCGCGCGCTGTTTATTCATTTTGATTCCTCCTGTCATTCGTAACAGCCTTAATATGTACGTCAGCCCAGCAAGGTATACTTTTTGCGCCTGTTGACATTCCCTAAAATATGTAATAAATTGAAGAGGAAATTACTACGAAATCGTACTAAAAGGAGTCACCGGTATGCAGCAACTATACGACCTCTTTCTGAAAACCGGTTTGCGTCCGTTCGCTTTTATGTCTGATACGATGCAGCTTGAAGAAAAACTGACTCGCTCCGATTTGTCGACCCTCCTCATATTGCTGTTCCGCGGAGACTTGACCATGTCAGAGCTGGCGCAAGAAATGGGGGCGCCGCTTAGTTCGATGACCAGCATCGCGAAACGGCTTGAACGCAAAGGGTACATCGCGAGGGCGACCTCTGTAGAGGATCAACGGGTGAAGCTCGTCACACTGACACAACCAGGCAAGCAGCTCGCAAAAGAATCGGAGCAAATGATGTTGGCGATGCTGGGCAGGCTTCAGGAAGCATTTACACCGGAAGAAATGGAGCAATTCACTACCCTTTTACTCAAAGCCGCCAAGGTATTTCAGGAGGGAGGACCTGTCAAGCCTCGCGAAACAAAGGTTCGTTCCATCAAGATCAACATCGAGGAATAGTCGGTTCGAGCCTGCTTCTTTTTTTGTCTAATTACTACGAAATCGTATTAAATGGATCGTGAAGGAGAGAGTCGAGATGAGAATCGTCATTTATACCGGAAAAGGTGGAGTTGGGAAGACGAGTGTCGCAGCAGCAACGGCTGTTAAGCTGGCAAAGCAGGGAAAGAGGACGCTCGTACTCAGTACGGATGCTGCACACAGTTTGGCAGATTCATTGGGGACTGTGATCGGACCAGACCCCGTGCCAATCAGCGAAAATTTATGGGGCCAGGAAGTAAACAGCTTGCGGGAAACCGAGCGCAACTGGGGAGCCGTTCAGGGATGGCTGACAACACTGCTCGACAAAGCACAGCTGACTGATATAACAACGGAGGAGATGCTCGTTTTTCCTGGTATGGAGGAATTGTTCAGTTTGCTACAGATCAAGGAACACGCCATGAGCGGGCAGTTCGACGTCCTGGTAGTAGATTGTGCCCCAACCGGGGAAACACTGCGTCTGCTCAGTTATCCGAACGTATTGAATTGGTGGTTGGAGAAAATTTTTCCGACGGAGCGCAAGCTGATCAAACTCGTTCGCCCAGTGGCCAAGATCGTCAACAAAGTAGAACTTCCTTCTGATGATGTGCTAGACAGTGTCGAGCAGCTCGCTCGGGGGCTGGAGGAAATGCAACGAATTGTTTTGGACCCGGAGATTACATCAGTGAGGATCGTCGTAAACCCAGAAAAAATGGTGCTTGCGGAAGCAAAGCGCTCGTTCTCGTACTTGAATCTGTTCGGGTTCAATACGGATGCGATCATCGTGAATCGGGTGCTTCCGGATGAAGCGGGAGAAGGATTTTTTGCCCACTGGCGAGAGCTGCAACGAAAGTATGAGAACGAGATCGTGGAAAACTTTCAGCCGCTCCCGATTTTGAAAGCACCAATGATGTCAAAAGAAGTGATTGGGTTGCCCATTCTAGAAGAATTGGCTGACATCGTTTTTGGAACAGAAGACCCATCCACCAAGCTTTATCAGGGCAGAACGGAACTGATTCGAGAAGTGGACGGCGAGATGCATTTGGAGCTGACGATTCCTTTTGTAGATAAAGCAGCCTTGGATTTAACGCAAACAGGGGATGAATTGACCGTAAATGCGGGTGCCTACAAGCGAAAAGTCATCTTGCCACGAGTATTAATGGGACGACAGGTTACGGGAGCGAAATATGCGGAAGATCGGCTGATCATTCGTTTTAGCGAAAGGGAAGGGGCTGCCCAACATTGAGACGTACTGGATTGAATCGGGTGCTGACGATTCTCGGGAATATGGAACAGCATGAAACCAAGCGACATGTGAAAAATGCCTGCAAAGAATGGCTACTCGCATCGCGGTCAGTAATAGACAGCATGATCGATGCGTTACAGGATGAACAGGAACGTCCGAGAGCTCATAAAATCAACATTTCCAAGGAATAGGCCAACTTGAGAGGAGAGAAATGACATGGTAAATGGCATCAAGCGCCAAATGGGTTTCACTCTCATCCTGACAGGACTGCTGCATACAGTAGTCGGACTCTTTTTCTACGCGGAGCCACTTCAGCAGATCGTCGCAAATGGCTTTTGGAATGCGGTAGGGCGAGAGGAAGAAGCTGCTTTCTGGTTTATGATGTTTGGCTTTTTGTTGATTTTGCTCGGATATATGGCGGATTGGCTGATGAAAAAGAAGGGAATGGAGCCGCCGGCTACCTTCGGGTGGACAATTCTTGGCATATGCGTGGTCGGGGTGATTGCCATGCCTGTATCGGGCTTCTGGCTAGCCTTACCACAGGCAGGCATCTTGCTTCGCAAGTGATGTAAGAAATTTGCGGATAGGTAGATGGTTCAGATAAAATGAATGTACCATTTTCCATATGTTTCAATATCCGAGGATGGGATTGTCTAAAAAAGAAAGATGGGGATAACACAATGGAGCACATATATAACGTCCAAACCTTAATCAAAGAATCGCAAAAAACCAGAGTGAAATACTTGTTCTTTTGGGGACATACACAGAAGGAGTCAGGCACTATCGATAAATCATGCTTCAGCCAATGGTATCCGGCCGCTTTTGTAGAGGACGGTATCACGTACTTGACCGCTGAGCATTACATGATGGCGAAAAAGGCTGAGCTGTTCGGTGATCTTGCCATTCGTGATGAAATACTCAGGAAAAGCCATCCAAAACAAGCGAAGGAATTGGGACGAAAGGTTCATTCCTTTGACGAGGCTGTGTGGAATGCGAACAAGACGGCGATCGTTCGCCAGGCAAACCTATTAAAATTCAGCCAGCATGCCGATTTGAAAGCGTACCTCTTGGACACAGGTGACCGCATTATTGTGGAAGCGAGTCCTTATGATCGGATATGGGGAATCGGGATGGCCCAAGATCATCCGCATGCGGAACAGCCCGAAAAGTGGCGGGGAGAAAATTTGCTCGGTTTTGCATTGGTGGCAGTCAGGGAGCAGTTACGTTCGTGATCCAGGTTGCCCGTCTTTTTTGGGGGGAGCAAAACAGAAATAGACGTACAAATACGCCATTCTTTCCTATGATTATTCAGAAAGAATAGCGTATTTTTTCCTTTTTGCCTACTTGCTAAATTCTGCAAGTAACATATTTTTAAAGTTAGCTTTACCCAAATTGTTCAAATTGACGGTCAACATATGCTTGCCTCCAAGTGTACCCCCAACAAGAGTAATAAACCCTGGAATGCTACCTGTATGTCCCCATATCGAAACACCGTTTGGAAGCTTAGTTTCATAGATTCCAAGACCATATCCGCTGATTTCAGCACTTCCTGTAGGAACTGTAGTAAGCATTTCTTTTAATTGCTGTTCCTTCAGTAATTTGCCACTGAGTAAGTAAGAGAAGAATTTATTTAAGTCGTCGGCAGTAGAAATCATATCTCCAGCCGAGCTAGCTATACTTGGGTTATAATAAGTAACGTCTTTTAGCTCACTTGCTCCGTCTGGATGGAAATATCCACGGGCATGGTTGGTGCCTGGAATAACGCTCGAATTGCCAGGTAGGAATGTATTCGACAATTCAAGCGGTTCAATAATCCGATTTTCAATCTCTTCTGCATAGCTGTTTCCGGTTATTTTTTCAATAAGGATACCCAGTAATACGTATCCTGTGTCTGAATATGACCAGCCCTTCCCTGGGGCAAAGTCTGGAGGCAGAGAAAGCCCAATCTTTACTAATTCTTCAGCGGTATATGATTTTTTGGCATTCATCATATCAGCGTCTTTTGACCTTAAGTATTCAGCGATACCACTTGTATGGTTCAATATCTGCCGGATAGTAATCTGGTTACCATCATATCCGTTTCCTTGAATGACACCAGGCAACCATTTTTCGATGGAGTCGTCTAGATTCAGGCGATTCTCTCCAGCTAATTGAAGTACAACTGTTGCGGTGAACGTCTTCGTCACGCTGCCAATGCGAAAGCGAAAATCTGTTTCCATTGGTTTCTTAGTGCTCAGATTCGATACCCCAGCGGCGTAACCCCATGTTTTTCCATCCTCATAAGTTTTAGCGAGTATCCCCGGGTTTCCAAGTTGCAATATATCCCGCATTGCTTGCTTGACGGAATTACGATCTCGTTGAGTGCTTGTTTGTAACGAACTAGATACATTTTGAGTGGGCTCTGCTTTTACAATTGAGGTTGGCGTTATGTATAACAGGGAACTTCCAGTTATTAAAAGGGCCAGACTTGCAAATGTAATTTGACTACGTTTTTTCATAAGGCATTTCTCTCCTCTATTTATATTGTATAGGTGATTGCTTGTTCTTTTCCTTGAAACACTCTTGTTAAATGGTTTGTTTTTCATATATAAGTCATATCTGTTCCGCCTTTCACGCCGCGTTGTTTTTTTATCATACAGAATGAAAATCTCTTTTTTCTTACGCATTCCTTACAAATTACTTATGTTTAAAATAGCTTGACATTGTGCTGCATTACAATTTGTCTTTACACGAAAAAGTGGTTGAGCAGACATCGTGCTGCCCAACCACTTTTTTCTTTATTGCACAGAAAACGCAGCTTTGACCTGCTCCAAAGACATAACCATTTGCCCATACAGCTTCCCGTCCGGAGTTCCGGGGTCATACGGATTGGACTGAGGTAAGGAGGCAACGTAGACGAGCCCATGTGTTTGTGCCAGTACATCACCCAGCGGCGGTCCTTCCAATTTGGACAGGTGATTCCAATGTGGTACCGTCATGACAAAAATGGTGAGGAGTGAGGATCGCTCCTCCTTTCGTTGATTGGGAGCGAACATAAAATGCGCTTCGTATTTTGTCGGCACATCCAGCTTGCCCTCCAGTGGCTGTTGGCGAGGGGGACGCTTAGTCGTCGATGAGAACTCCTCGACGATGTAATTTCCGGTCCAAGAGGGAGGGATGGCAAACGTAAATGTCTCGGTGATCGGGATCGGCACCGTGAACTGATTGTTTATGGTTCGACCTTTGATCTCATCGGTTGTCGGTCTTTTGACTTCCCGCTCAGGGTCAGATGGAGCCGCTTGCTGTGGCGGTGGCGCTGCTTGTGGACCTGTCAGTGAACAGGCGGAGAGCAGAAAAATGAGGATGAGTCCTACATAGAAGTACGATGCTACTTTCATCACGGTCCTCCTTGATGTATAAAACACTCCCGCTTATTCATTCCACGCAAGGAGGAAAACTATTCCATAGTCTTATCGTGAATATTTATTCAATAAAACATATTTTTCTTGAATATCAGAAAATATATAATTATAATTTAAATCAGAAATCATTTCCGTTATTCGGAAAAATTAATGCGCAATTCATCCGGGACATAAATGGGGGATAGCAGGATGATTGAGGTTAAGCAGCTTGTCAAATCTTTTGGCCCGTTAACCGTGTTGAAGGGCGTTACGCTCACGGTGGAAGAAAAGGAAGTTGTCGTCTTGCTTGGAGCCAGTGGTTCAGGAAAAAGTACTTTGCTCCGATGTTTGAATTTTCTGGAATTTTATGACAGCGGAGAGATTCGAATCGGTGGTCAGCAAATTGATCCACACAAGACGAATCTGAATCAGTTCCGCGCCGAGGTCGGTATGGTTTTTCAGCACTTTAATCTGTTTCCGCACAAGACCGTTTTGGAAAACTTGATCGAGGCACCTGTTCACGTCAAAGGGATGAATGTAGCAGAGGCCAAACAATTAGCGTACGAGCTTCTGAAAAAAGTGAATATGCAGGATAAGGCCGATGTCTACCCGGATATGCTCTCTGGTGGACAAAAGCAGCGGGTTGCCATCGCCCGGGCGCTTGCGATGAAGCCGAAGATCATGCTTTTTGATGAGCCAACCTCTGCACTCGATCCCGAGCTCGTCGGTGAAGTGCTACAGGTCATGAAGCAGCTCGCCAAAGAAGGAATGACGATGATCGTCGTGACACATGAAATGGGGTTCGCTCGTGAAGTAGCAGATCGGGCGGTGTTCATGCACGATGGACAAATTCTGGAGCAGGGACCACCGAGTGAATTCTTTGAGAATCCGCAGCATGATCGTACCAAGCAGTTTTTAGGTAGCATCCGTTAAAATCCGCTACATCTAAATAATATAGAGATGAAAAACAGGGGGAATCACCAATGAAAAAACGTGCAAAATGGTCCGGAATTTTGTTGTCCACGGTTCTAATGGGCTCGCTGCTACTCTCGGCTTGTGGATCACAGGCAAGCGCACCGGCAGCAGGTGGACAAGCTTCTGGAGACGGTGGGAAGAAAGATTTTACGTACGCCATGAGTGGCGTGTACAAGCCGTTTAGCTTCAAGGAAAACGGGCAACTGACTGGCTTTGACGTAGAAATTGGACAAGCGCTGGCAGAAAAAATGGGCATGAACGCAGTGCCGATCACCAATCCATTTGAAACGATCATCCCCGGTCTGGACGCGAAAAAATACGACGCTGTCATCGGGAGCTTGACCGTCACACCTGAGCGTCAAAAAGCTGTTCTGTTCACCAATCCGTACTACCGTTCCGGTTCGCAAATTTTCGTGCAAGAGGGCAATACCACCATCAAGAGCAAAGAAGATTTGAAGGGCAAAAAGATCGGCGTAGTAAAAGCATCCAACTACTTGGATTGGGCGAAAAAGCTGACCGATGAAGATAAAATCACGCAGTATGATAGCGATATCACCGCTTTGCTCGACCTGCCGACAGGACGCCTCGATGCCGTGATTACCGACCAGGTAGTTGGCTTGCGATTCATTAAAGAAGGCGGCGGAAAAGTAATTGACGTAGGCGAACCACTGAGCTTTGACGAGCAAGCGATCGCTGTGCGCTTGGGTGACCAGGAGGCAGTAGATCGCCTCAACAAGGCGTTGGACGAAATCGTCAAAGACGGTACCTATGAAAAGATCAGCCAAAAATGGTTTGGCCGCAATATCCTGCAAAAACAGTAAGTGGGCAACGGGGTGTCCCTGATGGACGCCCCCCTTTTTAACGCTTCATGTGAGGAGGATTGCACGTGATTATTGATATTTTTCTATCCAGTTATCCCCTTTTTCTAAAAGCGACATGGCTCACAGTTCAGTTGACGGCCGTTGCCCTGATGCTCGGTTGTGTGGTAGGTCTTGTCATTGCCTTTTTCCGGATATCCGATAACAAAGTATTGAACTACATCGCACACGTCTACATTACCGTCATTCGCGGGACGCCTTTGATCGTGCAAATTTGTATTCTGTACTTCGGCTTGGCAAATTTGGTGACGCTCTCGCAGTTTTGGGCAGGAGCCATCGCGCTGGCAGTTCATAACGGCGCGTATATTGCAGAAATTTTCCGAGGCGCCATCCAGTCCATTGACCGTGGGCAGATGGAGGCATCCCGATCACTCGGAATGTCGTACCCGTTGGCGATGCGCAGAATCATTTTGCCACAGGCGTTCCGTCGGGCGATCCCATCACTTGGCAATCAGTTTATCATCGGGCTCAAAGACTCATCACTGGTCGCCTACGTAGGGATGCAAGATTTATGGGGAACCGGTCTGGGTGAAGCAGCCTCCAACTACAAGCAGCTAGAGACTTACATGGTCGTAGGCTTGTACTATCTCGTATTGATCATGATCTTCTCATATTTCGTAAACAAACTGGAAGCACGATTAGCCAGAGGCAAAGCCCCCAATAAACAAGCGAAAGACAACACGAGTGTGGCGGCGTAACTCTTAGTCATGGAGGACGAAAGAAAGATGGTTCAATCAGTCGAACGGGCGATGAAAATTATTCGGGTACTGATTTCAGACGAAAAACATGCTTGGCCGATTTCGGAGCTGGCGAGCGCAACGGGTCTACCAATCAGTACGCTCCACCGTTTTCTCGAATCTATGATCCAGTTCGGATTGGTTGAACAGGACCCAGTCACCAAGCATTACAAGCCGGGATATACGTGGATGGAAATCGGTTTTATCCTGCATGAAAAGCTAAACCTGCGGGCTGTGGCGAGGCCTTTCATGGAGGAGCTGGCGAATGAAGTCGAGGAGAGTATCTTCCTCAACGTATTGGCGGGGACGGATTCGATGCCGATCGAAAAAGTAGAAAGTCCACTGAAAATACGCATAGACGAGAACCTGGGGGAGCGGATTCCTCTCACACTCGGCGCCCCTAGTAAAATCATTCTCGCGTATTTGAAGCAGGATGCGATCACGAAAGTCGTTTCATCCCAGCTTTCGCCAGACAAGCAGCCGTCATTTTTCGAGCAGCTGAGTGAAGCGAAGAAAAGTGGTTATGCGATCAGCTACGAAGAGAAGACGGAAGGCACCATGGCAGTCGCTGCTCCAATCATCGGCTACGGAAATCAACTCGTCGGAGCACTCTCGATCAACGCCCCGTGCTTTCGGGTGACAGAAGATCGATTGCCCCTACTCATCGAAAAAGTGAAACGCCAAGCTACGACGATTTCGGCAAGAATCGGCGGCGCATAAGTTAACCCTCCATTCCAGCATCTGTGGATGGAGGGTTTGCTTTTTTTATAGTAACCATTAGATCTTTCAATTTTTTCGCCTCGAAAAACTGTGTTAGTGTGAAAGAAACAGTGGGGAGGGGAGAGAGACATGTTTCCATTTCGCGTGATTAATCAGGAAACAACGGAAGATGTGCTGGATATGGCTAGTGTCATCGAAGTGGTAGAGCAAGCCTATCAAATGAAATCGAGTCAGCAGGCGACGTTGTTTCCACTCATTTTTCATGAGTTTGTAGAGGGCAGAGCCGACATGGATATCAAATCCGGTCATTTGCCGCAAGCCGATATATTTGGACTCAAGCTCGTCTCGTGGTTCGGTGACAATGACAAGAAAGGTCTGCCACAACTAGTCGGTACTGTGATGGTAGTAGACAGCCGAACTGGCGTACCGCAGGGGATTTTGAGTGGTGAGCACATTACTTGCATGCGTACGGGAGCTGCCGGAGGAATCGGTGCAAAGTATTTGGCACGTCCCGAATCGGAGAACCTGCTAATTGTCGGGACGGGACATCAGGCTCCTTTTCAAATCATGGCGACACTGATGACGATGACAGAGATCAAGCGGGTGTACATCTGCAATCCGCGATCACCAGAAAAGGCGCAAAGCTTTGCCGCCAAAATTAAAGAAAGCCTCATGACCAGATTCGTCTCCAAGTATGCGGGAGAAGAGTACGAGCGGTATGCCAGCCGTTGTGACGTGGAGTTTATCGCGGTGGACAATCTCGAAGAAGCGACTAGACAAGCAGATATGATCATCACCGCAACTCCTTCACGTGAACCGATGATCCAAGCGGAGTGGGTAAAGCCGGGGACGCATATTACCTGCATAGGGGCAGACATGGAAGGAAAACAGGAAATGGATGAACGGCTTTTTGCAAAAGCGCGCGTCTTCGTTGATGATGTCGGACAGGCTGTACGGGTGGGAGAGACAAAGGTAGCTGTAAAAAAGGGGCTGATAACAGAGGGCGATATCGCAGCAGAGATTGGCAATGTCATCCCCGGTCGTGCCCAAGGAAGACAACATGTAGAAGAAATCACGATTTTTGATAGCACCGGGATCGCGTTCCAAGATTTACTGACAGCTGCACACATTTTGAAAGTGGCGGATAAGCGCGGTGTAGGAACGATCGTTGATCTGTAAGGGTGAAAGGATAGGATTAGGAGGGGAACGACAATGAGAATTGCACCTTTTAAAGTAGAAGAATGGATGAACGCCTACGAGATGGAGGCTGTTTACAATATTGCCGAAACATGCGTCGATTCGCTGACGGTAGAAGAGTTGATCCGCCTTTCCGATGAGCCGGAAGATTTTTTCCGCGAGATGGCCCAGAAGAAGCTGACGTACGGTCATATCGAGGGTTCGCCGGAATTCCGCAGCCTCGTCGCGAGTATGTATCAAACGATGAAGCCGGACAACATTTTGGCGATGAACGGGGCGATCGGAGCGAATTTTCTCACCTTGTTCTCGCTCGTTGCGCCTGGTGACGAAGTAATTACAGTGCATCCAACGTATCAGCAAATTTATTCGGTACCGGAGTCGTTCGGAGCGCAGGTCAAGCTGCTCAGACTTTTGCCGGAAAATGATTTTTTGCCTGATCCAGTTGAGCTGCGCTCGCTCATTACAGACAAGACCAAGCTGATCTGTATCAACAATCCGAACAATCCATCTGGAGCTTTGATGGGTGAAGGGTTGCTGCGAGAAATCGTAGAGATTGCCCGCTCCGTAGATGCTTACTTACTGTGTGACGAGGTGTATCGAAATTTGCACCAAGACCCGGAGGTTGTGGTACCATCTATCGTCGACTTGTACGAAAAAGGGATTGCGACAAGCAGCATGTCCAAAGTGTTTTCATTGGCGGGCCTGCGTCTAGGGTGGATTGCAGCACCTCAGGATGTGATCAAAAGCTGCTTCCAGCACCGCGATTACACGACCATCAGCTGCGGGATGCTGGATGATATGCTGGCTGTCCACGCACTGAAAAACCGCGACAAGATCATGGAGCGCAGCCTAAAGATCGTGCGGGACAACCTGCAGATTCTCGACGAGTGGGTAGCGAAGGAGCCGTTGGTCTCTTACGTCAAGCCGCAGGCTGGAACAACCGCAATGCTCAAGTACGAGCTGGATATCCCTTCGGAAACGTTTTGCATTGACCTGTTTAAAACGACAGGGGCGTTTTTGACACCGGGCAGTTGCTTCGACATGGAAGGGTGGTTACGAATCGGGTACGCCTGCTCGACAGAAGTGCTTCAAGTAGGTCTATCAAAAGTATCGGAGTTTTTGGAGTCACGCAAATAAGGGATAAAGTAGGAGAGGGAGTGTCTCTTCGGTGGAAGAAAAGAGACACTCTTATGCTCGCAAGCTGGCGGAGATTATAGGGGAGCACGCATAGGGTATCGGTTGAACATAGAGCCACTCTCGGCTACACTTTTTCTACAGAGGTTGTTCAAAAAGCCGACTTTTTGAACACGCACTTACACGAAGAATGGGTGTCGTTCGGTGAGGGAGTGGATAATCAATCATGGAGTTACGCAATCTGAAGACATTTCAGGTCGTTGCCGAGCATTTGAACTTGACGAAGGCTGCAGAGCAACTCGGATACAGCCAGCCTACGATTACACTCCAGATTCAAGCATTGGAGCGGGAGCTGGGTCATCCTTTGCTCAATCGGGTAGGCAAGCGCACGTTTTTGACACCGGCCGGAAAAATAGTGAAACAACATACGGATCAGCTTTTCTACGTTCTCCAGCACATGGCGGAGGGACTTAATCACTTAGACATGCCTGTAGGACCGCTGGTCGTGGCGGCCCCGGAGTTTTATTGCATCCAATACATGCCCCAAATTCTGAAAGCATATGTAGAGACACATCCACAGGTCAATTTGCAGGTGATTTCATGCACCAGTCAGGAGACTTTGAAAAAAATACAAGCCCACGAGGCGGATATTGGGATCATTGCGGGCATCACCTCGCAACCAGGTATTCATTCCAGCGTCGTGGACTTGGAACAATTCACCTTGATTGCTTCTCCTGATTTGATGAAGGACAAAACACTGGCAGAGGCTCTCGTGACCTTTCCTTTTTTGTCTTATCAGGAGGGGTGCAATCTCGATGAATTTATTACCCAATGCCTGTTGGAGTTAAACTACATCCCACCCTCAGTCATTAAATGTAGCAGCGAAGAAACGATCAAACGGTCAGTCCTGAATCAAACAGGCATAGCCCTGCTCAGTAAGGTTCTAGTGGAAAAAGAGCTTCGAACAGGAGAACTAATGGAGCTGTACCGCTTTTCCAAGAAAGCAGAAACATCGCTGGTCTGTCTGGGTCGCCGAAGAGAAGAGCCTGCAATCCAGACCTTCATGGAACTGGTCAAAGACATCTGGTTATCCGTAAGAGAAGAGTAGTCATGACAAGGGGCTGTCTAAGGAGTCCCTCAAAAGTAAAGAAGCTGGGAAAAACGGTTTCGTTTTTCCTAGCTTCTTTTTCTGTGTGGAACGGCAATAATATTGTAAAATGAAAGAAGGTAAGAGAAATAGGAGATGACAAAAATGAGTAAGCAAGTAAACGAAAAGGAACTCGTTTCGCATTTAGCTACCAAAACAAAAGTAGATCCGCAAAAAATCATGATCGTACTCAAGCATGAGCAAGCGTACATGAACAGTGCGAAGGCAGATGCAAAAGGTGATGTCGACGTTGATTTTGATGATCTCGTAGATTACATCATGGGTAAGTCAGATGTGAAGCTGGATGAGATCACCGTCGAGAAGATCCTGGATGTAGAGATGGAATACTTGATTAAAAAAGGAATCGCTGGATATATAGACTAATAGAGGACGTCTGGTTATCAGGAAAAGAAGAGTAGTGTTCCAAGCACATTCCCCTTGTAGAGGGTGATGTGCTTTTTTATTCTAATTGAAAACAAAGAGACAAAAGGGTAATTATGATAAAAAATCTAAAAAATCTCTGAAAGACAGTGGCTCGCGGTGGGGAGAAGAATATTTCCAGTCTAGGCTCCAGGCTCCGTCCCACGGGGAAGCTGGACTGCCCGCTCCGAAGGGATTTGCGGGGAAACGCAAAAGTGGTAGCCGCTTCGTAGCGCGGGCACGGTTGCGTTTCTTTTGCCCGCAAATCCCTTCTCCGCTTGGTAGGACTCCACAAGTCGCTACGTCTGGAAATATTCTTCTCTGGCGTAACTGCGCACATTCTTCAATCTTTTAAGGCATTTAAGATCCGTTTAACACGGAAAGCACGTAGAGGAAACAGGAGAAAACAGCGAAGATCTTTGGTACACCGACCGAGACGGAATGCAAAAAGCGAAACACGCTCTTAAGCGTCCACCTCTGAAACACATCCTGAATGGACCACTTTGGACGCGGTTTCGCTTATTGCATGGAGTCGGGCAGTGAATCCCTCAGCGGGTGGGACAAGAATCTGAGTGTTTTCTCCTGTTTCCTCCCCACCACAACAGCGTGACGAATGTATTTTTAGTATTTTTTAACAAGGGATATATACACTAAAAATCCAAAAAATATCTGAAAGACAAATGTAAATTGTTTGACTATTAGTGGTCGTCGTGTCTATAATTTGGTTATCTTTGTTAGTAATGTTAACTAACTGTGTGGCGGTGATCGAAGAAGCGTGCAAGCTCCCAAAAAAACAGGTAATAGCAAACTCGTGAAAAAACTGAATAAAGAAGAAGTATTGCAACAAGTCGTCTTGCACGGGCAAATTTCCCGTGCAGATATCTCCAAGCAGACACATCTCAGCCGTCCATGTGTTTCCGCCCTTGTAGATGAAATGATCCAGGAAGGACTCCTACAAGAAGTAGGAATGGGCGATTCCAAAGGCGGCCGAAAGCCGATTTTGTTGGAGTACAACTATCAGGCGTACGCCATTGCAGGCGCGATTTTTGAAGGATCTACCCTCGACATGGCCATCGCAGATATGAAAGGTGAGTTCTTGGCTCGCTATCGCAAACGGCTGGCACAACCAGCGAATGGCGAAACCGTCATCGAAGATTTGGCAGCCGGACTGGATCGCTTGCTGCGTGAAAGCGGCATCCCGCGAGAGCGTCTACTCGGAATGGGCGTCGGTTTGCAGGGAGTCACACAGCGTGGCAGTGGAACCGTCAGCTTTTCGCCCAGCACAGGATGGATGGGTTCACCGATTCAGCAGACCATCGAAGCGCGACTCGGACTGCCCGTCATTATCGACAATGACGTGAATATGATGACACTGGGCGAGTATGTCCGTGGAGCAGGGGTCGGCCATACCAACGTCGTCTACATGTATGTAGGAACGGGGATTGGGGCCGGGATCATTTTGGATGGACAGTTTTATCGGGGGAGTCGTGAGGCAGCAGGAGAAATCGGCTTCATGATGATCGGCCCGGTACATAATCGCCCGAATGGCGCGTCAGGCGTGTTTGAGACGCATTATTCGATTCCGGGTATCCAAGAGCAGGCTAAGGGATTTCTCTCTGACCTTCAGGAAGGGTCGAGTGTCATAGAAGAGCTGATCCGGCACGCCAAACAAAATGCAGAAGCAAAAGAGCTTCTTGCAGATGTGTATCGACATTGGGCGTACGGAATGGCGAACATCATCAGTATTTTGAACCCGGAAATATTGATCCTGAGCGGGGAGATGGTCCACGTCGATGGTGAAGGGGTGAAGCAAATTCACGAATGGCTGAGAGAATGGGTGCCCGAGGTGCCTAATCTTGAAAAAGCGAGTCTGGGGGAGCGAGCTGGTTTGATTGGTGCTGTCCATAGTGTTTTGGAAGCGTTTCCTTTCACACGACTGCTTGACAAAGAGTGAGAAGAACAAGAGGGGGAGTTCGTTTTGAAAAAGACAACTAGCAAGCTGAAAACATGGATGAAGGGCGTATTTGTCAGTTCCTTGGCTCTGACTGTGGCTGCGTGCGGCAGTGGAGGACAGGAAGCAAAGCCTGCGGACAACAACGCAGGCGGCCAATCAGGCACGGCTGCTCAACCTGCTGATTCATCGGGTGATCCACAAAGACTGGTGATTTACACCGGACGGGACAAAAACATTTTTGAAATCGTATTGCCAAAATTCAAAGAAAAGTACCCGAACATTGAAGTGGAAACACTCGAGATGGGTGCCCAACAAATTTTGGAGCGCGTTCGTGCAGAGAAGGCGAACCCGCAGGCTGACTTCTGGTGGGGTGGTACCCAATCTGCTCTAGCGACAGCAGCCAATGAAGATCTGCTGGAGCCTTACAAGCCGACTTTTGCAGACAAGGTTCCAGATTTGTACAAAGATCCTCAAGATCGCTGGTACGGCGAAATGCTTTTGCCAGAGGTTATCATGTACAACTCGCAGGTGCTGAAGCCAGAAGAAGCGCCGCAAGATTGGGACGAATTGATCGATCCGAAATTCAAAGACAAGATCGTTATCCGAAACGTACTGCCATCCGGCACGATGCGTACCATTTATTCTGCAATGATCTTCCGTCAAGGGGCGGATACTCCTGAAAAAGGTTATGAATGGCTGACCAAGCTCGATGCCAATACAAAAGAGTACACGCAAGACCCGACAAACCTGTATTTGAAGCTGGATCGTCAAGAGGGCGTCATCTCCTTGTGGAACCTCCAAGACGTTCTGATCCAAAGCAAAAAGAACAACCATCCGTATGACTTCATTTATCCGAAGAGCGGGGCACCAATTCTCGTAGACGGCGTGGCTCTGGTAAAAGGCGCGAAAAACCAGGACGCAGCGAAAAAGTTTATGGAATTCTTGATGAGTCCTGAAATGGCTGCCCAATTGGCGAAGGAGCGCTTCCAGTTCCCATCTCGTACGGACATCAGCAAGGACGATTTGCCAGACTTCATGAAAAATCTCGAGCTGAAGCCAATGGAACTCGATTGGGCTGTCATGGCTGCAAAAGAAAAAGAGTGGATGCAGCATTGGGATGAAAACATCAAGGGTAAAGGCAAGAAGTAAGGAAGTTTTTTTTCAAGCAGCTAGGCGGGAAGGCGTTGTCCTTTCCGTCTAGTCACTTATAGAAGTTGTTTGAAAACGGACGCAGCTTGAAATGACTTGCGATGAAGGAGGAAACACAACCCGATGAGCAGCGTAACACTTGATCACGTTCACAAAAGGTTTGGCCAAGCAAAAGGGGTCGAAGATGTTCACATTCATATCGAATCAGGAGAGTTTTTTACTTTTCTCGGTCCGAGTGGCTGCGGCAAAACGACTACTCTGCGCATGATTGCCGGCTTTTATTATCCAACGGATGGCCATATCCGCTTTGGATCACAGGAGGTTACATCTCTTCCTCCCCATAAGCGCAATACCGGGATGGTATTCCAAAACTACGCGTTGTTCCCGCACATGACTGTTTTTGAAAATATCGCGTTTGGTTTGCAGGTTCGGAAAGTGAACAAAACAGATGCAAAAGAGCGCGTAGAACGGATCATGAAGCTGGTCCGTCTGGAAGGCTATGGTGAACGCCGCATTGATCAGCTTTCTGGGGGACAACAGCAACGGGTAGCACTGGCACGGGCGCTGGTCATCGAGCCGCAGATTCTGCTGTTGGATGAGCCGCTGTCCAATCTGGATGCGAAGCTTCGCGAAGAGACGCGTTTTGAGATCAAGAGACTCCAGCTGGAGTTGGGGATTACGACGATTTACGTTACGCACGATCAGGCGGAAGCGATGTCGATGTCAGACCGGATTATGGTCATGCAGAGCGGAGAGGTGCAGCAGATAGGCACACCGCATGAGATTTATCATCGTCCTGTAAACCGTTTTGTCGCTTCTTTTATCGGCGAGACGAATCTGTGGGAAGGGACAGTTACAGGGTTTGATGGCGACGAAGTGCTGGTTCGCACGGCTTCTGGACAAATGCTCAGCGGATTTAAGAAAAACGCTTCTCCACGTGCACAGCTGTCAGTTGGGGAGAAGGTGACAATGTCGATCCGTCCTGAATCCGTCCTGGAGAGTACAGGCAACGAGGGACAAAATGTAGTGACAGGCTCTGTTGTCATGTCTGAATTTACAGGGGCGTGTGTCAATTACGTCACAGAGGTAGGAACGGAGAGCCTGCGCAGCATGTCGATCAACCTGGGACGACCGATTAAACAGCGCGGCGATGCCATCGGCCTACATATACCGAAAGAGAGCATTTATTTTGCCGGATAAGGGGGAAGAAGCTTTTGAGAGCAGAGTTGCAGCAAGCGCCGACAGCAGCCAGACGAAAGTCCATCACCGCTTCACCCGCCTTCGTCTACGTGCTGGTAGCGCCACTCTTTTTAATATTGTTGGCTTATGTCGTTTATCCATTGTTCGAAACGTTCGTTGCGAGTATCAAAATCGATGAAGAAATTACGTGGAAAAACTATATTCGCTTCTTCAGCCTAGAGCATACGGCCAACCTGGAAGCGTTGTGGAACAGTATCTACATATCGGTTCTGAGTGTCATTACATGCGGAATCGTTGGCGTCGCGATGGCGTTTTTATTGGAACGCTATGATTTTCCTGGACGAAAAATCCTTTCTGTTCTGGCTTTGGTTCCGATGGCGTTGCCTCCACTCATTGGCGTTCTCTCGTTTACCTTTTTGTACGGAGAGAGTGGAATCATTCCACGGGCGATCAAAGAGCTGTTCGGGCTTGCCCAGGTTCCTTTCTCGTTAAAAGGAATTTGGGGTGTGGTCATCGTTCATACGTTTACGATGTACACCTACTTCTTCATGACAGCTACAGCAGCAATCAAGGGACTCGACCCGTCCTTGGAAGAGGCGGCAGCCAGTCTTGGAGCGAATCGCTTTACCGTTTGGCGGCGCATTATTTTGCCGATGCTTACGCCAGCCATGGTCGCGTCTTCTCTGTTGGTTTTCATGATTTCGATGGCTTCTTATACGGCGCCACTCATTTTCGGAATTGACCGGACAATGACGATGCAAATCTATCTGTCTCGCACCAATGGAGATTTGGACATGGCTGCGACACAGTCTACGATTCTTTCGATTGTTTCCGTGGCTTTTCTTTTGATCATGCGTTGGTACCAAGGCGCGCGCAACTACCAGAATTTGAGCAAAGGGGTCAGCGTGCACCGTACCGAGATCAAGAGCAAAGCAGGACGCTACACCACGATTGTGCTGTCGTTTATCGGTACAGTCATTCTGATGCTGCCAATTCTCGTATTGGTACTTATCTCCTTCTCGGTGGATGGTACCTGGACGGTGCAAATATTACCTCCGGAGTATACCTTGTCGCATTACATGGATTTGTTCACGGATAGCAAAACATGGCGTCCGATTCTCAACAGCTTGCAGTTGTCTGCTATTGCGGTAATCGGGATCGTCATTTTCGGTGTAGCTGCGGCTTATGCCATGGTTCGCCTCAAGTTTCGCGGGAAAACGCTTCTTGATGTGTTGATCATGCTGCCATGGGCATTACCAGGGACAGTTGTGGCGATCAACCTGATTGCAGCGTTCAGTGAGCCGAATGCATTCAGCTTTGGTCAGGTTTTGATCGGAACATTCTGGATTATCCCGTTGGCGTATTTTGTCCGACATCTACCACTTGTGTTTCGTTCTACCAATGCGACTTTGATGCAGATGGACCCATCTGTCGAGGAGGCTGCGCGGAATCTGGGTGCTTCCTGGTGGTATAGCTTCAGACGTGTCGTGTTCCCGATGGCTTGGGGTGGAATTCTCGCAGGTACGCTCTTGGCATTCGTTCAGTGTATCGGGGAGTTCGTGGCTTCGATTCTGATCTTCACACCGAAGACAACGCCATTGTCTGTCGCGGTATTCCAACGCATGTACAGCAATGAATTTGGCACCGCTTGCGCCTATGGTGTCTTGCAAATCGTGGTCATCATCATCGTGTTGTTCATCTCCAGAAAACTGACCGGAGATAAAGCGGGAACTGCCGTATAAAGCTGGATGCCTTCGTGAAAAAGGAGGAGTTTCACGTGGATGTCAGTGAATCGATGGACAAGAAATCACCGATGGTGCAGCCGACTAAATTGCCCTGCCCACCCATTCCCGCATCTCTTCGTACCATGCAGGGGGAACACGGACTGCTCGATCTGTGGAAAGCGATTAAGCCGCTCGCTACCATTGCCAGTGCCATGAACACAGGTGCCCATCCAGACGATGAGCACAGTGCCATGCTCGCATACTTGGCGCTGGGGAGAGGCGTGTATACCACGAGTGTGATCGCGACAAGAGGGGAAGGCGGCCAAAACGAAATCGGCTGCGAGCAAGGTACCGCGCTTGGGATTATCCGCACGCGCGAACTGGAAGAAGCCTCATCTCTCGGCAATGTGACGCTTGGCATCTTAAGCGAAGAGCTGGATGATCCCATCCATGATTTCGGGTTCTCCAAATGCGCCGAAGAAACCTTCCGCAAATGGGGCGAAGAGGTCGTGTACGAGCGATTGATTCGAAAAATCAGGGAGCTGCGCCCCGATGTCGTCATCGCTTGCTTTGAAAATGAACCGACGACACACGGACATCACCGGGCGATTACGTTACTGACACAGCGAGCTTTCCACGAAGCAGCCGATCCACAGATCTTTCCTGCGCACAGGCAGGCTGGACTTTTGCCGTGGCAAATAAAAAAGCTGTATTTGCCTATCATGGACAACGATGATTATCACGTGGCTGTACCCGTGGGGGAATACGACCAAATCTACGGCTCATCCTATGTCCAGCTTGGTGAGCGATCGAGGTTTATGCATAAGACACAGGGCATGGGTGTTCATTACGACGAAGGCCCGACCTACAATTACTACCGCTTGGATGCATCTGTTTCCCCGGCACCGGAAAAAGAGCGCGACTTTTTTTTCGGACTGCCCTTCAGTTTTACTGATCTGGCGCAGAGCATCGCTGCAAAAGGCGGGCAAGAACTAGCCGAATTGCTTCACCGTATGCACGATGCGGCTACAGATATTTTGAATGCCTACCCGCGTTTTGCTGAGGTGGCACAAAGGGTTCACCGCATGAAGGCCTTGCTTGCGTCTGCACAACAAGAAGTATGCAAGGCTCCACTCGATGAAGAAATAAAGATTGATTTGATGTATCGGCTAGGACTCAAGGAAGCGCAGCTAAACCGTGCCAGTGCCGAGGCTCTGTCTTTGGTCGTGAAAATCAAACCGGAGACGGGCGAGTGGGTGGCAGGTCAGACGACAACCGTCACCGTAACGGCTTACAACGGCGGCTCGCTTGAGGTTGAGCATGTGCAGCTGCGAATGCGTGTCCCCGCTGGATGGACGGCGAAACCACTCACGCCAACTGCGTTTCCACGACTTGCTTACAATCAGACGGTGTGCACCGTATTTGAGGTATCGATTCCTGCACAGACGGAGCTGTTCCATCCTTACAAGCCGTCCGTGCTCGATGTCGAGGTGCTCTATTTCGCCTTTGATACAGCCAGTACGATTCGTGTGGAGCCGGATAGCCGTGTAGCTGTGCTTCCGCCGTATGCCGTCACGCTGACACCGTCAGATGTGGTGCGAAACACGCTGCATACGGATGAGGCGATCCCGGTTAAGGTAACACTGAAACAGTACCGTCCGGGAAGCTCTACAGCTAAGGTCGCTCTCGTTGTCCCGGCAGGCTGGACAGCGGAGCCAGCCTATGTCGATGTCCCGTTTTCTTTCCGCAGCGAGACGAAAACGATTGCGTTTACGGTTCATACCACGCCGCAAGTGAAGAATGGCAAATATCAGATCAGCGCTACGGTCGCGGGGACAGACGGTGTGACAGAGATCGCGCAGGATGTGCAGGTCATTGAATACCCGCATGTCGGCCGCACGTATTTCATCCGACCTGCTACGCTGACTGTTCAAGCCTTTGACTTGGCCATCCCGAAAAATCAGCGAATCGGCTATGTATCCAGCGGCTTTGACAATATGGATAAATACTTGCGCGCGGTTGGGGTGAATTGCCTCAATCTTGACGCAAACGAAATACAATCGGGCGATTTGTCCCGCTACGACACGATTGTTCTCGGCATTCGCGCATACGGATTCCGCCGCGAATTAATCGAGAGCAACCAGCGTCTTTTGCACTATGTAGAAAACGGCGGAAATCTCGTCGTTCAATATCACAAGCCGGAGGACAAATGGAAGCCGCACTTGGCACCTTACCCTATTTTTATCGGCGAGTCGCTGATCGATTGGCGGGTGACCAATGAGCAATCAGACGTCCGTATGCTGGCCCCTGACCATCCGGTGTTCCAGGAGCCAAACGTGATCACCCAAGCAGACTGGGATGGATGGGTGCAGGAGAGATCCATCTACAATCCCTCACGCTGGGGAAGCGAGTATACCGAGCTGATTGCGACAAGTGATCCGGGAGAACCGGAGTTTCGCGGCATTTTCCTCACGGCGCACTATGGAAAAGGGACGTACACCTACAGCTCGCTTGCCTGGTTCCGCGAGATTCCACAGCTAGTCCCTGGCGCTTTTCGTTTGTTCGTCAACATGATCAGTCAGAAGCAGTAATGCCCCATCCACTCCGGGCCAACCGTGGGTCGATCCATGGCTACATCAATGAAATGCAAACGTACAGACCGCCATGATTGATATAGACATCAATCTGAAAATGGAATGGAGGAACGTTCATTGAGTAAGGGGAAACTTGCCAAGCTGTACACGATTACGACTGCAGCGGTGCTAGCCACGAGTCTGATTATGCCGGTAGCACCCGAGACTGCCCATGCAGACCGCGGGGTTGTCGACCTGTGGAAAGCCATCAAGCCGCTCACTACGATTGCCAGTGCGATGAACACCGGAGCGCATCCGGACGATGAGCACAGTTCGATGCTCGCGTATTTGTCGCTTGGCAAAGGGGTGGATACATCCAGTGTCATTGCGAACCGAGGCGAGGGAGGACAGAACGAGATAGGCAGCGAGCTGGGTAATGCGCTGGGGATCATTCGTACCCGCGAATTGCAGGAAGCTTCCAAAATCACGAACATCCATCTGGAGAACCTCAGTGAAAAAATTGATGACCCTATTTTTGACTTCGGCTTTTCCAAAAGTCCGGATGAAACTCTTCAAAAATGGGGCGAGGATGTCGCGTACGAAAAGCTCATCCGCCGTATCCGGACACTGAGACCCGATGTCGTGATTCCCGCATTTTTGAACGAACCTTCGACTCACGGTCATCATCGCGCGATTAATGTTATTACGGTACGGGCATTTAAGGATGCCGCAGATCCAAACGTTTTTCCGCAGCATGCAAAGGAAGGCTTGGCTCCTTGGCAGGTGAAGAAGCTGTATCTGCCTGCAAAGGAAAAGGATTACTCGGTCAAGGTGCCTGTTGGCGACTATGACGAAATTTATGGTGCCTCTTACGTCCAACTCGGCGAAGAATCCCGTTTTATGCACAAGAGCCAGGGGATGGGACGTCACTATGACGAAGGGCCAAGCTTCAATTATTACAAGCTCGATCAATCCATCGTAGAGACAAAAGACAAGGAAGCGGACTTTTTTACGGGAATTGCCTATTCGTTTGACGATTTAGCCAAGGAAGTTGCCAGACAGTCTGGCGGGGAAAAAGTCGCGGGTGAACTGAAAAAGCTGCAAAAGGATGCCGCAGAAGTCATTGCTGCGTACCCAAGCTTTGCCTCAGTAGCCAAGGAAGCACATGAAATGCTGGCGGATGTGGAAAAAGCGACGGCAGTAGTCGAAGCGTCCTCCTTGCCAACTG
The DNA here is from genome assembly GCF_028369215.1 of Brevibacillus sp. AG. Taxonomy (NCBI): domain Bacteria; kingdom Bacillati; phylum Bacillota; class Bacilli; order Caryophanales; family Paenibacillaceae; genus Brevibacillus; species Brevibacillus sp. AG. The sequence continues at coordinate 471,736 of NZ_JAQMYO010000005.1, read as the reverse complement.
ACACGAAAACAGACTTGCGCCATCGTTTGGGAGTGAAGAAATCCCAGTTGAACAAGGCTAGTGCCGAAGCGCTCTCGCTCGTAACCAAGGTTAAGCCTGAGACAACTGAGCTGGTAGCAGGCCAAACGACAAAAGTAACGGTTACGGCTTACAACGGCGGCCAAGCAAAAGTCGGGAAGATCAATCTCGCGCTGAATGTACCAAAAGGCTGGCAAGCCAAGCCGCAATCGCCCACCAGCTTCTCATCGCTCGGCTACAATCAGACGGTGAAAACGACATTTGATGTTACGGTTCCTTCTGATGCCGCTTTGTTCCAACCGTATGCCGCTCCAGCCATTACGGCAGATGTCAGCTACAGCTTCGCAGGCTCGACGGCGATTAGCCATGTGACACCAGCAGATGCCATTGCAGTTCTTCCATCTTTTTCTATGGTGCTGAGTCCAAATGCGACGGTTTTGAATACGCAGAAGCCAGAGGAGCCAATCCCGGTCAAGGTTACGGTGAAAAACTACAATCCAGGTGCAGCGAAAACAACCATTACTCTCGATGTGCCAAAAGGCTGGAGTGTAGAACCACAAGCAGCACCGCTCGCCTTTGAGGCCAAGGGAGAAACGAAGTCGGTTGCCTTTACAGTCAAAGCAGATGCTTCGGTCCAACCGAATAAGTATACGGTGACAGCAGTAGCATCTGGCAATGGTAAAGAGAGTCGACACGGCGCCCAAGTCATCCGTTACCCGCATATCGGCACGACTTACTTTGTTCAACCAGCGACGCTTGCGATCCAGGCATTTGACCTGAAGGTGCCGGAAGGATTGAAGGTCGGTTACGTATCCAGTGGCTTTGACAATATCGATCAGTATTTGTCCCAATTGGGGGTCAATGTGACCAATTTGTCGGCAAAAGACATCGAGTCTGGCGATTTGGATCAATACGATACGATCGTGCTGGGCATACGCGCTTATGGTTTCCGACCTGAGTTGATTCCTTCAAATGCACGCTTGTTGAAATACGTGGAAAACGGCGGAAATCTGGTCGTGCAATACCACAAGCCAGAGGATAAATGGAAGCCAGAGCTGGCTCCTTATCCGATCAAAATCGGTGCTCCGCTGATTCAATGGCGTGTCACAGACGAAAAATCCAAGGTAACAGTATTGGCGCCTGATCATGCATTATTCCATTCGCCAAACAAAATCACGGAGGAAGATTGGGACAACTGGATTCAGGATCGTTCCGCTTACAATCCTTCCGAGTGGGGCAAGGAATACACAGAGCTAATCTCCAATGGAGATGAAGGCGAGAAGGAATTTACGGGTACGTACCTCACCGCCAAGTATGGAAAAGGAACGTATACCTACAGCTCGCTCGTGTGGTATCGCGAAATTCCGTCACTCGTACCGGGTGCGATCCGATTGTTTGTCAACATGATCAGCCCACAGCAGTAATCATAGTAGAAGGGAAGGCGATCGTTCGGCGGTCGCCCCCCTCCTAAAAGAAGATCAGACGCAAAAATAGAAGCAGCATACGAATGGGTAGGAAGGAGATGCAAGAAAGATGAATTACAGAGATCGAATTTTTCAACAGGAGGGAGCCAGTTTCCCTGGCAAGACATACGTGGAGGCGGTTTTGGAGCCTGCATTCAATGAAGCGAAGCACCATTTGCTGCATCCGATGATGGCGATCAACAAGGCACATTTGATCATGCTTCGTGAACAAGAATTGCTCACTGACGATGAGGCCAAAAGAATTGCTGGTGCACTGTGTGGGATCGAAATGGAAGAGCTGCGCCAATCGCATTACACCGGACAGTTTGAAGATTTGTTCTTTCAGGTAGAGAGCCGTTTGCTGGAACTGGCTCCTGATGTGGCAGGAAATCTGCATCTGGCTCGCAGCCGCAACGACATGGGGATTACCATTTACCGCATGGTGCTGCGTGAAAAATTGTTGGTGACCTTGGCTTCTGCCCTCTATCTGAAAGAGCATTTGCTCCTCTTTGCAAATGAGCATGTGGATACGATCATGATTGGCTACACGCACACACAGCAGGCACAGCCGACGACAATGGCGCATTACATCATGGCGGCTACTGACATGCTCAGCCGTGATATCAAACGACTGATCCAAGCCTATCACACAGTCAATCGCTCACCGATGGGGGCAGCGGCCTTGACGACTTCTGGCTTTGCGATCAGCCGGGAGCGGATGCGCGAATTGCTTGGATTCGATGAGCTGGTGGAAAATTCCTATGATGCAGTCTGCGGCGCTGATTATTTGGGGGAAGTAGCGACAGCCGTACAATTGGCAGCGATTAATTTGGGGCGTACGGTTCAAGATATGCTACTGTGGTGCACACAGGAATTCGCGGGGTTAAAAGTCGCGAGTCCATACGTGCAGATCAGCTCCATCATGCCGCAAAAGCGCAATCCGGTTTCCTTTGAACATATGCGCTCTCTGTTGTCCAGTGCAGCAGGCAATGCGACGACAGTGCTTACGATGATGCACAATACGCCTTTTGGCGATATCGTGGATACCGAGGATGACATGCAGCCGTACGCGTGGCGGAGCATGGGAGTACTCGAGCAGATGTATCGCTTGATGGCGAGTGTTGTGGGTACGATGGAAGTGAACAAGGACGTCCTCTTGGAGCGGGCAAAGGGCAGCTTTGCGACCGTCACAGAGCTGGCGGATACATTGGTGCGCACGGATCAACTTTCGTTCCGCAAATCTCATCACATCGTGAGTCGTGTGGTAAAAGAAGCGATGAGCGAGCAACTCGCTGCAAACCAAATCAGCTTGGAGCTGGTAAACCGTGCAGCCGTGGAAGTAATCGGGCGGGAGCTGTCGCTCACAGCAGAAGAGCTCAGACTGGCGCTTGACCCTGTTCATTTCGTAATGATCCGCAAGCTTCCAGGTGGACCAAATCCAGAGGAAATGAAGCGCATGATCGCCGTTCGCCAAGCGGTTCTCCAGCAGGAAACAGAATGGCTGGCACAGAAGAAGCAGGCGAATGCGAATATGATGAAAGGGCTTGATCAGATGACAGCTGAATGGAGTGTGGGGTAATGGCAGTGGTGCGAATACCTCTTCTGGCAGTGGACGGAGGGGGCACCAAGTGTCTGGCGGTACTGGTGGACCGCTCCAGAAATGAAATCGGTGCAGGACGCTCCGGTTCATGCAATTATCAAGGGATCGGGGAGGAAGCGGCAGCTCGTGAGTTGGTTGCCGCGATCAGCCAAGCTCTGGACGATGCGATCGCTCGTCAAACAGTTGCCCCTTTTATGAGCGGCACTTCGACACTGGATGGACCAATCGAATGGGAAATCGAGTGCGCGGTGTTCGGGATCGCTGGCCTGGACACAGCGTATGATCGACAGGTAATCTCGCGGATGGTGAGCAAGGTACTGAACCAGCTCGATATTCGCGTCCAGCACTTGATTGTGGAAAACGACGGATTTGCGGCATTGCTCGGTGCGACCGGAGGCAAACCCGGCATTCTGGTCATCGCAGGGACAGGTTCGATTGCCTTTGGTGTAAACGATGAACAGGAAACGGCGCGAGCAGGAGGCTGGGGGCATCGGGTCGGTGACGAGGGTAGCGGCTACTGGATCGGCAAGCAAGCGATTATGGCTGTATTAAAAGCAGCGGATGGCCGTGGCGAGCCGACCGTATTGAAGGAGCTGCTTCTCCCGCACGTTGGACTGGGACGCGTAGATGAATTGTTTAACTGGACGTACAGTGAGCATTATTCCGTAGAGAAGGTAGGAGAGCTGTCGCCGTTGGTCAGTCAAGCGGCACTTGCCGGAGATAAGGTGGCAGCAGCTATTTTGCAGGTCGCAGGCGAAGAGCTTTTCGATGCTGCTCGGGCTGTCATTGATACGTTGCAAATGAAAGCCAAGCCGTTTCAGATGATCATGCAGGGGGGCGTTTTGCAAAACGATGATCGCGTGCGAGAGATCGTCGTAGAGCGCGTCCGAGAGTACGCTTCGCAGGTCGTCATCGAAAATGCACAAAACGATCCGATTTACGGTGTCATAGCAAAAGGATTGGCTTATTTAGAACGCCAATCGGGCGGCAGGTGAGGTGCAAGAAATGAAAAAAGTAATGGTTGTCTTTCCCCATCCGGACGATGAGTCTTTTGCCTGCGGGGGAACGTTGGCAAAGTGCAAGGACGCCGGACATGAAACGTGCTATTTGTGCATTACCTCCGGCTGCAAAGGACGCAGTGGTCCATTCGATATCAATTGCCGAGAAAAGCTGGCAAAACATCGAGAGCTAGAGCTGAAAACAGCGGCGGAAGTGCTCGGAATCAGTCGTCTTGACTTGTTCCGGTACCCGGATGGTTCCTTGCAAAATGCCGATCTGGATGAGCTGGTGGGTAAGATTCGGGAAGCGATATTGGAATGGAAGCCCCATGTCGTCGTGACGTTTCCGCCGGACGGGGTAACGGGTCATCCCGATCATATCGTCACGTGCGAGGCGACGACGCGAGCGGTCGAACAAGCGGAAGCGAGCTTGACTCCCGCAGAATATCCTGATCTGTACTATGTTTCGATCCCGCACTACTACGATCATTGCCCGGATCATGGTCCAAAGCCAGCAGTTCCGATTACAGGCAAGGTCGATATTTCGGGCTATCGGAAACAAAAAGGAGAGGCGCTGAAGGCTCACTTGAGTCAGGAGTATTCCGTGAATCGCGCTTATCCGGGTGTGATCGATGGGGACTTTGGTGTCATTGGCTGCTATGAGTACTTTACTTTGGTGCGGTCAGCGGGCAAGGCGATCGAGCCGGTTAGTGTGGGTGGGAGTATTCCTCTCATTGACCTGTAATCTAAAAAGTAGAAAGGGCTGACCAGCATGATTTTTGCTTGTCAGCCTTTTTCGTTGGATAGAACATCAGTCGGATTGTTTTGCCCTGCTAGATTTGCTTACAATGTGATCAAGTGCAATTGGAAATCAAAGGGAGAGAAGACATGTCACACAGAGTCTATGTATATAACGTCAGTGAGCCCTCTCAAGCGCAAGACAACGACACGATGATGGTAGAATGGGGCTATGAGGTCCCACTACTCTTGCAGCCGCTCTTCATAGAAGGTGGTTCAATCGCCGGAAACAATTACAACAACCATACCGAGCCGGACAATTCCGGACTCTATTACGACGCGCAGACAGGCATCGAAAACGTGAAGCGATTCTACGATTTTCTGGAGAGACAGGAAGGGCTAATCCGTAACAAAGAAGCATTTTTATATGCGAGAAATCAGCTTTTGAGCTATCTGGAAAAACGAACGCTTCCGTATTTTCACATCGATGCCTGGGATGTATTCAATATGGATGACATCCCTCATGACGAGCAGGCGGAAATTTTGCGCGCCAATATTGCCCATAACAACGAGATCATGACAAAGGCAATGGACAACGATGACATCTCATTGCTGAACTACTCCGAATTGATGGACGTGAACCCAGGCTTTCGTTCTTTTTCCGAGCTGCTCAATTATGAGGACTACCAATACGGCTGGGGACACATCTGGCAGCCTTATGAAGAGCATTCCGACGTGGAGATTTTTGAGGAAGCTGGCTTGCTTGGTCTAAAAGACGCAGAGGGAAACGTATTGCTCGCTCCTCAGTTCGATGCCTTTTACGATTTCGCTTCCGAAGATCTCGCTGTGGTCGCCCGAGATGGTAAATACGGCTATGTACATAAATCCGGGAGAATTGTCATTCCATTGGAGTGGGAGGATGCCTACGATTTTGAATACGGCTCTGCTGGTGCCATTGTCAAACGAAACGATCGATATGGTCTGATCAATCTGGAAGGCAAAACAATTGTCCCTACCGACTATGAAGAATTGGAACCGCTCGATTACCAACGATTTTATACGGCAAAGAAAGACGGAAAATGGGGCGTGCTGGGGGAAGCTGGTTTTGTAACGATAGATTTTGAGCATGAAGAAGCTTTCAAGTGTGGGGACGGATTTTACCATACAGCGGTTAAAGGCAGGAAAAATCAGAAAATCTTTAACGAATATTGGAAATACATCGGGGAATTCCCTCTGGCGGCGGTGGAACAGATCGACGAAGGGCTTATCCTCGTCAAACCACACAAGGATGCACGTCATAGCACCTTGTACAAAAGAGACGGCGCTGTCGGCGCATCCGGCTTCGATAAATTGAATCGGCAAACCCATTTTCCGAATCTACTTGTTCTACGCAAGGGAAAGAGGTACGCCGCTTATGGCAAGCAGCAGGAGAGCCTTCTGTTGCCGTATGAATACGATGAACTGATTGATTTGCAGGATTATACGGAGACAAGGCAGGGCAATCAGGTGCTGGCCAAAAAAGATGGAAAGCTAGGCGTTTTTTATGGAGATGCCGATCAGCCAGCATGGTTATTCCCCTTAGACGATTATGAGAATATTTTTCGGCTGCATCAGGATGCGTATGCTTTGAAGAAAAATGGATTATGGAGCATTGCCTTATCGCCGGAAAAGCGATGGAGTGATTTTGAATTCGATTTGGTGGTGAAAAAGGCATTTGTCGGGGGTTTTGCTTATGCCTTCAAGGGTCACGACGTTTATGTAGTAAGCGAGTACGGGCTGTCGAGGGCAGAGAAAACGCTCGTTCTGGAGGATGTAGAAGATCGTTATTCCAGCTATTATTTTGATGCTGAGGTTCGCAAGCGACTGCTGGCCTATGCCAAAGGGGAGCAATCGGATGTTGACAGTGTAGATCAGTACACGCCAGTAGAAACGTTGTACAATCTGGGCATGGAAGCGTATGAAGCAGGTGATTATGAGAAAGCCATTCTGTACGATACGCTTGCTGCTAAAAAGGGCTATGCCCCATCCATGAACAACCTAGCGCATATGTATTACAGTCTAGAAGGCTTCGAGGATGCTGATAAAGCTTTTTACTGGTATGAATTAGGGGCTGCGGCAGGCAACCACCATGCTATGAATGGATTAGGCTGTTGCTATCGACACGGGGTAGGCACGGAAGCTGATGCCGATCAGGCAATGTACTGGATGGGCAAGGCGGCAGAACACGGTCATGCACTGGCTCACAACAATTTGGGGGCCATCTATTATGACGGAGAACTGGTGCCGCAAGATTTGGACAAGGCCCTCTGGCATTATGAGCAGGGGGAGTTATTGGGCTCGCCGGTTTATGGTTGGCTTGGCTATCTTCACGATTCAAAAGCAAACTACGAAAAGGCGCTGCATTATTATCACCAAGATTACGAAGGAGGCGGCGATATCAGTGCCTATAATTTGGGGATCTTCTACTATAATGGCTACGGTACAGCCAAAAATATCGACGCCGCTATCACTTATTTTCACGCTGCTTTGGAAAGAGACTACCCGCATGCGCATCTCGAACTGGCAAAGATTTACCGGAATGAAGAACAATTTACGGACGAGCTCCTGGTGAAAAAGCACATCGAAGAAGCGGAAAAGGCAGGTCTTGATATTCCTGAGGAGCTTGCACAATCGTAGAAAAAGCAAAAAGCGGATCGACAAGAAAAGTCGTCGGTCCGCTTCCAACTAACCAGCATGCTAAATAATGGCTTCCACTTCAATCCGGTCGCCGATTCGGATTGCGCGACAATAGCCTACAACCGGTTCCCAAGGTGAACCTGTGAATACTTTCTTTCGATTCATAGTAGAAAGCCCCTCTCTTTTCCGCAATAATTGGAATATACTACAAAAAGGAAGGCGAGTGGAGCGGATGATAGACTTTTTTTTCACCCTTTTTTCCAAGTACAAGTGCTTGATACACACCGCGTTTGGTCATGAAGAATACATCCGCGTGGTAAACAAGCTAAGTGCTCATGGCATTCGTTTTCGGACACGCAGTCACTCTCAAGCAGTTCGTCATTTAGGGGGAGACATGGGGATGTTGCCCCAAGAACAAGACCATAAGCAGTATGACATCTACGTGGCGAAAGAAGATGAACACCAAGCACATTTGGCGATTCATTCCCGTTGATGGATACCTATACGATCATGACAAGCTCTTATATAATGAGTGGGATCAGTAAGAAAATGGTACACCCGAGGAGGAACCAATATGTCCGTACTAGAGGCACTCAAAAGCAGAAGAGCCGTGCGTAACTATATTCCAAAAGAAGTAGAAACAGAAAAAATCCAAGCGCTGCTAGATTGCGCAGTGTTAGCGCCGAATGACCGCTTGCGTCAGCCGTGGCATTTTTACGTGATCAGAGGAGAAGCAAAGCTGCGGTTCGAGGAAATCGCGAAGGAATTTTTGCTGGAGCGTTTTCCGACCAAGCCGAATCTCGTGCAGGATTCCTTGGCCGTCCTGGAAAAAACACCGCTCGTCATTGTCGCGACTGCTGATGTGATCCCAGGAGATGAAGCATCTTCAGAGGATAATGAGTACGCGGTTTGCTGCGCGATTCACTCCATGTGGCTGGCAGCGAAGGAACTCGGACTTGGCATGGTATGGCGCACAAGAGGAGTCGGCTTGGTTCGCGACGAGCGCTTGCTGCAATTACTCGGATCGCCTGAAAATAAAAAGGTCGTGGGCACGCTGTTCATTGGTTATCCCGAGGCAGATGCGCCTGAGACGAGTCGGGTGGCGGCGGAAGAAAAGACGACCTGGCTGTAATCAATAGAATAGCAATCGAGAAGAAGCCTCCTATTGCATCTGTCGATTATCATAAAGACTAGAAGCACCATCACTTTTGGGAAGCGGAGGACTATTCATGAATCAGCAAGTAACGGATTATATCCAAAACATAACCAATGAATCTCAGGTAGAAGTTTGCAATCGGATTCGCCAGCTCATCCATGAAAATATCCCGAATGTAGAAGAGCAGGTGAAGTATAAACAAGCCTTTTATTCCATTCAGGGCAAGCAGACATGTGTGTATTTTCCGGCAAAGGATTGGATTCATGTGACGCTGTTTCAAGCGGCGAATCTGGATGCTCCAGCTGGCTTTTTTGAGAAGTCTGATCATGCTGACCGGAAGACCATCAAAATACGGAACGGAAAAGAATTTGATTTTGATGTTCTTGCAGGCCTCCTCAAAAAACTGGGTGAAGCGCAGTAGTTGTTTGCAACTAAGTCTCCCCACGCACGTATAAATGGATAAGGTTAGACCGTACATATCGAGGGGAGCTGTTTCATTATGTTTGGAAAGCTTGCGGCAGACGCGCTTGGCTTGAGCAATGTGGGAATCGTGGTAAAACCAGCAGATTACGACAAGGTGGATGCTGATGATTACATCATGCACGAGGACAATGAGAAAATTTATTTTTTGATCAAATCAAAGTCCGACGAGTATTGCTTCACCAATCTGGGGCTAGTTCATCTGGATGGAACGAGTGCCACCAGCAAAAAACGCATGCTGCGCCGCTATTCCTACCATACACACCCGATCTCTGACGTGTATCTGGAAACAGCCGGAACCGTCGATTTGGATGTAGAAATCAAGTTCACCATGGGCAATGAGCACTACTCGATCGATGTCAACAAAAAGCATTTGGAGGAGCTAAAAGACCTCTACAAAGCTCTTGTGAAGATCGCATCGATTATGCACGATAACGAATTTGCGCTCCAGCATGCAAAAGAAAGCCTCCACGTCGCCCAAAGCACACTGGGCCGCGTAACAGGCCAGCAAGCAGACGTAGCTTCACAATTCAAGTCCATCAACCAATACACCTTCGATTGGCTGGAAGACATCCGATACAAGTATGTCGTGAAAGACTTTGGGAAAGTCTTTGAAAAATACATTCAAAACTAAAAAGGAAGAGCCTCTTTCAAAGAGGCTCTTTTTGTATTTTAAGCGAAATCTTCGACAAGCCCCTACTCCTACGAGTAGACCAAACCGGGTCAAACAAGCAGCTGTACGGGAAGGTGTGTCACATGTTTGGAAGGAGACCGCCCGAACGTAGTGAGGATATAGGCGACTGGAAAACATGTGGCACGCCTTCCTCCCGACCACTACAGCCTGATGACCAAGCTCTTTCAAGCTCTACTCCTTGTGCAAAAGCTTGCCGATCTTGAGCGCCAGCTGGATTTGAAGCAGTTCCTCCGAGTTTTTCAAATCCATGTTCAAAATCTCCTTGATCTTCTCGATTCGATAAATAAACGTATTGCGGTGAATGAACATCGCTTTGGCTGCTTCACTGACGTTTTGATTGTACAGAAAGTAATTGTCCAAAGTCACCATGAGGCTCGTGCCGAACTCTTGATCATGCTCGTACAGTTTCCCCAGTCGCTTCAAAAAGAAGTCTTCCAGTTCAATGTCCTTAATGTTGGAATCAAGGAAATGATAGACGGAGTAATCATCGAAATGAGAGACGTCGCCCTTGCTGTTGAACTTCTGCATCAGGCGGATCGCTTCATGTGCTTCGGAAAAGCTTTTATGAAGCGAAGCGATGTTTTTATACTGACGTCCTACCCCAATAAAGAACAAGGTTTTCTTGATTTTATCCACGAGAGCGCTGTACAGCTCATTGGCGAATTGCTTGGCTTCACTTGCAGACACCACGGGTTTTTGCTCATTTTGTCCGATAAGGATGATGATCCGATTGTTTCGATAAAAGCAGGTGATTTCTCCAGGAGCTTTGCTCGAATGGTCATAGACGAGATCGACGCATTTTTTGGCGATCCGATCCAGCTCGTACTTGCGATCGATTATATCCTCCAAATTCTCCAGCTCAACCGGCTCGATATTAATAACCATACAAAAATACATGTAGCTCGATTGCAGCCCGTGTAAATCGCACAACGTTTGAAGGGAATCAGCCGACGTGATTTTTCCCGTTAATAGATCATCGAAAAAGTCTTGTCTGATCTTCAGCTTCACTTCCTCGATTTCCCTCGCCTTGATCCGCTCCAGCGCCACGATGGTGGACGCCTGTTCCAGCACAATGTAGTCAAATTCAGTCAGCTCCCAAATGGTTTGCCAGACGACGATGTATCCATAGATGTGATTGGCCACAGCAACAGGTAGAATCCTGCATTTAATCTCATCATCCTTTACATGGTAGATACGCTTGATCGACTTTTTGATCTGGCTAATATTTTTCGGGACGGACTCCGTGAAGTCACGGGTAAAAACAGGTCTGTTTTTGATCAAGGTCAGGCAGGAGTCAAGCGGAATCGGATTGTGCCAGATTTCCGTGTAATGAAGCAAATGCCAGTCCTGATCCAGAATAAGGATCGGGTTGTTGATCGTCTCAGACAGCTCGGAAGCAATGCGATCCAGTCCGCCACCTTCCAGCGCAATGCGAAACAGTGCGTTATGCATGTCCAATGTTTTGCGGTTCAACAAATCATAACGCCCAGAGGCTTTTTCGTTAATAATGGCAATTACTTTAGACAACGTGTATTCAAAAGGCAGGGCCAAGAGCGGCAGCCCGTACTTGTTGGCATGATCAATCATGTTTTGCGGGATTTGATCGAAATAGCGATGCATCTTGATAACGAGCCCGGAGCAGTTGATTTCCGCCAGCTCTTTGATGATTTTATTTTGTAATTCAGGATTGTCCTTGAAAATATACCCGGTGGAGAGCAACAGTTCGTTGGAAGACAGCCAGTCAAAAGCATCCGGGTTTTCCATAATATTGACGATGGAGATAATGTTGTTGATGCCTTGCTCTCCGGCGATGATTTTGATGCCGTCTATGGATTGAATGGTAAGCAAATCCTTGATGGTCAGCACCCTGTTCACTCCTTTGCCACAAAGGGATTCCTGTAATTGTGCAATGTGCACAAGTGAACCTCAGTTTTTTTAGTTTCGATACACAATGACGATTCCATTCACCATGTCTAAAATAATGATGTAAGTACGAGGGCTTGTCTAATTGTTTTTTTAAGAGCAAGTGCTCAGCCAATCTTGGCGGGTTGTTGAATCACGAGATCATGGAGGGCTTACTATGACAGACAAAAGCGTAGTACAAGCATTTCTCGAGGCAGCGGCTGAGGGGAATATCGAAGCACTGAAAAAGCATTTGGAGCAGGGCGTAGATATCAATGCAAGAAACAGACAAAAGCGTACAGCGATTCTGACTGCTGCCATGAACGACAAATTGGAAGCGGTATCGTTTTTGGTAGAAGCCGGTGCAGATGTAGATTTGCAGGATGAGACATGCTTCAACCCGTTCTTGTTCGGATGCATCAACGGCAAGCTGGAGCTTGTCAAAATGATGATCAAGGCAGGAACAAACCTGGAGCTGTTGACTCGTTTTGGAGGAGTAGGGATTACACCAGCGTGCGAAAAAGGCCATGTGGACATCGTACGTGAGCTCGTAACGACGACTGACATCAACGTAAACCATACCAACTTTGTGGGTTGGACACCACTCATCGAAGCGATCATCCTCAATGATGGCGGTGAGAAGCAACAAACGATCATCAAGCTGTTGATTGAGCATGGCTGCAATGTACACATGGTAGATAAATACGGCGTAACACCGCTTGAGCTTGCGAGAAGAAAAGGCTACACCGAGATCGAAAAAATCTTGCTCGAAGCAGGAGCAAAGTAAAGCGTCCCATGTACATCCAGGCGTTATCTGGCGATGCTGGTTTCCTTGAGCGTTTGGCACGAGCAAACTTTAGCGGGACCGTACACAGTATTTTTGAGCGAACGATCAATCTGACATGCAGCGAAAACGGGGAATTGTACACCATTGGAAACTATCAGCTAGACAATGCACCGAACACGCTCATCATTGATGGAAAAGGCTTTTCAGAGCTGGGGCTGTCAACTAACGCTCCGGTTATGACCGAAAATAACACGCTCGTTATCGGAGCGAATTTACGAATATGGATTCAGCAAGCAACAAAGTGGGAAGGTGAGCTTCCTTCCTATCCTTGTGACATAGAAGGCGTAGATGTATTGCGCAGAAATGTGGCGTTCACGAAAAACTACGTGGACGTATACGGCAAGACGGGGGGGATGAAAATGTCCTCCCACCCTGCCAGTCCGTTTGAGAAAGAGATGTCCCGTATGCTGATCCAGCGTGCAGGCATGCTTTCCGACGATCTGGCGAACAACCGCATAGAGTCAGCTACTCAGCATGCGATAAGTCTTATCGGACTGGGGCCGGGGTTAACGCCCTCAGGTGACGATTTTTTAGTGGGATTGTGCAGTGTATACAAAATGCGAAACATTTCCTCTTGTTTGTCATGCCCATTTTTCGATGAAATCGTCCGTACGTCCCAAGCATTAACGAACGAAATCAGTGCGATCACGCTGAAAAAAGCAGCCCATGGACAAGTAAGAGAGTCGCTAAATGACTTACTTTCATGCATGGTGTCCGGCTCCATGGAAGAGCTTGTCCCTGCTTTAGACAAAATCATCGGGATCGGCTCGTCGTCGGGTACGGATATCCTGCTTGGCATCCTATGTGGTTTGGAACGAAATCTAGAAGCTGGAGGTAACGTATGTCTACCAAAGTCGTAATCAAGCAAAGCACGTATTTTGACTCCGTATCCCTGATGTCTCTCTCTACAAAAGCAAATCAAATTGAAGGTGTCGAACAAGCGGTTATTGCGATGGGCACCGACATGAATAAAGAGGTATTGAAAAACGTAGGCTTGCTCACACCTGAGCTAGAAGCAGCGAAAACGAGCGACCTGATGATTGTGGTGAAGGCGGCGACAGACGAGCTGTGCGAGAGCGCTCTCATCGCCATCGATGAACTGTTCAAGAAAAAAGGCGGCAGCAAATCCGCAACGGAGATCAAATACTCCACGATTGATTCAGCGGCAGCCAGCATTCCAGAGGCGAACCTCGCTGTGATCTCTGTAAACGGCGCGTTCGCGGCGAGAGAAGCGAGAAAAGCGTTGGAAAACGACCTGCACGTCATGCTGTTCAGCGACAACGTGAGCATTGAGGAAGAGATCGCTCTGAAGCAATTCGCGCATGAAAAAGGCCTTTTGATGATGGGACCTGACTGCGGGACGGCGATCATCGGCAATGTAGCGTTGTGCTTCGGAAATGCCGTGAGAAAAGGCAACATCGGGATCGTAGGTGCATCGGGCACAGGCAGCCAAGAGGTAAGCGTGCGTATTCACGACTTCGGCGGCGGTATCACGCAGCTGATCGGTACAGGCGGTCGCGACCTCTCCGAGCAAGTCGGCGGCATCATGATGCTCGACGGAATCAAAGCACTGGAAGAGGATGAGGCGACAAAGGTTATCGTGCTCATTTCCAAACCACCAGCACCGAGCGTTCAGGAAAAAGTATTGGCGCAAGTGAAAAACTGCAAAAAGCCTGTGGTTGTGTACTTCATTGGTGGAGAAGAAACGCCAGTTCTGGAAGCGGGCGGGCATTTTGCAAAAACGAGCAAGGAAGCAGCCATCAAAGCAGTTGTACTGGCAGGTGCCAACGAAGACGAGCTCAACAAGCGCGCCCTCAACTGGCCACTGATTGAAGAAGTTCGAGCAAAACTGACACCTGAGCAAAAATACGTTCGAGGTCTGTTCTGCGGCGGTACACTGTGCGATGAAGCGATGTACCTCGCGATGGACAAGTATGAAGACGTATACAGCAACATTCAAAAGAAAGCAGACTACAAGCTGAAAAATATCCATAAGAGCAAGGCTCACACTTTCCTCGACATGGGCGATGACGACTTTACAAATGGCAAGCCGCACCCGATGATCGATCCTTCCACGCGCATCGCGAGATTTTTGGAAGAAGCAAAAGATCCTTCCGTCGGCGTGATTTTGATGGACTTCATCCTTGGCTTCGGTTCCCACGAAGATCCTGTTGGTGTCATGCTGCCAGCGATCATCGAAGCAAAAGCACAAGCAGCAAAAGAAGGCAGACACCTGGAAATCTTGGGCTATGTGCTGGGGACTGACCTCGATACACCGAACTTCGACGAGCAAGTGAAAAAGCTGATGGATGCGGGTGTAACGATTGCGAGCAGCAGTACGAATGCAGGTCTTCTGGCTAGAGAATTTGTTGCGAAAGGGGAATAATCATGAGCAAAATCAATGAGCTGTTTAACGGAAAAATTCATGCGATCAACGTAGGGATCGAGTTTTTCAAAGACGATATCATCAAGCAAAATGCGAATGCGTCTCATCTGGATTGGAAGCCTCCAGGCGGCGGAAAGCCTGAGCTGATCAACGCTCTCGACAGACTGGAAAACGCTGCTGTCGCTCGGAAAATCGCTGCGGCAAACAAGCTGGCGGTAGAGCGCATCATCAACTCCCAGCCGATGCTCGTTGGCTTCGACCAAGCGATCAATGTGGTGCCAGGCATGACAAAAACCACGATTCTGCACGCAGGTCCGCCCATTACGTGGGACAAAATGTGCGGCGCGATGAAAGGTGCCGTAACCGGCGCAATCGTATTCGAGGGCTTGGCAAAAGACATCGAGGAAGCTGAACAGGTAGCTGCTTCCGGCGCAATCACGTTCTCTCCATGCCACGAGCATAACTGCGTAGGCTCCATGGCAGGTGTCACATCCGCTTCGATGTTCATGCATGTAGTCAAAAACAAAACGTATGGAAATGTCGCGTATACCAACCTGAGTGAGCAAATGGCGAAAATTTTGCGCATGGGTGCCAACGATGAAAGTGTCATCGCCCGTCTGAACTGGATGCGCGATGTATTGGGACCAATGCTGCGTGATGCGATGAAGATTGCAGGTGAAATCGATCTGCGTCTCATGCTAGCGCAAGCGCTGCACATGGGCGATGAATGCCACAACCGCAACAACGCGGGTACGAGCTTGTTGATTCAAGCACTGACTCCGTACATCTTGGAGACAGATTTCACCAAAGAACATAAACGCGAAGTATTCGATTTCGTAGCAAGCAGCGATTACTTCTCCGGTCCGACATGGATGGCGATGTGCAAATGTGCGCTGGATGCAGCACATGGAATCGAGAACAGCACGATTGTCACCACAATGGCGCGCAATGGCGTAGAGTTCGGTATCCGTGTAAGCGGTATGGCTGGAAACACTTGGTTCACAGGACCGGCTCAAAAGGTAATCGGTCCCATGTTCGCAGGCTACAAGCCAGAGGATTCCGGTTTGGATATCGGAGACAGTGCGATTACAGAAACGTACGGTATCGGCGGCTTCGCGATGGCGGCAGCTCCAGCGATTGTTGCGCTCGTAGGCGGTACGGTTGAAGAAGCGATCGGATTCTCCACCACGATGAAAGAAATCACGACAGCAGAAAATCCAAACGTCACGATTCCTCTCCTGGACTTTCGAGGTGTAGCAACAGGTATCGATATTCGTCAGGTGATCCAAACGGGCATCCTGCCAATTATCAACACTGCCATTGCGCATAAAGACGCAGGGATCGGCATGATCGGTGCGGGTATTACGTATCCACCGATGGAAGCTTTTGAAAAAGCATTGCTCGCAGTAACGGAAACGGTTAGCTAATTGCTTTTCATCCTAGGTGACTCAGCTTTCGCAGCAAAAGAAGGTTGCGAAAGCTGGGTTGAATGAGGAAGGTGAATGAACATGGGACAGGCAAACGTAAAGGAATCATATGAAGAATTTAAGTCCTATGGATACGCGGACGATATTTTGCCAAAGACTTCCGAAAATCGAGATTGGGGCACCTTTAACTACGTGACCGTGTGGATGGGCGCTGTGCATAATCTCATGTCGTACATGACTGTAGCCGGATTCTTTGTCCTCGGATTATCCGTTCCGCAAGTCTTGTGGGCAGTCATGATTGCTGCCTTGATTGTCTCGGCTGGCTATGTGTTGAATGGCTATGCGGGACAGAAATACGGGATTGGCTATTCGATGCTGTTACGCAGCTCTTTTGGTGTAAAAGGCTCGATCATTCCTGCTATATGTCGCGGGCTTATCGCTGGTGTTGTGTTTTTTGGGACAAAAACAATTATTGGCGCACAATCCTTTAATGTCATTTTTGAGAAAATATTCCCTGGTTATATGAATATGGTTCCAGGCTTTGATTTTCTCGGATTAGATTTCCCGACGATGCTTTCTTATGTGATCCTCTGGGTCATTACAGTTGGATTGTTTTTAGGTGGAATGAAAATTCTCAGTCTGTTTAGTAAATGGTCTTCACCGATCATCTATATTTTCATTGTAGGTGCAGCGATTTGGGCGATCAGCGTTGCTGGCGGATTTGGTCCGATCTTTGCTTATGCTCCTGCCAAACCGATGGAGAATTGGCTTGTATTTATCGCATGTGTAAGTGCATTGGTATCGAACTGGGGTGGCCCGATTGTAAATATTGCAGACCTTACGCAAAGGGCAAAACACCCGAAAGCTCCGATGATTGGTCTGCCGCTTGGAATGATTACATCCTACATCCTGTTTGGAATTACGTGTGTAGGATTGTTGGTTGGAACGCAAATTGCGTTTGGCATCAAAGACTTTAATGTCGTCGCTGCCATTGATCAAATTGGGAATCCTGTTGCCGTCATTGTCTTGTTGCTGGCACTGAATATAGGTTCGACGAGCTATGTTGTGTTTGGGAATTTGCTTCCATCTGGACTACAGATGACAGCGCTTCTTCCGAAATTGTTTACAGTGAAATCAGCGGCTATCTTAACAGCTGTATTGGGGACTGTCATTTTACCTTGGAAGCTGGTGAATGGTACGGCCGCGCTGTATATGTTCTATAGCTTTATCGGCTCCATGTACGGTCCGATTACGGGGATCATGCTGGTTAGTTTCTTCATTGAAAGAAAAAGAAAGCTGGATTTATCCAGCATCTACGTAAAACCAGGTGAAAACGGAGAATACAAAAACGGCGTTAATATGGTGGCATGCGGCGTATTGATTGTCAGCTTCTTGATTACGCTATCCGGCTCTTTCTTGCCAAATGTGCCACTATTGGCAAACATCAGCAAGTCTGCTTTCCTTAGCGGGATGATTATCTCCAGTGTTCTCTATGCATTGAGCTATAAATGGAACAAATCAAGTGCGATCACGCAGCGTGAAACCACTGCAAAAGTATCTTAACCAAAGGAGAAGTGCCCAGTGGAAAAACTCGTAATTGTTGCTATCGGCGGCAACTCATTAGTGAAAGATAATGGTCGCAATACCATCCAAGACCAATATGAAGCCGTATGTGAAACCGCGGCAAATATCGCGGATATGGTGCAAGAAGGCTACAACGTTGTCGTTACTCATGGCAACGGACCGCAGGTTGGATTTGCTTTGCAAAGATGCGAAATCGCGAATGAAGTGTCCGGGATGCCTACGATCCCGCTGGTCAATTGCGTGGCGGATACGCAGGGGGGAATCGGCTACCAAATCCAGCAGGCACTCACCAACGAATTCGCCAAAAGAGGAATCAATAAAAAGGTTGCGAGCGTCATCACACAAGTAGAAGTAAGCAAGGAAGATCCGAATTTCGAAAATCCAACGAAGCCAGTCGGCTCCTTCTTCACGCTGGAGCAGGCGGAAGAGATGCGCAAAGAGCATCCGGACTGGGTATTTATCGAGGATTCCGGTCGTGGCTACAGAAGAGTGGTTCCTTCCCCGAAGCCAATCGACATCGTGGAAAAAGACGCAATCAAATCGTTGATCGAAGCGGGATATGTGGTAGTCGCTGTTGGCGGCGGCGGTATTCCGGTTGTGAAAACGGGCGAAAATACGTACGATGGGATTGATGCTGTCATCGACAAAGACTTTGCTACCAGCTTGCTGGCAGAGCAAATCGATGCACAGACATTGATCATTACGACAGGTGTTCCACAGGTATGCATTCACTTCGGCAAGCCGAATCAAAAGGCGCTGGAGCGCATCACGGTAGAGGAAACGAAGCAATACGTTCGTGAGGAGCACTTCGCAAAAGGCAGCATGCTGCCAAAAATCGAGGCCAGCCTGAGCTTTTTGGAGAAAAACGGGTCAAGCGTGATCATTACGAACCCAGAGAGCTTAAAGGATGCCATTACGAACAAAGCAGGGACGCACATCGTAAAATAATGACCTCTTGAGGGAGGGTGCAAGACAATGGATTACATGAAGCTGGCAGTGGAAAAAACGATAGAAGGCATGAACAACAAGCTCGGCGGACCTTTTGGAGCGGCTGTGGTGAAAGGGGACGAAATCATCGCCGTATGCAGCAATCGCATGATGGCCGATATGGACCCGTCCCAGCACGCAGAGATGGTAGCGATTCGTGAAGCGTGCAAGACCTTGGGCACGATGGATTTGACAGGCTGCGAAATTTACGCGACATGCGAGCCTTGCCCGATGTGCGTGGGGGCTATCATTTGGTCCGGCATCAAGGTCGTTCATTACTGCTCGACTGCGGAGGACGCGCATGAGAACGGTTTTTCGGATAAGCATCTGCGCGACTATTTTTCCGGTAAGGATACGAGCGTTTTGAACATGATCAAGGTCCAGAAGCGTGAGGACTGCGATCAGCTGTTTAGGCACTTTCATCAGTTGAACAAAGAGTAGAAGGTAACTGAATAGCAGACAAGAAACACGGATGTTCGGAGCATGAAAAAAGGGCCTTATAAGGGCCCTTTTCTTTTTTGTTATTCCCCTAAATTTAACATGTTTGATGCCATCTCATTTTGTTCAATCTGAATATAGTGCAGCTAGTCGAGCTGCGTTATGAAGGGAAATGACTCCTGATTATGGTATAATCTACCTAATCAGGAGGTATTAAAGATATGTCAATAAAAATGAAACGGAGTTTACTCCTAGCTTCAGTTTTGGTGATTTGCGTGAGTATATGGACGATTGTCATACAAAATATGACAGGTTCGAATTCATTATCAAAGCCAGCCTTCACTTCTACTAATCAACAACAGAAAACGATTGTTAATGAGGAACTACTTATTAAGGAACCGGAGCCTGAAGATAATCAAGAACTTCCAAATCAGCAAGAAGATATTGCTAGTAGCAATTCTAATTATAGAGTACCTAGTGAGGTGGAGCAGCCATCAATAAATACTCTTCAAGAACCAGAGGTATCTATGAATCTCGATTATGAACAAATTGTAAGAATTGGCCCGAATGTTAAAATTGTAGCCATTTCAGATGATAAGATGGCTTCTGAAGAAGCAAGACAGGCAAGAAAAGAATTAGAGGCTTTAGTTCCTCAATTCAACGCACTATTTTTCATTGATGCCGCTTCTGAGAATGAAATAGATATTCTAAAATTATTTTTGAAAGCTGGAATGGACCCTGATGCATATGTAGAAGTGAAAGAAGGTTCCAAGAGTACTGCACTCGATTTAGCAGTGTCAAACGGCCACCTTGATGCTGCAAGGTTACTTCTAGAAAACGGGGCAAATCCGAACTTACTGATAGAAATTAAAGGAGGTTTCAAGAGTACTGTACTCCAAACAGCAGTTTCAAACGGCAGACTTGATCTTGCGAGGTTACTTCTAGAAAACGGGGCAAATCCGAACTTACTGTATGATCAGTTCACCATAATCACCTTAGCAGTAGCAAAAAATAATTATGACATGGTAAACGAATTACTTAAGTATGGCGCTGAGCCTGATTTAAATTATCAGAACTTTAGATCACCACTAATGCGTGCAGTTCAAGATAACCGCTTACATATTGCAAAGTTGTTATTGGAACATGGAGCTGATCCTCTTCTTGCTACACAGTATGCCCCAGAACACCCGACCAAGTTGGGGAGTCCGATCGCAGAAGCAAGAATGTTGGGGAATCGTGAAATGATTGCTTTGCTAGAAGCATTTATCCGTGATTAGAACCAGAGATTGTTATTAATCAAACCTCATTTTCAAGGGATCATGCTCAATCGTCCTAATCTGAAGGAAATGATTTGTGAGGCTCGTGTCCCTGCCATTCACTCCAACTCTGCTATGAAAAAAGCGGCAGGAATCACGCTAAAGGTAGCATTGCTAGGTTTCAATGCATACCTGTGGCAGCAAGCAAGCCTGAATCGAAAAAGCAGTCGTCGACAAAGGCCGTGCAGACGGCTTCTAGCAAACAACCAAAGAAAGCGGTCAAAAAGCCTTCAACCCCATCGAAACAGTCGGATGGTCCAGACGTTCAGATAAGCTTTACAGTTGAACCAACTACGATACATTATGAAGAGACGACTTATACAACAAGGAGCAGCTACGGCGGTGGGTCGTTCAATATGCCGCTCGAATATAATCCGTATACGGGATGTCATTTCACATGTTCCTCATGCAGGAACATTTTTTTGCAAAAAAATGGTATAACTTGAATTTAATAAGGGATAGTTGTCCAATTAGATTAATACATAACCTGGAGGTGGAAACCAATCTCCCTCATGCCTGGTGGAAAAGCAGTAAAGGTGAAAAATGAGCAGGAGGCAACGCGGATTTACGAAAGCGAGTTTGGTATCAGCTTGAACTTAAGTACATTCAAAGGCTACAGAAGCGAAACGGAAAGGGTCTATGTTTCCCCTGATGAAAATGAGGTTTTGTTTACGAAGGATGGCGTTGTGATCGGTTTTATAAGCTATTCGAACGCCAAACCCCAAAAAGGGAAGGCAACATTGTCCGAAAAGCAGGTTCTTGAGAAAGCTGTTCAGTTCATGCAAACATATCTCAAACAGGAAGAAAAGGAGTTCTACTACAGGGTAAATCCTGATAGGGAGAATCCACATAAGTATGTAGTAGAGTTTGTGCCATTTGTTGAGGGACTTCCGCTGGTATACGGACAAAGCATTGATGTTAGTGTGAATGGAGTCACAGGGAAAATCACCGAGTACCATCAAAAACTCGACCAAAAGCCCGCCAAGCTCTCGGATAAGAGGAAGGCTGTCTCCATAGATGCAGCAGCCAAGGCCCTGCTGGCGAAACCCACTGAACTGCGATACATCTACCCATTCGTTAATGGTGAGAGGTTAGCCAAACCGGTTCTTGCCTATTCCATTGATGGTAACGATATCAATGCCCTGACAGGTAAGGTCGAAGAGTAGGTAGAATGAAAATCTTCCACGACAGTTAGAACACATCATTTGTGATAATATAAGAAAAAATGAGACGGAACACGAATGAATAGACAGCGAGTGAAAAGAAATCTATTTTCTGCTAGAGCTTCTTTGAAACTAGAGGTGGCATCATGTTAAAACGTTTATTTGTTTCAGGATACAAGGCTCACGAGCTTGGCATTTTCAATGAAAAAAATCCGGGGTTAGCCATTATTAAGAAAGCACTGAAGCGGGAACTCGTAAGATTCCTTGAGGAAGAATTGGAATGGGTCATTACATCAGGCCAACTCGGGGTAGAAATGTGGGCAGCCGAAACTGTTCTGGAATTGAAAAAGGAGTATCCACATCTAAAACTGGCGGTAATTACTCCGTTTTTGAATCAAGAGGAAAAGTGGAAAGAAGAGACCCAGGATTACTACCGAAATATTGTGATGCAAGCCGACTATATCAATAGTGTCTATCAAACACCTTACCAGGGAGTTTGGCAGCTTGGAGAGAAAGACAAATTCTTGCTATCCAATTCAGACGGTATCTTGTTAGTTTACGATGAAGAAAACGAAGGCTCGCCGAAATTTCTAAGTAAGCTCGCCGCAAAAAAATCAGATATGGGCGATTATCAGTTTTTTCGAATTAACGCATATGACTTACAGAACATTGCAGAGGAGCAGCAGCAAGAATTATATAATGACTATTTCTAAACAAAGAAACCAGCTATGAAAAGCTGGTTTTTATTCTTGGACAGTAGGAGTTTAGCATGGAACTTAACTTAATAAAATCAATTGGAATGTTAAAACATAATGTGTCAACTGAGGAAGTTGCTCAAATTCTTAGTTTTCTAATAGAAAACGATTCCTTCCTGTTATTTTCTTTCTATGAGAGAAATATTCATTTACTCGAGGCGGAGATTCAAGAATTCATCAATGAGAGACGTCTATTTACTAATTCCGAATGGGTATTGCCGTGGGAAGAGACAATTCCTCACTGGGACCAACCAAATAATACACCGCCCAATATTATTTGGTTCTCAGTAAAGACAAAGGACGAGATTATTAAAGCGATAGATATCGACAGTTTATTTCGATGTGTTGTAGTGAAGGAGGGTGACGGTTTTAATAAATACTCGAATGTGATATTCCAACAAGAATATTATGCAACTTTTGACGAAGAAAATTTTGAGCATTATATTGGGTTTACGAACAAGGTTGAATTTCTTAACGCCACATGGTCAGAATTAAAGAACCGATTTCATGTAAACTTAGTTGAATAGAGTAGAGGACCTTGTTGGATAAAACCAGGTCCTCGGGTCTGTCAAAGTTTTTGTATAAACTCAATCAACCGATATTAAAAAGGTTTCATCCCATGTATCTACAAAAACGCCTGGTAACACGGGCGTTTTTTTGTTTGTGCGAGGGGGAAGTGTTGTGTGATACCATGGGAAATATTGCTGTGTCATTTTGTAGAGAGAAAATTACATTGGCGTATTTGGAAGGGGAGAAGGAAATGTCCACGATCGAACAGATTACCGAGCATATCTTGATTATGCATGCAAGTCATGACACGGATCGCCCCATCCTAGCAGCCATTACGGGGGCAAGAAAAACCCTCTTGATTGATGCTGGAAATTCACCGGCGCATGCCGCTTTGTTTCGTCAGGAGTTGCAAAGGCTAGGCGTTCGTCTTCCAGATCTGCTCATACTGACTCATTGGCACTGGGATCATACATTCGGAATGTCAGCATGGGATCTACCTACCATCGCGCAGGCAAAAACAGCGCATTCATTGAGCAAACTGATGGGGCTGGAATGGTCGGATGAAGTCATGGAACAGCTCTGTAAGGAGAAGATCATCAATGCCAGTACGATGGCGAACATCAAAAAAGAGTACGGAATGAACCGGGACTTGATCCGAATAGTCGAGCCGGATATCCTATTCGATGAATCGATCACGATCGACCTTGGTGGCGTGACATGTCAGGTGAACCGTGTCGGAGGAGATCATTCGGAAGATTCGTGCTATGTGTACGTAAAAGAGGATCAAACGCTGTTCTTGGGAGATGCCTTGGGTCCCTCTGTCTATGACGGACCGCGCAGTTATACAGCCTCCCGTTTTCTGCGCGTGTTGAAGCAAGCGTACCAGTCTGAAGCAATTCTTTTCGTGGAATCGCACGGCCGGCCATTGGATCGAGCTGCCTTTCAAAAGGAGCTCAGTGATTGGGAGCAGCTAGCTCTGCTCACAGAGCAATACGGGCAAAACAGAGAACGGATCGTAAGCGAGATGTGTACCTTCCTCCAGGTGTCAGAGCTTCCTCGTGAATTTTCAGAAGCTCTCGAATGGTTCATGGTAGGGGCTGCCTATCAATGATCCGATTCATTGGGTTGGTACATATGATTTTGTGATAGCTACCTACTAAAACTCTTACAACCGCAAAATTGAAAGTAAGGTATATGATTTGCAATATTGTACAAACTGATAATAGATACGGAATTGCAGATGTGTTTCCTATAACCCACGGCTGGTTAAGCCATACAAAATTAGTTAGGCCATTTGATTTCGTTCGTGACCCGTAATTCTTAATGGAATGATGGGTTTTTTTAATTTGTATTTGTAATATCGTTTTGATTGTTTCAAGTGAATCCCTGTTGGTTCTCTTTTTCAATAAGGTGATTGGACTATTTATGCGTCGCTCTAGATGGGAGATAGTGGTATATTGGATCATAACGGAAATGGAGGGAGACAGCCATGGAGAAACACCGAGTATAGTTGCTCGGGGGAAGCGGCTACTTGGGGAGTCAAATCTATCATGAGCTTTTGCAGCGATACTGCAAGAGTTTTCACGAACGGCTACAGACCCGTTGTCGTCAGGCGGGATGGGAAAACGCAAATGGCAACGATAGCGACAAAGGAGAGTAGAGAACAATGAAAACAATCGGATTAATTGGCGGCATGAGCTGGGAGTCCTCCTTGGTCTACTACCGTTTTATCAATGAAACCGTCAAGGAGAGGCTGGGCGGTCTGCATTCGGCGAAAAGCATTATGTATTCCGTTGATTTTGCCGAGATCGAAGAAATGCAACGTGAAGGAAGATGGGAAGAAGCAGGAGAGCGGATGGCGAGTGCGGCGAAAAGTCTGGAAGCGGCAGGCGCCGACCTGATCGTTCTCTGTACAAATACGATGCACAAACTGGCGTATGCCATCGAGGAAGCGACCGATTTGCCGTTTCTTCATATCGCGGATGCGACAGCCCAAGCGATCACGAACCACGGGCATAAACGAGTGGCACTGCTCGCGACGCGATTTACGATGGAGCAGGAGTTCTACACAGGGCGGCTGCGTGATGTACACGGATTAGAGGTACTGCTGCCGGATGAAGAAGAGCGAAAACTCGTCCATGACATCATCTATCACGAGCTGTGCGTCGGAACCATTCGCGAGGAATCCAAGCGTACATATCAGGCGATCATTGAGCGATTGGTCAAGGAAGGTGCTGAGGCAGTCATCCTCGGTTGCACGGAAATCGGTCTGTTGATCACAGCCGAAGATTGCACGGTCCCGGTATTTGATACGACTGCGATTCATGCAGAGGCGGCTGTGGAGGCTGCTTTGCAGTAGAAGATAGGCAAAAAACAAAAGACTTAGCGCATCCCATTTTCTACTTGAATGGATGACTGAGTCTTTTTTTGTGCAAACGAAACGTGAATGTCCTTTATTTGTCCTTGATTAAATCCGAAATCAAGATTCCGTTTATTTTCAACCCAGTAATGTCGCAATCCGTTATCTCCACATTGGATAAATCACAATTTTTGAATTGCCCACGAGTAAGGTTACAGCTGTGAAAGCTTACCGGTTTATACTGCCCATCGGGATTATAATTCCCATCTCCCTCATTCGGAAGAACCACGTTATGAAATTCTGTTCCAAACAAATGTGCCTGATCAATAACAGCGTGGCTAAGATTAGCATGCTGAATGTCTAAGCCTGACAAGTTTGCGTTCGAGATTTTGATTCCACTCATATTCACATCATTCAAAGTCATTTGACTCATATTTACGTTGTTGATTTTGGTCTTTGCCAAGCTGACATTATCCATATCAAGTTCCTCAGCTCTAACCTCCTGCCATTTAGAACCTGATATATCCGCCATTTGCAAATCCAACTAAACACAACTAAATACACATGAAAACAATCTATTAACGTTTCGTTCACATCCGCTTAATATTTTCCCCGTAAGATTGGTTTCGTAGGAATCAAGCAATGAACAATCCGCAAAGAGGAGAGGTTCTCATGAAAAAATGGCATTATCCTTTACTTGCTTCCGTTCTATCAATCGCGTTTTTAGCAGGATGTGGACAATCAACAGGGTCGCAACCAAACACACAAGCTTCCAAAACGGAAAGTACAACCGCCTCAGGAGAGATTACTGTTTATACGGCGCTGGAGGATGACCAGATCAAAACGTATTTGGAATCCTTCAAAGCAAAATATCCAGATGTAAAGGTCAATATCGTCCGTGATTCTACAGGGATCATCACAGCAAAGCTGCTGGCGGAAAAAGACAACCCACAAGCAGACGTCGTATGGGGAACAGCAGCGACAAGCCTACTCGTACTCGAACAGCAAGGCATGCTCGAGGGGTATTCGCCAAAAGGAATCGAGAAAGTATCCCCGGAGTTTAAGGATTCCAAGGAACCTGCAAGCTGGGTAGGAATCGATGCGTGGGAGACAGCGATCGCGGTCAATACCAAAGAGCTAGAAAAACGCAATTTGCCTATCCCACGCTCATATGAAGACCTGATCAAGCCGGAGTACAAAGGATTGATCGTGATGCCGAATCCAGCGTCTTCTGGAACTGGGCTACTCACGATTAACGGAATCATGCAACTGAAAGGCGAGCAAGAAGGCTGGGCGTACCTTGACAAGCTGCATGCAAATATGGCGATCTACACACATTCAGGCTCGAAGCCAGCGAAAATGGCCGCATCGGGTGAATATCCAATTGGCATTTCCTTTGGCTACCGTTCGATTACCGAGAAGAAAAAAGGTGCACCCGTTGAAGTCGTCTTTCCAACAGAAGGCTCGGGTTGGGATGTAGAGGCGAATGCCTTGATGAAAAAGAGTGAGATCAAGCCAGAAGCCAAGCTGTTCTTGGACTGGGCCATCTCTGATGAAGTCATGAAAGCCTATAACCAGAACTTCGCCATCGTCAGTGTCAAGCAAGAAGGCGCGACACTCCCGGAAGGTTACGCAGTAGATCCAATCAAGCAATTAATCAAGCTCGACCTGAATCAAGCCGCACAAAATCGTGACAACATCTTGGGTGAGTGGGAAAAACGATACGCGACCAAGAGTGAACCTAAGTAAGCAGCGAGGAGAACAGCATGACACAATCCTATCTATCCATTCAAGGGGTCAGTAAACGCTTTGGTTTGTTTGCCGCATTGGAGCACATTTCCATCGAAATTGACAAGAATGAATTTGTTTGTCTGCTCGGTCCCAGTGGCTGCGGTAAAACGACATTACTGAGAATGCTGGCTGGATTGGAGCAGCCGACGACAGGCAAGATGATCCTGGGAGGCAGGGAGATTACTTCCCTGCCACCAGCGAAACGAAACATTGCGATGATGTTCCAGTCGTACGCCTTGTTTCCCAATTTGACGGCTGCCGAAAACATTGCCTTTGGCCTGCAAGAAAAGAAGCTGGGAAAAAAAGAGATCGCAGCCAAAGTAGAAGAGGCGCTAGACATGGTAGATTTGTCTCATGCCGCCGCCAAATATCCCAGCCAGCTCTCAGGCGGTCAACAGCAGCGAATTGCCTTGGCGCGAGCGATTGCACTATCGCCGGATGTCCTGCTTTTAGATGAACCATTATCCGCATTAGATGCAAAGGTAAGACAAAAGCTGCGCCGGGAGATTCGGCGCTTGCATGAGCAGTACGGCATGACAACAGTGATGGTCACGCATGACCAGGATGAGGCATTGACCATGGCTGACAAGATCGTCGTCATGGATCACGGCGAGGTCGTTCAGGTAGGTACACCCGAGGAGATCTATAACAAACCAGCCACTCCGTTTGTTGCTGATTTTATCGGAGCGATCAACTTTTTTGAGTACAGTCGCTTTGAGAATGCGCAATCTGATCCGAATCGCTTACTTGCGATCAGACCGGAGCATGTGCGGCTTTTGCAGAACGAGTCCGAATGTGCCATACCTGCGACTATTTCCGAGATAGAATTTCGCGGTGCTTTTTACCGAATCTTTCTGGAGTGGCAAGAGGAAGGTCAGATAAAAAAAGAGCATCTGACAATCGATTTGATAGCGGCCGAGGCACAAAGACTTGGAATTGCCCGAGACAAAAAGGTGTGGCTGGAGTTTCCGCTGGAGAATTTGCTGACCTTTGAGCATGCGCAAGCCATAGAGGAACAGGGGTGAGCAGCATGAAGGAAATGACATCGATTTTCGATGGAAAAGCCATGCAAAAGTGGCTCATCGCTCTCGTCGTTCTTGGATTGTTAGCGAGTGTTCTGTTGCCACTTGGCCAGCTGTTTTCCAAAGCATTCTATAACAAGAACGGTCAGTTCATCGGACTGGACAATTTCGTTACGTACTTTTCGACCCCAGCACTGGCAGGGTCGCTGAATAACACCTTGTATATTTCTGCGATGACGACGCTGATCGCAGTCACACTCGCTTTTCTGTTCGCGTATGCCTTGACGCGTAGCGGGATTCGCGGAAAACGAGTCTTTCGGGCGATCGCGCTGCTGCCGCTGTTTGCACCCACGATGATGCACGGAATCGCCCTGACCTACCTCTTTGGGAATCAAGGGCTGGTGACGACGGGAATCTTCGGGTTGCTCCCGTTTCAATGGGACATCGATCTGTACGGCCCAGTGGGGATTATTTTGGCGGAGATCGTCTATGTTTTCCCGCAAGCGTATTTGATTCTCGCTGTTTCTCTTGCTTTTGCCGACTATCAGCTGTACGAAGCGGCGGATACGCTCGGAGCGAACCATTGGCGCAAGTTTTTTGTAGTGACGATTCCTAGCGTGAAATACGGTATCGTCAGTGCCTGCTTTGTCTGTTTTACTCTCTCGTTTACTGACTTCGGAGCACCAAAGGTTGTCGGCGGACAGTTTTCCGTACTGGCGACAGACGTCTACAAGCAGGTCATCGGTCAGCAAAATATGACGATGGGAGCAACGGTTGGGCTGCTTTTGATTATTCCCGCTCTCGTGGCGTTTGTCGTGGACCGGATTGTTGAGCGGAAGCAACACGCGGCTGTAACAGCCAAGTCCAAACCGTATCGAATCAAGGAGAATCGTTTGCGTGACTTGTTTTATTCCATTCTTTGTGTGAGCGTCAGCGGATTTTTGCTGCTCCTCATGACTGCGGTGGTGCTGGCTTCTTTCATCAAAGTATGGCCGTATAATCTGACTTTCGGCTTGGATCATTACGACTTTTCCAACGTTGCTGGAGAAGGGATCGAGCCACTGTGGAACAGCATTCTTGTCGCCTTGCTGACGGCAGTGATCGGGACGGGGGTCACGTTTATTACCGCCTACACGATTGAAAAATCCCAAGTGTGGAAGGGGCTTCGCCAAGCTGGATACTTCCTGTCGATTCTCCCGCTGGCATTGCCGGGGATGGTCATTGGACTAGCGTACATTTTCTTCTTCAACAATCCGTCGAATCCATTTCACGGTATGTACGGAACGATCTGGATTTTGATTTTGGCGAACGTTATTCATTTTTTCGCAGTCGGCTTCATTACAGCAACGAGCGCGTTGAAAAAGCTCGATCCCGAGTTCGAGCAAGCGGCAGAGTCCATGGGGATCTCGCAGACAAAGCTAATGTGGCGTGTCACGATTCCCGTCTGTATGCCGGCGATTGTCGAGATGGCGGTGTACTTTTTCATCAACTCGATGGTGACGATCTCGGCGGTTGTTTTTCTGTACGCAGCGGATTTCAAGTTGGCATCTGTTTCCATCGTCAACATGGATGACGCCGGGGATGTGGCTCCGGCAGCAGCGATGTCGGTATTGATCGTCTTCCTCAACATCATCGCACGTGCTGGTGCAGAATGGATCGCATCCAAACTTCGCAAGCGGACAACAGGGTCCTACCAAGAGAAAGGTCAGGTGGCATAAAGCATGAAAGCAGTAGTATTTGATTGGGCAGGAACGATGGTAGATTACGGATGTTTCGCTCCGTTAGCTGTCTTTTTACAGGTGTTCAAAAAACGGGGGATTGAGCTGACAGCAGCAGAAGCACGCGAACCGATGGGGATGCTCAAGCGCGATCATATCCAGGCACTTTGCAAAATGGAGCGGGTAGCAGCGCTATGGCAAGAGCGTTACGGTCGACTTCCAAATGAAGCGGATGTGGACGAATTGTACGCTGACTTCGAACCGATGCTGATGGAGACGCTGCACGAGTACGCCACTCCTGTTCCGGGAGCAATTGAATTGGTAGGACGACTTCGCGAGCAAGGAATCAAAATTGGCTCGACCACAGGCTACACGAGGGACATGATGAATGTTGTAGCAGCATCGGCTAAGCAACAGGGCTACGAACCAGACGCACTTGTCACCCCAAGTGAAGTGCCTGCTGGACGTCCATTTCCATGGATGTGCTATCAAAATGCGATTCTACTGGACGTATTTCCAATGAACGAGATCGTCAAGGTCGGTGATACGACGAGCGATATGAAAGAAGGAAGAAACGCCGGGATGTGGACCGTTGGCGTCCTGAAGGGTGGAAGCGAACTCGGCCTGTCCTTGGAGGAAGTGACAAACATGCCACAGGAAGAGCTGGATAAAAGACTGGCTATCGCAACAGAACGACTGATGGCAGCGGGTGCGCACTACGTGGTCGCGGAGATCGGATGCTTGGATGAGGTGCTAAAAAACATCGAGATGCTTCATGCAGAAGGAGAGAGACCATGAATCAGACACGACTAACCGACAATTCGTACTTGTTGCTCACCCCCGGACCATTGACCACTTCATCAACCGTACGCGAGGCAATGCTGCGGGATTGGTGCACGTGGGACCGTGATTACAATGAACTCGTACAGGCAATCCGCCAAAAGCTCGTCCGATTGGCAACCTCCCAGGTAGAGGATTATACGAGCGTCTTGATGCAAGGCAGCGGGACCTTTTGTGTGGAAGCGGTGGTGAGCAGTGCGATTCCCGCAGACGGCAAGCTGCTCGTCCTGACGAATGGCGCATACGGGGATCGGATCGTGGAAATGGCACAAGTCCATGGAATCGCAACAGAGGTAATTGACTTTGGTGAAGTGACAAAGGCCGATGCAGAAGCTTTGGAGCAAAAACTCGCGGCAGATGCAACGATTACGCATGTGGCTGTGGTGCATTCGGAAACGACTACCGGCATGCTTAATCCCATCAAAGAAATTGGTGAAGTCGCCAAGAAGTACGGAAAAGTCTATATCGTAGATGCGATGAGTAGCTTCGGTGGCATTCCGTTGGACGCAGCACAGCTCTCGATCGACTTCCTGATCTCAAGCGCAAACAAATGCATTCAAGGCGTGCCTGGTTTCGGCTTTGTCGTTGCCAAAACGTCAGCGCTCATCCGATGCAAAGGGATTGCCCGTACGCTGTCCCTCGATTTGTACAGCCAGTGGAAGACGATGGAGGAGCAAAACGGAAAGTGGCGCTATACTTCTCCTACTCATGTCGTGCGAGCCTTTTATCAAGCACTGATAGAGCTTGAGGCAGAGGGGGGAGTTGAAAAACGGTACGAGCGTTACCAGCGAAATCAGCAGTTACTCGCAGAAGGCATGGAGCGTATCGGTTTTCGCATCCTGTTGCCAAAAGAATCGCAATCGCCTTTCATTACTTCCTTTTATTATCCCGAAAGCGAGGCGTTCACCTTCGCGGAGCTGTATGAGCGTTTGAAGCAGGCAGGTTTCGTCATTTATCCGGGCAAAATCTCGCAAGCGGACACGTTTCGGATTGGCAATATCGGAGAAGTTTACCCCGAAGATATTGAGAGATTAATCGTTGCGATGGAAAACAATCGTTTCTGGCTGGAATAAAGAAAAGGAGGCTATCGTGATGAAAGTGTTTTGCTTGGGTGGAGCGGGAAATATTTGTCGGGAAGCTGTGCTCGATCTCGTGTTGCATTCGGATTTTGAGCAGATCACGATCGGTGATTTTAATGAAGAAGAAGGTCGCAAGGTAGTCGAGTGGCTGAACGATCCTCGCGTAGATTTTGTTCCGGTAAATGTACGCGATCATGCGGATACGGTCCAAAAAATGCGCGGTTACGACATCGTCATGGACGGAACCACGATCACACTGAACGGCCTGTCTACTGCTGCGATTGCGGAGGCTGGCTGCCATGGCATCAATTTGAACGGTTTTGGGGAAGAAAACGCCTCGGATGCGATCTTCCGCGACCATGGGAAGACCTGCCTGCCAGGCTTTGGCATGACGCCTGGACTGACCCAAATGATGGCGATGCATGCAGCGAACCAGCTCGATGAAGTCGACGAAGTGCGTGTCAGCCACGGTTCCTTTCGCCCGATTGCCTTTTCCAAATCGATCACAGAGACGACGACCTATGAGTATGATCCAGATTTGCCAGGGCGCGTCGTCTATGAGAATGGCGCATTCATTCAAGTACCGCCATTTGCTCGCCCACGCGAGATAAAGCTTCCTGAGCCATATGGAAAAACCATTCAGTACATCATTCCTCATGCAGAAACGAAGACGCTAGCACAGGCTTTGTCTCCAAAAGGAGTAAAGCTAATCGAGGTGCGGGGAACATGGCCGAAGCAAAACATGGAGCTGGTCAAATCCCTCTATGATTATGGCTTTTTACGGAACGATCCCATCACGGTAGGGGAAACAAAGGTGGGAATCCTTGATTGTATCTCCCAATACCTCTACAATTCTAGGGAGGGAAAAGAGACGGAATTATACGGGTATTCGCTTCATGTCGAGGTAACAGGTACCAAGGACGGCCGCAAAGTAGGGCACACCCTGTACCATACACATCCGGCATCAGACGGCTCTGTAGCTGACTGGGCAGGGCTGCGCGCCTATACCCGCAACGTAGGAATCCCGCTGGCGATTGCGACTGAGCAGATCGCGAAAGGAAATGTAAAAGCTATTGGCGTCATTACACCAGAAGAAGCATTTGATCCGGCTGTGATTTTTCACGAGCTGGCAAAACGTCAGATTTTCATCCATGGAGAAAAGATCGAACTGACGTAAAGCACGAGATAGGGGGACATTCGGCGTGTCGTTGTTCGGGGAAGAGCGTAAGCAAATCATTTTGCAGTTGATCAATTCCAATGGCAAGGTGCGGACCAATGAGCTGGTCGAAAAGCTGCAAGTATCGTCTGAGTCTATCCGCAGGTATTTGGAAGAGCTGGAGGCGGAGAAAAAGCTGAAGCGCGTCTATGGCGGGGCAGTAAAGCTGACAGTGGAGCGCTCCGAGCCCTCTCATTTTGCCCGTGAAGTCTTGCGAGCGGAAGAAAAGAAACGGATTGGGCGGCTGGCAGCGGACTTGGTGCAAGATAGCGATACCAT
The DNA here is from genome assembly GCF_028369215.1 of Brevibacillus sp. AG. Classification (NCBI taxonomy): domain Bacteria; kingdom Bacillati; phylum Bacillota; class Bacilli; order Caryophanales; family Paenibacillaceae; genus Brevibacillus; species Brevibacillus sp. AG. Next base: position 438,294 of record NZ_JAQMYO010000005.1, on the reverse strand, counting down.
TGTCATCGATGAAGGGACAACGCCTTTGCAAATGATCAGCTTTCTCGTGACGAAAAAAGAATTGACGATCCTCACTAGCTCGATCACGGCGCTGAATCGATTAATCGAGTACCAAAACAATGGAATGCTTGCGGCAGATATCTACTTCCTGGGTGGAAAGGTGAGCGCCAAGCATCATCGGGTAAGCGGGACCTATGCAGAGAAGATGATGAAACAATTTTATGTGGACAAGGCGTTTATCGCGGCTGACGGCATCCTGCTCCATAAAGGCTTGACCTGCTATGAGCCAGATCGAACGGAACTCGCCCGTTGTTTCATCGAAAATGCCAATGAAAGCATTGTGCTAGCGGACCATTCCAAGATCGGTGTCAGCACATTGTGCAAGATCGCAGACTTAGGAGAGGTCGACATCGTGATCAGCGATATGGCAGCACCAGCAGAATGGAATAAAGGACTCCAAGCAAGAAACGTAGCATGGATGGTAGCAGAGGAGTAGTAGTAAGAGTAAGCAGGCCAGCGATTCCCCACGACAGGGAAGCTGGCCTGTTTGCTTCAGGAAGAATGGCGCAGCAAAAGTGGCAGCATTTGCAGCAATCTCTCTCTGGTAAGAGCAGCGCCCCAATTCCATTTTTGCGCTTCTACAAAATAGACATAGCCGTTCTGAACGGCAGGCAGACTCTTCCACCTATCACTTTGCATCAATTCAGAAGTAGCCTGACGCGATTCGGTGTCTTCGGACAGCAGCATAAAGATCCGATCGCCTGCGTACAGGGGGATGTCCTCCTCTCGAATTTCGATAAAGCCGTAGCCAGCTTGCAGTACTTCTTGAATTTTATCCACAGGAGAAAAACCGTTTGGATGGTAAAGGGCGGAGGAAAGTCCTGAAGTGCCCATTACGAACAGACGCCCGCCATGCTCATGGATAAAGACGGATGCAGTCTCACCAGGCACAAGCTCGGAGCGGAGCTGATTCCACATGGTGGTAGCATTCGTGTGGTATTTCCTGAGCCATTCCCGCGCCTCGTTCTTTTTCCCCAGCCAATCTCCGAGTGTATGCAACCGTTCCTCCAGCGAAGCAAATGAATTAAACGTGAGCGTTGGGGCAACCTGGTTCATCTGCTTGTATTTGTCTTCTTCTGCGTTCGCGAAAATGATCAGATCTGGCTTCAATGACTTCAAATGGTCATAGTCAACGGGAAAGTCGATATCCTGCATGTGTTTTACCTTGTCTCGATAGATGGTTCGTTCCATCCAGGTAAAATTCCCTCCGACGATATTTTCAACATGGAGTGCGAGCAAATCATTAAACGTCTCCCCAATATAAAGGATGCGTTGTGGCTGAAGGGGGATCTCTACCTCATGGCCTGTCCAGTCCTGCACGAGCTCCATGCGGTGAGTCAGCCTGGAATATTGCCTTGGCGTGTAACCGGTCGTCTTTCGAAAGCGACGATTGAAATAATACTCATCCATGAAGCCGACCTGCGAGGCAATGTCCCGCAATGAATCGTTCGAGCTTTTCAGGAGCTCTTTCGCATGATGAATACGCAGCGCTGTCACATATTCCAAAGGCTTTTTACCCGTCAACTGGCGAAAGAGCTGCGTGTACTGCCACGACGGCACATTGGCCAGTTGTGCCAACTGCTTGACCGTCATGTTCTCTTGATAATTTTGTTGGATATAACGAATGCTGTTCTCGACCTCTGTGCTCTTGCTAGGGATAAGGTCAGGAGACAGATTTTGCTCCAGCAAAAATCCGAGTAGCTTCTGGAACCGCAATTGCTGCCAATAGCTGTCCATTTCAGAAGAAGTTGATTTGCCTAAGAGCAAAGCGTCACATAAGCGCAAGAGCCGGGCAGAGGGGTGAGCGGACAGCTCGATACGGCCATCAAGCAATGCGTATGGGTACGGTAGAGGTCTATTGTCTGGATCGAACGAGATGACGGTAAACGAGATTTGGTAGCACTCAGTCGCGCTGTCGTACATGGATTCAATCGCAAAAGGAGTAGACGGTGAAAGCAAAAAACACTTTCCTGCCAAAGGTGAAATCGTTTGATCGTGAATACGGAGGCTGCCGTAACCTTTTGTGAAGAAGAGCAGGGTATGGAAGGGAGTGGGTGAAGGACAAGCCGTCCGCTCTACTTGATACAACTGAAAATGAAGGGAACCGAGCGGGGGATGAGGTGGTATAGAGTGAAGCATCGGTTATGCCCTCCTTTTTTATGTGAGAATAATTATCACTCGCTTTGTCAATCGTATACAAAAAAAAGAAGCTTTTCAATCATTGTTGAAAAGCTTCTCATGTTTCATTCAGGCGACATGATGGACTACTTCGCCAGGATTTCAGGAATCCTTTGCAGGAGCCACTCTCTTGTTGTCGCATCACTGCTAGATTTTTCGATGTCGATAAAGTAGACATAACCGTTTTTAACAGCAGGAAGGTCCTTCCAGATACGTGATTTTAGCAGCTCCTGCGTTGATTTCTCAGCTTCCTCGCTCGCAGTATTCAGAATAAAGATACGATCTCCCGCTATTTCGGGCAAACGTTCCACAGAGATGAGTTCAAATCCTTTTTGTGCATCGAGAATTTCCTGAATGGGCGCAGTGGGCTTGAATCCGTTTGTATCGTAGAGGACTTGGGAAAGCCCTGTTCTTGCCATGACAAACAGCCGATCACCCGGATAATAGGTAAAGACAGAGACGGTTTCTCCTTCTTTCATGATGCCAGACTCCTTCAGCTTCTTCCACATCTCCTCCGATTTGAGCTTGTAATCGGCAAGCCATTTGGTGGCTGCTTCCGGTTTCCCAATCATATCACCGAGCTGGGTCATCCGCTCTTCCAACGGGGCGAATGTATCAAAAATGACGGTAGGGGCGATTTTGGTTAGCTGTTCATATTCTTTTTCTTCGGTATTTGCATGGATGATCAAGTCAGGCTGTAATTCAAGGACCTTTTCGAGATTAATGGGAAAACCGACATTCTGGACATCGTGCAGTTGGTCTTCAAAGATTTGGTTGGTGTACCCGAATCCCCCAATCGGCTTCACGCCCAACGCGAGCATATCGCCAAATGTCTCACCGGAATAGATGATTCGTGCAGGGGAGACCGGGATGTTGCCTACATGCCCGAGATAATCAGTATATGGACGCGTTTGGCTTTTCTGACTTGCCTCGCTGCTCGTTGCGCTTGTTGCTTCTTGTCCAAGTGTGGAAGCGGTAGTTGCTTGCGAAGCGGATGGACTGCATCCAATGAGCAAGCTGCCAGCCAGAATGAAAATTCCTAACGTTCCGGTCATGTTGCGCATGTGTTTCATTTCTATTTTCCTCCAGTAGTCGTTTGAATCTGTTTGTTATCCAATGATAATCATTATCAGATATAGCTTAGCAGCTCAATGGACAAACGTCAGATAGCCATCATTGATTTTGTACAAAGAGAAGGATTTCACACGGACAGTTGTGGAGTTTGGACAAAAAATAATGGAGAAAATGCATTGTCAGATGGCGAGGAAACACATATGATCAGGATGCAAATAGTGAGAATGAGAATCAATTTTATAATCATCAGCAGATGTGAGAGAGGGTAGAAAGATGGTAAGAACGGTTCGGAATGCAGGATTGGCATGGATGGCATTATTATTGATCATGATGCTCGTGTTAACTGCGTGTGCAGAAAAAGCAGCGGAGCCAACATCCACTGAGCAGAAAGCACCGACAGAGAACACCGCTGCGAAAACCAAAGTGGTGAAAGACGCCTATGGCGATGTAGAGATTCCGGTAAAGCCACAGCGGGTAGCTGCTATTTATCAGGAGGACTTCTTGACAGCATTGGGTGTGACCCCGGTTGTCCAGTGGTATCACCCGGCATGGGGCAAACAGGATTACCTCGGGCTGGACGTGCCTCTTTTTGATATTACAGGAAGTATGGAAGCGTTGCTTGCAGCCAATCCGGATATTATCATTGTGGATGGCTACGCTGATCCCAAGAAATATGAGGAATTCAGCAAGGTAGCTCCTACGTACAAGCTGCCGGATGAACTCCGTAACGACACGATTGGAAGACTCAAGAAAATCGCCGAGGTGCTAGGCGTTCCAGAAAAAGCAGACGAAGCGATCCAAAAGTACAATGAGAAAATTGCGGATACCAAAGCAAAGCTAGAAAAGGCGATTGGCAATGAAACAGTAGCCGTCATTCGTTTGAACGTGGGAAATAAGCCGAATTTGGCCCTCTTCGGAGATGGCAATGTTTACACAGGCATGCTTTATAAGGAGTTGGGTCTTACGCCATATTCCGCTGCCAAAAATCAAGAAACACATGTGGTATTATCAGAAGAAGCCATCCCGGCTATCGATGCAGACCATATCATTGTTTTCTCGTCGAACGGCACGTGGACTTCCGAAGAAAACAAGGATGCGCTCAAGATTTTGGAGAGCCCAATCTGGAAATCTGTTCCTGCTGTGAAAAAAGGCCATGTCTACCCAATGGAGCGGACACATTGGCAATCCGGTGCCATACTGGCCAATATGAAGAAGGCAGACGACTTGGTCAAAGCGTTTGTAAAGTAATCGAGTTCAATAGAGAAAGCGCGTCATATCGGCTGATGCGCTTTCTTTTTCATTTGTGGAGCTTGTCCTCGGGATGTTTACTCATTATAATAATAAATGATAATCATTCTCACGAGAAGGGTGAGGGAGATGAATAACGAAGCATCCGGGGCCAAGCTATCTCCACCATCATTCTTTGCAATGACGGCTATCCAAAAAGGTAATGTGGAAAGATGGCAGGACTATCAAGAGCCGGAAGACTACACGATGATTGTAGCGACAGACGGAGAAGGGCTCATTGAAATCGAATCATCGACTTATCGGTTCACTCGGGAGCGTTGTTGGATTGCAGCACCGCGTCAGAACGTTCGGATCAGTTGCACGAGTCATGTTCTCGACTATTATTATCTGACTTTTCGTGTCGTCCACACGGGAGCTCCGACGAAGGCACAATCTTCCGAGGCTTTTTTCTGTACGGGGGAGTTGACCTGCACGCCTTTTTCACGTGTCGTTGAATCGATTGCGGAGATTTACAAGCATCGCGATGGCACGGAGGCGTTGCAACGATTTTACCATCACGTGCGGTTTGAGGAATTGCTATGCGTTTTGGCCCAGCAAAATGTGCCAGGTAAAACAAGTTTGGACCCGAGGCGAGCTGTTGAACGTTCGATTGCGTATGTAGAGGAGCATTACCAGGAGCCGCTGACCGTAGAGCAGTTGGCAGAGGAAGCGCATGTGGCACGTTGGCGATACACACAGCTTTTCAAAGAAATAACAGGACAACTACCGCTTGATTACATCCATCAGCTGCGGATGAATCAGGCGAAGCAGCTACTGCTCATGACAGGTGATCGGATCAACGAGATCGCCCAAAATGTCGGATTCAACAGCGAGTATTATTTCAATCGTCGTTTTAAGCAGAGTGTAGGGCTCACGCCAGGAAAATATCGCAACATTCATCGGGATGATTTACGAGTCATCTCTCTTTATATGGAGGATTATTTGCTGGCTCTTGGCATTCGCCCCGTCGTTCAATGGGCGCATACATATTGGGGGCAGCAGGACTATTTGGGCCTGCATGATGTACCGACCTACGATGTGCTGACAGATGACGTGCAGCTCTTGTCCAGTCGTGCCCCAGATGTCATTATGCTTCGGGAATGTACAGGCTGGAAGGAGAATGCGTATGCCAAATGTGCCCGGATTGCCTTCACATGCGTGATTCGGCAGTTCGGTCCTGAGTGGCGAAAAACATTGCGCACCCTTGGTGATCGGTTGGGCCGAAGTGAATTGGCAGAGCGGTCAATCGAGCAGTATGAACAAAAAGTAAGAGCTGCCAAAAATGTAATGGGACGCAGTCTCAAAGGGCAGAAGGTAGCCTTCTTGCGCATATCGGCCGATGAAATCCTTGTGGAGAAAAACTACACATCGCAGGTGTTGTTTCAAGATTTGGAAATGGAGCCGGCTCCACTGGTAAAAAAACAATTTGCCAAGCAGGTGAGAGAAGGGGTATCGTGGGAAGAGTTGTCTACGCTGGATGCTGATCATATTTTTTTCGCCTTTGACAAATGGCATCAGGGAAAAACAGGTGCCGAACAGCTACAGCTCAACCATCCCGTGTGGCAAGCGCTTCCTGCTGTCCAAAACAAGCGGGCGTATCAAGTGGATTTCATGACCTGGATGAACCACGGTGTGATCGCCAACGGAAAAAAGGTCGATGATGTCCTCAAGGTGTTAGCCTAAATGTACAAAGGCAAGCGCGCGTTTATCCATTGACACTGTTTTCATACATCGCCTAAAATTCTTTTGTGATAATAAGAATCAATATCATCGAAAACAACTCAGCTCCATACCAACGAAAAAAAGGTGGCACGTATGAGTCAACACGCACATTCCCTGAAAGAGGGGAATAACGGAAAGCCGGTTGCGTTTCGCTCTCGCCCTTGGGCAGCGACGCTAATTTTGACCGGCGGGGTTTTCGCATTAATACTAGGGATGTTTTTGTCTGTGTCATTTGGAGCAGCCGACATCCACTTTGCTGTCGTATGGGAAGCTATTTTTCAATTTAATCCTGATATTACGCAACACCAAATTATTCAGGAGATTCGTTTGCCGCGACTTCTCGGCGGTGCAATGGTCGGGGCGAGTCTCGCTGTTGCAGGTGCCATCATGCAAGGGATGACACGCAACCCGCTGGCAGATTCCGGATTGCTTGGTTTGAACGCAGGTGCCGGATTTGTTTTGGCTCTCTGCTTCGCTTTTTTCCCAGGTCTGCCGTTCATGTATCTGATTCTCTACAGCTTTTTGGGTGCTGGTGTTGGGGCAGGTATGGTTTACGGGATTGGTTCCTTGGCAAAAGGCGGCTTGACTCCCGTGCGTCTCGTTTTGGCGGGTGCAGCATTGACCGCACTATTGTCTGCGTTAAGCGAAGGGATTGCCCTTTACTTTAAAATTGGACAAGATTTGGCCTTCTGGTATGCAGGCGGTGTGGCGGGAACCAAATGGTTTCAGCTTGAAGTCATGTTTCCGTGGATTCTCGCAGCCCTTATTGGTGCCATGATGCTGTCGCGTTCCATTACGATGCTCAGTCTTGGAGAAGAGGTAGCAAAAGGATTGGGGCAGCGCACGGCGTTAGTGAAACTGGCAGGCATGATCATCGTTCTGATTTTGGCTGGATCAGCAGTTGCCGTTGTTGGGGCAGTAGGCTTTGTTGGATTGATCATTCCGCATATGACCCGCTTTTTGGTTGGGGTCGATTACCGATGGATCATTCCTTGTTCAGCCATTTTGGGTAGCTTGCTCGTCGTTTTCGCCGATTTGGCCGCAAGAATGGTAAATCCGCCGTATGAGACGCCGTTAGGGGCACTTATTGCGCTAATCGGTGTACCGTTCTTCCTTTACTTGGCGCGTAAAGAAAGAAGGGAGATGTAATCATGCAGCATATGGTTTCCCATTACCAAACCCGCAAAAGAAATAGAGCCTTTGCGGTTATGACGATACTCGCTATCCTCATTTTCATCGCGTTTATCATCAGTATGAACACAGGCTACATACGATTGTCACCAAGCGATCTGCTGATGACGCTGATCGGTTCTGGAACAGACAAACAAAGCTTGATCTTGTTTGAATTTCGCTTGCCGCGGATTGTTATTTCCCTCCTGATTGGAGCAGGACTTGCCGTATCTGGGTGTATTATTCAAGGGATTTCCCGTAATGCATTGGCCGAACCCGGTATTTTAGGGATCAACGCTGGTGCTGGCTTGATGGTGATGCTGTTCATTTCATTTTATCCCTCGACGTCTGCCGCACCTGTTTTTTTGCTGCCGGTGTTGGCTTTGCTTGGGGCCAGCGTGACAGCAGCGCTGATCTTCGTCTTGTCATATAAAAGACACAAGGGATTGTCTCCGACCCGTATTGTATTGACGGGGATTGCCGTGGCGGCTGGGATGAGTGCCGCGATGATCGTCTTGACGCTGAAGCTGAGTCCGGATAAGTACCAGTTTGTGGCGACTTGGCTCGCCGGTAGTATCTGGGGGACCAACTGGAAGTTCGTTCTTTCGTTGCTGCCCTGGATCGCCATTTTAATCCCCTATGTTTTTTACAAAGCACGTGTCATGAACGTGCTCAATTTGGGAGAAGAGTTGGCGAAAGGCTTGGGTGCACCCGTTGCCAAAGAGCAATTGAAGCTGCTGGCTGCCGCAGTCGGGCTTGCTGCTTCCTGCGTGGCAGTGAGTGGAGGCATCGGTTTTGTCGGGTTGATCGGTCCGCATTTGGCCCGCAGACTAGTGGGGCCAAAGCATGAAATGCTTTTGCCTACAGCAGCGCTAGCGGGTGCACTATTGGTCATCGTGGCTGATACCATCGGACGCTGGATCATGCAGCCGTCAGAGATTCCGACTGGTATCGTTGTAGCCGTTATCGGTGCTCCGTATTTCTTGTACTTGCTGGCACGTTCAAAAGCATAGTTTCGCAAATTGTGGATTTGGCGAGCGTTTTCCCGTCTAGTTACGAGGGAGACGCTCGTTTTTGTATACAGCGAAGTGGAGATCAGGCAATTTGGGAATTGAAAAGAGGGAAATGTTGGAGGACAATGGGGGGAAGAAGCAACCGCCTTGTGTTTGCTATAATATCAGCATAAGCATGTATCGGGACGAGAAGGAGTAAAGGCATATGATCGATCGATTAGACCACTTGGTTTTGACGGTAAAAGACATCGAAGCAACCTGTCACTTTTACGAAAAAGTCCTGGGAATGAAGGTTGTAACGTTTGGCGACGGTAGGATGGCCCTGCACTTCGGCCAGCAAAAAATCAATTTGCATCAAAGCGGACAAGAATGGGAGCCAAAAGCGATGCATCCAGTCGCAGGCTCCGCTGATCTATGTCTTGTCACATCGCTTCCACTGGAGCAAGTCATCCAGCATATTCATGCATGCGGCGTCCATTTGGTGGAAGGACCTGTTCCAAAAACAGGCGCCATCGGGCCGATTCGTTCGGTGTATTTGCGTGATCCGGACCATAATTTGATCGAGGTCTCCCAGTACCTGCCACAGGAATCAGGGGCGGCTTCCCTTGTTCCTGCCATCAAGGAGATTTCCAAGAGATTGCAAGAACGTGAACGAGGGACGAGCGGCGCATACAGTGTCTTGCTCCCGCTCGTCAAAATGGCTGACAACCAGCTAGGCATTTTATTTGAAAAAAGAGCCAGTACGATGCGGCGACAGGCGAACGAGGTTTGTTTTCCGGGAGGGCGAGCTGAGAAGAGTGACGAATCCCGTTGGGTGACGGCTGCTCGGGAAACAAGCGAGGAGCTGGGTATTCCACTTGATCGGATTCATTTTGTAGGCGAACTGGATCAGGTGATTGGGCCAGGCTCCTCCATTATTACGCCCTTTATTGGATTCGTGGAAGGAATTCCAGATATGAAGCCGAATCCAGACGAGGTCGGAGAGGTCTTTATCCTTCCACTCGATCGGCTGTTGGCAACACAGCCAGCGAAGTATCTTTCCTCAGTCATGACCGAGCCCGAAGAGGATTTTCCTTATCATCTGATCCCGGGTGGCAAGCGATATCCGTGGCGAAAAGGGACAGTCGAGCATTTGTTTTATGAGGTGGACGGGCGTGTCATCTGGGGGTTAACCGCCCGGGTGTTGGCTCAGTTTCTTGAATGGATTCGCAGCGACGACCAATCAACTAGTAAACAATAAAAGCGGTTGTTCATTTTGAACAACGATAAGCTGAGGAGTGGATTTACCATGTGGACAAACAATCCTATCACTTCGCGTTTACATTTGAAATGGCCGATTATTCAGGCGCCAATGGCAGGGGGGGCGACCACACCCGCCCTGGTAGCCGCTGTCTCAGAAGCAGGGGGACTCGGAACGCTCGGTGCGGCGTATATGTCTCCTGAGCAGATTCGTGAGGCGATCAAGTCCATTCGGGCGTTAACGGACAAACCGTTTGGGGTGAATCTGTTTATCCCGGAAGATTATGATGCCGACCAGCCGATCGCAGAGAGCATTGCCCAGGCAATGAATGAGGTACGAGATCGACTGGGTATCCCGCAAAACCCGAAGGTGACGCAATTTACAGAGCCGTTTGGTGAGCAGATGGCTGTCGTTTTGGAGGAACAGCCCGCGGTTTTCAGCTTTACCTTTGGTGTTCTGGATCATCGCTTGATGGCAGAGTTGAAGCAGCGGGGAATCACTGTCATCGGAACAGCGACAACCGTTCGCGAAGCGATTGCATTGGAAGCGAGCGGAGTTGATATGATTGCCGCTCAAGGCAGCGAAGCAGGCGGGCACCGTGGTTCCTTTTTGCCGGATTCACCAGGCAATATGATTGGAACGATGGCGCTCGTCCCGCAAATGGTGGATCGGGTCAAGATTCCCGTCATCGCGGCTGGAGGGATCATGGATGGTCGAGGGATCGCAGCAGCACTCGCGCTCGGGGCACAAGCGGCACAGCTCGGAACGGCTTTTCTGACGTGTAAGGAGAGCGGAGCACATGCCCTGCACAAGAAGGCCATTTTGGAGACGAGGGAAGAGTCCATCGTGATGACACGTGCTTTCTCTGGTAAATGGGCAAGGGGTATTCAAAATGAGTTTATGACAACGCTCGCCCCATTTGATCACGAGCTCCCGACCTATCCGGTACAAAATGCCCTGACCAAAGACATTCGAGCCGCAGCGGGCAAGCAGCAGCAAATTGCGTACATGTCGATGTGGGCGGGGCAAGCAGCTCCACTCAGCCAGGAAATTAGTGCGAGTGAGCTCGTTGAAAAGCTGGCAGCGGAGACGACGAGGATTTGCAGCAATCTGGGGCAACCCCAGTAGAATAAACGCGCAAAGAAAGCCACGCGAAAGACGGAGGAAATCAGAGTGAACCAGGAATACGCTCTCAAGGGGAACCTTGTCGCAGATGGACAGGAATTGCATAATGGTCTCGTAGTCGTGGGAAATGGAAAGATCACCTATGTTGGCAAGGCTGATGAGTATGGAAAAGCTTTGCCAAATCATGTGGTGACAGTAGAGGATGGCTGGATTTGCCCTGGATTCGTCGATATGCACATGCATGGGATTGATGGATACGACACGATGGACGGGACGCCGGAATCACTTCAGGCCATCTCGACTGCACTTGCACGGCATGGGGTGACGTCTTTTTTGGCGACGACGATGACAGCTCCTTATGATCAATTGGAGCAGGTGCTGGTAAACATCGCGCAGAACAGCAGGGAAGGGCTTCCGGGGGCAGAAGCGATCGGCATCCATCTGGAAGGCCCGTGGATCAATCCTCGTTACAAGGGAGCGCAAAAAGAAGAAAACATCGCGATCCCCAAGCTCGATGTAGTGCAAAAGCTTTACGGGTTATCAGAAGGTCTGATCAAGGTCGTGACGATTGCGCCTGAACAACCGGAAGCACTTGAAGCGATTGCATGGTTAAAAGAACGCGATGTCATCGTGTCTGCTGGACATACAGGCGCTACATTTGCCCAGGCGACGGAAGCGGTAGATGCGGGCGTGCGCCATTTTACACATTGCTTCAATGCCATGACAGGACTGCATCATCGGGAGCCGGGCGTAGTGGGCGCCGCGATGTATCATGAGCAGTTGAGCACAGAGCTGATCGCAGATGGCATCCATGTGCATCCAGCAGTCATGAAGATTTTATATCGGGTCAAAACGGCTGAACGTCTCGCCCTCGTCAGCGATTCCATGCGGGCAGCCGCGATGGGCGAAGGGACGTACGACCTTGGTGGACAAGAGGTTCACGTCCACGACAACCAGGCAAAGCTCGCAGACGGAACACTTGCTGGAAGTATCCTGACGCTGAATCGGGCCGTCGGTAATATGGTGACGTTGAGTGGAGTAGCGTTGCCAGAGGCAGTGGAAATGGCTTCCCATACGCCAGCAAGTATCCTTGGCTTTGGCGACAGAAAAGGACGTCTGGCAGCAGGTTACGATGCAGATATCACGGTTTTGAATACACAATTTGACGTGACAATGACTTTTGTAGCAGGTAAAGAAGTTTATCACCAGTCAAAGTAGTTTCTTATTAGAAAAAAGCAGTCCAAGGTCGCTCTTGGATTGCTTTTTTTAGCTTGAAAGAATAAAGATGTCCTTGAACGGTTGTGGTCGGGGAGAAGCCCTGCCACATGTTTTCCAGTCGCCTATATCCTCTCTTCGTTCGGGCGGTCTCCTTCCAAACATGTGACAGGACTTCCGTACAGCTGTTGTTTTCTGCTTAGTTTACAGCGTTTTTGAAGGTCAACCCAGGGGGAGCTTCATAACGTCTTCCAGGACGACCTTTCAAACTGTTGTGAACAAAAGCCGCGTGGGAAGAAGTGCATTTCCAGTCCAAGCGCCTCTGGAGCCCTACCTAGCGTAGAAATGAATGGCGGGGAATTTCAGCTTTTATCACATACAAAAACGTTGGAACGTTTTCTGGTTTGAAGCGCTCCCGCCATTCATTTCGGAGCGGACAGTCTTCCCCCCTGCGGGGCGGAGGCCGAAGCGTAGACTGGAAATGCACTTCTTCCTCCACCACAGCTCCTTCTTAAAACTGCTGCTGCAACGCCTCCGGCTGAAACCAGATCTTATGAAAGTCCAGCCAGCCCGACGAATTGATCGATACGCCTCGTAGAGACTTGTGAAACGACGTAAGGGTCTTTTTCTGAACCAGATACAAGACAGCATAGTTTTCCTTGATCACGGCTTCGATCCTGGCGAGATGGTGTTCCCGAGCAAGCCGATCTGGCTCCTGAAACGTCAAGCAAATCTCCTTGTTGATCGCCCGAGCCAATGTTTCATCAAATGCGGGGAGAAAGTAATTTCTTTGCAAATACATCTCCAGCTCGCTAATTTGATCGTTGCTAAACACATTGCCGTATAGCTGGCAGTCATGTTCAGGCAAACAATCGCGATTCGAAAATTCCCATGGTTCTCTCACGGCGACTTCCAGATGAATGCCATAATCGCCGCATCGTTGTTGAATCCATAGCGCATCTTCTTCATGGTAGGCTGTGGTCACGAGACGCAATGTTTCTCCCTGATAGTCGCTTTCCTGTAGCAGGGACATGATCTCAGCATGGCAGGGCTGCTGGTTCTCTCTCGCTCTTACCTCCCTTAAAGCAGGGTGATACGTGCGGAAGCCTTTTGCCGGGTGTATGCGATCTCCGCCCAAATCGGCTATCATTTGATTCCGGTCAATTAGCCTATCCAGCGCTTGGCGGAACTTGATATGATTGTGCGGACCGCTCTTCCACTGGTTAAAAACAAGCAAATTGCAGCAGGAAAAAAACGCCTCCGTATCGCACCAGTCCTGACCATCCTGAATGACTGCTTCCTTCAATGCTTGTGCTTTCGACTGGACCCCGTGCGACACCATCACTGACGCCCAATTTGGTTCTTTTAGGCGCCCCATATCCAACTCGGGGAAGATCAAAATTTCCACACGATCCAACTGCGGTCTCCCAAGAAAATGAGCTGGAAATGCCTCTAGAATACAGATGCCCTCGTCAAGGCGGGTCAGCTGAAAGGGGCCGGTTCCAATTGGCTTTTCTCCAAAGCCTTTTTCATCCTGCCGAACGATTTCTTCTGGAACAATGCTTGCGTGAATCGTTGCCAGTAGCCGCAGCAGCAAGTAATTCGGTTCTTTTAGCAGGATGCGCACGGTTCGCTGGTCCATAGCCTCAATCAGTTCTATGTCACGAAACATCCAGCTTGCTTCATACGTGTCTGGATGAAAACGTAGTCGATTCAAGGAAAACACGACATCATGGGCAGTCAATTCCCGTCCATGGTGAAAAAGCACGTTCTTTTTCAAATAAAAGGTCCACTGCTTGGCATCTGGGCTGCTTTCCCAAGAGTGGGCGATGGAAGGCAAAATAGATCGACTGTTCAGATCATAATGGACGAGCGTATTGAATAGCTGTCCCGCCAAATGGGCATCGAAGTGATAATAAGCGTGTCCAGGGTCCAGCGTCACAATCGTGCGGTACACCGGAAAGCGGATGATATCTTGGGAACGGTTCGATACCGAGTGGTTGGAGAAGCCCATTCCTTCTGAGAGCCAATCCATGATCTGGTCTTTGACGGCAGCTTTGCCGTAGCGATTCATGAGCTCCATCGCTTCTTTGACGTCGCCCTTGTCTATTTGCAGCTTGACCTCGGTGAGGAGGATTTCATCAGAATCAGTATGAAGCGTCATGACCGAGACATTCCCTCGCCCGCGTCCCGCCTTCCATTCGATCCAACGCAGCTCGACTAGCTTACGGACAATCAGCTTGGCGTAGCGAGGCGTGCAATGCCAAATCCCAGCCAGCTTTTCGATGGAGACAGGGAACGGTTTCCCGATTTCTTCTTGATGAAAAAACGAACGAAGCTCTAAAAAATGCAGAACGGTAACCATGCAGGCCCCCATTTCTCATATAAAAATGCATGTGCGAAAAGGTGATCAGATTCAATCAAATCGAACCCTTTTTTACCTTTTTCTAGATCCATATACTGAAGATAACACGAGAGATAACAAACGGGAATGGGAAAGAGAGATGGGGAGAATGAGATTTCATCCGGTGGCATGGGGTGTCATTATCGGAACCTTCTTGTCACGCACAGGCTTTTTTATGACGCTTCCGTTTTTGGGCATTTATTTAGGAAAGGTAAAAGGAATTGATCCGGCGATCGTTGGCTCGATCCTCGCACTCAGCTTGCTGGTTGGAACGATTAGTAGCTTTGCTGGGGGAGCACTGTCAGACCGATTGGGCAGATATCCAGTGATGATCACTGCGATGGGAGCTTGGAGCATCGTCTTGATCGGATTCGTTTTTGCGACGGAGACGTGGATGTTCTTTGGTTTAAGTGCCTGCAACGGCCTTTTTCGAAACGTATTTGAGCCGACTGCCCGCGCCCTGCTGGCGGATGTCACGCCGGATGATCAGCGGGCAGCTGTTTTCAATGCCAGGTATTTCGCAATCAACCTGGGTGGAGCAATCGGTCCGTTAATCGGCTTGCAGCTGGGCGCAGGGAGCACATCCTTGTTACCCTTCCTCGTCACAGCCATTATTTTTGCCGTGTACGCAGCTGTGTTGGTGGTATTTATGGTCATATTCAAGGAACAGTTGAAGAAGGACGTGGCTGCTGATCCGGTCACCATGAATCAGATGGCACGGATTGTTTTTACAGACAAAGTATTTCTTTACTTGTTGCTCGGGAATTTGTTCGTTGCTGGTGCCTACTCACATCTGGACACCACACTCTCCCAGTACATTGGGCATGATCGAATAGAGGCATATTCCTTTTTGTTTGTAGTGAATACTATCTCGGTTTTAGCGCTTCAATATCCGCTCGCGAAGTTTATGAAGCGGTACTCATTGATGACCGCGTTGAAGCTGGGCTGTCTATTGTTTGGGCTGGGGCTGTTCGGCTTCGGGCTATTTACGAATTTGTTTTGGCTCTCCGTGGCGATGGTGGTGTTTACGATCGGCGAAATCTTGTGCTTTGTCGTCGGAGATATCCTGATCGGGGAGATCGCTCCCCAGCATTTACGTGGAGCGTATTACGGCGCCAGCGGCTTTGCCTTCCTTGGACAGAGTGTGTGTGCGTGGGTCGGCGGAGTATTGCTCCAGGTACTCGGCTTTGGACAAGGGCCGCTCATCTTCGCCATCCTCATGCTGTTGACCTTTATCGCGTTTCCGTTCTATCAACGGGGCAAGTACGTATGGGAGCAGCGGCAACATCAAAGAAAAAGCTGTGAAAAATCATCACAAGTTATGATTTGAATAGGGTGCCATCTCTTGTTTTTTCCATATCCAACTGACTAGTTGTTCTTCTGAATGACTCCCCACATGTTTCCGCTCGGGTCAAAAAACTTGAGCACCCATCCGAAGCCATCGTTTTGGTAGTGGGTAATCGAGACTTCATGGGCCTGCAAATATTCATGGAGTGCATGCACATCGGAAGTGGTGTACAAAAAAACAGGCATGGGTTGATGATCAACGGTAAAGGTTGCGGACGTCTGCTCATCTGTTTCCCATATCATCAAGGTGGGCCCCGCAGACAGGGCAAGAAAAGCGGAAGTACGATACCGCACCTGTAAGGAAAAGCCAAGGTGATTGCAGTACCAGACAATGGCCTCTTCCAAATTTTTTACGGGAACTTGTACGTGAAGCAACGATTCCAAATGTGCCATGATCAATCATTCCTCTCTCCATCTTTTTTCTTTATATTGCCAGAATCCCCCATCTTTCGTTATCATTTTTTGAGAGGAAAGATAGGGGAGGCCATGACATGGGACAGATAGAACGGGAAAGAGGTCTGAAAAAAGGCACGATCCTGCAAAAAGCTTATCGGATCAAAAAGACCATTTCCACAAGTGAGCTGTCGAATGTGTATGTGGTCTACCATATGAAAAGCAAGCGGACACTCATTCTCAAAGAGTTTTTCCCTCAAGCATTAGCTATGCGAGATTTGGATCACGTGAAGGTCATTTGTCGCAGACCATCGTTACAAGCCAAATTCGACATGCTACTAGACAGCTTTTGGCAAGAGGCGTCCCTACACCAAGAACTGAATCATCCAACTATCATCGGATACATCGACCATTTTGCCGGAAATGGCACAGGTTATCTCGTCGTTGACTATTGCAAAGGGAAGACGCTGGATGAGTATGTATTAGCCCAAGCCGAGCTTGATCTGGGAGCATTTTTGCATCAGACGGTACTTCCGGTATTTGACGGATTAGACTATTTGCACAAAAAAGGCATCATTCATCGCGATATCAAGCCCAAAAACATCTTGGTCACAGAAGCTGGTCATCCTATGCTGATCGATTTTGGCTCCGCGATCTATTTCGATAAGGATGAACCCAAGCCGATCGTGACGACAGAAGGATATTCACCGCTTGAGTTTTACTCGGGTCAATCCAAGCAAGGAGTAATCTCGGATATTTACAGCCTGGCTGCCACGCTGTATTACTGTCTGACCAAAGAGCGTCCCGTTGATGTGGCGGCAAGAGTGATTGAGGATCGCTTGCCATCGCTTCGAACGATCAACCCAGAGGTTCCGCTGCTCCTGGCGAATGTCATTATGTGGGGCTTGGCCGTCGACTCGAAAAAAAGATGCCCCACACTCAAGCTGTTTGCGACAGCGATTCGTGCAGAGCATCTGATTTGGAAGGGAAAGGCGCGCTTCTCTTTTAGGAAGCTTCCTCACTAGACGTTTTCTTAAAGCGAATTTCGATCTCGGTCATCCGATCCTCGAAGGTCACATACACCTTGTCGTTGTATTGGAGGACGAGCTTTTTATGTCGGGGCATGGCTTCCTTGCCCCGCTCAACTGTGCAGTGACTATGATTGACCAAGAGTAGCGTCTGATTTTTTCCTGGCTGGAAGTAAATCTTCTGCGCTTCGGGCAAATGCTCATTCACATCCAAACTGGTGAACAGATCCTGCAACGTGATCCGCTGTTTCTTGCCAAAGGAGGCGAGAGGCCAAAACTTGACAGGAATGTCATTGCCGCTTGCCGTGTGCAGGAAATACCCCTCAAGACGACCCACAAAGGCAGGTTTAGGACGTGTAAGCAGGTAAACACCATAGCCGATCGCAGCTACGAGTAACACAATCATGCCGATGGTGATGTAGCGATCCCATACCGAGTGTACGGTAATGACGAGCGGGCCTGTGACACTTGCTCCTTCCACATCTGTGGCGGTGATGGTGATTTCTGAAGTGCCACTTTTCTCTGGTGAGAGCTTCAGAGCCGCGTCTTGAATCGTAGCGACAAATCGTTCGTCTGGATCAGCGGTGACGATGGTATAGGTCAGCTTGTCGTTATTGGCGTCGGTGAAGAACGAACCTAAATCGATAGCCTGCTCACCGTTTTCCTTCTCGATCGTCAAGGTATTTACCGAGGCAGCAACTGGCGCGATATTCGTGATATCAAAAACGCTTGTAGCCGTCTCGCGATAAAAGTCCGGGCCATTCATAAAAATTCTCCACTCGTACTTGCCTGTGTGAGGGAAGACGTAGTCGACTGTAAAGCTATCGCCAAGATTCTTCATCGGGACCTTTTCTTCTTTTTTTCCCGCGAGATCGGTTACGATCAGTTCTGCTTGCATGGATGCGTACACATCCTTGTCATCCAGTCGTTTGCCACCCTCCAGATGGTGGAGATAGGTAGTCAACGTAGCAGGATTCCCCTTGATCACAGGTTCAGGCTTGACCTCTACACCAGCCATCAAGCTGTAATTCCCCAGTAAATTGATTTTCACCAAATCCCCGGGTTTGCCTCTAAATTTTACGAGATAGTTTCCCTTCTTCGGCTTTTCTATTTTCATCAGGGAGTATTTTTTAGATTTCATAAAATGCACATTTTGCGATTGATAGTACACTTGCGATTCCAGCAGCGGATTGTTCGACAATAGGATAATATTCGCTTCCTGCATGCTGGCGTTAGGAATGGTCACGGTCACTTCCTGCAAGCCCCCGGTAGCTGTCATGGCCGCCACTGATACGAGCTGCGATTGAATATGCTTGGCAAAAATCTGATTGAAGATTTCGGGCAGATCATCCGTACTTTGTGTGACAAAGGAAGTTCCGCCTGTTGCCTCTGCGATTTTTTTCAATTGATCCTTTTGGACGGAGCCATCGCTATTGAGGCCAATCGTATAGATTGGATAGCCTTGCGCTTTTGCTTTTGCGATAGCTGTCTCCACGTCCTTGTTGGATGCTGCCACACTCCTGCCACCCGCATTTTGCCGCAAATCTGTTCCCCCGTCTGAGAGAAGGATCAAAAATGGCTTGCGTGCCGGGTCCTTTGCTTTTTCAATCAGATCTGCCCCTCTGCGCAAACCGAGTCCCAAATCCGAATACCCAGAGTACCGCATCCCTTGAATGGTTCGCTTGAGCTGTTCCCGATTTCTTGCTTCGGCCATGCTCGCTAGAGACTGAGCTTGTACAATTCGATCATTATAAGCGACAAAGCCAATGCGGGTACGCGTGGCTTCGCTCATATCAATGAACATACTCATGACCTCTGCGGCTGTTTTGCCAGGGTCCGTTTTGTTCATGGAATTACTCGTATCAATGACAAAGACCGCGTCTACTCCCGCATCTGCTGTTCCATTTGCCCCCGCAGTAAGAGGGGCGGACAAGAAGAGCATGGGAAGGAGCAGTCCAATGACCACCATTCGAAAAAGTGGCGGCAGAGAGAGGGTTGACTGACGATTTTTGTACATACATTCACCTTTTTTCTGAAAAAAATTTTAAAAAGTTCATACCTTACTAAAATGGGACGATTTACCTATAAATGTTTGTTCGTATAAAAGATCGGTTTCCTATTGCCGATGTATATAAAAGTTAATAACACCCATTTATGTAAATATGAGGTGAATGCATAATACTCCCCAGCGGCAACTAGGGAGAAATATCTATCAGTCCTTGTGCTTCTTTCCTAGTAAGAGAGTGGACAAGGCTGTGCTTATCACAATTTTTTCGAAGAACTAGGAAAGGAGACTCTGTGTCTTCAGCATAAAACGAGAATCCAAGAAAAGGAAGATTCGTGGAATAAAATGGGTCTAAATACTGGGACTGGTCGATGAGGTATAGGAAATTTGTCACGTTTCGCGGAATGTTGACAAATAATGCGGGCAAAGTTTAATTTAAAGGCAAGATTTTCTGCTTGTTTTTGGTATAAATGTCACGTTTTGTATTTTCTTTTGTGAAGTAGGACTCATCATCTATCAAGTAGGACTAAGTGGTTAAGCAGACAACAGAAAGGGGCCATTTATGGACATTATTAACCAGACCAACCGAACCATGCTGTTCGAAGAGATCAACCCGGAAAAATTGGACCTGATCACTATTGTTGGAGATGTAAAAGGCATCGACAGTCTCAGTGACGACAAGATCAAGGAGATCAACGAGCACCTCCTCGTGCGCAGCTTCGATGAGTTTTTGGACAAGTTCTCCCCGAGCGTTTATTCGTTCTACAATGCAGCGAACCAAAAAGTGATGTACACCTTGAAAAAGCCTGACGGAATTGCAGAGGATGCGATTTCTGAGATCAAGATCGATCAGAGCAACGACTTCTTGAAAATGCTGTTTACCCTGATTGATACGAAGCGCAGCCAAGGGATCACAAACGTGGATTTCAAATTCGAGAATTTGCTCGATATGATTTCCCCGAAAAAAGTGATGGATGACATCCGTCAGGTGCGCAAAGAGATTCACTACTTGTACGGCCATTACGAAAAGCTCGATGATGGTGATCCGAAGAAGCTCGATCTCGGTGACAAGCTGAACACGATGTTCGAGGATGCCAGCAAAAACTACAACAACGTCATGGCGATGCTGCCGCTGGCAATTGAAGATATCAAAACACGACTGCTCTTGGGCGGCGCACAAGAAGAGAACCAATCCGAAGCGATTCAGATCGGGATGCTGACGATTGGGGAAGACGGAGAACTGAAGATTATCGAGGCACCAAAGAGTGACAGCCGCGAGCTGATGGTTCTCGATGAAAACAGCGGAAACGGACTGATGAACGTTTTCGAAGAGGATTACGAGTTGATCACAGAGACGCCATCCTCCTATGTAAAAGATCTCGTGGTGCGCACCTTCTGCCCGCTGCCGACGGTACATACCGAAGTGAACATTGAGACAGAGGTACAAAACTACAATACGTATCTGGAGTTTTACAAAAACGCCAAGGACGACTTCGTAAAAACGGTGAAGCCTTTGGTTGAGAAAATTTTGGGCGTGAAGATGTTCTTCGATCAGTACGTGACCAAGAACAAAGGCATGCAGCCAGCTATGCTGATCACGAATACGAAGCTCGACATGCTCGTGAAGTCCAGCAACATTCCACGTCTGGAGACTTACCTGAACACGGTCAACGCGAAAAATGACTTCACGGATACGATCTGGTTCGGAATTGTTCCATCTGTTGATATGGATTCCGCCGGAAAAGCACAAGTGACTCGCGAGCGTTTCCGTGGGAACGAAAAAGTCGTCAAGCAGGACGGCAATACGATGGAATCGCTCACCATGCTGCTCCAAGTCGTCAAGGACTTCAAGGTACAAGTGTTCTTCAGCTTCAGTACAGGTGAAGAAACGACCTTCAACAGCATGGCGACTGCGGGTATTGATAAATACATCGACAAGTGCGGAATCCTGGTGCGCAAAGAATTCAGTGAATTCGCGATCCCGAGCATTCCGAACTTCACGATTATTCCGAAAGATAAATCAGGAGTTGTCATCGACAGCAGAATGCTGCAAACCGAAGACGGCGTGAAGCTGTCCCAGGAAAAAGAAGACATCCTGAAGCTGTGGATCGAGGGTGTTTATGTCGGTGCCAGCTATGTAGCTGCTGGTGTCGTGGCAGCGTACCAGTGTCCAGAGTACTTGCGTGAGACATTCAAAGTGGTTAGCCGCGAATATCCGGGTGTGCGCTTTGACATCGAAGCAGGTGAAAATGGACTGCGCGCTATCACGACAATGGCCAAAGAAATCTCTGGCTTCACCAACAACATTAAAGATTCCATCAACCGCAAAAACTTTGGATTCGTCTTTTCTTCGGAAAATGCACAAATCCAAGGCAAAGATATCAAGCGCATTACGGTGTACAAGGCACGCAGCCTCGCCATGGCAGAGGACGGCTTTGATTCCATCTACAAAACACTGGTCAGCACCTATATCGAGCGGATTCTCCGCTTCCAGACTGGTGATTTCAAACACGACAACATCGTGAAGTTCTTCAGTAACAATCCGAGCAGCCAAAAAAGCAAATGGCTGGGCACACGCGGCTTCGTGAACTCCATCATTCACGATGGTGATGACATGAGCTACATCATCGATGACAAGAGCAATCTGTGCCATATCGATCTGGTGTTCAACGGCAATGTGAAAAATCTGGAGGTCACCATCACCAAAGGAACGACTCCGGTCAAAGCATAGCATTGATCCCCTGGAGAGCTGTTTATGAAACTTTTTGACACATTACGCAGGTGGTTAGAGGTGTGTTTCCCAAAACGCACCCTTACACATAAGCCTCGAAGCCAATCAGGTATTTCGAGAGCAAGATTTCATTTCAAGGAGGTTTTATTCATGGGTTTTCGACTCAAAGTAGAAGGTTCTGAAACAATTGAGCTGGGCATGGACAACATTCAGACAGTAAAGTACGACACTGACACGCCAGACGATTCCAACGCGCGCTCCACAGATGTGGGTGCAACACTGAAACTGACTGGCAAAATCATCACTGCAACAGATGGTGACAGTGCGGATGACACCATGAAGCTGGCTCTCTGGTCTTTGGTACCAGCAGAAAAAGCGGATTGCTACCGCAAAGTAACACTGGAAGTAATCGCTGCTGATCAAGTGATCCGCAAAATCTACTTCCCGAACGCATTCGTAGTGGATTACAACGAGAGCTTTGGCGATACCGAGGGTGTAGGAACATTCAGCATCTTCATCAAGCAAAAGAAAGACAAAACCGAACACACCAAAATCGAAGGCGGCTACGCTGTTTAGGTTTTGAGAGAAGTAAGGTAGGAAGAGCCGTACCTCGAAAGCCGTGTTCGAGGTACGGCTCTACAAAATAACCAAAATCATTGCCAGACAGAGGGTGCATGCATGAAAAATTATTACGAGATTCTGGGGCTAACCAAACAAGCTTCCACGAATGACATCAAAAAAGCATACCGTCAACTGGCAAAGCAGCATCATCCGGATGTCAATGCCGGGAGCAGTGAGTCAGAGAGAATTTTTAAAGAAATTACCGAGGCCTATCAAACATTGCAGGACCCAGCCTTGCGCGAGGCGTACGACGCGCGTTACGAAGCTTTTCAGCAGAAGAAACAACAGTCAGGCCATACAAGTGGCACGAAACAAGGGCAAAGCAAACAGCAAGCACAGACTGCATCGGGTATGAACTTCGAAGATTTGGGAAGCACCTTTGAACGATTTTTTGGATTTAATCCGAAGACAGGCGAGATGAACGACAGCATGAAGTCCGGCAAAAAAAATCCACTGGATACAACGGATATGTTTGAACAGTTTTTCCGCATGAAGAAAAAATAAGATGGAAAAATCGGGCTTGGATGACAGCTCTTTCATGACATAGAGGTAGTAGCAACCTGCTCCTGTCTTTGGATGGATGTCCATACATACACCATTCGCCCAAAGCTCGGAGCATTTTTCTTAAGAGGAAGTTCAAAAATTCGTCTTTTGAACAAGAGCATTTATAGGTAGTTGATTGGGGGGAAAGATGTGGCGAAGAAAAAAGGGTACCAAAAGTCCATCAGAGTGAAGCTCATAGAGCTACTGATTTCCATTCTTGTGATTAGTGCACTCATTTATGTCTTTGGTTATACGGACAGCAACACTCTGAAAATTATTACAGGAATTGCCTTCGGACTCTTTTTGTTCGGGGTCATTATCGTCAAATTCGGAAGCCCCGACGAACCAGAGCCAAAGAAAGAGGATGGCGTCACCAAACTGGTTCTATTAGATGAAGATGGAGAGAGCGTGAAGGAGTGGTTCATCCAAGGGGAGACATCCCTTTTGATCGGCAAAAGCTCCGCGCAAAACGAGGTCGACATCGACTTGGCGGACGCGGAATACGCTGCCTTGATCAGCAAGCAGCATGCGGTTCTGAATCAAGCGTCTGGGAACTGGTTCATCGAGGATATTCATTCCAAAAACGGCACAGGCATCAAGCAGCCGAACAAACGAGACAAGAGCAAGCTGGAGATTGAACAGCCGCATAACGTTAAGGCTGGCGACATCATTTACATAGCCAATACCCGATTGTTGTTGAAATAACAACGGCGGAAACAGCGCTTTTACACACATACATATCGTCCTTGCACGGAACGAAACGGGGGAGCAGAAGAATGAGTTTGACAAGATGCGCGAATGGTCACATGTTTAGCACCAGAAAACACGGAAGTACCTGCCCTTATTGCAGTATGGTCGTTGAGCCTGGGGCAAAGCCGGACAACAAAGCACCAGCGAGAGTGGCAGACGACGATAAAACGATGCCGTACCTGGGAGAAACAGAAGGAATTGAGCCTGTTACCGGATGGCTGGTATGTATTGAGGGGCCGCAACAAGGTCAAGATTACCGCATTATGGCGGAGAAGAACTTCATCGGTCGCGCAGAGGATATGCATATCCGAATCGTCGGAGACAACACGATCTCTCGACGCAATCATGCGGTAATTGTTTACGATCCGAAAAAACGCAACTTTTACTTGCTCCCGGGTGATGCGTCGGGGCTTGCCTATCATAACAATGAAGCAGTGTACACACCAGTCGAGCTTACTGCGTACGATGTGCTTCAGCTCGGAAAGAGTACCTTTATTTTCATCCCGCTGTGCGGTGTTCACTTCGAGTGGGACAACTCTAACAAAGGCAAGGAATGATGAGCATGTTTCAACAGGGCGCAATCCCGTATCTGGTCGTCCTCGGCGTGATCATTGCCATTACTCTTTTGTTTCGTCTGCGTGCAACTTTGATCCGGCAAGAAAAGAATCCCGTCATCCAGATCGGAAATGGACAGACGATCGGCAGACGAGAAGAACAGGATGATTACTTTTCTACAGCAACATCGTCTCATGGGACGATTGCGATCTTGGCTGATGGAATCAGTGGACTGGCTAACGGCAGACTTGCTTCAACGCTTGCCGTGACTACATTTATCCGAGAATTTACAAAGCTGGACAACCCGAAGCATATGTCCCTCTTCTTTTCCCGGGCTGCTTCTCTGGCCAATTCGGAGATTTTGCAGGCGCTGAGAGGAAGTCGGGGTGGGACCACGCTGGTCGCTGGCGTAATCGTAGAGGACAAGCTGTACTGGGGAGCGGTTGGAGACAGTATCATTACTGTTTTCCGGGATGGAGAATTCATCCCGATCAATCAAAAAGACATTTATGAGTCGGTGCTGGAGGCTCGTTTTCTGTCCGGCGAGATTACGAAGGACGAGGCGCTGGAGCATCCGCAGAAAAAACAGCTGATCAACTACTTGGGCTACGACAACTTTCAAAATATTGAAATTGGACGTGAGCCGTTTCCACTTGAGAAGGGAGACAAGGTCATTCTGTGTAGTGACGGCGTCTACGATACGTTAACCGAGATGGAGCTCGAGCAGATTTTGTTCCAAAAAATCGCTGCCCATGACGCGGCTGACCAAATCATTGAAGCGGTGGAAAGCAAGCAAAAAGCCAATCAGGACAACGCAACCATTCTCATCCTGGAAAAAGGCTGGTAACGGGGGAGCGGGTAGTACGAATGAGAAAGGACAACAGTGAATTCATTACCGGGTTTCTATCCGAATCAGGCAGCTTCGTTCGCAACAAGGATTACTTTGCCTATGCCGAGCTGGATGATATCGCGTGCTGGGTAATCGCCCGCGGATTGGACAACGATCAGGAAGTAGAAAGTGCAGAGTTGGCGGCCAAAAGCGTTCTGGGCTACTTTTTGCAGAGGCCGTCTATTTCGCGTTATCGCATTCGCCGCTATTTACAGGAGGCCCATCGTGTCCTGCAAGCCGAGAGCCATCGCGTCAGATTAAAAGCGAGCTTGACGGTAATCGTAACGGACTATGCCAGAGTGAGATACGGTGTCGCTGGTAACACCCGACTGTATCAGTTTCGCAATGGCCGACTGCAATGGCAAAGCAAGGATCAGAGTCTTGCCCAACAGATGGTGGATGGGGAGGAAATCGCAGAGGACTCGCTTGATCAGCACGAGGAGCGGCATAATCTCTTGAGCTATTTGGGGACACCCAATGAATTTCGCCCGTTTATCTCCAAGAAGCTTCCGCTCTATGACGGTGATGTTTTTCTGCTTGCCACCCCAGGTCTGTGGGAAAAGGTGAATTCGGCCGAAATGAAGGACGGGCTTCAAGAGGCGACAGATCCTGAAACCTGGATCGATACGTTGGAAGACGTGCTTTTGAGCAAGCAAGAGCATGTCGTTCAAAACTACACGGCAGCCGCTATTTTTGCGAACAAAATTTTCAAGACAGACCCGCAAAAAAAATGGCGGATTATCAAACGGGTGGCACTCATCCTTCTCGTGCTTGCCTTGGCTGGAGGCGGAGCTCTGCTGTTCAAAATGAAAGAAGCGGAGCGCATCGCGGATGCTGCGACAGGCATGTTCGAGCATGAAACAGCCGGAGACGCTTTCATTGCGGAGAGCGATTATCCGAAGGCACTCAAGGCGTACAGCGAAGCCCGAAATGCCGCAAATATCGTCAAAAACAAAATTCAAGCCACTCTCTTGGCGAAAAAAATCCGCATTACACAGTTGATCGTGGATGGAGATACGGCTGTAAAAGATGAGCAGTTCGCCAAGGCATTGGATAAGTACGACAAGGCGCTCAAGGAAATGAAAGGGCGCGAAGATTTTAACGAACCGGAGATTTTGGAGAAGAAAGAAAAGACGCAATCGTATGTACTCGTCATGCAGTGGAAAAAGGAAGGCGATCTCTTGTTTGAGGCGCAGGATTACGCTGGTGCAGAAGCCTATTACCAAAAGGCGCGCAAGCTGGCGTTGGAAACGTCTTTTGTAACAGGAGAAAAGGAGCTTCGCACCAAGCTGGATGAGGTAGCTTCCAAAAAGACCGGCATTGACAAGGAAAAGAAGACGCTCGATGGTGACAAGCTGGAGAAGCAAGGCGACGAGAGCTATGCGGCGCAAGACTTCGAGGGAGCGATCCAATCGTATACGCAGGCGCAGGAAATTTATCAGGAGATTGGTGTGCTGGAAAAAGTTTTGGCGATGGAGCGCAAGGTGACAAAGGCAGAGGAGAAGCTAAATCCTCCTGCTGCTCCGCCTTCGGCAGGTGCGCCAGCAGGCCAACCTCCTGTGCAAGGGACGAGTGCTGCGAGTCAACCTCCGGCAGCTCAGGTGAATCAAACGGCACCAGTTAACCAGACAGCTCCGATCAATCAGGCAGTCCCAGTCAATCCGGTGGCTCCAACTTACCAGCCAGTTCCGGCGCCCCAAGTAGCGCCGACCAATCAAGCAGCCCCGCCAGCCGAGACAGCTCCGGCGACTCAACCAGTTCAGTCACCGCAAGCTAATCCACCAGCTACAGCCAATCCGACACAGGAGGAGGCAGCGAAAACGCCATGAAAGAGATCGTACTGGATCGTTTGAACAAAATGGAGGAGCTGGAGCAGCGCAGGCTACTCAAGCAGATCATGAACGGTGTCTTCCTCAACCTGGTCGAGTATCAGGAGGAGATGCAGAAGAAGCTGGAGGAGCGTGTTTTTTCCGAGATCGAGGACAAGGAAGATAAGCATGACATCTACGTGACCCTCTGCCATCGAGATGATTTTGACCCGATCCATGAGTATTTGTACCCGATGATCCCTGGCGATGAGGAAAAGAAGATATGTGATCGCAAAGAATTGGCGGTCAGGCTCAGCAACCAGGAAGAAGCGGTCATGATGACGATCTTTTTAGAGTGTGAATATGACAAGATTCAGGCGCTGATGATGAGCAAGCGAACCTTCAAGGGTCGTCTGAACACGACAGGCAATCACTATCCAATCGAGGTGCGCCTCCAACAAAGTCGTGTGTATATGGATGAGCTGGAAAAGCTGTACAACATGTTTCAAAAGAACGGGATGCCGTGGAAAACGGTGAATCACCCTTACGCCAGCAAGTTTTTCGATGTCATTCTGGTTGCCTGTGAGGGCACGTTTACAGAAGACGAAGAGATACTGGAAATGTCGATTACCCTTGATGAGTGGGAGCCTTACAGAAAGCTGGACGTGATCCCGTTGTGGAACATCGAGCGTTTGGCTTTAAAAAACATCGGCTTTCCCGTACCTGCCATTGACCGGGTGAACTTCGAGCATGTCCTGTCGTTACGCAAGACGGGTAGTGAGCACGGATATTTGGTGGATGGAGATGAGGAGCTGATTCGCTACATCAAGCGTTCGCCGGAAGAGCTCACGATCGTCTCGCCTCAGGAGAAGTCGGGAGTTTGGAACGTATGCAAAATTACACAGCCTGTCACGACCCGCATCGGGAGACTGGATTACGAATTGGTGTCCAATCGTCGCAAAAACAGCTTCGTTGGGAGCTATGCGCGGAAGCAGGCGATGACCGTACGGGCTAAAGGAGAGATTATCCGAATCGTCCATTCCTTTGAAGCCGCTGAACAATTGGAGCTAGTGAATGTAGAGATCCGGGACAAAAACAATCGGCCTCCCGCTACGTACGGCTTAAATCCGTTCATTAGCGATAACGTCCGTGTAGAAAACGACAAGAAGATCATGGCTCTCGGCTTTCGGAGACGCGGGGCGAACAGCTTTCTTCTCCAAGACATGATGAGCTTCCTCGTCTCCGAGGTTCAGATGTATTTTCCGGAATACAAGTGTGAAGGAGAATGGGCTTGAATTACATCTGGGATTTGGTTATTCGTGCAAAACGTGCAGGGATCGCCCAAAAAGACATCCAGTTCCAAGCGGCCAAAGTGTACTCGCCCTACATGGAGCTGAGTCATGAGGCCATCAACGCCAAAACGGTGGACAAGACAGTAGAAGTGAATCCGTACTACCGCTTCGACGATATTTTCCGTGACCTTTTCGACGCCAATTACTCGGACGATGTAGAGCTTCGGCATACCTTGTTTGATATCATCATCCATTTGCTGGCCGAGATTGATCTGTCGCAAGGGATGAACAAGCGTGAATACCACATCCGTTTTGTATTGCGCGACTTGGAAGCGGGGCTGTTCGGCAGTCGGGTACAGGAAAATATCCGACTTTTTACCAAAGAGGAGCGAGAGATTATCGCAGGTAATATTTTGCGCTTGTATGAGACCGGCGAAGCGGTGTACCTGCTCAAGGATACGATGCGCAAAATTTTCTCTCACTCTACCATTTACGCCAATTGCGAAGAAAAAGATGAGCTGCTGATTTACGTCGGGCAGTCGGAAAGTGAAACGGCACATGCCAAGCTCGCTTTAATCAAGGATATTTTTCTACCGGTTCGGTTCCATACAGAGATTTATTGGCGAAATCATTTCGGCATTTTGGATGTCGAGGAAACGATGCAAATCGACAGTGTTGCACTGTACTAGAGTTTTTTGACCGATTGACCCCAACGAAGGTCGGGAGAGAGGAGAGTTGGGATGACTACCTATTCATATAAGCTTCATCTCCAAAAAGGCAGCGGGGATGGAAATCAACGCAATCATCCAGGCGAAGCGACCTACACACGGGACGAACTGATGGAGATGACGACCTTTCAGCTCCGCAATATTTGCTACAAGGAAAAACTGGTCGGCTCTGTCGTGAACAATCTCGATCGGGAGGGACTGCTGCACACGCTTCTGCGTTTTCGTGGGGCAGAAGAAAACCTTCTGATTGAGCGCGCTGTTCCAGGTGGTATTGAACGCCTCGAAGCTGTACTCCACAAATATTTAAACACACCGATGCCAGGTGTAGATGCGATCAAAATTCCAGCGAAGATGTGCTTGTACATGGGTCTCGCCATTGACAGGCTGGACAACTATCGCGTCGAATCCTCCCAAGGCTTGTCCGAATCCAATGTGCTTTTAGTGAATGACCATATGGAGCTATGCGGCATTCTGCATCTGCATAAAGACAAAGACGATAGGAGAGCGGGGCATTTTACGCTACACGCTCACCAGGATGCTCCATTGAGAAAAACCGTCAATCAAAACTACAGCCTGCTCTTTTTCCGCAAGCAGGATTCGGAGTATTTGTACAAGGCGTATCACCAGGACCATCCGTTGCCGCCTGTCAATCTCCACTACTACAAAGTACCGGTGACTGACCTCGAGATCAGGGAATTGGAAGAAACAGATGCCGTTCTCGCGATTGATTTTGGTACCTCCTCGACGACAGCGGGTGCTTTTCTCGACCATCAGTATGTCAGCTCCCCTTCTAGCAACGACTTGTTGAATGGACGTATACGCTTGAATGCGATCAATTACGTCTCTTTCCCCGATACAACGCAAAAAAACGAGGAATGGATCGAGGTGCTGCCGACGGCTGTCAGCGTGGCGGATTGCTCCTCCCCACATGACGTTCGCTTTCACATCGGTTATGAAGCACTGCGGCACATGAAAAAGAACGGATACAGCACAAACGCGACCGTGTTTCAAGGCATCAAGCGCTGGGTGAACAGCTATCACAAGATCGAAGAGGTCATGGACAGCCAAGGGAATACCGCGACTGTGAAACGAAGCGACATCCTGCGCCAGTACCTTCTTCACGTCATTCAAATGGCCGAGCATCAATTCAAATGCCGCTTTCGTCATTTGCATATCACAAGTCCGGTCAAGCTGAAAACGCAGTTTCTTGAGATGTTCACCGAGATTTTGCCTGAGTATCGCATCGAATCAGAGCACGCTCTCGATGAAGGAATGGCCGTCCTGTTCAACACGATTGCGGATCAAATTGACAAAAACAGCTTTCTGGACGGGGAAACGTACCAAGCGCTCGTCATCGATTGCGGTGGAGGAACGACGGATCTGTCATCATGCCATTTCCGGATCGAGGACGGACATATCTCCTATCGCATCGATATCGATACGACCTATGAAAACGGCGACACCAATTTTGGTGGCAACAACATTACGTATCGCATCATGCAATTTATGAAAATCGTCTTCGCGGACTATTACGGAAAAGGGCGGCAAGTGACCGACATCGACCAGATCATCGACATCCCTGGATCGGAAATTTTCCGGTACGTGGATGAATACGGCGTCGACTCCATCTATGAACGCTTCGAGGCGAGATATCGGGAAGCTGAGGCGATTTTGCCGACTCGCTACAAGGAGTACGAGAATAAGAGCCGGGACGAATATCAGCGTGTCCGAAATAATTTTCACTTTTTGTGGGACCTCGCTGACCACATGAAAACAGAATTTTTCCGTCAGACCGGCATTCTGCGAAATCGCTTCACATCCGATACAGAAAATCGTCAAGAGCCTGATCTAAAGCTGACGGCAGTCGAGCGATGGGTGTTGTCGATACGGGAGGATGGTCACTTCCGGGATGTGTTTGATTTTCCGGATGTCGTATTCAACGCTAAAGAGATCAATCACCTGATCAAGGCGGATATTTACGAGATTTTGCGCGTCTTCTTGGACGATTTTTATCAACAGGGAAGGTTGGCTGACTTCTCGATCATCAAGCTGACTGGGCAGTCGTGCCGGATTGATGTTTTCCGTGAAGCGCTCAAAGAGTTTGTCCCAGGACGCAGTATCGAGTTCCGGCAAAAGTCAGAGGATGCAGGCAAGGTGCCAGATCTGAAGCTGTCTTGCTTACGTGGGGCACTGCGCTACCAAAGTGCAAAAAAGGCAGGCTTCATCGAAGCGCAAATTACGAACCATGCGCCGATCGTCCCGTATTCCTTGACCGCCTTCACGCATAACAAGCAAGAGAGAGTGCTGATTCACAGTCAGGAAAAGCTGAGTCTCGTACATGGCTCTATCTCGCGTCCCTACGGCGTGAGCGAAGTTGAATTTTATCTCAAGGAAAATGACGGCCAGCTGCGCCAGCGGTACTTGTACATGGATGAGCCTGCTCAATACATAAACGTGTTGTATGAGGACATCGCGAGCAAGTACGGAACGCATATCCCGCAGGATGAGACTGACTCGATTCAAAATGGCGAGTCGAAATACTTCGTTTTTGCGAGCGGCAGTGAGTGGGGATTCCATGTCGTGCCAGTAGCTCGTCTGAATGAACAGCTTGCTTTGGGAAAAAAGGTTTTCTTTGCTTTTGAGAGTGACTTGTCCGAGCTGGATTTCTTTGACGGGATGAAATGATCAAGTATCCAGGCAGCTTAAATGAACAGGAAGGGGGAACAGCGGTGTTTTCCCATCTCTATCCCAATTTTCATAAAGGGCGAATTCTCAAGCGAGAGATGCTTGAAAATCTGCGTGATTACCCGCGGCATTTTGTAGATTTATACTTTCAGGATTATACAGACGGCATTATTTCTGGGGTGGATGTATCGATAGGCGAAGGGCACCTCACTGTCGGCAGAGGAATCGTCAAGCGTCAAGGACGGATTTATTTGTTCGACCGCGAAGAGCG
The DNA here is from genome assembly GCF_028369215.1 of Brevibacillus sp. AG. Taxonomy (NCBI): domain Bacteria; kingdom Bacillati; phylum Bacillota; class Bacilli; order Caryophanales; family Paenibacillaceae; genus Brevibacillus; species Brevibacillus sp. AG. The sequence goes on along the minus strand of NZ_JAQMYO010000005.1, from coordinate 406,160 downwards.
TGTTCCTTATGAGGCCACAGGTACGGAGACGGTACTCAAGATTCGCTTTCACGAGGAGACTTCGCTGACCGACTATTACGTTTACGAGACGTCATTTGTACTCGATCAGGAGATAGAGTCACGCCAGGATGAAAAGGAGCTGGGGCGCTTCAAGCTCAAGCAAGGGGCAAGGCTTCGCGGGGATTATCAGGATTTAGCCGATATGGCGACGGAATTCAATACATGGAATATCGTGCATGTCGAACATGCCGGGAGAAACGAGCCAACACTTGCTCCTTTCATCCTGCGGTATTTTGCGAATGAAATGCTGAAAACTGTCACCAATCACCCGTATGATCTCGCCTTTGCCATGCAGTGCTTGAATGCGGACAGGGTAGAGCGGGGGCTCATTCTTCATTATATAGGTAACAGAATGGGGACTGGTTACCGCGAGTACACGAACCTGCAGATTCTCAAATACCTCGCACGTATATTGGATGACGCCAAGAGTGGCGGAAAGTCCTCAAAAACGGAGTGGAAAACAGGCGGGCGTCAGCGGGTTATTGTTGATTAACGAGAGGATGGTGAATGGAAATGGCGCGCATGGATGAAAGCATTATCGGCATGTTGAATGAGCTTTCCGGTGAGGATGCACAGCCAGCAGCAATACGTTTTGGTCCAAAGGGTAAAAACCGACTGGATGTGGTGAACAAATCATTTATTACAGTCGGTGAAGAGAGAATTCCCATGGAGGACAAGCGCGTCCTCGACGATCTCGTACAGATTCGACTCCCGAAGACATTTTCCATCATGAGTCCAGAAGTAGCAGCACTGAAGTATCCATCGGAACGTAGGCCTTCACTGATTTATACGAACGAAACGGCGTCCATTAACTTGGCTTTCACCTATACCGAGAGCAAGCTGACCGATTCTCCTGCACAGCTGAAAGCCTTCATGGATGTCATGAAGCAGGTTTTGCGGAGAACACAGCCGCTCGCTCGTTGGCAGGAGGAAGGAATACGTGAGATTGCGGGGAACAGCGTCGGATTTTTCGAGTTTGTTGCGCCCGCATTGGATACGGACATTTACAACCTGATCAGCTTTGTCTCTCTACAGGAACGCGCTCTTCTCTGCACGTTCAATTGCACGGAGCAGGAGCTGTCGGACTGGAAGCCAATAGGCTGGGGGATCATGGATTCCTTGTCGCTCGTATCCACCAATTCGAATGAAAATGGGAAGGGAGAAGGGAAAATATGAGTCTTCCTGTCATTGCCTACAACAATTTGCAAATCTCTCCTTATCAATTGACGCATCTGGTAGAACTTACGATTACGAAAAAGATTAATGAGCACGCTCGCCTGACATTTACGGGGATCGTACCAGAAGAATTGAAGGACAGCTATGTAGAAATGACGGAAGCACAGACCCCGATCGAAATCAGTCAGGTGGATAGCGACGGCAACGCCACGCCGCTTTTTGCGGGGATTGTTCTGGAGATAGGCATCAAAGCTGTACGAGACGTTTATTATCTGTACGTCGAAGCTGTCTCGCCTACGTACAATCTCGACGTGAAGCGCAAGAGCCGTTCGTTTCAAAACAAAGCCATGACCTATGGTGCCCTTTTGAAAACAATCGCAGGAGAATACCCAGGCATGGACATTATGGACATGGCCTCCAATGGCGGGAAGCTGGGCTCCTTTACCATGCAGTATCAGGAGACGGATTGGCAGTTTCTCAAGCGGCTTGCTTCGCGTTTTCAGACCGGACTGATGCCGGCATCCGTTTTTGAAAAGCCAAAGTTCAGCTTTGGTGTGCCAGAGGGTGCCTCGAAAGGTAAGCTGGACGATTTTCACTATCGAGTGCGCAAAAATTTGAACGAATACCGCCATTCCTCGGAAAACGGGGTCAAGGGCGTGGATGAAAATGACTACATCTTTTACGAGGTCGAGACGGATCGCGTGCTCGATTTGGGCAACGGTGTGGATTTCAAAGGGAAGAGCCTGTATGTGTATGAGGCACATACCGAGATGAAGAAAGGCTTGCTCAAGCATAAGTATTTGCTTGCGTCCAAAAAAGGAATGAGCCAAAAACCGCTCCACAATTCGCTCATTGTAGGGGCATCGGTGCAAGGAAAAGTCATTGAGGTCTCCAAAGACAACGTCAAAATCCACCTCGATATCGACGAGAAACAGAGCAAGAGCGAAGCGCACTGGTTCCCGTATTCCTCGGTTTATACGGCTGAAGGAAACAGCGGTTGGTATTGCATGCCGGAGCTCGATGACTACGTCCGCGTCTATTTTCCGAGCAACAAGGAAAGTGACGGGATTGCGATCAGCTCTGTCCGGAAAAATTCAGACGAGGGCGAAACGAACAAGCTCGGGAATCCCGATATCAAATACTTCCGCACGGCCAACGGAAAAGAACTGATGTTCAGCCCGTCGGAGGTATTGCTTAGCGCAAAGGACGGGGAAATCCTCATTCGCATGACCGATGCGGACGGCATTCAGATTTTCAGCAAGAAAAATATCAAGGTTGTCTCCGAAAAGGACATTTTGATGGATTCTGCCACGAAGGTGATTATCTCGGCGAAAGAGGAGATCAGTCTCACCTGCAAAGAGAGCAACATCAAGATGGACGGAAATACAAGCATCGTCGGGCAGGAGCTCAAAACCAATTGACACACATGGTTGCCACGCGGGTAACCGTGTGTTTGGTGTATGCAAAAACGGTGCGAAGAAGGGGGGATTGGCATGGAGAGAGAGGAAGCCTTGCAGCATTTCAAGGAGCACGAGGTGCCGAAGAGAACCATCGCCAGCCTGCATGCCTTGGATGCATACTATCAGGCGAATAAAGAGAGGCTGGCAAAAGAATTTCTCCGTTCCTTTGAAGCAATATGCAGACGCGTGATGGATAAGCAGGAGCAAGGGACAAAGGGCAAGCTGGCGTACTTGACCTATTCCATGCTGCGGACGGAGCTTCTTCTTGGAAGCAGTCATTATTTGCTGGAAGCTACGGACAGCAGTTGGTTTTTCGATCCGGTGGAGTGTCAAACCAGCTATGATGCGAGCTGGGCTTTCCGCTTTTTGGATCGGCTTGCAGAAGAATGGGACGAGGCTGCAAGAGCGTATGCCGGACATGTAAAACTTCCCGATATTGAGCGAATCAAGCTCGTGGAGGCAGAGAAGTTTCATCAATATGTAGTCCACCTGATCCGTTATGCCATGGTGAAGGCTGTTCAGCTGGAGGTCTTCCAACAGGTGGACAAGGAGCCGGAGCTGGAGGTGCGTGTCGGAGAATATTTGGATCAAAGCGAGATCGTGTACTGTCTGGACACTCGCCACAAAGATTCCGAGATGATCCGTGCTTGGCTGGAGGAGAAGCAAGAGCTGGAATACGGTTACAAGGTTTTGGCTGGTCTCGATTTGGCACAAGGGCATTTCGACAGTTTGGACCTGCGCTATTCGGACTTGTCGGACAGTCACTTAACGAATGCAACCCTGCGCGAAAGTGTTTTGGTCGGAACGAGATGGCATCGTGCCCAGCTAAAAGCGGTTGATTTCGGCGACAGTCTCATTCACGGAGCGGATTTTACCGGAGCGAATCTGCTAGGCGCGAGCTTTCGTGAAGCATCCGGGCCAAGGGGCCTTTTGGAGCCAGATGCGTGGGAGATGCCCGGTTTTGATGGTGTCTTGTTCATCGGGGCGGACTTGACCGGGACTGATTTTACTGGAGCCGATCTGCGCGGCGCAGACTTTACCGATGCGATTTTGACCGGAGCGAATTTTAGCGGAGCGCTTCTGGAGAGAGCCGTATTCTCGAAGGAATCTAGGGAGTCTATTCTGTTGGATGAGCTTCAGGAGCGACATGTCGTTTGGCGAGAGGGGAGTCAGGTATGAATTATTTCATCTTGTCACAGGACGAGCGCATCGCGAGTGCGGTAGAGCCAACCAACGTTTTTGACGTCATCCGGCAGGAGTGGCTCACCCCGGATTATCAGGAAGAGCTGGATGAGGCGATCATCCAGTTCGACATCAAGCAAAAGAAAGAGAACGACTATCTGGATTTTCTCGACAGACCTATCCCGCTCTATTCCAATCGCTTAAAGACAATCATCCACAAGTTCGCACCGAAGCTTTTCGTCAAATCTGTCGTGCTGGTAGACAGGGAGCGGATCAAGCAGGATTTGTACTGGATGATGATCCTGCCGCGTGTGAACTGCCTGTCAGAGCAAAGCGAGTTTCACAGGGACGGCTCACTCAAAAGGCTGGTTCTTGATCCAGAAAAGATTGGGCGCCATACGATTTTTCAAATCGAAGGAATTCGTGAACCGTATATCATCATCGATTTGCGGCTGGCGGAGGCTTTGCTGCGCAGAGACTTTTTCGGTATCCGCTTGAAAAAAGCAGAGCAAGCAGAGAGGAGAATCAGTCATGCCCATGATTGAAGATGTCGATGTTGTACCATCGTCCGCTCCGAAGAAAAGCTACGTCGTGGCAGGAGCGATTCTCACGTGCGACTACGGGAGCCAGAAGAACAAGCTGAAAACACCCTTTAGTCATGGCGTGTACATTCGCAACCAGGCACAGATGAACGTGAATGACTATATGCCGCAAGTGAACATCATGCCGTTTGGCAAATGCAAATGCGAGAAAAATCCAACCGTCGCGGCTGCTACTGCTGCCAACAACGGCGTACTCAAGCCGATGCCATGCATTCCAGCGGTCACCATGCCTTGGATCGAAGGCAAGGCAGATGTACTCGTGGAAAATCATCCCGCCCTGTTAAACACCAGCACGAACATGTGCGTATATGGAGGCTGCATTCGCATCGAAGACGACGGACAGGAGCAATAGTGAGGGGGATTGTATGAATACGACAGAGAAGCTGGCTGGATACGAGAATATTCAGTTGGTCTCACCCTTTGAAATCCAAAGCCTACAAGATGTCAGAATCGTGAAGAAAGTCAATGAGCACGCGAGACTGTTCGTCACCGGTATCATCCCGGAGGAAAAAAGCGACCGCTACATTGAGATGGCGACGAGTGAGGATACAGTCGCGCTGAATTTGGTGGAAAACGGTTCGCTTACAAAGACGCTGTTCAAAGGACTCGTGGATTCCGTCAGTGTCAATTTTGTTCACGGCGTGTACCACTTGGAGCTGGAAGCGGTCTCGCACACGCAGCGAATGGACGGACAGCGCAAGATGCGCTCTTTTCAGCATAAACAAATGACCTATGCCAGTCTGCTCGATGAAATTACGAAGGACTATCCTGGCTCGGATTATTTGGATCATGCTTCGAACGGTGCGCCGCTTGGGACCATCGCCATCCAGTATCAGGAGACAGATTGGGAGTTTTTAAAGCGACTGGCCTCTCGCTTCGGCTCTATTCTCGTCGCCGAGGCTGTCGCGGATAAGCCAAAATTCTGGTTCGGCTTGCCCGAGGGACGTACTGCTCAACTGACAGACGCGAGCTACACCATCAGCAAAAGGCTGTCTCCCTATATGGAAACGACAGAAAACGGCTACGCAACAGGTATGTCGGAAAACGATTTTCTCACCTATGAAGTAGAAAGCGGACAGGTCCTCCAGCTCGGGGACCGCGTGAACTACCAAGGAAAAGAGCTGGTCGTCGCCGGGTCCACAACCAGGATCGACCATGCCCTTCTCATTCACACCTATCAGCTCATGCCCGAAGCAGGCATCCGTCAAAACCCTATCCGTAACGACGACATATGCGGCGCTGCCCTGGAAGGCAAGATCATCGACATCCAGAAGGATACCGTCAAAATCCACCTCGACATCGATCCGAAGCAGCCCAAGGCAGAGGCGAGCTGGTTCCCGTATGCCACGGTCTACTCGGCAGAGGGCAACAGCGGCTTTCACTGCATGCCGCAAATGGGTGACTCCGTCAAGCTGTACTTCTCCACACCAGATGAAGAAGGTGCCATGGCAGTCAGCTCCGTGCGAAAAGGCGGGGGCAGCACGGCGAAAACGGGCAATCCCGGCATCAAGTACTGGGGAACCAACTTTGGCAAAGAGTTGATGATGGGCGGCAAGGAGCTCGTTCTTACTGCCAAGGAGAGCAAGGAAGGCAATATTTTTATCAAGCTGCATGAAGAGGACGGCATTGAAATTCATAGCATGCATCCGATCGTATTTTCCTCGGAAAAGGATATGGAGATTACGTCAGACACCAAGGTTGAGATCAAGGCCAAGGAAGCGATCTACCTCATGTGCAGCACCAGCAGCATGATTTTGGACGGGGAAGTCGATCTTCAAGCGCCGAAGATTGAGATGGTCGGGCTGACGAAGGCGCCTGTGGTTGTGGAGGATTTGCCGCAGGAGGAGGAAGAAGAGGAAGAGGAGCAGCAGGAAGAGGAAGAGTCTGGCTGGGGTGGATTTCTGGATGGTGTACAGTTAGCGCTGGATGTTGTGGGACTCATTCCGGGTTTGGGAGAAATAGCGGACTTAGCGAATGCAGGAATCTCGCTAGCACGTGGAGACTATGCAGGAGCGGCGCTATCTCTAGCTGCGTGTATCCCTTTTGCAGGCTGGGCGGCAACCGGAGCCAAGCTGGGAGCAAAGGCACATAAAGCACTAAAGGGAACGAAAGCGGGACAGAAAGTGCTCGAGGTAGCAGACTCAGCGGCGGATGTAGTGAAGACGGTAGCAAATGCCGTCGAAAGTACCGTTGGGAAGGTCTGGACGGCTGCCCGCAAAACACTAGACGAGATGGATGTGATGCAAGCCGTCCAGCGAATCAAGGAGCAGTTGTACGCTAGCGTAATGGCTGCAAAAGATGCAGTCATCAACAAGGCGAAGCAGATGAAGGAACAGCTCAAGCAAAAGGCTAGGAAGCTGCGCGATGATATGCAAGAAGGATTGCAGAATTTAGCGGATAGTTTAGGCCCTCAGTTACAATCGGCGGAAGGGTTTCCAATAAAATTCTCGAATAAAAAAGATGTGGTAGAGCTTGCCCCTACGGAGAACCAACTGAAGTGGCGCGAAACATATGGGGGACCGAATGGGCAGAAGCCGAATCAAAAGCCGCCGGAGAAGCCGCCGGAGGAGACGGGGGATGGGTCTTCTAGCACGACAACATGGAATGAGTTCCAAAATGCCAATAAAGGTAAATATAGTAAAGAGGAAATGAGTACTGCTTGGGAGGATTATAAAAAAGAAAATGGTATTGAAAGTGATTCAGGTGATAAAACTTACTCAAGACCTTCAGGATATAGAACAGGTGTTAGAGATACTGTTTGGGATAATGCTAAAGGTGAAGATGGTCATGTAAGAGATCCACTGACTGGGAAAATAATGAATAAAGACGAGCCTTGGGAAATGGGGCATAAACCAGGTTATGAATTTAGGAAGCATAAAAAAAGTGCGGAAGAAAGAGGAATAACAAGAGAACAGTTTCTGGATGAGCATAACAACCCTGACCACTATCGTCCTGAACTTCCAGAATCTAATCACAGCCATAAGGGTGAAGATTTAACGGACGATTATTTTGGAGATTAAAATTAGTAAGTATTAGCAAAGGGGGAGCATAATGAAGATACCAAATGAAAGTAAATTACTTGCTAAATCAGCTTTAAAAGCATTTGGTGGCAATCCTGCTATTCACAAATACTGGGATGACGAAAAAATAGGTAATATTGATATTTTATCAACAACGGATAGACCATGCGAAGGTGTTACATCGTATTCAACCATTGGATTATATATGCATTCAATAGGAAAAATTGTAGATGAAAAATTTTTGAGGGTAGAAATTGTGGGGGCAAGTGCAACTATCCATGAAGAATTTCCTAATATATTAGCGACTTGCGCTTTTTGTATAATCAATTCCAAAATGCCGATTTATCCAGGTAAAATATTTTTGGATGTGGTGAAGATGTATTATCCTGATATTGAAATGAAGCATGTGCTCTTCGTGCCTCCATTTCTGTGGGAAGATCAGTTACAAACAATTGATCTTCAAGATAAAAAAGTTGCATGGTTACTTGCTGTCCCGATTTCAGAAAAAGAATATTTATTTGCTGAACAACATGGTTCAAATAAACTTGAAGATTTATTTGAGCAAAAGCAGATAGACATTTTCGATATTGAGCGAAAATCAGTTTTATAGTATCACTAGGTCTGTCAAAAGTTTTGTGTAAACTTGATATACAACCTCAACATTTAAGAGTAAGGCTTATTCCATCTTTGAACTACGAAGAGGAGTAAGCTTTTTTGCATGAATATGAACTGAAAGGCTTAGAGAGGCTATGTAGTTAATACCATAGAGAGGTTAGTAGCTGAAGGAAACTATAGGGACAAATTTGAGATACAGTTGAGAATAACTAAGGTAAAACTAACAAAACAAGTTGAAGTCCTATAGTGGTAATTGGAAATCCAATTACCATCTTTTTTGGGGGGGAGGAGAAGTGGGTAGGAAGGGAATTATAAAAAGAAAATTTTGGAGACGTTATCATGGGATTAATTAGATGGATGTTTGTAGAGAAGCCTGTTGATGAAATTACAGTAGCTTCTGTGGAGAAAAAGTTTGGTGTGAGGTTTCCGTCAGAATATAGGGAATGCATCCAGAAATATAACGGTGGATATCCAAAACCCCAAAAATTTGATTTTGACAATGGGACACAGGGAGTTTTTAATGATTTAATTAGTTTTACTGATGAAGTATTAAATATTCAAATGTTTTTTGACTTTAAAGATGATCCGTGTACCATGGGAATAGTACCATTTGGCAGAGATCCGTTTGGAAATTTACTTTGCTTTGATTTTCGCAATTCTTTAGACAAACCGCAGATAGTTTTTTATGATCATGAAGAAAAAATAGAGGACGCAATAACTCCAATATGCACTTCATTTACGGAGTTATTGGAGAGAATGTATTCTTTAGAAGAAAATAAAGATAATGGAGGGTAAAAATGGGAATTAAATTTGATTATACATTTCAAGAGTTAAATAGACAGGACATCGAAGGATTTGAGAAAAGAAATAACATAATACTCCCTAGCGACTACAAAGAATTTCTTTTAAAACATAATGGTGGAAAACCTAGTGTGAGGAGATTTGTAACTCAAGATGGTAAAATAACTTCATCAATAATGATGTATTTTCCTTTGTCAGAACAGGCAGAGATGAATTTAGAAGACAAATATAGAATGTATACTATTGGTAAAATTGTACCCTCTAACTTTCTTCCTATAGGGATTGATCCAGCCGATAGTTTAATCTGTTTATCGGTAAGAGGGAATGATATAGGAAAAGTTTATTTTTGTGACATGGATTATTTTGAGGAAGATAAGGAATTAAAAGAAGAATTTATTGTCGTAATTGCTGAAAGCTTTACAGATTTTACAAGTAAGTTGTTTATTCCTGATAACAGCTAATGTAGAAAAAATAGAATGGATTATAATTCGTTTTTATCTCATCTGCACAAGAGACAACTGCAAATGCTCATTCCGACTTAAACTCTGAGATGGAATGAGCTTTTTTTGCATTTGCAAAACCAAATGATTAGTGGCTCACTTCGGAATATCAGGAAAAGCTGGATGAAGTATCATTCAGTTCGACATAAAGCAAAGCGAGTGGAGTAGGGGAATTAAACGCTGGGGCATATAAGCCCGGAGGCTTTGCCAATAAGTCGTCTGTACCTTAAGTGCTTCCAAATACTTAGAACGGTATAGACGCGGCATTTTTATCAAAAGGGCCTTCACCAAAATTAACAATGATCGAATCGAAAGCATCAGATTCTCCTAGTTTCAGTTATTCTGATAAACAAAAATTAGGTGGCTAGGAGTATTTTCAACAAATGCTTAATAGTAGTGATGCAAGGTATGCAGATTTTGCGCGGAAATTAAAAAAATTAAAAAAAGAAAATCCAGGACTTCAATATGATTTTATTAGAGTAGAAACAGATATTAAGATAACCAAAACTGGATTTGGAGTAGATGAATTAAAAGTAAAAGATTGGAGTAAAGAAATCGAGTAACCATAAGGAGAATTAAAATGCTCAACCCCAAAAAATTAGAAATGGCGTATAAAAGATACAAGGAAAATTTTACAGAGGGTATCCGATATGAAGATATAAAAGAGGAATATGATGATAGCAAGAGTGAAATCAGTGATATAGTGGAATACAATACCATAGAAAAGGATCATATTTTACTAATAAATTTAGCCTCAATTTATTCATATCACTTGTCAAAATGGAAAAACGATGTGCTGGCTAATGGCGGAAGTAAAGCGGAAGGATTAAAAAACATGCAAATGGTAGTATTTTATCAGTGCATGGGGCAAGATCTTTATAAAATCCGGTATCCTCAAATGATAGTAGAATACTCTTTTAAGGGAGTTTTAACATCTTTAATTCATTTCACGATGTTTGGGTGGGAGAAAGAAGAAAATATATTATTTGATTTTATTGTTGATCATTTCGGTGGGCCTTTAATGGAGGTTAATGATGACAACAAGCATACTTGGTTTTTATTTGAGTTATACTTGAAATATAGAAATAAAACAATTATGGGAACAAATGAAAAATTACATTTAACTGTTAAAGAAAAGTATAAGAAAGCTGGGCTGCAATGTGGTTTAATACCTGAAGATCTAGATGTTTATAGTGAAGTGTTGGAAAGATGGTCAACACCTAGTTCGGAAGAAATCGAAAATTTGGTCGGGAAAATGGTGTTGTATCATTCACAATTAGCCTCAGAAATAGGACAACTAGGTGAATTTGGTGACTTCAGATATGGATTCTATCCTTTTGAAATTTTGTTCTTGCTTTATGTGAGGAAACAAATGGATTTGTATGCTCCAAAACAATTTGAAGAACTATTGATGAATACCCCAGAAGCGAAGATGGTGTTTGGAGACCCTGAACCATACCCTGAATGGGACCCTTTGTTGCTCCAGATAGATAATTTTTATCGTAAAAATTACCCAGAATATATCCCGAACAAACATGGAGTATTGTTTCAATAAATAATATACGGGGGACGTCAATATGTATGGTCAAGGTATAGCACAGCTGATATTCCCAGATAGCAAAGATTTAGAAGAATTTATTAGGGATCATGAAGAGCTGGATTTACACGAAAGCTTATTAAAATATGGACTGTCCACAAAGAAATTTTTGTTTCTTGATTATAAAGGTGAGCAGTATCAGGAGATCGTCAATTATATTTTGGATTATGAATTCAATCTTCAAAATGAATTAGCTTCACAAGAAGAACTTGAAGAGCTCGGGAATTTTGAGTATGAATATGTACCTGAAAAGATAAGGGAAGCAAATAGGATACTGTCACAAAGGGGATATGGATTATTTACTTATCCGACCTCTGGTGACTTTTATGCATTATTCATCGCCCAGCTGGAGAATAAAACAAGATTACTGGAAGTAGAGCTACTTGCTGACGAAAGAATTCCTTTAAAAGAAAGATATATAAAGTATTATTCCTAAGATGGGGAAAACCGCTGATCCATGATTCAAAAGCGGCAGTGACTACGTGAAAACGAGGATTTTAAAACAAAAGAATACTATTCTAGTATTGGTACACAGGTCAATCATGTGCATTTACTGACATGATTGACTTGTTTTTTTGTAACTTTTCTTTCCAGCCCAACTGACAGACGCGAGCTACACCATCAGCAAAAGGCTGTCGCCCTATATGGAAACGACAGAAAACGGCTACGCAGCAGGTATGTCGGAAAACGATTTTCTCACCTATGAAGTAGAAAGCGGACAGGTTCTCCAGCTCGGAGACCGCGTGAACTACCAAGGCAAAGAGCTGGTCGTCGCCGGTTCGACAACAAGGATCGATCATGCCCTTCTCATTCACACCTATCAGCTCATGCCCGAAGCAGGCATCCGGCAAAACCCTATCCGCAACGATGACATATGCGGTGCTGCCCTGGAAGGCAAGATCATCGACATCCAGAAGGATACCGTCAAAATCCACCTCGACATCGATCCGAAGCAGCCCAAGGCAGAGGCGAGCTGGTTCCCGTATGCTACGGTCTATTCAGCAGAGGGCAACAGCGGTTTTCACTGCATGCCGCAAATGGGTGACTCCGTCAAGCTGTACTTCTCCACACCAGATGAAGAAGGTGCCATGGCAGTCAGTTCCGTGCGAAAAGGTGGAGGCAGCACGGCGAAAACGGGCAATCCCGGGATCAAGTACTGGGGAACCAACTTCGGCAAAGAGCTGATGATGGGCGGCAAGGAGCTCGTTCTTACAGCGAAGGAGAGCAAGGAAGGCAATATTTTTATCAAGCTGCATGAAGAGGACGGTATCGAGATTCACAGCATGCATCCGATCCTATTTTCCTCGGAAAAGGATATGGAGATTACGTCAGATACGAAAGTTGAGATCAAGGCCAAGGAAGCGATCTACCTCATGTGCAGCACCAGCAGCATGATTTTGGACGGAGAAGTGGATCTTCAAGCGCCGAAGATTGAGATGGTCGGGCTGACGAAGGCGCCTGTGGTTGTGGAGGATTTGCCGCAGGAGGAGGAAGAAGAGGAAGAGGAGCAGCAGGAAGAGGAAGAGTCTGGCTGGGGTGGATTTCTGGATGGTGTACAGCTAGCACTGGATGTTGTGGGACTCATTCCGGGTTTGGGAGAAATAGCGGACTTAGCGAATGCGGGAATCTCGCTCGCACGTGGAGACTATGCAGGAGCGGCGCTATCTCTGGCAGCGTGTATCCCTTTTGCAGGCTGGGCGGCAACCGGAGCCAAGCTGGGAGCAAAGGCGCATAAAGCACTAAAGGGAACGAAAGCGGGACAGAAAGTGCTCGAGGTAGCAGACTCAGCGGCGGATGTTGTGAAGAACGTAGCAAATGCTGTCGAAAGCACCGTCGGGAAGGTCTGGACGGCAGCCCGCAAAACACTAGACGAGATGGATGTGATGCAAGCCGTCCAGCGAATCAAGGAGCAGTTGTACGCTAGCGTCATGGCCGCAAAAGATGCTGTCATCAACAAGGCAACACAGATGAAAGAACAGCTCAAGCAAAAGGCTAGGAAGCTGCGCGATGATATGCAAGAAGGCTTGCAGAATGTAGCGGATAGTTTAGGCCCTCAGTCACAATTGGCGGAAGGGTTTCCAGTAAAATTCGCGAATAAAAAGGATGTGGTGGAGCTTCCACGGACAGAGAATCAGCGGAAGTGGGACGAGACTTTTGGACGACCCAATGAGCCGAAACCGAATCAAAAACCGCCGGAGAAGCCGCCTGAGACTAAATCTAAACCTTCAAAAGAAGAGCAACAAAAAGCAATAGACAAAGCAATGGAAGATGCTGCTCGAAATCAACCAGCTTATACAAGAGTTCCGAATAAACCAAGAACATATAAAAACAAAGTTAGGAATGAAGATGGCACGACAACTTATACATTTGTCTCAAAGAAAAATGGAAAAGAATACAAAGTAACTTATGATAAAGCTGGGTTCCCAATATTTAATTCTAAACACGAAATTTCACTGCCTGAAAAACTGTACTTGGAGCCGGATGGAGTACAATTTGATTATTTGTCAAAAAAACTCTATGAGGAAATCATAAAGAACCCAGACCTAGCGAAAAAATTTACTAAAGAGGAAATTGAACTATTTAAAAATGGCTCCGTCCCAAAAACGTTGACATGGCATCATCATCAAGATAGTGGGAGGATGCAAATTGTTGACTATTTTGAACATCAAGTAGCCGGTCATACAGGAGGAAGAGCGATTTGGGGTGGAGGAGAGGCAGGTAGAAAGGGTCAAATCAAAAAGAAAATTCTGGAGATGTTATCATGGGATTGATTAGTTGGATGTTTGTAGAAAAAACTGTTGATGAAAAGACAATATCTTCTGTTGAGAATACGTTTGGTGTGAGGTTTCCGTCAGACTATAGGGAATGCGTTCAGAAATATAACGGTGGATACCCAAAACCCAATAAATTCGATTTTGACAATGGGACACAGGGAGTTTTTAATGATTTAATTAGTTTTACTGATGAAGTATTAAATATTCAAATGTTTTTTGACTTTAAAGATGATCCGGGTACCATGGGAATAGTACCATTTGGCAGAGATCCGTTTGGAAATTTACTTTGCTTTGATTTTCGTAATTCTTTAGACAAACCTCAGATAGTTTTTTATGATCATGAAGAAAAAATAGAGAACTCAATAACTCCAATATGTAGATCATTTACGGAGTTATTGGAGAGAATGTATTCTTTAGAAGAAAATAAAGATAATGGAGGGTAAAAATGGGAATTAAATTTGATTATACATTTCAAGAGTTAAATAGAGAGGACATCGAAGGATTTGAGAAAAGAAATAACATAATACTCCCTAGCGACTACAAAGAATTTCTTTTGAAACATAATGGTGGAAAACCTAGTGCGAGGAGATTTGAAACTCAAGATGGTAAAATAACTTCATCAATAATGATGTATTTTCCTTTATCAGAACAGGCAGAGATGAATTTAGAAAACAAATATAGAATGTATACTATTGGTAAAATTGTACCCTCTAACTTTCTTCCTATAGGGATTGATCCAGCCGATAGTTTAATCTGTTTATCGGTAGGAGGGAATGATGTAGGAAAAGTTTATTTTTGTGACATGGATTATTTTGAGGAAGATAAGGAGTTAAAAGAAGAATTTATTGTCGTAATTGCTGATAGCTTTACAGATTTTACAAGTAAGTTGTTTATTCCTGATAACAGCTAATGTAGAAAAAATAGAATGGATTGTAATTCGTTTTTATCTCATCTGCACAAGAACGTGTGAGACAACTGCAAATGCTCATTCCGACTTAAACTCTGAGATGGAATGAGCATTTTTTGCATTTCCAAAACTCAATGAATAGTGGCTCACTTCGGAATATCAGGAAAAGCTGGATGAAGTATCATTCAATTCGACATAAAGCAAAGTGATAAAACGACTACCATAATTGCTTTACAGACTTATTCCGCCAAAGAAGAACCTCCCAAAAAAGTAACAGTTGATGTTGAGATAGTTTACTCTGGTAATAATATGCGCCCGGACAAATTTATTGTTAAGTACACTATTGATGGTAAAGCAGGTAGTGCAAAATTTAAAAATTTTTAAAAGGAGTGGAATGTAGTTATGAAAGAATTTGAAGAAAGGTTTAGTGAATTGCAAGCAGATATGATATCCATATGTATGGAATATGTTGGAGAAAGGGCCAATAAAGTATATGTTTATGCTTCATGTGAAGAAGATATGATATCGAGCAGTTTCTATTATTTAATTAATAATAAATATGTAGAGTGTCATAAGTTGAATGATGTATTGGAGGATCGGGACGAAAGTTATGATGTTTCTACAGAAAGACAGTTTATGGTATTAAATATTATCAATGATAATATAGAAAAAATTGAAGAATTGTGTAAAGAATTTGAAAAAGACATGCCAACTGAGATGAAATTAATATATGATGCTACGAGTGGCAAGTTTCAAGCTGAATACAAGTATGATTTAGTGCACACAAATGATGATATAAAAACGGCTGATGACTTTGCTGATGAATGGTTTGAGGAGATAAAAAGTAAATCTCTTTAATGGCTCAATTTAAGAAGGCTCGGGTCTCCCAGTCTATCAATAGTTTTGAGTATAAATGGTTTACAACCCTAGCAACAAGATCGTACAAAACCAACAAACCAAACACTAAAAAACATGAAAAACAAGTCTATAAACTTTCAAAGGCTTATTCCAACTTGCCATACCAGGAGGAGTAAGCCTTTTTGTATGTTCAAAATAACAGGCGAAAGAAAGCGAAGAAGGCAATATTTTTATCAAACTGCACGAAGAGGACGGCATCGAGATTCACAGTATGCATCCAATCATATTTTCCTCGGAAAAGGATATGGAGATTACGTCAGATACGAAGGTCGAGATCAAGGCCAAGGAAGCGATCTACCTCATGTGCAGCACCAGCAGCATGATTTTGGACGAGGAAGTGGATCTGCAAGCGCCGAAGATTGAGATGGGCGGGCTGACGAAGGCGCCTGTGGTTGTGTAGGATTTGCCGCAGCAGGAAGAAGAGGAAGAGGTTGTTGAGGAGGAGGAAGAGGAAGAGTCTGGATGGATGGATTTCTGGATGGTGTACAGTTAGCGCTGGATGTTGTGGGACTCATTCCGGGTCTGGGAGAAAGGATTCGCGGACCAATCTATAAAAGGAAGTCAAATAATTGACTAGGAGAATTACATATGAGAAAAAAGTACCCCTATTTTACTTGTTCATTACCAATAGCATCTGAGGAAGATATTTATGGTGTTGCAAAAATTATTTCTGACAAGTTAGTTGGCGGTATTACATTTGGTGGATTAGAGGATTATATCTATGAAGAGGTTCCGGCCGTATACATTAATAGGAGTATTTTGGGGCTGGAATTTGTTATACAAGGTTATGGAGGCGAAAAAGGATATATAGTAGAAGTTCATTCTCACCCTGGTAATGATGCCCCGGATAATGTGAATGAAGTTGAAATTGATATAACATGTTACGTTGCTTCTCTTCTTGAAGGAACGGAACAAATAAAGATAAAGCATGAACAAATTGCCGAGCAAGATTATATTATTATTACAGAATAGTTTCTAAATCGGTAAAAAGATGTTCAAATAATGGGGGCTTATTCCAACTTAAATGGTGAGGAGAAATGAGCCTTTTTTGCATGTTCCGGCCATAAGTTTGCGTACAAGGAGATAGGGATATTTGCAAGGAAAGCAATACATCTATGATGTAGAATACATGCGCACCTCTATGACTTGGAACGGTAAGACGGTACGGTATGTGGTCGACCAAAACGCTGACCTGACCCGACCCAGTTTCTTATGGAACTAGAGGAAATTGGAGTGACTAAAGCGTAATATGTATTTTGAAGAAACTAAGAAATCACCAACACCAAGGTAGGTGAATATTATGTTTTCTATTGTTATTGATAGAAATGAATTAGACAGTGATATAAATAATATATCTTGTTGGGAAGATTGGTACAAAATTGAGAAAGAAATTTTTCATACTGATGAATGGCCTAGAACATCCTTTGATAGATTAGAAGAAGATTTGGATAGACCAGTACAAATAATAGAGGGGTGTGAATGGGAACCAACTACTGATTCGTATGATGTTTCTCCTGAAGTTAGTCATTTATATGAAAAAACCAGACAAAAAGTATTTGCTATACTCGAACCTGAAGCAGATGAGGAAAATAAACTATATCCAGAATTGTACGGCAAAAGGTGTATCTATTGTAGGATTTGGACAAGAGATTTTTCGAAACAAAAATGCCCAAAATGTAGTAATGGATTACTAAAATTTCCACTTAATGAATGGGATTAGGATTAGATATTTTAGTCCAATATGTAGGGGTACTTTATAGTTTTGAGTGAAAATATCCAAAACCTTGATTGGCTGCTTGCCTTTCAAGGTTTCATTTTTTGGATGGTTATTGATGGAGGAATTAACCGTCCAACGAATGAAGAATTATTTGTCCTAATGATACGGATACGAGCGGCAGGATATTTTTAATGATCATATTACTAGTTCTGAAAGGATAGAAAAATGAATCAAGAACTAAGAATACTAATAAAAAAACTTATAGGCGGTGAAATAACAGGTCTAGAATTTTTGGATTTGTTCATGGGAAATATAGAATTAACTAGCTACTTTGACAAACTGTTAGAAGTTATTTGTAGAGAAAAAAATAAAGATGACCTAGGATTACTATTTTATATAGGATTTACATTTGATTTGTTTGATGAAAGACATTTGGAGATGTTAAACCAGTTAATTACTGAAGCTTGGCATAAGGCACATGAGGATATTGCTGGCTTGCTTCAATATTTTCAATCAAATTCATCGGTAGAAAGTCTTTATAAAGCAGCATTAACAAAATTTGAGTATCTTCATTATACAAATGCCCTTGCCGTAAAATGTATTTGGGCTCTAGGTGATATGAATACGCCAGAGTCTAAAGAGAAATTAGAACTCTTAAGTAAATCAAAGGAAAAAGAAATTAAAAAGAATGCGTTGCACCAATTAAAAAGAATCTCTATAAGGAAGGGAATATAAAATAATTCACCAAAAAGAAAATTTTAGGAAGGAAGGAGACTTTAAAAGTAGATATAACCGCAAATAATACCAGTTTTCAAGATGAGAAAAAACAGCAGTGAAGGAGATTGTGTCATGATCATAAACGATCCGGTTTTTGGTGAACTTTCATACTTTCTTGTTTGGTCAAAGCACATGACCATTCATTTTTGCGGGAAAGAAACCGAGATAGCACTCACGGTAGAGGGTGAGGAAGACGGTAAATTTGATGAAGAACAATACATGGCTTATCAATCACTCATGCAAAATTGGGAGCACATACAACAGCGTGTTTTGCAAGCGATCCTCGACTACTACAAGCAAAAGCGGCATGAGCTCGGGTATGATATTGGATACCATGATGATTATCCCCTAATTGAAACACAAGACCAACTACTTAAAAGGATCGTTTTACTTGAAATTGTTGTTCCCTATGGTGATATTTTTGAAGGCCGTGATATCGGATTACTCTTCGATTGCACCTGGGACGAAGAAAATGGTCTAGGACTTCGGCTTTTAAATGAAGAAGTAACGGAAGTCGGCTACCAGGATGTTGCCATTTAACCTTTTATATGAATAGTGGAAAATATTGTTGTTTTGAATATGAAAACGGAATCATTATAGAACGAGAATGTTATGCTCGAAATGATAGGAGGAATATCTTTGGAGTTCGAAGGGATCATTAGAAAATTTCGTCGTAACTTCGAAAGAGACGGAATGGCCCCAGAAGACATCGACAAAGCCTTCCAACAAGCAAATACCGCTCACCTTCATTCCTTACTAGAATGGGTAGATTTGAAAACATATACTGTACCGGATTCGGTTGTTGCCTTTTATCAGACGTATAATCCTCACTATCTGCCTACTTTAAGCGGTGGAATAAGGCTATTGGATATAGAATCCATAAAGGTAGTGAACTCATCTGCTGTACCAAGTATGTACCTGCTAAAATTCGGGCTACTCACAATCGCTACAACAATAGGTGGCCATGCTATTTGTCTCGATTTGAATAGCAGCAATGATAGCGAACCACGTGTAGTAATCGCAGATCAAGCGTTTTGCTCCTATAATGATGATTTGGAAGTCGTAGAATGCGTCCTTGTTCCAGACGATATCGCTGAACGCTACGCTGATGACGAGCCTATTCTTTTGTCTTATTCACTCATCAAGCAATGTCTGCCAGAGATAGCACCATCTTTTCGAGAATTTTTAGAAAGACTGTCCAATGAAGCTTATGAGACTATCGAAGAAGACTTTTTAGCATGACCGAAATTATGAGTAAATAGGAACCTTGTTACACCAAGAACGGTTATATCAAATAGTTTTCAATGAGTGAAAATCCAGCTCGGCCCAGGCCTCTCCTAGGCTTTTTGTGTTTTTCCCAAATCCCACACTTTCCCCTTACTTTTCACGAGGTTATCCCGAACATTCCCAATGCTCGTACGTTACGATTGGTTTGTAAGAAACAATAGTAGACAGGGAGTGTTCACACATGAAAAAAATGCTTTCCGTATCTGTAATCGCAGCGAGCTTGTTGGCAACGAGTGCCGTAGGAGCTTTTGCCGCTGAGAAAGAAGGGAAAGAAGCAGGGTGGAAGAGCCTGCCTGAAGTTCAAGCACTAAAAGCACTGCAAGTGGAGCAAAAAGCTCTCCAAGATAAACTGAAAGCTCAAACCCAGACTAACAAACAAGCATGGGACATTCTTTGGGGCGATGTGACGCCAGAAGTACGTGAAACCGTGAAAAGCGCACTGGCAGAGACAAAGCCGCTGCGTGAAGAGAACAAGGCGCTGTCTGCTGAATTGAAAGAAGCGAAGAAAGCAAAGGATAAAGAAAAGGTAGCGAGCATCAAGGCTGAAATCGCCGCGAACCATACAGCTATCGAAGAAAAACTCGCTCATGTCCAAAGTGAATTGGCGCAGGTAAAAGAGAAAAAAGCTTCTTTCAAAGAGATGAACCAAGAGCTGAAGCCAATCCGCACCGAAAAGAAAGCGAACAAAGAGCAAGCAAAAGAACTGAAAACAAATGAGAAAAACGCAGTGAAAGAAGCAAAAGAAGTATTCAAGTCCGGTGACAAGGAGCAAGCAGCTGCATCCTTGCAAGAGGCTGCTGATCTGTTGAAAGAACTGATCGAGGTACAAACCGAGATTTTGGAGCAAAAGCAAGCGATTTCCGAGATTATTCAATAAGGAACGTCTCCGAGAATAGTGACAGCCCGAATCCTGTTATTGACTAGACAGATGTTCCCCCTCACATAAGAGACAGAAAGCCCGTTGCACGCCAGCGGGCTTTTTTCATTCCCCAATTCGTCAAACTCCTTTGGAACATCTATAGTAAAATAGAAGATAAAGACATAGGGGTAGGAGGAGTTTCGCATGGATATTCTAGAGAGAGCGGGTACGGTTGAGAGCAGAGAGGATATGGTTCAATTCATTTCTCACTTGATTAAGGATTATCAGCAAAATAAAAAAGAGTGGGCGAATATGTCCCTGGAAGAGTTCCTAAGTGGGATGGAGTCATGGATTGAAGATTGTGATTAGGAAAGGCCCTTGAACTAAATTCAAGGGCCTTTGACGATATAAGGGTTATCAATTTCTTCCCCGAGATTATCCAAATCTCGCGTAATATTGATGATAATTAAGTATCTCGACTTGCCTTTATGCTTTCCCAGATCGACAACTTGATGTACCTCGATTACATCGTTTTCATACTCTTTATGAGAGTAGCACATTTCATATAGCGTGGATGTAAGATCTGTGTTGTTCAAATTCGCTATCTCCAATTCTACAAATACTTGATTTTTCTTTATGTTCACCTGGATTCTCTCCCTTGTTTGATCTCTATGAATTCCCCTATCATCCTATAAATGGTAGCGCAAGTGCAAATCGCAGGAATACTCGAGGTAAAAGAAGGACTTCCATCGGGCTCTCGAGCAGATAAGAAATGGTACAAAGCCTCTCCCTTTGCCTCCAAATCATACCATTCAGGACTAATGACCCATTCAAAAAATCCCAAATAATACCGATTGTAAGATTGTGTGTAAAATAATGGTCTTATTTGGAAGGGTGAATCCATTTCCCTAGGAGCATCGGAGAAGGGGGTTCATCTGGCAGGGAGGGGATACCATGAGCAATCGAACACTCACTTATGGAGATATACAAGTTTCGCCCTATGAATTTACTCATCTGCAAACGATGAAAGTCGTGAAAAAAATGAACGAGCATGCGCGACTGACGCTCACGGGGATTATTTCTGAAGAGCGAAAAGATAGCTACGTGAACCAGACAAATGCGCAAACGCTGATCAGCGTGGCACTGGCGGATGAATCGGGCAAGCCGAAAACATGGTTCCAGGGCATCGTCTTGCGCGTCCATGTTAAAGCGGTTCGCGGTATTTATTACTTGTCGCTGGAGGCAATTTCTCATACCTATTTGTTGGATGTCAAAACGAGAAAGCGTTCGTTTCAAAATCCGGCGATGACCTATGCGGGGCTCGTGAAAACGGTGCTGTCCGGGTACGGAAAAGCTGATTTTATTGACTCTGTTACGAACGGAAAGGCTTTGAATACGTTTGTCATGCAGTATGAAGAAACCGATTGGCAGTTCCTGAAGAGGATGGCGTCGCGCTTTTATACAGGTTTGATCCCGACAACGGCTTTTGACATTCCCAAGTTTTATTTCGGTTTGCCAAAAGGTCAAGATAAAGGAAAGCTTGCGGTTAGTCATTATACGGTGCATAAGCGTGTGGGGGATTATCAGAGTGATGCTGAGAACAAGGTTCCAGGAATCGATGACCAGGACTATACCGTGTATGAAGTACAGAGCGAACGAGTGCTGGAGGTCGGCAATGAGGTGAACTTCAAATCCAGACCACTTGTGGTCGGAGAAGCGGTCACAGAGATGAAGGAAGGCATTGTCACACACACGTACAAGCTTTATCCACGCCTAGGTCTGGCGCGTAAGAAGCAGTATAACCATGCCATCATCGGGGCGTCCATCCAGGGCCGGGTGCTGCAAGTCCAGAAGGACAATGTGCGGGCCAAGCTGGACATGGATGATCAGCAGGATCAGAGCACGGCATATTGGTTCCCTTACTCCACCATTTATGCCTCCGAGGATCAAACTGGATGGTATGTCATGCCAGAGCTGAACGACCAGATTCGGATTTATTTCCCGAGCAAAAAAGAAGAGGACGGTATCGCGATCAGCTCTGTTCTCAAGGAAATACCAGACGACGACAAGCCAGCGCCCAAACAGAAATCCTCACCGAAAAGCAGTGCAGGAGGAGGAGGCGGTGGAGGTGGCGGGGGAGACCGAATGAAGGACCCTGCGGTAAAAACGTTTCGTACCAAGTATGGCAAGGAAATCGTACTGGCTCCGGACAAAATTGTGATCACGACAGGAGATATGTCGATTACGATCAGTGATACGAGTGGAATCGATATCCAGAGCAGCCAGAATGTGAACATTACAGCCGGTAAGGACATGAAACTGTCAGCTGCTTCTCTTCATATTAGTGCGGATAAAGTAGAACTGAGTGGAAAAGGAAATACGATCAAACTGGAAGAAAAGATCGAGATGAAAGGTTCGGAAATCAAGATGAACTAGAGGGGGCACTTACATCGATGAAGAAAGAGGAAGCGCTCCAGCATCTGCACGATAACACCTTCCGGCCAGCGTTGGCTGAAAGCGTAGCGGCACTCGAGCGCTATTTCCAGCAAAACAAGGATCAGCTCGTCCAGGAGTTCGTGGAGTCTTTTCGGCAAATGCTCCAGCATATTGACTTCATGCAGAACAATCAGGAGCTTCCCCCTGTCGGTTTTATTCACTACTCGTTGCTTCGGACAACGGTATTGGATGGCACACACACATTTTTAATAGAGGCTTATACGGATCAATGGTACTGGGAGCCAGTGGAATGCTATGCACGATACGATGCAGCGTGGACATTGCAAGAGGTGTCCACGCTGATTTCGCTACTGGACGAACGCCGAAAAATGTACATGGGGATCATACACGCAGCTGATGTGGAGTATATGGTCCTAAAGGAAATGGAGCTTTTCTGTCAGTTTGTCACAGCGCTTTCCCGAGTAGCGATTCAGGAAGTTATCAAGCTGCCTGAGTACCAACAGATTAGGAAAGCGGATCGTCTGTACATACGAGTGGGCGAATTCAAAGACATCAGCGAAGTGGTGTACGTAGAAGAGCGAATCAAGCGGGAGGAGAAAGAGAGCAGAAGCCTGCTTGGGCAACCAAAAGGAACGTTTTGCACCCATGAAACATTCGCCCACATGGATTTGCCGCGAAGCAATGTGGATGCACTGGATTTGCGCTATTGCGATTTTAGTGGCAGTAATCTTACGGACAGTCAGTTCCATGAGTGTGTCCTATTCGGAACAAGATGGGTAAAGAGCAAGCTTCAACGCACCGATTTCAGCCATTCGCTTCTTTGTGATGCCGATTTTCGTCATGCTGACTTGAGTGGAGCCATCTTCTCTTATGCCGAGGGACAAGGAGTAAGTGCGGACGAGCTACATCGTGTACCGGGCTTACTCGGTGTCCAATTTGCATATGCTGATTTGGAAGGAGCGGATTTTCGCCATTCTCGTCTGTATCATGCGAATTTTCATGGAGCGAATATGCGGAATGCCGTTTTTTTCGAGAAGGACCGGGAGCGCTTTGCATTGAGTGAAGGACAGATACAGCAGATTGAGTGGAAAACGGAATAAAGGAGGCGGGATGACATGCGCGATTATTATTTGCTAGCAGATGACGGTCGAATAGTTCAAAGGGTCGTACCATCGGGGCTGGGGCTGCAAAAGGAAAACACCTTCGAGCAACTCCCGCCGATATCCGTTCTCGAGGTGAACATGGATGGGGCCAATGCCTGCACAGATTGGTTGGAAAAGCCACTGCCGATGATTTCGGAGCGGATGAAAACCATTACTGCCAAATACAATCCGAGTGTACAATGGAAGCGCGTCGATTTGATCGACAGCGAAACCAATCTGCGAAACGTTTACTGGGCCATGCAAGTACCTGCTGTAGATTGCCTTTCCATGGAGACTGCGTTTCATTTGAATGGAACAGTAAAGAGGCTTGTATTAGATACCGATAAGATAAAGGCACATCATTTCTTTAAGATTCAGGGGGTTTTGGAGCCGTATATCGTGGTGAGTCTGGATGCTGCGGAAAGCTTCCTTCGCAGAAGCTTGAACGGATTTGTTTTGCAAAAAGTGGAACAGGCAATGCGGAGGGAGCCATGACGATCTACTGGGATGAAAAGATTTTGGATGTATGGAACAGCATCCAGACACGGCGTCAATTAGCTGAAATGGAAGAACAGCAGGTGCAATTGACGCTTGCGGAGTGTTTGGATGGTGTGCAAAAAGGCTACATGGAGTACGAAGGACGCAGATTCGAATTCGAGGAGATGGTTCTCTTTGACGGGCAGCTCGGCATTCAGTTGCCCCGTTCGATGCAGCTCATGCCGAGGGGACGCGGGTCAAATAGCGCAGGGAATCATCAGCACGAGCAGCTTACCTATAAAGAGGAAAATAGCGAGGTTATGCTCGGCATGAATCATATGACACATCTGTTACCGATGAGCGGCGTGGAATCGTTTGTGCAGGCGATGACAGCACAAATTAAAAAGGCGCAGGCAGGCTTGCAGGTCGTACATAATGAGCTGATCGAACAGGATGGATGCAGGGTTGCCTGCAGCGAATTCATCATTCCGGTCGAGGACAAAACCTACTATCAAATCTTGTTCGCGACATCGGTAAACGGGCGGGCACTACTCGGGAGCTTTCATTTTGAGTCTGAAGAAGTGCTCGTATGGCAGCCTCTGGCTCATGCGTTGATTCGCACGCTACGGGTTGAGCAAAATGTGAACATGACATAACAGGGAGGTTTCGAATTGGAACAGGAGCAACATCAACTGCAAGTAAACGTGCCTGAAAATGAACAGGTCATGTCAGTCAAGGAATGGATGATTACTTTTTTAATTATGATGGTACCCGTGGTCAACCTCGTGATGTATTTTGTTTGGGCATTTGGCAGTGAAGGCAATCTAAACAGAAAGAACTGGGCAAAAGCTAACTTGCTCATCATAGGTATTTGCATCGGGTTGTACTTAAGCGTATTCTTTTTACTTCTTATCGTGGCATTCATTGCAACATCGGTTAAACAATAGCAAGAACAGTGGAATGGTAAAAAACGTGGAGGGTATAGAATGGATCACCAAACGTATGTGGAAGGAAGCGTAGCGGAAAACGAAAAGGTCATGACAGTGAAAGGATGGATACCCGTCTCGTTGCTCATGATGCTTCCGTTTGTGAATATTGTTTTTTTATTTGTCTGGGCTTTTGGTTCAGATGGGAATCTGAATCGTAAAAACTTTGCCAAAGCTAGCTTGTTATTTATGGCCATTCTTTTGGGTTTATACTTCGTCTTTGGTACGATAACCGCAATTATCACGTTTATTTTAATCGCCATGGAAGGGCAATAAGGGACGATGCTAAGACGTCTACAAGGCATATTCCAACTCGAATCATCGAGGAGGAATATGCCTTGTTTTTTTACGCGGAGCATTACACCAGCTTTGCTTTTTTGACGTGCTTCTTCATCAACAGATTGCCGAAATAGCAGCCGAGCATTCCGCTGACAAACGAAATCGAGCACATGATGAGAATCATGCTGGGGGTTTCAAAGTAATAGAGCATCGCAGAAAGCTGCTCAGGTGTATAGCTTTTTTCCAAGGTCGCGAGATACGATTCGCGGAAGAAAATAAGCGGGACAACCCCGCAAAGCGAATAGCCGACATAAAAAACAGAATAGCTGATTGCATTGCGCACAGGATTCAGATAAGAGCCTTTTCCCCATAGGATCAGTTCGCAGATGAGTCCGATAACAGCTAAGGTAAGTAAGTAATTCGCGTAGCCAAAACCGACAAAATACAATCCAGTCAAGACAGCTGTAAAAAATAGAGTCCCGGGCTTGGCGATTTTATTAGACATGACCATATAAATCGGACCGTTGAGTAGCGCGGTAAAGCCGCCAACCAGCAAATGAGAAACAACGGTAATAATCGGGGCAATCGTCATCAATATCAGCATGACGACGTTAAAGATCGCGAGCGTAATAATATCCCGCATGGTCCATCTGCCGCTTTGGGCAGCTAATGATGTTTGGGCTTGCATGTAACATCCTCCCTCAGACATAAGTAGCCGATCTGCTTGACGAATTCTCTGTACTTACGATCCCCCTTTTGCAGGAATGCTGGAAAAAAGTTTGCTAGCTGTACGCACGGTTGTCAGTATAAGAACACAATATTGATAATGAGAATCGTTGTCAAAATAAAAAAAGCCCATATTTCAATATTTTGGGATATTTTTCGAGCTTTTTCGCCTATTATCTCCGTGTTTTTCCGTTTTTCTTGAACAATCGCCAAAATATTACAAGTCGGATGATCTGCAAAATAATCATTCTGGTGAACGTAGGACGAGATAATCGGGGAAAATCACGGAAATGTACCAAAAAACGGAAAAGGAGGGACTTGTATCTATTTGGCAATGATGCATGAGGATCATTATCATGTACGTTGTATCAAAGCGTTTAAGCAAGAGACGAAAGGGAGGAGTACATAGGAGCATGGATACGATAACGAAAACGAAAACATGGCTGCTTACTCAGCCACAAGCAAAAGACAGCATTCGCCTGTTTTGCTTTCCATACGCAGGGGGAGGGGCCTCGATTTACAGGGGCTGGGCACAGGCTTTTCCCAGTGATGTCGGTGTTTACCCAGTTCAGCTGCCAGGAAGGGAAAATAGAATTGCCGAGCGAGCGTACTCAGATATGGGAACGCTGGTGGAAGAGCTGGCCCAAATGATTTATCCGTATTTGGATCGCCCGTTTTTATTTTTCGGTCACAGTATGGGAACGCGAATCGCCTTTGAGCTGGCACGTACCGTACGGAGCAAATGGGGGCGTCTTCCGCTTGGCCTCATCGTTTCAGGAGGACGAGCTCCACACTTCCCGGAGCCGAAGCCTATTTACCATTTGCCCGAAGAGGAGTTTGTTGCAGCTCTGCGACGCTTTTCCGGGACACCAGAGGCGATCCTGCAAAGCAAGGAGCTCATGGAGTTGTTCATGCCGCTGTTGCGTGCGGATTTTACCCTCGACGAAACTTATGTGTATACCGAGGAGCCCCTGCTTAATTGCCCGATTGCTGCGTATTGCGGGACTGAGGATCAGGAAGCCACGCAGGAAGAAATGGAGGCTTGGGCTAGCCATACAAGTGCCGGATTTACGTTGGAAATGGTAAACGGCGGACATTTTTTCCTGACGACAAACAAAGAGGTGCTCTTGCAATCTGTAACCAAAATGATTGGACAATACCGGAGTGTTGTAGCAGGAAAAGGGGAGCGCTAACGAGATGCAGCAGGTGCGAATAACCCACTTGTCT
Source organism: Brevibacillus sp. AG (assembly GCF_028369215.1). NCBI lineage: Bacteria > Bacillati > Bacillota > Bacilli > Caryophanales > Paenibacillaceae > Brevibacillus > Brevibacillus sp. AG. Next base: position 378,614 of record NZ_JAQMYO010000005.1, on the reverse strand, counting down.
GAGAGGACAAAATCAGCTCTGAAGGAATCGTCCTCTTGGTTACTGGTTAAAGGGGAAGTACATATTTGGCTGACGTTTGTGCAAGCATGGGTACACAGTATGCAGGAGCTGGAAGGCGATCTGTCTGCCGAAGAACTCGATAAACGGGCACGATTTCATTTCCAAGCAGACAGGGAGCGCTATGTTGTCGCACATGGACTACTGAGAAGAATGATTGGGCGGTACCAAGGGATTTTTCCTCGCGCGGTTCAATGGGAGTACAATTCGAACGGGAAACCGTTTTTATGTGGACCAAACAATGATTCCGAAGCACTTTTTTTCAATCTGTCGCATTCGCATGAGCTTGTGGCGGTCGCTTTTTCTCGCGATCGCCTTCTCGGCGTTGACGTGGAGCATTTGCGACACATCCCGGAAATGGAACAGCTCATGAGCTACTTTCACCCTGTGGAGCGAGAGGGAATCTTGCGTTTACCCTCTGATGAGCGGCAACAGGCTTTTTTTGATTGCTGGACACGCAAGGAGGCTTTTGTCAAAGCGACAGGGGAGGGCCTGAGCCGTCCTCTCGATTCTTTTTTCATGGAAAAACTGGATGGCAGCTTCACGGTAAACGGAGATGGAATCAGGAGCGGGGAGTGGAAAATTCACGGGTTTACGCCTGGCAGAGGCTATGCCGGAGCAGTTGCAATCGGGATAGGAAGACCGTGAATCGGAGTAGTTGGAACGATAATCTTCTATTATACTGATAAACTTTATCGGGTTTAATGAGACTATATAAGTGTGTAAGAATATGGAAATCTTACAGTGAGAAACGAAGAAATCGTGAGAAAACGGAAGATAATCCAACCTATTTTTCCCAAATGTAGAAAAAACAGCTTACGGATGAAATTGACAATGAGAATCACTATCAATATCTTGTTGTTAGACAAACCAACATGATGCGTACACCGACAAGGCAGTATTCTGCATGATCCGGCTTCGGGCGCAAAGAGTGACCCGCAGTTACACAGGAGGAGGACGGAATGAAAGTAAGTACGGAGTGGTATGAGCAAGCTGCAATAGCTTATGAACAGCGTGGTTTTTGGGAGCCGTTGACACTTGGGCAGCAATTGCGCAAATGGGCGGAACAGTATCAAAACAAAGAAGCGGTGGTGGAGGAAGAGGAGAGACTCACATATAGCGAGCTCGACAGCAAGGTGGATGCGCTTGCTTCCGGTTTTTATCACATGGGAATTCAAAAAGGCGACAATGTAGCCGTCCAGCTTCCAAATCGAATTTCTTTCGTACTGACTTGCTTTGCCCTGTTTCGCATCGGCGCTGTGCCGATTTTCGTATTGCCTGCCCACAGAGAGGCTGAATTGGACGGGATTTTTGCACTTGCGAGGCCAGTTGCCTACATCATTCCAACGACGTTTCTCGGTTTTGATTACACGAAGATGGCAGAAGATTTAGTCAAAAGGCATGCGTCTGTCAAATTCGTCATGACGGATGGGGACAGTCCGATCGGGCGGAACTTGGCAGAGATAAGCGGACCGCCAATCGAGCTGGAAGCCCCTTCGTACAAAGACACTGCGTTATTGCTGTTGTCTGGTGGTACGACAGGGATACCCAAGCTGATTCCTAGAACCCACGCAGATTACGTCTACAATGCAAAAGCTACCGCAGCTCGTTGCCAACTGACAGAGAAAAGCGTCTATCTCGCAGTTTTGCCGATTGCACATAATTTCCCTCTGTGCTGCCCAGGCATCTTAGGCACACTGTCCGTTGGTGGCAAGATCGTGCTATGTAAAACTACCAGTTGCGACGAAGCTTTTCCGCTGATTGAGAAAGAGCAGGTGACCATTACCGGCCTCGTGCCTTCGATCGTGCAAGTATGGCAGGAAGTGCTGGAATGGGATACAGAAAGCGATCTGTCGAGTCTGGAGGTTCTTCAGGTTGGAGGCTCCATGCTGGATGATAATCTCGCCAGCCGTATCACGCGAGAATGGAAATGCAAGCTACAGCAAGTATTTGGAATGGCCGAGGGGCTCATCTGCTGCACATCACTGGATGATCCAGAGTCGATCATTACCAGCTGCCAGGGTCGTCCGATTTCCGAAGGGGATGAAGTGCGAATCGTGGATGAGCATGGAAACGATGTCGCGCCAGGTGAATACGGAGAGTTGATTGTGCGGGGACCGTATACAATTCGCGGCTACTACAGAGCAGAGGAACAAAACCGCGAGAGCTTTACGCCTGATGGCTTCTATCGCTCTGGGGACAAGGCTAGAATCACGCCAGAAGGAAATATTCAAATCGGTGGACGGATCAAAGAGCAAATCAACCGAGCGGGTGAAAAAATTATGCCAGCTGAAGTAGAGACGTACCTGCGCATGCACCCAGCAATTAAAGACGCGGCGCTGATCACACTTCCCGATCCAGTACTGGGCGAGAAAAGCTGCGCATTTTTGATCACCGACGATGAAACGATCAGCTTGGCGGACGTCCATGCCTTCTTCCAGGAAAAAGGAGTGGCGCGCTACAAAATGCCGGACCAAATCGAACTCATCGATTACTGGCCGCTGACCAGCGTCGGAAAAGTCAATAAAGCGAAGCTAAAAGAACTGGCGTTAGCGCCAAAGTCAGAGACGAAGCCAGCGGAAATCGCCTATCTGGAAGAAACGTTTGCTTTTGCGGGTGATGCGCATATGGCAGCGGCGCTGATTGCAGAGCGCAGCGGGTATGAAAACTACCTGCTCTATGAAAACGGAGATGAGCTTTCGCTAGGAATGGGGATTCATGCGCTTCTCTATGTAGATGGGGAGCAGACGACGTTGACTTATCGCAACGAGACTCTGCGATTCGACAACAATGAGCTTAGTGAGACGCTCGAAAAAGCAATGGCACAGGTGCCGATTCAAAGTTGGCGCGCTTATGGAACGGTTAACTTTGGCATGGCGCGTTATTATCAAGGCTTGCCGCTCATGCCAGAAGAGGATGGCTTGCTCAAGCTGTTCATTCCTGAGGTCGAGCTGCGTTTCAACAAAGGAACGGTCCTATTGAGAGCCTTGCGTGAAGAGAAGCGGAGCGAATTCAGCCAACTGCTGAGTGAGCTGTCGATGAATACGCAAGACGAGCAACAGCTGACCCAAAGAGTGGACAAACCGAAGCTGTCCGTCCCGCAATCCGATACATACGACGCGGAACCCTACATGCAAAACGTGGCAGAAGGTGTACGCGAGATTCAGGAACGCAAATACCATAAGGTCATCTTGTCGCGGAAAATTCCGCTTGATCACGAGCTGGATCTGGTTGCGAGCTATATAGCTGGCAGACGAGTGAATACGCCGGCCCGCTCTTTCCTCGTTAGCTTGGATGGTCTCGGTGCAGCCGGTTTTAGCCCGGAGACGGTAGTAGAGGTCGATAGCGATGGATGGGTGAGTACCTTCCCACTCGCGGGAACACGGGCAAAAGGCAGTAGTGAAGACGAGGCGAACAGGCTTAAAGAAGAGCTGCTGAATGACCCGAAGGAAATTGCCGAGCACGCTGTTTCCGTCAAGCTGGCATTCGAAGAACTGAAAATCGTTTGCGACTCAACAAGTATCGTCTTGAACGATTTTATGTCAGTAGCTAGCCGAGGAACGGTTCAGCATATCGCTTCTCGCTTGAAAGGGAAACTGAAACAAGAATGCAACTCATGGGATGCCTTCCGCGCATTGTTCCCAGCTGTTACCGCTTCGGGAATCCCGAAAAAAGAATCGATCGAAGCGATTGGCAGATTGGAGACCGTGTCACGAGGTCTATACAGTGGGTGCGTTATGACTTTTGACAGCGACGGTGCCATGGATGCGGCGCTTGTGCTGCGAACGATTTATCAAAAGGACAACCAAGCTTGGCTTCATGCCGGAGCTGGTGTCGTCGAAATGTCTTTGCCGTCCAGAGAACTGGAAGAAACGCGTGAAAAACTGAGCAGCTTCTCCAGGCAGCTGATTGGAAAAGAATAGGGGCTTGCACGAGAGAGGAGGGAACGAGGATGTCCAAAATGCTCAATGACAGTCTGACCGCAAGTCCCGCCGCTTCCTTGAGCTATGAGGAGATGAAGAGGCAAATTCAGGCGTTGCTGCCAGCGCCTGTTGCGTTTTCCGATGATCAAAACCTGATCGAGCTGGGACTGGATTCTTTGCAAATGATGAGGATGGTTAACAAATGGCGCAAGGAAGGCGCAAAGGTTACGTTTGCCGAGCTGATCGGTGCTCCTACCTTGCGTGATTGGCAGGCGTTGCTGCAAAAAAGCAGCGCCTTGCTTCCACGGGTGGACGAAAGAAAAGCAGATGTGGCACTGGAGGTGAATGTGCCCTTTCCACTCACGGATGTGCAATACGCTTACTGGATTGGACGCCAGGATGATCAGCCTCTCGGAGGAATCGGGTGCCATGCGTACTTAGAAATCGATGGTGTGGGCGTGGAGCCGGATCGATTGGAAACAGCGTGGGGCAAGCTGCTGATGCACCATCCGATGCTTCGGGCAAGATTTTTGGCAGATGGACAGCAAGAGGTGATGAGTGCCCCTACAGCCACTGGAGTAGCGGTCCATGATCTGCGGTCTTTTTCGGAGGACGAATTGGCACGGGAGCTAGATCGTATACGGGAGCGGCTGTCTCATCGTCGTCTGGCGGTGGAAGCGGGAGAAGTAGCCGGTTTGGAGCTGAGCTTGTTGCCAGAAGGCCGCACCCGCATCCATTTTGATCTGGATTTGCTGGTCGCTGACGTACAGAGTCTGCACATCGTATTACGCGATTTGGCGGCAGCATATGCACGAGGCACCCAGCCTGCTGCCCCGACCAACTGGAGCTTTGCCCATTATCTCGGGCAAGAGGCAGAGCGTCGGGCACAGGACAGACAGGAAGCAGCCCGCTATTGGCAGGAGCGCCTTTCCACATTGCCGGGAGCGCCAGGGTTGCCGCTGAAGGAAAAGCCAGAAATGATCAAGTCGCCTGTTTTTACGCGACGGACACATTTCATGAACGCAGCCGAATGGGCACTTTTGCAAAAAAGCTCCGCAGCACAGCGGGTCACACCAGCGATGGTACTGTTAACGGCTTATGCTGAAGTACTGGATCGCTGGAGCACCCATTCGCAGTTTCTCATCAACATTCCGCTATTCGATCGCCAAACCGGAGACGCTGGCATTGAAGACGTCGTTGCCGATTTTACCAATCTGCTACTGCTTGCGGTTGACATGCGGGAGCAAACCTCTTTTCTTGCGCGGGTGCGATCTGTCCAATCGCAGTTTCATCAGGATGTAGCACATGCGGCTTATTCCGGGGTTCAGCTACAGCGCGACCTGGCGCGTGTCCGTCAGGGAGAGCGGGATTTTGCCCCGGTGGTGTTCGCGTGCAATTTGGGTACGCCGCTGATCAATGACGAATGCCGCGACACATTGGGCAAGCTCTCTTACATGATTTCACAAACGCCGCAAGTATGGCTTGATTTCCAGTCGTATGAAATGGACGGCGGGCTCCTGCTGGCGTGGGATGCGGTTGATGACCTGTTTCCTGACGGGATGCTTGACCAAATGTTCGGCGCTTTTTGCCAGTTGATGAACTCTTTGGTGACCAAGGATAATGACTGGCAAGCCGCATCCGTGCTGCTCCCCGATTTGGAACAGAAGAGGAATGATCAGGCTGTAGATGATTCACAGACGCAATCGAGTCAATGCTTGCGCAGTGCCTTTTTTGCTTATGCAAGAGAGAATCCACACGAGCTGGCAGTAATCGATAGTCATGCTTCCACTACGTCTTCGTATGGCGAGTTAGCACAGTACGCATTGCAGATTGCAGCGTATCTCCAAAAGCAAGGCGTTGAAGCTGGAGACCCTGTGGCAGTCACCCTGCCGCGCGGAATCGATCAAGTCGCTGCGGTTCTTGGTATCGTGGCACGAGGAGCATGCTACGTCCCGGTTGGAATCGGGCAGCCATCTACAAGGCGTGAGCGCATTCATCAGAAAGCGGGAATTCGCTATGTGCTTACGGGTACGGAGCTAGCGCAAACGCTGGAGTGGCCGGAAGACGCTGTTGTTCTGTCTGTTGCGGATGCTTTGAATGTTTCACCGCTGGCTGAACCCGTACCAATTTCTTTTGACAGCCTGGCCTATATCATCTTTACTTCTGGCTCCACGGGTGAACCAAAAGGGGTAGAGATCAGTCATTCCGGGGCATGGAACACCATTGCAGAAATAAACAGACGTTACGGAATCGGGCATACGGATCGGATTTTGGCGGTTTCCTCACTTGATTTTGACCTGTCTGTCTATGACCTGTTCGGATTGCTCAGTGTAGGCGGCTCGATTGTGCTCATAGGCGAAGAGTTGCGACGGGATGCGGCTCATTGGGCGAGACTGGTGGACCAGCATCAGGTGACACTGTGGAACTCTGTGCCCGTGCTGCTCGATATGCTCTTGATTGCTGCGGAGAGTGGACCGTACGAGAGCTTGCCGCTTCGCCTGACCATGCTCTCCGGGGACTGGATCGGTCTCGATTTACCGCAACGACTGAACCAGCTCGCACCGAACAGCCAGCTTGTGGCGATGGGCGGAGCGACAGAAGCGTCGATCTGGTCCAACTTTTTTGATGTTACGCTGCCCTTGCCTGTTCACTGGACATCGATTCCGTACGGTCGACCGCTTGCGAATCAGGCTTATCGGGTTGTTGATGCACTTGGACGTGATTGCCCTGACTGGGTAGTGGGAGAATTGTGGATCGGCGGAGCAGGTGTGGCAGTAGGCTATCGGGGTGATCCTGCACTGACCGAAGAGCGCTTTGTCAACTGGAACGGTTCACGCTGGTATCGGACTGGTGATCTCGGACGTTATTGGCCGGATGGGACCATTGAATTTCTTGGGCGCAAGGACTTCCAGGTGAAAATTAGAGGGCATCGCATCGAGCTGGGTGAAATCGAATCAGCCATGAAGCAGCATCCGGGAATTCGCGATGCAGTTGTGACAGCAGTAGGTGATCCGCGGGAGAACAGGCAGCTGGTTGGGTACGTGGTGCCAGAAAGGGAAAGCGAGTCAGCGCTGTTTGATCGTGTAGAGGCTGATCCGAAGAAGAGCGAAGAACTGTGGGCAGATGTCATGGAAGCGGGTCGTGTGCAGACATTGGCGGAGCATTTTGCAAGCATCAGACCGGAAGATTTCACCTCGTTTTGGACGTACATGGAGCAACTTGCCGTTCGATTCATTTACCGCACATTGGAGATGGCGGGAGTGAAATTTGAGCAAAATGCCAACTACTCCCTCGATGATTTGATGCATAGCTGCGGGATTCAAGAGCGTTATCGCGGCCTGGTCAGACAGTGGCTTCAAACATTGGAGGACGAAGGTCTTGTCCGTAAAGACAAATCGGATGTCTACAGCATCACGCAGGCGAGCCTGACTGAATGGTTGGAAAAGTCGCAGGTCACTCAGATATCGCCCGCATGGGAACCGCATGCACAAGCCCTTTTACGTTATTTGGAAAAAGTCAATGACGAGAGTGTTGCGCTGTTGCGTGGCGAGCTTGACCCGTTGGCCCATTTCTTCTCGGAGGAATTCAGTCTGACTCCGAATGATCTGATGCAGACACTCCCTGGTGCAAAGCATCGTGACAGAGCGGCACTGGCGTTGGTGGAAAGGCTGGTCCATCGTTTTGGAGAAAGGTCTGAATCAGAACCGATACGTGTGCTGGAAATCGGGGCGAGGAGCCTAACGCTGACGGAATCATTGCTGGCTGTACTCCCGGCAGATGCGACACATTTTACATGCACAGACACCTCGACTTTCTTTACAAATGCCGCAAAAGCGAGGTTCCGGGAGTACCCGTTTGTGCACGATCAACTGCTGGATATCAATCAAAGTCCACTATCTCAAGGCTTTGAAGCACATCAGTTCGACGTTGTGATTGCCTCTGATTCCCTGCATCGTGCGAAAAACATCGGGATGGCCCTCTCGCATGTACAAAGCCTTTTGGCTCCGGGTGGCATGCTGATTTTGCTGGAGATGACCCGCAACAGCCGATTGCAGCAAATCAGCACGGCATTTCTCGAAGATGGCTTTACGCATTTCGAAGATGAGCGGCGTAATGAGCAACGCCCCTTGTTATCGGTGGAAGCATGGCAGCAGACTTTGCAGCAGCAAGCCTTTGCAAAAGTGTCAGCTTTCCCAGAAGACAACGATTTTGGTCAGCATGTACTGGTTGCGCAGGCGCCACTTCAAGCCAAGCGCTTCAATCCTGCACAACTACCCGGCTTCTTGAGTCAAAAGCTGCCTGATTACATGGTTCCGTCCGCTTTTCTTTTGTTGAACGAACTGCCGCTTTCTGCAAACGGCAAGGTAGATCGGCAAGCCCTGCCTACTCCTGACAGCCTGATGAAGGCCAAAGCAGAAAAAGAGTATACAGCTCCAACGACACCAATCGAAACAGCACTCGCGGCTATTTGGTGCCAGCTATTTGAAGTGGAACGGGTAGGCGTCACAGACAACTACTTCGAGCTCGGCGGAGATTCGTTATTGGCAACCAGACTCAGTGCGATGGTTCGCAGCAAGCTTGCGGTAGAGCTGTCGTTAGGGCGCATTTTTGAAAAACCGACGATTGCCGGACTGGCCCAGCATGTGCAGATGCTTCTCGAGGAAAAAGGAACATCGTCAGGCTTGCCAGCAATTGTACTGGCGCCACAAGACAGGCATCAGCCTTTCCCGCTAACGGATATCCAGCAAGCCTACTGGGTCGGGCGCAGTGGTGTTTACGCCTTGGGCCATGTCTCCACGCATTGCTATTTCGAAATCGAAGGGCAGCACTTGGACCTGGAGCGGATCAATCGAGCTTGGCAACGGTTAATTGACCACCATGAAATGATGCGGGCCGTGATTTTGCCGGATGGCTGGCGTCAGCAGATTTTGGAGCAGGTACCTGCTTACCGGATCGAAGTCACTGATTTGCGGAACCAATCTGCCGAAGAAGCTGAGTCCGAGCTGCAAGCGATTCGGGAAGAAATGTCCCATCAGGTATTGTCTACGGATGTATGGCCGTTGTTTGAGGTGCGCGCTTCCCGCTTTGGAGACGAACGGGTTCGTCTGCATATCAGCTTTGACAACCTGATTTTTGACGGGTGGAGCATGTTCCACCTCTTGAGCGAGTGGACGAGACTGTATCATGAGCCGGATGCGCCTTTGCCACCACTGGATCTGAGCTTCCGCGATTATGTACTGGCGCAAGAAGCGCTCAAGTCTACAGAGCTGTACCAACGCGATCTGGACTATTGGATGGATCGACTGCCTGATTTGCCGCCAGCACCACAGCTGCCTTTGGCGAAAAATCCTGACACGATTACCGAGCAGCGCTTCCATCGTTTAGAAGCCAGAATCGATCACGGAGCATGGCAGCGGCTCAAAAAGCGGACAGCAGAGGTCGGTCTAACGCCTTCCGGGATCTTGCTGACAGCGTATGCCGAAACCCTCGGTGCATGGAGCAAGAGTTCGCGTTTTACGATCAACCTGACGCAATTCAATCGATTGCCTTTGCACGCGCAGGTAGGCGAAATCGTGGGGGACTTCACTACGCTGACCTTGCTGGCAGTCGAGTTGTCCGCTGGCGAGACGATATTGGAACGCGGCAGGAATTTGCAGCAGCAGCTATGGCGCGATTTGGACCATCCTTATGTGGGCGGAGTTCAGGTCCAGCGCGAATTGGCGAAGCAAACAGGAGAGCACAACGGTGTTGCCATGCCGATTGTCTTTACGAGCGCATTGGGTGTGGAGCAGTGGAGTGGGTCTGACTCCGATGGTAAATGGCTGGGCAAGCTCGTTTACAACATCACGCAGACGCCGCAGGTATGGCTGGACCATCAAGTGGTCGAGCAAGACGGAGAACTGCTGTTAATCTGGGATGCCGTAGAAGGACTATTTCCAGAAGGACTCCTTGCTGACATGTTTACGGCTTATTGCGAGCTGCTGCATCGGCTGACAGAAGAGGATGCTGTATGGCAAGAGTCAGCAGCGAGCCAGATTGCTGTCCCTCGACTGGAAGAAAGAATCGCCGCAAACGATACGGCTGCGCCTGTATCCTCAGAGACACTCGTCGGACTATTTGACAAACAAGCTGCATGCCAAACGGATCAGCCTGCTGTGATCTCCACTCAGCGGACGTTGACCTATGGGGAGCTGGCTGACGCTGCTGACCAAATCGCGAAGTGGCTGCGTTCACAAGGGGTCCAACCAAATACATTGGTCGCTGTCGTGATGGAAAAAGGCTGGGAGCAGGTCGCAGCCACGCTCGGGATTATGAAATCCGGGGCCGCTTATTTACCGATTGATCCGCTGCATCCAGAGGAACGACGTTCTCAGCTTTTGCATGATGGACAAGTACAGTTCGTGCTGACGCAGTCTTGGCTGGATGAGCGATTGGGCTGGCCTCTGGATGTGGAGCGACTGACTGTGGACCAGATGATGACAAGGGACGAGGAAAGCACGGTGAACCCAGTGGCATCAGTTGCCGGGCAGCCGGAGGATTTGGCCTATGTCATCTATACATCTGGGTCAACCGGCCTGCCAAAAGGAGTCATGATCGACCATCGAGGCGCGGTCAACACGATTGAAGATATCAATCAACGATTTGCAGTGGGGGCACAGGATCGGGTGCTCGCTTTGTCCAATCTGAATTTCGATTTGTCGGTCTATGACATTTTCGGCATGCTTGCCGCGGGTGGAACGATCGTCATGCCGGATGCTGATAAAGCCAAAGACCCTGCCCACTGGCTGGAGTGGCTGGAAGCCGAGCAGGTGACGGTGTGGAACACAGTTCCGGCGCTGATGCAGATGCTGATCGAATACGCCGTGGGGAGAAACCTTCACTTACCACAATCGTTGCGTCTCGTCTTGTTGAGTGGTGATTGGATTCCACTGGATTTGCCAGACAAGATCAAGGTCTTTTTCCCACACGTTCAGGTGATCGGTTTGGGCGGTGCAACAGAAGCCTCGATCTGGTCAAATCTTTTCGCAATCGAAGACATCGCCCCTAGCTGGAAAAGCATTCCGTACGGTCGCCCAATGGTCAATCAGCGCTACCATGTGCTGAACGAATCGATGGGGGATTGCCCCGTTTGGGTGCCGGGACAGCTGTTTATCAGTGGCATTGGGCTTGCCAAAGGCTACTGGAGAGATGAAAACAAGACGAATGAAAAATTCATCACACATCCGCGGACAGGAGAACGACTGTACCGCACGGGGGATTTGGGCCGTTACTTGCCAGATGGTATGTTGGAATTCCTTGGTCGGGAAGATTTCCAGGTGAAAATCAGAGGGCATCGGATTGAGCTGGGCGAGATCGAGACGGCATTGAAACGTCATGAAGGGCTCAAAGACGTTGTCGTGGCCGTACCAGATGACGGTGCGGATGAAAAGCGTTTGGTCGGGTATGTGGTGCTGGATCGCGAAAAGGATTCCGCGTTATTCGAAACAGAGCAGGCCGACCCCGCTGCAAGTGCTGCTCGTTGGCAGGCGATTAACAGCATGGGTCACGCACAGGCCAATACCATTCCTGCGAGTGTAGATGTGGAAGTCGTCACGCAATTCCTGATGGAGGCTGACCGTGTAAGCACCGCCTACATGTGCCGCACGCTAGAGCATATGGGGATGTTCTCACAAGTAGGAGAAAGCACTTCAATTGCGGAGCTCATGGATCGTTTTCAGATTCATCCCCGTTACCAGACCTTGCTTGCGCATTGGCTGGAAGTGCTGGTAGAAGAGGGCTTGCTGGAAAAACGCGCTGCGGGAACGTACGAGAGTCTGCGTTCATTGCGTGAAGGTGTGCCAGATGCTGTTCTGTCAGCATCCTCGCTTCGTACGGAAGCAGCACGTGAGCTCGAAGCCGTTTTCCGCCGCGACTATCCGTTGTTTATTGGTCTGTTAACTGGTGAGCTCGATCCGTTGGAGCTCTTTCTAGCAGACGATGCCTTCTTAACACCTGCCGGCTTGAGCCGCTTTGACCTGACGCGGGAGTTTTACAGCAGCCTTGCCGGGGCGGTGTTTGGCGGTATCGTAAATCACCATCCGTCTGACAAGACACTGCGAGTGCTAGAGCTTGGCACGAGAGCCGGAAGCTTGACACAAACACTGGTGTCCACCTTGCCTGCAGAACGCAGTCGTTATTTATACGTCGACGAATCCTCCTTTTTTACCGACAGGGCAAAGAAGGAATGGGGAGAGCAGGCTCCGCTGGAGTACGGTCAGCTTGACATGAACGTAGCACCGCTTGCGCAAGGCTATGATCCGCATTCGTTTGACGTCATTGTTGCGGACAATACGCTGCATCGCTCTCGTGATATAGGGAAAACGCTGGCGTACTTGAAAGGGCTACTCGCACCTGGGGGGCTTCTGTTCCTGGTCGAGTCGACGCGCAACAGTCGTCTGCTGCTAACCACTGTCGGCTTCTTCGAGGATGGGTTTAGCCATCTGGAGGATGAGCGCAAAGCCAATTATCTTCCTCTGCTTACGGTAGAGCAGTGGCGAGCGGGCTTGGAACAACAAGGCTTCACTAACGTCCTTGCCTTTCCGGATAAAGCTCAGGTCGCAGAGGCGTTCGAGCGCCATCTGATTGTGGCGCAAGCACCGGAGGCTGTTCGTTTGTTCCAGCCAGAAAAATTGTCCGAAGCCTTGCGGAATAGCCTGCCTGACTACATGGTACCAAGCGAGTACGTGTTGCTGGATGACCTGCCGCTATCCGCCAATGGAAAAGTAGATCGGAGGGCAATCACAAAGCTTGGCAAAAGAAAGGCAAGTATGCCGAAAAAGACGCATGTAGCGCCTTCCAACGAGATCGAAGTCAAGCTCGCCAAGGTCTGGGAAGAGGTGCTTGGTGTAGGGGAAATCGGCATCCACGACAACTTTTTTGCGCGGGGTGGAGACTCATTGCGCGCGATCCAATGCCTCAATCTTATAAAAGAGAGATACCAGATTGATTTGTCTCTGCAAAGCTTGTTTGAAGCTTCCACGATCTGCACTCTTGCCGAGCTGATCAAGACGAGCACACAGGCAACGGAAGATCTCGCAGCGGATTTTGACGAGGGGACCATTTAAAAAAAGAAAAACCGCAGATGAGTAGGTGGGCTGCGACTCAGTGGCAGGAGCAGCCCCGCCTTTTCTTGGAAGAAGAATGCGGGGAGCAGGTCAGGAGGGAGAGAACATTGGGTATCAAAAAGATTGGCATTTTGGGAGCGACTGGTGTTGTAGGCCATGCAGCTTTTCAAACGATTTTGTCTAGAACGAACTATCCGATTTTGCTGGGCGGTAGAAATCTCGAAAAGCTAAGTGAGCTTTTTACTGGGACGGAAGGTAGGCTGGAATGCCAGCAGGTGGATGTATGCAACGAGGAGGAACTGCATGACTTTTGCGGTCAAGTCGATCTCGTTATCAATTGTGCAGGGCCCTCCAAGCAAATCGTTGATAAAGTTGCCGTTGCATGCCTCAAACATGCGGTTCATTACGTAGATGTGTCCGGAGATGAGCATCTGTATCAACAATTGCTCATGCGAAAGCAGGAAATCGAAGAAAAGGGACTGCTGTTTATCATCTCTACTGGCGTTTACCCGGGGCTGTCGGAAGTTTTCCCAGCTTACGTCTCTGAAAATGATTTGGACGAAATCGATTTGCTCGAAGTCTTTTTTGCAGGGCAGGGCGGATTTTCACTCAATGCGGCATATGACATCGTCTGCAGCATTGAAGAAGATACCGGATGGGGAATGTCTTACTTCAAGCAAGGAGAGGTCAAAAAAATAGACGGGCCGTTCCATCGCAACTACACACTGCCGCATCCCGCTGGAAAGCGCGACACATATCCGGTAGTGACAAAGGAATTCGGCCTTATGACCAAGCAGCATAAAATCGAATCCGCTTATTTTTACAACAGCTATCAAAGCAATGCCATCCTGAATCAATTTGTGATGATCAAGGCTTTGCAGCAATACAAAACCGAGGAACAAAAAAGAGCATCAGCCAAGCTGCTGCTGGAACAGTTTGAGGCGAGGAAGCCGGGTGTGAAAGACTTTACGATGTTCCACCTGCATGCGACCGGAAAGCGTGACGGTAAAAAAGTGCGGGTCTTCTCCACTCTTCTGTATCCGGGCGACTGGAATCGGATATCTGGCATCATCGCGGCCACAGTGGCTCACTTAATCGCGGAAGATCAGAACAGAAAAACAGGCTGCTTTTTCGTGGCAGAAGGCGTATCGGCGACAGGCTTGATTGATGCACTTCGCGAGCAGCAGGTCGAACTCATGCATTCCATCATGGAAATGAAGTAGGGGTGACGTATGACAAAGAATCGTAAGTTGCGTACCGTGGTATGCGGTTCCCGCTTTGGACAGTTCTACTTGGAGGCGGTGAAGGCATTGCCTGAGCAGTTTGAATTGGTAGGGCTGCTGGCAAAAGGAAGTGAACGCTCGCGTCAATGCGCCGAGCGAAATGGCATCCCGCTGTACACCGATGTCAATCAATTACCTGCTGGCATTGATCTGGCTTGCGTCGTATTGCGTTCCACCGTGATGGGTGGCAATGGAACAGAGCTGTCGATCCAACTGCTTGCCAAGGGCATTCACGTCATTTCGGAAGAGCCGATCCACCATAAAGATTTGGCGCTGTGCCTAAAGCATGCCAAGCAGAACGGTGTTCATTTTATGACGGGCGATCTCTACGTACATTTGCCTGCAGTTCGCCGCTTTATTGCTTGCGCTCGTACGATGCTGGCTGTGCAGCCTGCCTTGTACATCGAGGCTGCTTGCGCTACACAGGTGTCCTTCCCGCTCATGCATATTTTGCAGGAAGCCCTCCCTTCTATTCGTCCGTGGAAAATCAGTCATGTCATCAAAGATGAGGGACCGTTTCAAGTGTTGATCGGGCAGCTGGGCAAAATTCCAATTACGCTGCGCGCCCACAATGAAGTCGATCCGGATGATCCAGACAACCATCTGCATTTACTGCATCGCGTGACGATTGGTGTAGCTGGCGGGAGCTTGTCGCTTACAGACACGCATGGCCCTGTCGTGTGGCAGGCGCGTCTGCACGTACCGGATCTTCCCGACATTCACGGTGAGCTGACAGTTTCCCCACCTGCACACATGCTGGAAAACAGTACACACATATTGGGACCGCAGGAGACGCCGACCTATCGGGACATTCTTACGAAGCAGTGGCCGCAAGCTATCGGACGCGATTTACTCATCATGCGAGATAGGATCATGGGGCAGGTCGATAAGGCTACGATGGAAACACGCGCGCAGCAGGAACTATTGTGTTCACGACAGTGGCAAGAATGGACGCAGGCATTGGGATATCCCGTGTTGCGCTCGAATGGCAGTCATGAGCCGTTGACGTTAGCGTCTCTCGAACAAGCAGCCTGGAGCATTCCAGATGACGAATTCCACGGCACTGCATCACCTAATGATGCGACTTTGGCGGAAAACAACGATGTTTTTGTATGCACGGCGTCTGCCGAGAGCGAGCTAAAAGGGATTGATGCTGTGCAGGTAAATACGTGCATTGAGCGCCTGGATGCAGCTGCGGTGGCCTCCATGCTGCTCGCGCTGCAATCTCAAGGAGCACTGACAGCGGGACAACATTCCTATACGGCGTCAGATATTTTCACTGCTGCAAACATAGCAGAGCGTCATCAACCAGTCATCAAGCGCTGGCTGCACATACTGACGGATCGTGGCTACCTGAAATTTGCTGCTGGCGAGTATCAATGCGGCATTCAGATGACGCGAGAGGAAGTAGAACGACGGTGGGATTTAGCCAAAAATGCTTGGAATGGCAAGCTGGGCTCACCGCTCGTCATGGACTATCTCAAGGACAATGCGGATCGGCTGCCACAGCTGATGGATGATACCCAACAAGCTGCATTGCTGCTATTTCCTGAGGGCCGCATGCATGTTGCCAATGCGCTTTATCGGGACACCCTTGTGGCGCGTTATTTGAACAAGTCGGTCGCAGAGGCAGTAGCGCGGATCGCGTCTACGACAAACTCGCTTCGCATTCTGGAGGTAGGCGCTGGGACTGGAGCAACGAGTGATGTGGTTGTGGACCGCCTAAGGGCGTCTGTTTCCAAAGGATTGCATGTGGAGTATGTGTACACGGATGTGTCCCACTTTTTCTTATCCTCTGCCCGTGAACGGTACAAAGCTTACCCATGGATGAAATATCAGGTGGTTGATATCGACAAAAATTTGTTTGCACAAGGCCTCACAGAAGGCAGCTTCGATATCGTGATTGCGGCAGGCATGTTGAACAACGCGCGGGACACGGATGAAGTCATCCAAGGGCTGTTGAGGACCCTTGCTCCAGGAGGCTGGATGATTATTACCGAGCCAACTCGAGAATTCGTAGAAATGCTCATCTCCCAAGCTTTCATGATGACTCCACCAGTAGATGACAGGAAAAATACGCAATCGACCTTCATGACTGTTCAGCAGTGGCTCGATGTTTTTGAACGGGCAGGTGTCAAGGAGCTTGCGGTCTTGCCTGAGGAGTCTCACCCACTGGCACCACTTGGACAAAAGCTGTTCCTCATCAAGAACAACATCGATGTTGGCGTACGTCAGCAGCTTTCCCCAAACGAAAACGAAATGGCGAAGCTCATTTAAATAGGAGAGTGTGCATATGCCCCAAAACCTCAAGACAAATAGCGTCGAGCTCTTGATGCGCCTACGCAGAGATGGAATTTTTTTATGGGAGGAAAATGGGAGCCTGCGTTACAAAGCCCCAAGAGGAACACTTGCAGCCGATGATTTACAGGCGTTAAAAGAACAGAAAGCAGACATTCTCGCTCTTTTGCGAGCCGAATCCCAACCGGTGACGGTGATACCCGATCCAGCAGCGCGATTTGTGCCTTTTCCCCTGACAGATGTGCAGTCTGCTTATTTACTGGGACGGTATGAGCTGTTTGGCTATGGTGGCGTGGCGTGCCATATTTACATGGAGCTGGACTATCCTGAGCTTGATCCGAAACGGGCGGAGGATGCGTGGAACCTGCTCATTGCAAGACATGACATGCTGCGTGCAACCATTGATCAGAACGGTCAGCAGCGCATTCTGGAGAAGGTCCCGCATTTGACGATTACCTATACGGATACAAGTGGCATGGATGAGCAGGAGGCAGGAAGAAGGCTCGATGACATACGCGAAGCGATGGGACATCGCGTGTATGATACAGCCAAATGGCCATTGTTTGATATCGGCTTGACGAAAACGAGCGACAGGGCTGTGCTCCATGTATCAATGGAATTTCTCATCGCGGATTGGGCGAGTATTTGGCTCTTGCTAGGTGAGTTTGAGGCCCTTTATAAAGAACCGGGAAAAACATTGCCCGCGCTGCCGATTACGTTTCGCGATTACGTCTTCGCCGAACGCAGCCTAAGAGAGACTACGGCATATGGCAGAGACAAAGCGTACTGGCAGCAACGGATCGATGCATTGCCACAGGCTCCAGACCTGCCAATGGCGAGACAGCAGACCCAGAATGGAGACGCACGCTTTCGCCGTCGCTTCATTCGCTTACATAACGCTTCGTGGGATGCCTTTAAGCAGCGTGCCCAGCAGCGAGGATTGACGCCAACCTCCGCCGTGATGACCGCCTTTGCCGCTGTGATCGAGCGATGGAGTCGAAATCGTGCGTTTTGCCTGAATTTGACGTTGCTGAACAGACAGCCGCTACATGAGCGAGTCCATGAGATTGTCGGGGATTTCACATCCGTCAATTTGCTTGCGGTTGAGTGGGGATTGGAGCGTACTTTTCAAGGACGGGCGAAAACTATTCAAAAGCAGTTGTTTGAAGATTTGGATCACCGTTTGTTTTCCGGCGTGGAGGTCATGCGCGAGCTAGCGCGTAGGCGCGGTCGTGAAGCCGCTCTGATGCCAATCGTTTTTACGAGTGCAATTGGGTTAGTAGAACCAGCGGAAGGCGGTCAGCTACAGGGCAAAATTGCTGGGCACGGAATCAGTCAAACACCGCAGGTTTTCATCGATTGCCAAGCCATGGACAGCTCGGCAGGCTTGCAGGTGAACTGGGATGTGCGTGAGGGTGTTTTCCCAGAGCATGTCGTTGACGACATGTTTGATACTTTTGCAAAATTACTGCAAGCTTTGGCGGACAGCGAGCAAATGTGGGAGGGAGTTGACGAAATTACGTTGCCAGACTGGCAGCGGGAAGAGCGTCAGCAGGTAAATGAGACCACGGCAGCTTTACCAGAGTACGCCTTGCATCAGCCAATCGTCGCACAAGCAATGTCGACGCCAGATCGTCCGGCTGTGATTGACAGTGAAGGACAGATCTCCTACGCGGAACTGGTCAAACGTGCTGCCGCAGTAGCAGGGAAGCTTAAGGAACTAGGCTGCCGCGAGCAAGACCGCGTTGCTATCGTGATGGATAAAGGCGTGCATCAAGTCACAGCTGTACTCGGTACATTGTTTGCGGGAGCCGTCTATGTACCTATTGATCCGAAGCAACCTGAGATGCGCCGACAGGTCATGATGGAACAGGCGGACATCCGTTATGCCTTGACGGTATCTACCAACCAGTTGCAATGGTCAGACTCTATTCAAACGATTGCGGTGGATCAAGTAAGCCCGCAGCATGAACCGTTAATACTGCCTGACTTAAACCCGGATTTGCCTGCGTACATCATTTATACGTCTGGTTCCACGGGACAGCCTAAAGGGGTCGTCATCAGCCACCGCGCAGCAGCAAATACGATCGAGGACATGCTTCGTCGTTTTGCGATCACGGAAAAAGATCGCGTGCTTGGCCTTGCCCAGCTGAGCTTTGATTTATCTGTCTACGATATTTTTGCCACGCTCTCTGTGGGTGGTGCAGTCGTGTATCCTCATTCCGACCGGCAAACAGATCCGTCCCATTGGAGTGAGCTGATAGCCCGGCATGACATCACCGTGTGGAATTCCGTGCCGGCCCTGATGCAGATGCTGGTCACGTATTTGGATTCCACGCCAACTGTCAAAGTAGACAGCTTGCGACTGGCCTTGCTTTCCGGTGACTGGATTCCGTTGACGCTACCTGATCGGATGCAAAAATATCTCCCTTCTGCACAGATCGTCAGTCTCGGCGGTGCCACAGAAGCATCGATATGGTCGAACTATCATCTGTACAACGGACTGGAAGCAGACTGGAACAGTATTCCGTATGGCCGCCCTCTCGCCAACCAAGGCTTCCGCGTCTTCGATTCACAGATGCGCGATTGCCCAGTGTGGGTGATCGGGGATCTCTATATTACCGGAGCAGGCTTGGCGGAGGGCTATGTCGGAGATCAACGGCTCACGGAGGAAAGGTTCTTCTCCCACCCTGTGGATGGAGAGAGACTCTACCGAACCGGTGATTTGGGTCGCTACACACCGGGGGGCGAAATCGAGTTTATCGGCCGCGAAGACAATCAGGTCAAAATCAGAGGGCATCGGATCGAGCTAGGTGAAATTGAATCGGCTCTGCTCAAACACCCTGCTGTCACCGCAGCTGGTGTCGTGCTGGATGGAGCGAGTGACGAGCCTGTTTTGCTGGGGATTGTGGAGAGCGCCCGCAAGATGGATCGGGACCTTGAAGCGGAAAGAGCGGAATTCGCGATGCTCGTAAATGGGATCAGTGAAGAAGTAGACATCGAGGTCAATCAGCGCATTGTCATGCTTCTGCAAGAGATTGCGCGACAGCATACGAGCATGCCTCTACGGGTATTGCAAGTCGGCGCAGGGAACGGGGCGTTAACAGAGCATGTCTCGCAAGCGTTGGAAGGCCATGATTTAGAATATATAAGCATGGATACAGTTGAAGAAGAGTATCGGGCACAAGGATTGGCGCCGAACTCGTTCGACGTAGTGTTCACTGATGGAGCGATAGATAGCTCTGACATGAACAAGCTGAAAGAACTGATTTGCCCGGGCGGGTGGCTCATTCTTGCCAAGTGGACAGAGGGCGAAAATCATCTGCTCGCCCATCGCGTGAAGCTGGACAGGGTGAGGGTCAGTGCCGCAGAGCTGGAAAAATTCCTTTCCCTTCATCTGCCTGCCTATATGCTGCCTGCCCACTTGCAAGTCGTAGACGCACTGCCACTCACCGGAAATGGAAAAATAGATCGCCGAGAGCTGGCAAAATGGCGCCCTGCATCGACGTTCGAACAGAGTGCTTCTCTGGACGCTACAGAGGGGGCTGAAACTGATCCGTTAGAAGCGCAGCTTGCACACGTCTGGGCTGAAGCATTGGGACTCTCGGGAATCGGCCGAACCCAAAGCTTTTATGAGTACGGTGCAGATTCTCTCATCATGGCGCAGGTAGCCGGAGTGCTGCGCGACAAGCTGGCGGAGGACCCGACGCACGCTGCCATTCCGTTTGATGTCTTGCTCCGACAAATGCTTAACTTCCCGACCGTGGAAGCACTGGCTGGCTTCATACACATGCGCAATCAGGAGAGGCAGCAGAGTGAGGACGTCGCATTGCCGAAGAAACGCAACAAGTCGAGCAATGCCGTGCTGATTCCATATGGCGGTGACGAATCTGGGCCGCTGCGGGTTGTGTTCCATGCCGTTTTGGGGACGATGGACAGTTTTCGCCCATTGATTGAACAGCTCAAAGCCCAGCAGACAGGAAGCATCGTCGGGGTCGCCATTGACGACAGCGAACGTTATTGCGCGCTAGAGCCGTCCGAGCTGATAGAAACCGTGGCCGATGATTATGCCGAATGCTTGATCGACGTCTTGCGTGAAGGAGAGCAAAGGCCTGTACAGCTCATCGGCTATTCCTTGGGCGGATTGATTGCCATTGAAGTAGCGAGAAGACTTGGGGAGCAGGGCGTCCCTATTCTGGACTTGGTTTTGATCGACATTCCTCCGATCCTGACAGAAGTGAATGACGATCTCTTGATTGAAGCACTCTTTGTTCCAAACCTGAACATCACGCTGGAACAGGCTGGTTTTGGAAAAGTGGATGAGCATGATTTTGCCCGGGCGATTTTGCAGCTCGTAGAAAAACACGGGGATTGCATCCCGCAAGGCTCAGCGTGTACCATCAGTGGAGATGATGGGCTAGACCAGGTGGGAGAGATATTCCGCAAATTATCTGCGTTTGACAGAAGAGAACGCTTCACTGCTTATGTCCATGCGCTAGGCAAAACATCAGGGGAACAGATGCCAGTGGAAATGGCAGAGGGCTTGTGCAAAGTGTTTGGGCAGAGCTTTAAAGCAGCGCGCTATACTCCTTTGCCCTATATGGGAGACATTCGCTTCCTGCTGGCTCGCGAGCCGTTTCAATTTTTGCCAAGCACGAGCGAAGAGACCATCGCTTTTTGGCAAGATATATGCATTGGAGAACTGGAAGTAACAGAAATCGCCGGAAACCATTACAGCTGCATGGTAGGAGAGAATGCGATCAAGCTGGCGGAGCTGTTAGCAGTACCTCTTAGCACCAAATAATTTCTTTGGTCACAATCAAGACAGCGGTAGACAAGGAGGACAAAACAACGTCCTTTGTCTGCCGCTGCTCCTTTTCCTCTCAGCAAGAATCATTCCTAAAAAATAGAAACCCTCCTTTGTTCATCACGTATTACTACAGTGAAATCCAGCCCGAACAAAGTGAGGTGTCGTACAATGGCAATAGAGATATCGAAAGTAAGTACTTCAAAAGGGAAGATTCAATATCATTGTAGCGGAAACGGCAAACCCAATATCGTTCTCATTAACGGGGGTTCAGGACCCATAGAAGGCTGGATGAGAATACTACCTGATCTTTCAGAGACGTCATCTTTATTTTCCTATAATCGATTTGGTGTTTCGGGTAGTGATAAGCCGCAGGAGCCCCAAGATGGACTCACGATTGTAGAAACGTTACGGGAGGCATTAACATTAGTAGGATTTGAACCCCCATTTTTGCTAGTCGGACATTCATTAGGGGGATTATATGCAAATTTATATGCCCGGCGTTACCCCAACGAAGTAGCTGGCGTCGTCTTTTTAGAATCCAGCCATCCGAAAGATCTCGGCCTCGAAAAATATCAAGGTAAGGTAGTCAAAACCATAAACAAAATGCTCTCCATGTTTGATTCCTTGTCTCCCCATAAACAGTTCAATGAAGTTCATTTTGTCAAAAAAACAGTGGAACAAATCCATGCAATCGATTCTTTTCCTGACATACCTGTTTATGTGATTACAGGTGGAAAAGAAAATCGTATGATGCCAGAGGAAGTACGCAAAAAACGAATCGAGCATCAGTTGGAGCTGCTTTCATTATCAAGCAACAGCAAACATTTCCTCGCTGAAAAAAGTGGACATTTTCCTCAATTTACTGAGCCAAGAGCCGTCATAGATACGATCAAAGACTGTGTTGAACAAATCCAACAAAAAAAGTTGTAGACCATCTGCCAAGCCGCTTTGCTGCTCATTCGTCAGCCCATTTTTCCAACCTTTGTAGCAAATGTGTAACGGAGCTTTTCTCCTATTCGTGATATCCTGAAGATAGCAGCAATTCCGATCACGCAGAAAGGAAGAGGTCCATGTCAGCTGAGAAAGAGTCCCGACTCTGCAAACGCTCTAAACAGATTCATAACCGAACGTTTGTCGTGACCTGCAAAGAGTTTTTGGTGAAGCAAGCAGACTTTCTGTTGGACGTATTCGCCGATGTAGAAGACGAGACTGGTCCTATTAAGAACGGTGCGAAAATTCAGGTAGGCTGGACCATTCTTCTGGTTTTCGAACGAGATGGGTATATGGAAATCGTGGCACCCGACTACGACGAGAATCCTTTTTCCGAAACAACTTCTGACCTGTCTGTGTCCTTGGTCGTGCAAATGGCGCAAAACAACTGTTTGCAAACCGTGCGAGCAGAAGGGGAAGCTGCTTTGTTCCAAGATAAAATTGTGGTGGCAAAAGGTGCATTTGAACAAGAACATGTCTATTTGCAGCGTGCAGAAGATGTTCGAAAAGGTGACTCCGGATGGTATCTCGGGCCTGTGGAAGGCGAAGTAGACAGTGACCAGCTAGAGTCATACTACGTTTACCAACTGCTAAAGCTACGTCCGTCTCTTTTGCAAGCATTGGCTCTTCCACGAGGGTATATCGTCGTGTTCCAAGGAGATCTGATTGAAGCAGTCTTGGATGAGCACGATGAAAATGTATGGCCGACACTCCATTAGCGGCTGTTATTTAACTTTGCCGATACTTTATTCACGAGCTGATCCGCTTGCCGCGTCGTTTCGGGCAAACGATATTTGGGAGAGAGCTTGGTGATCCATGCGCATGCAGTTGGCAAAGAGATTCCGTGTCCGATCGAGACGAATATCGGTTTTATATTCGGTTGTGTACGCAAGACTCCACCGATGATTTCACCCTGATCGATCAAAGGGGAATACACGCCTCTTTCCTGTGCGGGTTCTTCGTATTCGCCTAGCAGTCTCGTTTTTCCACAGCCAATGGTAGGAATGTCAAACAGGACGCCCAAATGACTGGCTAGTCCGAATCTTCGTGGGTGAGCGATTCCTTGTCCATCGCAGACGACAAGCTGCGGTGTTGTTTTTAGCTCCTTGAATGCACGCACCAACGGAGGCAGCTCTCGAAAAGAGAACAGGCCGGGAATATACGGGAATTCGACGGTGTCTTGAATGACGACAGACTCGACGACTTGCAGGGAATTAGCGTCGAGGATCACGACACCAGCAACTAACAAATCAGACTCGGCATGATAGGCGACATCTACTCCAGCGATAAAGCGTACGTCCGCTAGTTGATCTTCTTTTTTCACTTGTTGGGCTAGTTGTCGCTGTAAGTTGATAGCCTCTTGCTCATCAATGTTCCAAGGATGTTGGATAATCGGCTCCATCTGGTTACCTCCGGATGATAGAAGATTTGTTCATTATATCCAATGGAGGCATTGCGCTCCAAGTCTTCTTAGGAACAATCCTGAGAAAATACGTTGACTTCTCTGATGAAAAGCACTATTTTGTAACCGACAGAATGATCATGTTCGAGATGGAACGAGGAGGGCTCGTCGTGAAAATCGCAGTAGTAGGAAGCATCAATATGGATCTCGTAACCCATGTACATCATTTGCCCAGAGCAGGAGAAACGATCGCAAGCCATCACTTCGAGCTGATCCCGGGTGGAAAGGGAGCGAATCAGGCAGTAGCAGCGTCTCGCCTGGGTGCGCATGTCTCCATGATTGGAATGGTAGGAGAGGATGAGAACGGCCGGGTTATGCTGGGAGGGCTAAAGGATGCGCACGTACACATAGAGGGGATCAAATGCTCGGGTACGACAGGCATGGCTTTTATCAATGTCAGTGATGACGGGGAAAATAACATCGTGCTCGTTCCTGGTGCGAATGCGCTCGTCAGCACCGAGCATATTGCAGACAATCAGTCTATTTTAAAGGACAGTGACATCGTATTGCTCCAACTGGAAATCCCGATGCATGTCGTGGAATATACCGTTAAAGAGGCTGCTCGACTCGGCAAGCTGATCATTTTAAATCCGGCACCTGCACGCGAGCTATCCAGTGAGCTATTAACCCATGTACATACCTTAACCCCAAATGAAACAGAGCTTTCTATTCTCACGGGAATGCCTGTATCCACGATAGATGAAGTGCATGCCGCAGCCCAAAAGCTTTTGTCTGGTGGACCAAAGCGCGTCATCGTGACGTTGGGGGAAAAGGGCGCTCTCTTAGTAACCGCCGATGAGGCGACCCATATCCCGGCTTTCCGCGTAGAGCCAGTGGATACAACTGCGGCAGGCGATTCCTTTACGGCAGCTTTTGCAGTTGGGATCACACAAGGAATGACAGAAACGGAAGCGGCCACTTTCGCCAGCAAAGTAGCAGCGATTGTCGTAACAAGGAACGGTGCTCAACCATCCCTGCCTACTTTCGAAGAAGTACAAGCATACTCTTTTTAATGGGGGCGATAGATGGAGAAGGTCAACTTAGCTGAAGAGTTTACGTTATTCCAACAGTGACAGATTTAGAGTCGATATAATCAATGATCAAGCCTATTTTGAGAGATGATTTTCAAAATGGGTTTTTTCTATAGGCATGGTTTACAGTTGCAGACATTTTATTTGTTGACCGAACGGTACATAATATGTAAGATTTCCATAACAGTTGAAAACGAAAGGAGGATTCCGTTGAACAAACGCGGCAGACCTCGTGATTTTGATTACACTTCCATTGTAGATGTGGCCATGAAAACATTTTGGTCAAAAGGCTACAATGGTTGTTCTACGCATGATTTATGCAGTGATACTGGACTAGGTAAAGGCAGCTTGTACAATACGTTTGGCAGCAAACAGGACCTTTATCTAGCAGTGGTGGAACACTATCACGAAACTGGAATTCGTGAACAGCGGGCATTATTGGAAAGTCCGGGTTTCGTGAAAGAACGGTTGCACAATTTTTTAGCTTG
Source organism: Brevibacillus sp. AG (assembly GCF_028369215.1). Classification (NCBI taxonomy): domain Bacteria; kingdom Bacillati; phylum Bacillota; class Bacilli; order Caryophanales; family Paenibacillaceae; genus Brevibacillus; species Brevibacillus sp. AG. The sequence goes on along the minus strand of NZ_JAQMYO010000005.1, from coordinate 353,168 downwards.
GGCATTAGTGGAAGACTTTGAATCTACGAATCCAAAGGGATGTTTGCTGATCAATGCGGGATTGGAACGGGCAAAAGACGATCCCAAGATTGAAGAAATAGTCTCCAGACATGTTGAACTTTTGAAGCAAACCATGGAAAAAGTGATGGAGGAAGGCTTGCGAACGGGCGAAATCTCCAAAAAACGATCTGCTGTGGATTTGGCTAGCCTATTTTTAAGCAGTTACTACGGCTTCCGTGTGTTGAATACATCTACACAAAATCGGACATTGGCTGAACAAATCATGAACGGCATCATGGAATCTATCTTCGGCGCGTAATGCGCTCTTTTTTTGAGTTATTTTTGTACCGATTGTTACAATAATAAGTAGAGGAGTGTTCCTTCATGCCGTCGATGATTTATTTGTTAGCGGTAGCGATTTTTGCGATGACGACTTCTGAATTTATGGTGGCAGGTATGATGAACGAGCTTGCCGATGTTTTCGACGTGTCGATCCCATCCATCGGGTATTTTATTACGGCGTATGCAGGAGCAATGGTGATAGGTGGCCCGATCCTAACAGCAACTCTCTTGCACATTCGCCGAAAACAAGCGCTGCTTTCTTTGGTTGCCGTCTTCTTTATTGGCCAATCGCTGGGAGCCATGGCTTGGAATTACGAGTCGATGATGCTTGCACGTATCCTAACAGGTATTGCTTCATCCGCAGCGTTTGGTATCTCCGTTAGTATTTCAGCCAGCTTGGTTCCCCCTCATTCACGGGGAAAGGCAGCTTCGATTGTTTTGGCAGGCTTAATGATTGCTACTGTCATCGGACTCCCTCTGACAACCGTGATTGCACAATATTTCGGCTGGAGAATGAGCTTTTGGGCTGTTGCCGTTGTCGTATTGCTATCAGGGATCTTGATCCAATGGTTGCTTCCTTCCTCCGTACAAAAAGACCAGATGAACGGAAAGGATGAGCTTGCCAGTTTTCAAAATCCACACCTTTGGGCCGCGTATGTAACGAGTATGCTGATCATTGGCGGTACCTTCGCAGCGTTTAGTTATTTTACTCCGATTCTTATGGATGTAACGACATTTTCGGATACCAGTATCCCGTATTTGCTTGCCCTTTATGGCATCGCGACCGTGATCGGAAATATCGTGATTGGCAGACTTGCTGATCGTTTTACCATGCGCATCCTTGTAACGGGATTAAGCATACTCTTAGCGGCATTGGTTCTATTTGCCGTAGGCGCCGAAAATAAATGGATCGCTGTGCTATCCATTGTTCTGATTGGGTTGACGGGTGTCGCGATGAATCCGGCCATGATCGCACGAGTGATGAATACTGCAGGCAGTGGGACAATGGTAAACACTATGCATACTTCCTTTATTACATTGGGTGTTGCCATTGGTTCTTCCTTAGGCGGGATCGGGATCAGCAGTGGCTATGGGCTTGTTTCACCATTGTGGATAGGCGCTTGTTTAGCTGTTATTGGGTTACTTTCAATTGTTCCCTATCTGCAAAAGGGCAAAGTGTAAAAAACCAAACAATCCCTCTTGAAAGTCAAAAAAGGTCAAACTATAATAAAGTCAACGAAGGTCAGGAAAGGTCAAAGATCTTCTGGATTCCAAAACAACGCTTTTGGGGGGATTGAATATGCATTGTGAAATCTGCAAACAACGAGAAGCAACTGTGACTGTTCATATACGTGTACAAAATCAGCAACAAAAATACGATCTGTGCAAAGACTGCCAGACAAAGCTGACCAACAAAATGGGAGTGGGTATGGGCTTTAGTCCTTTCTCCTCCTTCTCTGGACTGGATGAGTTCCTGCAAGGCTTTGCCCAAGGCCCGATGAATCCGGGCAAATCTTCCAGCCAACCACAGCCACAAGCACCAGAGCGTGGTGGAGGCATCCTCGATGACCTGGGGCGTAATCTAAACGATGCGGCACGTGCCGGACTGATTGACCCTGTGATTGGACGAGAACAGGAAATTGAGCGTGTCATTGAGATTTTGAACCGACGCAATAAGAACAATCCGGTTCTGATCGGGGAGCCAGGCGTCGGGAAGACGGCGATTGCGGAAGGCCTCGCCTTGCGTATTACGGAAGGGCAAGTGCCGACCAAGCTGAAAAACAAGCAGGTGTACATTTTAGATGTCGCCTCTCTGGTTGCAGGGACGGGAATTCGCGGACAGTTCGAGGAAAAAGTGAAGCAAGTGATTGCCGAGCTGCAAAAGCGCAAAAACGTCATCCTGTTTGTGGATGAGATTCATCTACTGGTGGGGGCAGGCTCTGCGGAAGGATCAATGGATGCAGGGAACATCCTGAAGCCTGCACTGGCTCGCGGTGAGTTGCAACTGATTGGGGCAACTACGTTAAAAGAGTATCGCGTGATTGAAAAAGACGCAGCTCTGGAGCGCCGCTTGCAGCCAGTCATGGTAAAGGAGCCAACCGTAGAACAAGCCATCGAGATTTTAAAAGGATTGCGTCCGAAATACGAAGCATTCCACCAAGTCGCTTACTCGGATGATGTCATCCGTGCCAGCGTGGAATACGCCCATCGTTACATTCAGGATCGATTCTTGCCTGACAAGGCGATTGATCTCATGGATGAAGTGGGCTCGCGTTTGAACCTGAGGTCCTCCGCGGTTGATACGGCAGAATTGCATGAGCGGCTGGCGCAGATCAATCAGGAGAAAAAGGAAGCGACGGAGCAAGAGGCATACGAACGAGCTGCCCGTCTGCGAGACGAGGAAGCAAGCATTTTAGAGAAGCTGGATCAGATTGAGGGCAAGGAACAACGCGTCCAGGTTGACGTCTCGGACATCCAAGCCTTGATCGAGCAAAAGACTGGGATTCCTGTTACGAAGCTGCAAAGTGATGAGCAGATGAAAATGAAAAACCTAGCGGCTCATTTGGAAGCAAAAGTCATTGGTCAATCCGAGGCGGTCACACAAGTCGCGAAGGCGATTCGACGCAGTCGTGCAGGTCTGAAACCGAAAAACAGACCGATTGCTTCCTTCCTGTTCGTCGGTCCGACTGGCGTAGGGAAAACAGAATTGTCCAAAGCATTGGCAGAGGAGCTGTTTGGTACCCGTGATTCCATGATCCGCCTCGATATGAGCGAGTACATGGAGAAGCACTCGGTATCCAAACTGATCGGTTCTCCTCCTGGCTACGTCGGTCATGAAGAAGCAGGTCAGTTGACTGAACGCGTTCGCCGCAACCCGTACAGCATTATTTTGCTTGATGAGATCGAAAAAGCACACCCGGACGTGATGCACATGTTCCTGCAAATTCTGGAGGACGGTCGTCTAACAGACAGTCAGGGCCGTACGGTGAATTTTAAGGAGACGGTCATCATTGCGACGAGCAATGCCGGCGTGAGCGAGCGCAAAATCTCCGTTGGCTTTGGAGCAAAAGCGCCCGAGCCCGCCACCGTGCTGGATTCTCTGGGGGCGTACTTCAAGCCAGAGTTCCTAAACCGCTTCGACTCGATCATTTCCTTTGCTCATCTGGAAAAACAGGATTTGGTCAAAATCGTCGATCTGCTGCTGCAAGATGTTAGGGGCAATCTGTCTGAGCAAGGAATGGAGATCAGCGTGACAGATGCCGCAAAAGAAAAGCTGGCTGAGCTGGGCTACAACCCTTCCTTCGGGGCACGTCCATTGCGCCGCGTAATTCAGCAATATGTCGAGGATGGCATTGCGGATCTGGTGATGGAAGAAGACAATGTGACAGCGATGCTGATTGATGTAGAAGAGGAAGGCATTCGTGTCAAAAAAGCATAACAGGCGTAAAAAAAGAAACCCCAATGTGTGAATTGGGGTTTCTTTGCTATTTATTCAGGACTTTCTCATTGATGCCATTGCTGACGCCAGCGTTTTCCATTTTCAGCTGGCGGCGCTTGGTGACAATTTTCTTCACCCATAATCCGACCAAGATGAGCGGCACCATGATGAGGAATATATATATAGAAACGTTATGGACCATATTTTCCGCCATTTTACCGTAAAAATAAAACAAAAATCCGACTGCGTAAAATTTGACTGCCCGTCCAATTGCCGCATACCCAAGCAATTTCCACAACGGGAATTTCAAGCAACCTGACATGATTGTAAATACTTTAAACGGAATCGGTGTAAATGAACCGATGAAGATCGCGACTTCGCCCTTCTTTTGAAACATCGCTGTGGCAGAATCAATCCATTCCTTCTTGAGGATTTTGTACAGAACGGATTTGCCTAGGACTTTACCGATAAAATAACCAACGGGTGTCCCTAAGAGACAAGCGATATAGCCTACCGTTGCAATCCACAATGCCTGCGAAGGATCAACGAGGCTGAGTGGCACTTGAAGAAAGAAGGCAGGAACGGGAAAGATGACTGCGTCTGCAAAAGAATGGATGAACATTCCCAAATAGCCGTATTCCATTAAGAAATCTAAAATGTTCTGAAACATCTATTTCTCCTTTGTCATTCTATCGTTAACTGCCAGTCATCAACTTTGGAGGCCTTTTTGCGATTTGTCGGAATATTCAGCAGCGCGCCGAGTAAGTCCAACAAAATACATGTGTCTAGATGCGATTCTACTTCAAACTGGCCGACTATGGAACGAATTTTTTTGAATTGGGATTCACTTACTATACAACGATATACCGCATTTGATGCATTTTAAAACAATTTTCTCTGCATATTTTCTTTTACAAAGCCGCCATCATTCTGCTAAAACCATATTCCTGTATTTGTAATACGTTGTAGATCGTTAATAGGTTACGTACCAATCATTTCACATCCGCCTGTGCTATGGATCAACTCAACAGCTCTATTATGGAGATTTTTTGGTTGTCCAAAAACGCACCCTCGTCGGATTTTATCTGCGACTTAAGGCGGAGAGGTTAACGGTGCATGCGGCGTAACACATCCATCAACACCTCAATCCCTTGCTCAATCACTGCTTCCTTGGCATAGGACACATTCAGCTTCAAAATATTTTCTTGCGGAAAGCCCACCAAGTAATTTTTGTCAGTAGCATCCACAAGAATGGAGTACTTTTTTAGCTGGTTGATAACAGCAGGGACCGGGATGGAATCGTTCAAAACAATGTGCGTATGAATCCCCGGATACGCAAAGGGCTGAAAGTTGAACAGATGCTCTTCATTCGTCGCAAAATGGTTCAAAGACGCCATCAGCAGGTTGGATCGCCGTTGATAGGAACTGCGAATTTTTTGCTTGTGACGCTCGAACATTCCGCTTTTTAGGTAAATTTCCAACGCAGCTTGAGATAGCATGGAGCTGTCGATATCCATGAGTCGCTTGTGCTGGTTAAAAGAATCTTTTAGCGCGTCAGGTATAACGGCCACACCCAAACGCAACCCAGGAAAAATAATTTTGGAATAGCTTTTTAAATAAATGGTGCGAGAAAAGCGATCATAGGTAAAGAGGGGATCAGCTTTGCTGTCATGCTCAAGATCTGCCATGTAATCGTCTTCTACGATATAGACGTCGTACTGTTGGGCAAGCTCCACAATGCGCTGTTTATCCTTTCGACTGTACGTCGTACCGAGCGGACTATGGTAGCGAGGCATCGTATAGAAAAACTTGATCTCTCCCGTTCGGAAAATAGACTCCAGCTCTTCTAAATCGATTCCTTGGGCAGTGCGCTTGATCCCGACGACAGGATGCTTGCGTACTTGCAAACTTTCAATGAAAAGATGGTAACTGGGCTGCTCAATCAGAATCGTTTCCTTGCCATTTGGAAAAGGAAGAATGCACAGCAAGGATAGCGCTTGTTGGACACCGGAGGTAATGAAAATATTACCCGGGTCCGTAAAAACCTGATGGTTCCCAAGCAGCTTGGCGATGACGGCAATGAGCGATGGCAAGCCTTGTGTGGTTCCATATATAAAAAGATCGTTTTTATAGGTTTCAATCGCTTTATTGATGCAGTGTTGAAAGTCGACATAAGGAAAGAGGTCAGGATCGGGAGCAGAGGTCGCAAAATCGATCACCGACGTATCTGCAAGTTGGATCTTTCTTTGTTTTTTCACGACGTAGTAGCCGCTTCGGTCGACCGAGTAGATGAGGTGACGCTTTTCCAGCTCATCCAAAGTGCGGATTACAGTGCTCTTGCTGCATTGGTAACGAGAGGCGAGCTCCCGAATGGAGGGAAGCCGGTCTCCGTCTCGATAGGAGAGGCTTTCAATCAACGTTTCGAGTTCATTTTGTAGCTGCAAATATTTGTGCATCCAAAAAACATTCCCTTACCGCTGGTTTTGTATCGGTACAGTTACTCCTTTTTTGCATTGTAGCACGATTGATCCCCCATTACTATTAACCTAAGACGGCCGTCTGTAAAAAGTCCCCAGTAGGAGAGATACATACGATGAAAGACCAACAAAAAGCGATTCTTGCGGCATTACTGAATGCAGGGATTACCGGCTTGTCGTTTTTGTTTCTGAAAATGGCACTCGCTGTAACCAGCCCGGTTGATACTTTGGCGCACCGTTTTACCGTGGCATTTATCGCTGCATCTATACCGATCGTGTTTGGGTGGATCAAGCTGTCCATCAAACCAAAAGACATGCTCACGATTATACCGCTCGCCATGCTGTATCCCATTCTGTTCTTTACCCTTCAGGCGTTTGGACTGGTGTATACCACTTCGTCTGAAGCAGGGATTATTCAAGCAACCGTTCCGATTTTTACTATGATCCTGGCAGCATTCTTTTTGGGGGAGTCTTCTACGTGGCTGCAAAAGCTATCCACGCTTTTATCCGTAGGAGGTGTCGTGTACATTTTTGCAATGAAGGGGTTCGGTGTCAGCTCAGGCTCAGGGAGCAGTATCGGTACCATTCTCATCCTGTTATCCGCGTTTTCATTGGCGGGGTATAGTGTTCTGGCGAGGAAAATGACTAAGTCCTTTCATTATATAGACATGACGTATATGGTGGCGTTACTCGGATTTTTGTTTTTTAACGGCTGGTCAGTCATTCGCCATAGTGCAGAGGGGACTTTGTCGACGTATTTTGCCCCTTTCGCCAGCTCATCGTTTATCATCTCCATTGTATTTTTGGGGATATTGTCCTCGCTCATGACGTCTTTTATGACCAACTTTGCCTTGTCCAAGATGGAAGCATCCAAACTCAGCGTGTTTAACAATTTGTCTACGTTGGTTACCATCGTGGCAGGCGTCATCTTTTTGCAGGAACAACTGGCGTACTACCATCTTATTGGCGCGGTGATGATTGTTATCGGGGTGATTGGGACGAATTTCCTAGGGGCAAAAGCGAAGAACCAGAATCGCACGCCTCAACCAAAATCCACTTCTGTGTGAGAAAATAAAATGGATAAGCAACAGAGCGAATGTTTATTCATTGGCTCTGTTTGTTTTTGTGGAGGAATCTCTCATCCTTGCTAGTCGCAAAAAAATCATTCTAGACTTGGTGAAACTGTTTACAAATCGTATCATACACGATATAGTTACCTAGATTGTGAGTATAATGACATATGGTGAGATGACGGAATGAAAAAAATTATACATCTGGATTCGATTGAAAAGAGATTTGTAGATACTGTCGTCGTCCCCTCTTTTTCTCTCTCCATTGAAGAAGGGGAGTTTTTGACGTTACTCGGCCCCAGTGGCTGTGGGAAAACGACACTGCTTCGAATGATTGCTGGCTTTGAACAGCCAACGACTGGGGAAATTTTCCTGGACGAAAAACCACTCAGCCATGTGCCGCCGTATCAGCGCGATATGAACATGGTGTTCCAGCAATATGCTTTGTTTCCACACATGACAGTGGAGCAAAACATCCTGTTTGGTTTGAAAATGAAAAAAGTCAAAGCAGATGAACAACAAAAGCGTTTGGAGGAAGTACTTCAGTACGTCCAACTGACAGAATTGCGGAAGCGCACGCCAAAGCAGCTGTCTGGCGGACAACAGCAACGCGTAGCAATCGCACGGGCGATTATTAACAACCCACGCGTTCTGCTTCTGGACGAGCCTCTAGGTGCTTTGGACTACCAATTGCGAAAAAGCTTGCAGCTTGAACTGAAAAACTTGCAGAAAAACTTGGGAATAACGTTCATTTACGTCACACATGACCAAGAAGAAGCGATGGCGATGTCCGATCGAATCGCGGTTATGAACAAGGGACGAATTGAACAGATTGCTTCTCCAGCAGAGATTTACAACTCCCCGCAAACCTTGTTTGTGGCTACCTTTATTGGGGAAAACAACATTTTCCGGGAAAACGGAACGAATGCAGCCGTACGTCCAGAAAAGATCAAGTTGTACCCGATTGACTCCGACAAGGATAAGCACAAGAAGCTGGGCACCATTGCTGACGCGGTGTTCCTCGGCAATTTGCGCAAGGTATTTATCCGCCTCGAGGGGCAGGATATGACCGTAATGGCACACCAGTACGCAGGTGACGGTCTGGACTGGCAGGTGGGAGACCAAGTGGCCATTGGCTGGGCACAGACGGACGAGGTGATTCTTCCTTGTTAAACAAGAAGCCGGTAAAACTGCTCGCGCTTCCCGCCCTTTTGTGGATGGGTGCGCTTTTCGTCCTGCCTATGCTTATGATCGCCGTACTGTCTTTCCTCAAAAGAGGCACGTACGGGCAAGTTGTCTATGAATTTACGTTGAACAATTACATCCGTATTTTCGATCCGCTGTATGGTCAAATTTTTTGGGATACGCTGGTCGTAGCGGTTTTAACAACGGTATTTTCGATTTTGTGCGGTTATCCGTTAGCGTATTACATTTCACGACTGGAAAAATCGACTCAGCAAATATGGCTTTTGCTCGTGATGATTCCGTTTTGGATCAACTTCTTGGTCCGTTCCTATGCGTGGGTAATCATCCTACGTTCGCAAGGCGTAATCAATACGTTCCTGCAATCGCTGGGCATTATTTCGGAGCCGTTGCCGCTCCTGTACAATTCGGGTTCTGTCCTGCTCGGGATGGTGTACACACTCATGCCATTCATGGTCCTGCCGATTTATGTGTCACTGGAGCAGATGGATCGTCGTAAGCTGGAAGCAGCGTATGATTTGGGCGCAACACCTTGGAAAGCTTTTTGGCACGTGACTCTGCCGATGACCAAGACAGGTGTCGTCACTGGATCGATCCTCGTATTTGTTTCTTCCATCGGGATGTTCGTCGTTCCGGATGTCATGGGAGGAGCGAAATCGGCTCTGATCGGAAACGTCATTCAAAATCAATTTTTGTCCGCGCGTGACTGGCCGTTTGGTTCTGCCTTGTCCATCGTGCTGATGCTATTGTCCATGCTGTTGATTCTTCTTTATTTCCGCGCTACCAAAGCGAGTGAGACAAAGGAGGGATCAGCATGAAAACATTACGTCGAAACGCACTATCTGGATACTCGTGGCTGATGCTGGTCTTTTTGTATCTGCCAATCTTGATCCTTGTCCTTTATTCGTTCAATGATTCACGGATCAATGCTACGTGGACTGGTTTTACGTGGAAATGGTACGTTTCTTTGTTTGAAAACAGGCAGGTCATGCAAGCGCTGATGAACAGTATGACGATCGGGGTTATCAGCAGCGTCATCGCAACGGTTTTGGGTACGGCTGCCGCTCTGGCGGTCAAGCATTATTCGATTCGTTGGAGCAACATCTTCAACGGGCTGATGTACTTGCCGATCGTCATCCCTGAGATCATGATGGGATTGGCTATGCTCGTGCTTTTTAGCCAGGTACAGATGGAGCTGGGGAAAGTGACCCTGATCCTGGCGCATGTTACGTTTAGCATGCCGTATGTGATGGTCATTATCTCAGGACGTTTGGCTGATATGGGCAAAGAACTGGAAGAAGCATCTCAAGATTTGGGAGCAACTCCATGGGAGACATTGCGCTATGTGACGCTGCCTCTGATCATGCCAGGGATCATCGCAGGCTTCCTGATGGCGTTTACCCTGTCGCTGGACGATTTCATTATTTCGTTCTTCGTGGCTGGTCCGAATTCGACCACATTGCCACTCTACATTTATGGGTTGGTAAAACGAGGCGTCTCGCCAGAAGTGAATGCACTCTCGACACTTTTGATCGTGAGTACTGTGCTTTTGGTTGTGGTGGCAGAGATTTTCCGCCGTAAAGACTCGAAAAATAATCAATCTATCTTTTAGATCCATCATGGAGTTTTCATAAAAGCAATCCCATAACTGATTTGGAGGTTGAGAGGAAAAAATGAAACGTTTCAAGTCCTTGATGATCGGCGCTTTGACCGCCGTACTTGCGGTGACTGCTGTAGGCTGCTCATCGTCATCTGAGCAAGAGCAACAAGTATTGAATATTTATAGCTGGGCAGACAACTTCGACCAAGACGTCATCAAAGATTTTGAGCAAAAATTCAACGTCAAGGTTAACTATGATGTATACGGAAGCAACGAAGAAATGCTGGCAAAAGTTCAAGCAGGTGCATCCGGCTACGACCTGATTCAACCTTCCGACTACATGGTAGGCACGATGATTCAGTTGGGCCTCCTGGAAGAGTTGAACAAAGCCAACATCCCGAACATGGGCAATATCGTGTCTACGTTCAAGACACCTCCTTATGACAAAGAAAACAAGTATTCACTCGTATATACATGGGGAATAACCGGGATCGCTTACAACAAGAAATATGTAAAAGAAACCCCGACAAGCTGGAACGATCTGTGGAATGAAGCTTACAAGGGCCGTGTCATCATGCTGAACGACCCGCGTGAGGTTATGGGAATGGCACTGATCAAGAATGGCTTCTCCAATAGCACGACGAACACAAAGGAACTGGAAAAGTCCTTTGCTGATTTGAAAAAGGTAGTACCGAATGTTGTTGCCTTTGATACAGACAACATCAAGCAAAAGATGATTGCTGAGGAAGCATGGATTGGAACGGTTTGGTCTGGTGACGCCGCTTTCATTCACGCACAAAATCCAGATGTTGAGTACGTCATCCCGAAAGAGGGCGCAACGATCTGGGCAGACACGCTGGCAATTCCAAAAGGCGCTAAGAACAAGGAAATGGCTGAGAAGTTCATCAACTACCTGATGGACCCAGAGGTCAGTGTGAAAAACTACGAGTCGATTGGCTACAGCAACCCGAACGAAAAAGCATACCCACTGCACAGTGAAGAATATCGTTCCAATAAGATGGTCTTCCTGGATACAGCAGACATTGCCCGTGCAGAGTGGCTGGTGGATGTAGGAGAAACCTTGCAGCAATACGACCGCTACTGGACTGAAATGAAGAGCGGTAGATAAATAGTGGTGAATGAACCGAGATGGAGTATTTCCGTCTCGGTTTTTTTGTGTTCATTTTGTCAGGGAGCTTACTCTTTGGCTTGAAAGGGGAATAGAGAGAGGGCATTGGAAAAATAATAAGGGGACACCATATATTGGGGTACACATAAGATGACAACTAACTTGATTACTGAATCCGTTAGCGAGACGCGAGAAAGATTATGGGATCACATGCGAAATCCGCGATTGGTGTTTCGTAACCTTTCTTGTGGAACCAATAGCTTGTTGCTAGTCTACCTCCCCTATCTAGTGGATACGGTAATTCTCCAGCAGGTGTTGCTTCCCTATTTCGAAAGATTACCTGACGAGAAGATCGTTCCTGACACGATTATGGGAACTGTTCCGGTTGCTCATGTCACTCAAACCACGGATTACAGACAAATCAGCGATTATCTCGTGAGGGGATGGATTTACCTTCAAATAGAAGGAATGGCGTGTGGGATTCTTCTCTACGTAGCAAGAATACCGAGTCGTTCTTTGGGAGAGGCTCAGGTCGAAACCCAGATTTTCGGTCCCCAGGTTTCTTTTACGGAAGCCTTGGAAACCAACTTAGGGGTTTTACAGGGATATCTGTCGACTGATTTGCTTACCAACGTATCCATTACGATTGGGAAACGCAGCATGACGAATGTGGAAATATGTTACATGGAGGAAGTGGCTGCTCCTGAAAATGTTCAAACCGTCATTCAGCGTATAAGCGATCTAGATATAGACGGCGTGATTGACAGCGGAAAATTGGTTCAACTGATTGATGACAATACGTTTTCTATTTTTCCACAGCTAATCCTAACAGAACGACCTGATCATGTAAGTGAAGCCCTGTTAGAAGGAAAGATTGTCGTGTTTGTGGAGGGGAGTCCATTTGCTATCGTCGGTCCCAGTTCCTTCGTTGACTTTTTCAAGTCCAATGAAGATCTCTATATCCGGTGGCAAATGGCTTCCTTCATTCGATTGTTACGTTTCTCGGCCCTTTTTGTCTCTTTGTTTTTTACAGCTACCTATGTGGCTGCACTTACGTTCCATTATGAAATGATTCCATCTGCTCTCCTTGTATCGCTAGTAAAGTCTCGTTCTAAGGTACCTTTTCCCCCGTTGTTTGAAGCATTGCTGCTTGAGATGATTATTGAATTCTTACGGGAGGCTGGAGCAAGACTTCCTTTCAAAGTTGGGCAAACGATAGGGATCGTCGGCGGTATCGTAATTGGACAGGCGGCCGTTGCAGCGGGTTTTACCAGTAACATCTTGATCATGATTGTGGCACTCAGTGCATTAGCTTCGTTTACTTTTCCTTCCTACATGATGAGTACGGCAGTACGCATCCTCCGCTTTCCGATTATCCTGTTAGCTGGAATTTGGGGAGGTTTTGGTATTATGCTTGGCGCGTCTTTTCTATTGATACACATCCTACGTCAATCAAGTCTGGGACGTCCGTTTTTTCTACCCTTCTTTCCTTTTCGCTTGCAGGATTTTAAAAACAGTCTGATCCGGTTTCCTTTTGACTCTCTCGGCAAGCGTCCGGTTATGACACGTTCTCCTGACGATACCCGTGTGCCTGATGAAGCAGGGAAAAAAAGACCAGTTCAGTAGGTTAGGTGTTGAATGTGAATGTCACTGTCCACTTTTCGTCGGAATAGCCATATGGCTATCAGCGTATCGCTTGCGCTATTCATGGTTCATGGCAATCAGGTTGGAATCGGCATAGCGGGCGTACAACGGTTTATTTATGACAGGGTGCAACAAGACGCTTGGATTGCGGTCATAATAGCTGGCATTATGACCCATATAGCAGCTTGGTTCATGCTAAAAATCCTAGCGAAATTCAAAGACATGGATTTGTACGACATTCATCAAAGGGTGTTTGGAAAATGGCCAGCTCGCGTACTCAATTTCATCTTTATCGTATATATCATGGGCTCTGCTTTAACGATCTTGAGAGGGTACATCGAGATCATTCAGTCATGGATGTTTCCAGAAGTGCCTTCTTGGATATTAAATGCCTCCTTGCTTTGCCTGACCATTTATGGAGTGACGGGTGGCATTCGGGTGTTGGCTGGAATTAGCTTTTTTTCTGTTGGATTGACGCTTTGGCAGCTACTTCTCATGGTTTACCCCATGCAATACGCCGATTTTCATTTATTGCAGCCAGTATTTCATCACGACATTGGACAGTTGATGGACGGGGCGAGGAAGATGTCTTTTTCCACTATCGGATTTGAGATTATTTTGTTCATCTATCCGTTTGTGAAGGAAAAGAAAATACTACCACGGTATGTACATGGTGGGTTGTTTATGACCACCTGCTTGTATGTTGTCGTCATGTTGGTTACACTCTTGTACTTTCAAGGGGAACAGCTTCAGCATCTTATCTGGGCAACGTTCATGATGATGAAAATTGTAGAGTTTCCGTTTTTGGAGCGTTTTGAGTTTGTGTCCATTTCACTGTGGATGCTCGTCATGCTGGATAATTTGCTGATGGACTTGTGGATAGCCATGCGGGGGGTTCACCATATTAGTGGGGTCAAGGAAAGAATGGCACTTTTCGGGATTGTTGGTGTCATGTTTTTTGCTAGCAACTTTTTGGAAACACGCCAGTCGATTAATCTCATCACGGATATTTTCGGTGGAGTAGGCTTCTATATCATTTTTATTTATCCCATCGTGCTTTATGTAGTGATTCGGCTGTTTCGGAAGGGAGCGGTCCGGACATGAGAAGGTTACGGTTGCTTATTCACTACTTATTAGTGGTCGTGTTATTGAACGGCTGTGGGGAGCAGCACGTATTAGAAAAATTGGGACTGGCGGTTGCAGTGGGGTACGATCTTAGTAAAGACGGAAAGTTGTTAGGTACCACGGTATTTTATCAAATTGATCCGGAGGCACGTGAGTTGGTCACTGTGATTTCTGGCACAGCGCATACAAGCAAAGGACTTACCGTTGCACAGAACAGGGAGTCTTCCAAAAAAATTGTAGGCGGTCAAATTCGCGTCGTGGTCTATCACGATGAGCTAGCGCGTAAAGGGATCCTGTCTCTTGTGGAAAACTTAACGCGTGATGCCTCCATTGGAAGTAATGTTTATTTAACTGTAGCCAAAGGACGAGCTTATGATATTTTGACACATCGCTATCCCGAGAATAGCAACATTGGAATTTACCTCTATCAAGCCATACGACAGAATGTCGAAGGAGAGAATATGATCTCTTCGAAACTTCATGAGTTCATGAAAGATTATTATGCAGTCGGGAAAGATGCTGTGATGCCTTACATCGAAAGAGTAAAGAATGAGTTGCATATTAATAAAATTGCTCTGTTTCGAGATGATAGATTGGTGGCAGAGATTACAACAAGGGAAGGATTTTTCCTCAAGATATTACGTGAACGCTACAATAAGGGAGAATTGGAAATAAACATTTCCCTCGATAAAAAGCGTCTTTTTACTGTCATTGAACATATCTCAAGCAAAAAGCAAATAAAAGTGCTGGATTTGGAGAAACCCAGGTTTTCTGTGAAAGTAAAGATGACAGCGCAGATTCAGGAAATGGCTGAAAAAATTGATTTATCAAAGCCTGAGCAGTTGAAAAAGGTACAAAAAGCAATCGAACTGGCGGTGAAAAAAGAGACGGAACATCTACTGGAAAAGTTAAGAAAACACGATGTAGACCCGGTAGGATTTGGGGAAATCTACAATATAGCCATTCAAAAGAGCGGGAAAAAGAAATTGAGTCAAGAGGAAGTCCGTGAAATCATGAAAAGGGCGAAATATGAAGTGGATGTCGAGATCAAGATTTTACGTACAGGCGTCATTGGGTAATCGAAACAAAAATAAATAAACACGCAACAATCCGGGGTGAGATAGTGAGGGAGAGGTGAGAAAAAATGGAAAACAAGCAGGCTGTACAAACAGGCTTTCTCGAAGCGAATGGCGCACGTATTTACTATGAAGTAGCAGGGGAAGGCGAACCGCTCTTATTGATCCACGGCTTCAATCTGAATACGAGGCTATGGGATGCCCAGCTGCAAGCTTTTGCACAGACGTATAAGGTTGTTCGCTTTGATATCCGCGGGTTCGGTAAAACACTGGCGACTGACGTTCCTTTTACCTTGTACGACGACGTGAAAGCTGTTCTGCTAGGACTTGGTATCGAAAAAGCACATGTGGCTGGGCTTTCGTTTGGGGGAATGGTCGCGCAGGAGTTCGCCCTTGCTTATCCGCAGATGGTGAGTAGCTTGATTCTAGTCGCATCCGGCCTGTTTGGTCACCCAAGAAGTGAACAAAGGTTGCACGATGTGGAACGATTCAATCAAGTATGTCAGCGTGGCACGACAGAGGAAGCGTTGGAAATGACGACGCAAATGTGGTTTGACGGTCCTGGTCAGCCGGTAAATGAGCAAACTGTGGAAGCACGTAACCGCTTTAAAGAAATCAACAGACACGCCTTTTCGCTGCCAGAGTTTGGCGTTGGATTGGAAACGTTATCCCCCTCACCAATCGAGCGTTTGGAAGAAATCAAAGCCCCGACACTCGTTATTGCAGGAGCGCGGGATTATCCCGATTTTTTACAGATCGCCGATGTATTGACTGACGGATTACAGGCGCACAAAAAGTCATCCTGCCTGACTCAGCCCATATCCCACCGATGGATCAACCAGAGGTATTCAATAAACTCGTCCTGGAATTTCTCACACAAAGCATGGTAAGATCTTCCTAATACCGTTTGAAAAGGCATGGAACGGAGAGATTTTCCGCTCATGCCTTTTTTGTTTTCAACACTTTGCCACATCAGATAGCCCGATGGAGCCATATAGATTCTCGTACTATTTTGATAGGATTAAGGACGAAATAAGGAAGCAGGTGACAGGGTGACATACAACATCAGACATTATGCGGTTTTGGTTTTACTCGCCTTCTTACTTGTACTGACAACGGGTATGACAACTGCTTACGCCCATGCTGGCTTAATGGGCAGCTCCCCACAAGATGGTGAGGTACTGAAGGCGAATCCAGGAAAAATATCTGCGTTGTTTACCGAAACATTGGAGCCTGATCTTGTTAACGTGCGTTTATTTGACTGGAATGGCAAGGAAATAAAAGTGGAGCGGCCGACATTGCAGCCGGGTGATGCCTCGCAGTTAAATGCGAATCTGCCGAGCGATTTGGCTGAAGGGACGTATTCGGTTATCGTGTCTGTCGTTTCCGAGGATGGACATCCAATTGAAGAGAAGCTCACGTTTTCCATCGGACAAAAAAGTGCGGTCGTGGTTCCGCCAAGTGAGCAAAAAGCAGATTCAAGCTACTTGATCATGTACCGCTATTTAGCGCAAGGGATTATTCTCGTAGGTGGCGGCTTGTATCTGGTAGCGTGGGCAGCACAGCGTCATGGCTTGCCTTCGCTTACCCAGCTCATCGGGATTGGCAGACAAATCGGATGGAGTTTGGCGATAATCGGACTTATATTTTTGTGGTTCTTGTATGACGAAGCGTTAACCGCTGTATCACTTACGCAAGCACTGTGGCAGATGGACGGGAACTTGCTCAGTCAGTCTCCGTTTGCGATCATGCTGCTGGTGTCCTTTGCATTACTGCTCTTGATGGCGATCCCCAATATGGTGTCTGGCTGGTATGTGGGAATCTGGATTCTCGCGATCAGCGCACAAGCTTTTGGTGGTCATGCATGGGGCATTGCTCCTGTCTGGCTGTCCATTTTGCTGAGACTGTTGCATGTATTGACGGTCGCCGTGTGGATGGGGGCACTTGTCTACTTGCTCCTTACAGTCAAAGTGGCGGAAAGAGGACAGGAGTCGTTCAAGAGGTTCTTTTTGCAGACAGTTGCTGTGGCGGCGGTGCTTGCCGTCGTGACGGGTGTTGTCATGCTCATCGTGCAGACGGATGTCATGAGTATTTTCCAGAGTACAACGGCATGGAGCTATCTGTTATATGGAAAAATAGCAAGTGTCTGCCTCATGCTTCTTCTAGCCTTTAGGCAAACAAGACGTTGGCGGACGAAAAATACCTTGCAGCCCGCTTACTTGCGTTGGGAAATAATATTCGGGATTATCGCTGTTCTGGCTGGACTTTGGATGAGCCAGATCAACTACCCGACTGCGACGACAAATAATCAGGCCGTGATTCAAAATGATAATAACTAGGGAGGATTTCATACGATGAAAATGACAAAATGGATGAGCAGTGTACTGGTAGCAGGTGCAGTTTTGACATTGGCGACAGCAGCACAAGCACATGTGAACGTATATCCGAAAGAGACTACTACAGGCTCCTATGAAAAATACTCAGTGCGTGTCCCAGTAGAAAAAGACGTCAATACGACAAAAGTGAAGCTGGAATTCCCGGCAGGTGTTAAGGTAAATACTGTACAACCGATTCCGGGCTGGACCTACGAGTTCGAAAAAGATAAAGACGGTGTGAACACAGCGCTTGTGTGGACAGCAACAGAAGGCGGAATCAAGGCGCATGAGTTCCAAGAGTTCACGTTTGTAGGGGCAAACCCGAAAGAAGAGGGCCAATTGGCTTGGAAGGCTTATCAGACCTATGCAAATGGCGAGGTTGTGGAATGGACAGGGGACAAGGATTCCAAAACGCCAGCGTCTGTCACTACCATTAAGGCTGGTGTAGGCGAAGCAGGGCATGAGCATGGACAAGAACAAAAGCCGGCAACCGCTCCTGCCGGGGAAGCGGCTGGTGCAGGCAGCAACAATACCTTGCCATTGGTACTTTCTGGTTTGGCGTTGCTGATTTCCATCGTTGGTCTGTTTAGAAAAAAAGCGTAAGTGCTTCATAATCAAGCTGTGCAGTGTGTTCAATCATGCTGCACAGCTTTTTTCCATTGTATGACAATTAAAATCATTCTATAATAGCTGTAATTACTTTCGGAGGTGCATATCACATGTTAAAAACACTATTCAGAGCAAGCAAGTACACAGAAGGAAAAATAGGAACGGCAGCTTGACGCGTACGCATTTTGCACAGTAGAGAATTGTAGAGTAACAATCAGTATGTGAAAACGGAACGCGTCATCTGCCTAAAAAAAGGTGGATACTGCTTCCATGTCTATGAATGCGACAAAAGTATATACGATCAAAAGCTTTTTGACTTCCCTGGCCAATACGACCATGTTCACGACCTATGCGCTTTACTACATCGTGACACTGGGTTTTAACCCGTTTGAATTGCTTTTGATCGGGACGGTATTGGAGTTATCCGTGTTGGTGTTTGAAGGGATAACAGGAGTCGTTGCGGATACGTACAGTCGCCGTCGCTCCGTCATTATCGGGATGTTTTTGCTGGGAATCGGATTTGCGATGCAGGGGATCGTTCCCACGCTTGATGCTTGGGTACCGTTTATTTCTGTCTTCGGCTTGATGCTGTTTTCGCAAGTCGTCAGTGGTCTCGGGTATACGTTTATCAGTGGAGCGGATACTGCATGGATTGTGGATGAGGTCGGAGAAGAGAAGATCGGTACGATTTTCATGAAGGCCAAGCGCTACTCTTTGTTTGGGAATCTGCTCGGGATTGCACTGAGTGTGGCATTGGCAACACTCGCTCCCAACTTGCCTTACCTCATAGGTGGCCTCATGTATCTGGGGCTTGGTGTCTTTCTGATTCTGTTCATGAAGGAGACCGGTTTTATTCCTCGTGAGCGTGAGCAAGGTGCTTCCCACGTGAAGGAAATGATTCAGACGTGGACTTCGGGTGCCAAAGTGATTCGCAGCCAGCCGATTCTGATGTTGATCTTGTTCGTGACGCTATTTACGGGTGCAGCTTCTGAAGGGTATGACCGTTTGTGGGAAGCGCATTTGATCGCAGAAATTGGCTTTCCAGAGCTGGCTGCTATTTCGATGCCAATGTGGTTCGGGATCATTGCCGCACTCGCAAGCTTACTCGGCCTCATCGTCGTAGGCGTTGTGGAAAAAAGGCTGGATGTGAACAAGGAGCGGGTTGTCCTTGTGGGCATGTTCACGTTGACGGGTCTCAAAATTGCAGCGATGATTGCTTTTGCTTTTTCCCCTAGCTTTAGCTGGGCGTTAGTAGCATTGCTGTTGATCGGTGTGATCCAATCATTAAGCAGTCCGCTGTATGATACGTGGCTGAATCTGAACATTGAGAGCAGTGTGCGAGCGACGGTTTTGTCGATGATGGGTCAGTCCAATGCCTTGGGACAAACGGCAGGTGGGCCGGCTGTCGGATGGATCGGGACCCGGTTTTCGATTCGCGCTTCGCTGGTTGCGGCGGCCATCTTGTTGGCACCGATTCTGATTGTGTTCGGACGTGCGCTTAGAAGGCGCTGAGTTGTAACAAGCATAAGGCATGTGTCCATTTTGAGGGCGCATGCCTTTTTTGTTGAGGGAATAGTTGGGTGTTGAAAACAAACTTGCGAACGAATGTTCTCTTTTGGTATGATGATCTCAACAACAAGAAGACACATTTTGTGGTGGTGGCAGCATGATGATTTTGGAGTTGAGAAGGTACGCGGCCCGGCAGCAAGCAGTGGAGATCATCTATTTGAAGAAGAATGGAGAGGCTAGCAGGCGTACGATCCGTATTGTGCATATTGATGAGAGCAACGGGAGCTTGAAAGCATACTGTTATAGGAGGAAGGCGTTTCGCGTGTTTGTGTTGGATAACATTTTTGCGATCGCACCTGTGTCTGGTCATTTTGCCGGATGAAAAGGAATCATCCTCCACGCCCCCAGCCTGTTCCAGCCGTACTATGTTATACTAAATAGGTAAACAACTTCAAAAAAGAGGAAGGGCGGGGACAAATCATGGAGTTCTTCATTGTCATCGTCATCATGTTTTTGATCGTAGTATTTGTCTTGGCGTCCAAAGCTGCAAAAGGCGGAAATGGGCGCTCTCATTCCTCTTCAGACAGTGGGGGCGGAGCCTTCTATGTCGACAGCAATCACCATCATCGAAATCACGACTCAGGCGATCGTTGGGATAGCTATGACAGCGATAGCGGAAGTGGTGGAGACAGTGGTGGTGGCGGAGATAGCGGAGGCGGCGGCGGGGGAGATTGACGCTGTTGCATTTTGTTTCATTATGGTACAATAATTGGGAAATATGATTCCAAACCTGAATGGTAGGTTTGCTAAAGGAGAGATGTTTTATGGTAGTCATCAAATTTGTTCAGAGTGTCGTAGTCGGGGTCACAGGAATCCTCCTTTCAAGCGAACAGTAATATCGTTCACCAAATGAGGATTCGACTGTGACTGGTTCTGGCTGATAGCCATATATTTAACCAATTGCAGGGGGAATCCGCAGTGAATCAACTAACCAATCAACAAGTATTGCAATCTATGGGCTGGAATGAGTATTTTGCTAATCATTTTGCCCCTTATGCCGAGCAAGGCTACAGTGTGGGACGTATCACACTCGAACATAAACGTATTTATCGTCTGTGGAGTGAGCATGGTGAACTCTTGGGCGAAGTAACGGGTAAGCTTCGTTATGAAGCCATCGGACGAGAAGATTTTCCGGCTGTCGGGGACTGGGTAGTGATCAGTGCCCGTCCTGAGGAAAAGAAAGCTTCCATCCACGGACTTCTTCCACGTAAGAGCAAGTTTTCCCGCAAAGTAGCTGGGGATACAGTGGAAGAGCAGATTGTGGCTGCAAACGTCGATACCGTTTTCCTTGTGAATTCCTTAAATAATGATTTAAATCTGCGCAGGATAGAACGCTATCTCATTCTTGCGTGGGAAAGTGGAGCCAATCCGGTGATTGTGCTATCCAAAGCAGATTTGTGTGACGATTTGGATGCATGTTTGGCAGAGATAGAATCAGTCGCAATCGGAGTGCCTGTTCACGTAGTCAGTGCTGAGCAGGGAGAAGGACTGGATCAGCTCGACCCTTATCTGGGCGAGGGCCAGACGATTGCCTTGATGGGTTCCTCTGGTGTTGGCAAATCCACGTTGATCAATAAATTGAGCGGAGCGGAAATGCAAAAAGTCAGTGGCGTGCGTGAAGGTGATGACCGTGGCCGCCATACGACGACCCATCGCGAACTGTTCCGATTGCCGAGTGGTGCTCTGATGATCGATACACCGGGCATGAGGGAGCTGCAGCTCTGGGAGGCAGATGAAGGCTTCCGCGGTGCCTTTGACGATATCGAGTCCATTGCGGAAACATGCCGTTTCAATGATTGTAAGCATATGCGAGAGCCTGGCTGTGCTGTTCAAGCTGCCATCCAATCTGGATCATTGGAAAAAGCACGCTTTGACAGTTACCTGAAGCTTCAACGCGAATTGGCACATCTGGCGCGCAAAGAAGACGCAAGGCTCGCAGCCGCTGAAAGGGATAAATGGAAAAAGATCAACGTTCAAATGCGGGAGAAAAAACCGAAGCGATAAACACGAGAGCCCTTGAGAAATCAGGGCTCTTTCCTTTATTCGGATAAGTAAGCGCTTCCTTTTGTTTTCAAAAATTAACGCTTGCTCATAACGCGAGAGTTATGATAGATTTGGTCAATACTCGTTATTACACTTCGAAATAAATAGATATAGGTAGCTCGTATAATTTTGGGAATAAGGCCCATCCGTTTCTACCAGGTGACCGTAAATCACCTGACTACGAGTGAAAGTGCGTCTAGGGTTCCGTTTCTTTCCTATTCGAATAATAGGGTTGGAAGATAGCTGGTCCGAGCGACGCAGGCACGATTCATGTGTCACACCTAAGGGATAAAAGCCCAGAGGGACAGTTTCACTTGGCGTTGGTTTGTTACGTAGCCCGCTTGTGACACTGTCCGCTCTGGGCTTTCTATATTTCAGCAGGCTACAGATATAAAAGTGGCCGGAAACATACCCGAGGAGGAAGAATTGATGAAAGAATTACAAGAGCGCATCGTACAGGACGGTAAGGTACTGTCGGCATCCGTTTTGAAGGTGGATGCGTTTTTGAACCACCAGGTAGATCCACAATTGACGATGAAGATCGGACAGCGCTTTGCCGAGCTGTTTGCTGGTGAAAAAATCACAAAAGTCGTGACGATTGAGGCAAGTGGCATTCATTTTGCTATGGCGACTTCCTTTGCGTTGGGTGTTCCCTTTATCTACGCGAAAAAGAAAAAAGCTGTCACGTTGACAGAGGAAGTATACTCTGCTCCTGTTCATTCTTTTACCCGCCAGGAAACGTATCAAATCAGTGTTTCCCGTCAGTATTTGTCTAAAGAAGACCGCGTATTGATTGTTGATGACTTCTTGGCTACGGGAGCTGCTCTGGTGGGACTTACGAATATTATCAAAGATGCCGGTGCTCATCTCGTCGGGGTTGGCGCTGTTATCGAAAAAAGCTTCCAGGAAGGCCGTGGTCTCTTGGAGCAAGCTGGCGTACGAATCGAATCATTGGCACGTATTGAATCGATGTCACCAGAAGGCATTCACTTTATTGAAGAAGAGCCTGCACGCGTATAATCAAAAAATGAATAGGAGGTAAGGGTTCACTCATGCTAGCCAAACATAAGATTGTTACTTTGGGCTTACAGCACATTCTCGCCATGTATGCAGGAGCAGTCGTCGTACCGTTGATTATCGGTGGTGCTCTGAATCTGACTCCTACGCAAATCGCTTATTTGATTGCTGCCGACCTTTTCACATGTGGAATCGCGACGCTCTTGCAAGTCCTTGGCACTCGTTATACAGGGATTCGCCTTCCCGTTGTGCTAGGATGTACGTTTACAGCAGTAGGACCGATTATCGCGATTGCTTCTACGAGCAATTTAGCGACCGCTTACGGTGCCATTATCATATCGGGTATATTCGTTGTATTGGCAGCTCCACTGTTTGGCAAGCTGCTGCGCTTTTTCCCAACCGTGGTACAAGGTTCAGTCGTTACGATTATTGGACTGTCGCTTATTCCCGTTGCGATGAACAACGCCGCTGGCGGACAAGGCATGCCGGACTTTGGACAACCGCACAATTTGCTTTTGGCTTTAGGAACGTTGGTTATCATTTTGCTTATTAATCGTTTCTTTACCGGATTTATTCGTGCGATTTCCGTATTGCTCGGGTTGATTGTCGGTACGGCTGTAGCTTACATGATGGGGATGGTCAGCTTCGCGAGTGTAGCGGAAGCCTCTTGGTTTAGCGTGGTCGAACCGTTTTACTTCGGTACACCACAGTTCAGTATTGTCGCCATTGTTACCATGATTCTCGTCAACATCATCAGCATGGCTGAGTCCACAGGCGTTTACTTTGCACTCGGTAAAGTGACCGATACAAAAGTAACAGATCAAGATGTAGTCAAAGGATTGCGTGGGGAAGGGGTCGCAATTGTACTGGGCGGCATTTTCAACGCATTCCCTTACACGGCTTTTTCGCAAAACGTCGGTCTGGTTTCCCTGACTGGCATTAAATCGCGCGATGTGATGATTGGTGCCGGTGGAATCCTGGTTGTTCTCGGACTACTGCCGAAGCTGGCTGCTTTGACAACGGTCATTCCTAACGCGGTATTGGGTGGAGCGATGATCGCTATGTTCGGGATGGTTGTTGCATCTGGTATTAATATTCTCTCGCAGGTTGACCTGAACAAAAACGAAAATCTGCTGATCGCTGCTTGCAGTATCGCTGTTGGGCTAGGCTCTGCTGCAGTTCCAGCGATGTTTGATCAACTGCCTACGTTGGCAAAAATGATGCTGCAAAATGGTATCGTGACAGGTTCTTTGACTGCCGTCATCTTGAACATCTTGCTCGTTCATACGAATAAAAAAGCATCTCAGACTGCTCCGGCAAATGTAACTGTTTCGGAAGCGTCTTAACCTTATCAAACAATGAACCGCCATTTCCTGGTTAGACAGGGAGTGGCGGTTTTTCCTTTTATCGTGGCTGCGGTGGAGAGAAGAATATTTCCAGTCTAGGCTCCAGGCTCCGTCCTGCTGGGGGCCAAGACTGCCCGCGAATCCCTTCTCCGCTCGGTAGGACTCCACAAGTCGCTACGTCTGGAAATATTCTTCTCTGGCGTAACTGATCAGATTCTTCAATCTTTAAAACCCGTTTAACAGGGAAAGCTCGTAGAGGAAACAGGAGAAAACAGCGAAGATCTTTGGGACACCTGGTATTATCCCCTCATGGTAGACAGTAAAAAAAGAGAAACAAGCTTTTAGCGTCCACCTCTGAGACGCCTCCTGAATGGACCACTTTGGACGCGGGTTTCGCTTTTTTTCATGGAGCCGGGCAGTCAATCTCACAGGGGTGGCCCAAGAAGCTGAGCGTTTTCTCCTGTTTCCTCCCCATCACTACAGCAACAACTTAAGGTTCCTCATGTGAATAATTTAGTGGGAAATGGAAGAAAGATAGAAGGAATCGGATGATGAAAATTGCTGCTGTTACCCAGCTATTCAAAAAGGAGTTCTTGCATGTCTCCGTACGTTTTTCCCATTCAATATGCTTTTCTTGTTTTTATGTTAGGGTGCTATGTCTTATTTGTTCCCTGGCTTATTTACACCTATAGAAAAGATGGGTTTTTCAGTTGGTGGCGGTTCATTTTAAGCTCTTCCTTTCTGTTTTATTTGCTATGCGCTTTGTTTTTGGTGCTGCTTCCTTTGCCAGCTACAAGGGACACTTGCGCCATGCAAGCAGAGAATACCGTTTATTATTCGTTGATACCGTTTACCTTTGTCCGTGATATTCTCAAGGAAACTTCGTTTGTATGGTCACAGCCATCCAGCTATATTCAGCTCGTGAAAAAGCAAGCATTCTTGCAAGCCGCTTTTAATTTTTTGCTATTATTCCCTTTCGGCGTCTACCTTCGCTACTTTTTCCAGAAGCGGGAATATTGGAAACGGGCTTTGGGGCTCGGCTTTGCGTTGTCACTGTTCTTTGAAGTCACACAATTAACAGGGATCTATGGAATTTATCTTTGTCCGTATCGACTGTTCGATGTCGATGATCTCATACTCAACAGCAGCGGTGCTTTATTTGGTTTTTTCGTTGCACCGATTATACTGGCCTTGTTTCCGTCTACTAAGAGTATAGAAGCGAAAAGAGCCAGTGTGATGGAGAGTGATATCGTCCTCCCAGTACCGCAGTTGCTGGCGTTGTTGATCGACTGTATCGTAGTCCGGTTTATGTCCGGTCTATTTGACGTTTTTCTTCCGTTTGGCTGGCTGACAGAGCTGATCAGTACCTCACTCGGTATAGTGCTTGGCTTCTATTTCATTCCGCTATTATGGAACGGAAAGACGATTGGAACAGCGATTTTGCGGTTCAGACTGGTGAACGAAGATTCCGGAAAGCCCTCCGCAACGTCTTTATTCAAGCGATTTCTCGCCCTGTATTTCACATGGTTTATCATGTATACCTCGAATGCAATCAGTCAAATAGAAAGATGGATGGAGTCGGCCTTTTATCCATTCCTCATCCTTTTCACCTTTGGCGTCATCGTAGTAATTACGCTTGCACTCCTCATTCATGGTCTGCTCGTTTTGTTTTCCCGAGGCAGTCGCCGTTTTTATTTTGACTATGCATCCGGTCTTAGAACCAGTCGAAAATAGTGCTCGCTAGATTTTGGTTGATACGTCTGGAAAAATTCTTCTCTGGCGTAGCTTCTCGTTTATTTTCAATCTTTTAAAGCCCCTGAAAAAACCACCAGCTCGTCAGGAAACAGGAGAAATAAGCGAAGATCTTTGGGACACAGCCGAGGCGCAATGGAAAAAGAGAAACACGCACTTAAGCGTCCACCTCTGAGAAGCCTCTTTGAACCTCTACTTTGGACGCGGTTTCGCTTTTTCCATGGAGCCGTACAGTCAATCCCCCAAGCAGGTGGCCCAAGAAGCTGGAGCGTTTTCTCCTGTTTCCTCCCACCACGACAGCTCGAACAACAGGTTCTAAAAAAGGCTTCCCCGCAATGACAAGCGTCCAACAGTGCTGGCCAAGTTTTACATACGATGACATGTAAAACAAACTACCTCCAGAAAGGAAGGGGTGCCATGGCAACCTTTCAGGAAGCGCTCCTGGCCAAGAAGCATTTGGTCAAAAGGTGGAAGCGAATGCCGGGCGTAATTGGCATCGGGATTGGCTATGCAAACGGAAATAACAAAAAAGACGGCGCCTGCATTGTGATGTATACCGTAAATGCGAGTGCCGCCGTGAAGAAGGTATGCCCAAGTTGCGTCCGTGTCAAAAGTCAGGTGGCGACAGCCCATGTATCCGTTCCTGTTCGAACGGTCACCTCTGGACGGTGCCATTGTCATCCTGCTGTACGTCCCTCTGCAACGAATTATCGCAGCAGAATCAGACCTGTGATCGCTGGATACAGCATCGGCTATCCAGGGGCGTCCGGAACGGCTGGGTTAATCGTTGCGCGAGGAGGCCGACGGTTTGTGTTGAGCAACAATCACGTCCTGAATCGGAACAATACGAGTGGCTATACCGAGACCATCCAGCCTGGTGGAGCAGACGGAGGTCGTTCAGGAAGAGATCGAATCGGACGCTTGTATCGCTATGTTCGTCTTCGGAGAAATGCAGTGAATCGAATGGATGCAGCGATTAGTATCCCTACTTCCAATCGACTCCTTGCCCCTCGTTATGCAACAGTAGGCAGAGTACCAGGTGTTATTCGTTCGTATGGCATCGGGCGCAGATTGAAAAAAGTGGGCCGTTCATCAGGGCTGGCATGGGGAACGGTTGAATCGATCCACACCGATGTTGATGTCAGTTACGGAAACTACGGAGGGCTGGGGACCATCCGTTTTCAGAATCAGACGGTCATCAGAAGTACGGTTCCCATCTCCTTACCTGGAGATTCTGGCTCTGTTTGGCTGACTGCGGGCAATTACGCTGCAGCCGTGAATTTTGCTGGTTCAGCCAATGGCAGGCTCTCGATTTCGTATCCGGTTGTCTGGGCATTGCAAGCGTTGGGCGTCGGGGTAGCAAGATCAGCAGGGAGAACTGGCAGGTCAGTTGCCAAAGCCAAAAGAGTCAGGAGAAACAACGCTGGTACGAGACCACTGTCTGCCACTGAGTTAAACCGTGTCCAAACAAAAAAAGCTGCCTCCAAAAGGCAGCTGAGCAAGAAAAAGACGAATAGATAATAGCATTAGGGAACTTCTTTGGCTAACTGATCCAGTATGTGGAGAATGTGTTGTGAGATATCTTCTAGCGTATCAAACGCAGCTTCTGCTTCCTCTAGTTTTCCTTGCTTGACGAAGTAGTAAATCCGCCGAACAGTTTCGTGGAACTGTCGATGAGGCACATCTAATTGCTTGAAAGAGGGCAAGGTGCTCACGGATGGATTATTCAGGGCTTCGTCATACCAAATCCCCAAGCGGCATTGATGATGGTCGACGAGTTCTTTTTCATCAATGTGGTGGTATCCAAGCATGAAGTTGTACAGCCACCATCTCCATAAGAGATGGTCGGTTTTGACAATGCGCAAGTAATGCTTAGTCTTTAAGTGGCTCATTTGCGTGATGCTCAGCTTGTGCAGGCTGTTAATGCCAGCGCCAACATCATAGACGTTTTTACCTGCATTCGAGACGTGCGAAGAGACCTGCTCCATATTCGTCAGGACTTGAGATATGCGCATCGAAATATCATCTGTCGCAGCAGACTGCTCTTGGGCCAATGCTGCAATGTGTCCGGTGGAATGCCCGACAGTCTCAATATTTTGCACAATATCTCCTAATATCCCAATCGCATCACGTGTCTGATTCGCTTTATCGTTAAAATGGTCGCTCATGAGAGTGGCCGTTTCTTTTACCTGGACAGCCTCATTCTGAACATTGTTGATTGTGGCCGTAATGCTTTGAACGGATTGCTTGGTTTGTTCGGCGAGCTTTCGCACTTCATCTGCCACGATAGCAAAGCCGCGCCCGTGTTCGTTGGCTCGCGCTGCCTCAATCGACGCATTCAATGCAAGAAGATTGGTTTGATCGGCAATATTGCGTATGACTTGGACGACCTGGGAGACTTCTGCAATAGACGTCATTAACTGCGAAATTTTTGTTTGCATCTCTTGGAATTCATCTGCCATGGAAAGAAAGCTAGTCAATGACTCTTGGATAATATCTTTGCCAATCGTCGCTTGCTCGATTGTAGTGGAAGCACTCTCTGCAACGGAGACCGCTGATTGAGCCACTTTTTGCACAGATTCGCTTAGTTGTTCGGCAGCAGATCCCACATTGCCAGCTTCCTCAGTCGTATCCTCAAGCGTGTCCAGCACATGCTTGAATTTATCGATCTGAATCACTAACTCCAGAACTTCGCCCAGTCGATCAATAACTTTGTAATCATTATCCTCCTGATACGATTGGAGGACGATTTGCGAATCAAGCGTGATGATCTTCATGAATGCCAACAGGACGGAAGATAGTTCTTGGGGACGTTTCGAATAAGTGTTGACGATTGCGGGAATCAAAAATTCATAGACCCGCAAGTAAGAGCCCGTATACCATTCTGGCGCAAGTCCAATTTTGCTGTGGACCTCTCCGATTTTCTTACGCCCGGCTACATAGGCGTCGTCTAGCTTGGCATGTGGAAGCGATTGCAAATAGTGACGAAAGGATACAGCCAATCGATCAACCGTCGTATGCGTTTCGATGATTTGCATAAGATGGGGGTATTGGCGAAGCATGTGGTAATGACGCTCTGTAATGGCCTCTAGGTGTTGGGTTAGGAGTGGTTCAATTTGTTTCAACTGATCAAGGTCTGTCTGATTCATTTGCAAAAAATGAACTTTTCCCTGTAGCTGATCGGGCATTTGGACATCGCTTTTTTGAATTGAGGCGGTAACGGTTTGAGCGCCACGCTTACCAAACATAAAATCCCTCCATATTTTTACGAAAAACGGGCCTATTCATCAAAAGAATAGGCCGTAAGTGCTTTTTAGATTATAGCATTCACGAATGGAGTTGAATCTTTGGAACTATTGTGATTTTGTGAAAAGTATATTAAGAAATGGGCAGCGTCATCCATTATTCAAAAAAGGTCATGTGATGCTTTTCGTCCCGGTAATAAGCGAGGCGGTCCTGGAGAGCGCCTGTATGTAATTCGAACTTATGCCCATCAGGGTCGGTGAAATAAATGGAGCGCTTATCCCGCTCCGAACGATCCCGTCCATGCAAAATGGTAACGCCGTGCTTTTCTAAATGAGCGTACCACTCATCAAATGACTCTTCTGAGATCGTGAAGGCCATGTGTGTATAGGAGTGAGCGATTTCATTGCGTGGGATGTCTGGTTCCTCATTCAGCGCCAACCAGTAGCCATTCAGGTCAAAATAAGCCAGCTTGCGCCCTCGTACAAGTGGTTTGGCATGCAGGACATCCCGGTAAAAACAAAAAGATTTCTCCAGATCTGAGACAGAGAAAAGCAAATGATTCAATCCTTGAAGTTGCGGCAATACGTCCCCCACCTTTTTAGCAATAATCTTGCAACTATTGCTATTGTATGGGGAAAACAGGCAAACCACCAGTCTATCCCGGGTCTGCCTGCCATTTGTTTAGGATTGACTTTGTTGAGCTTGCGCTTGGGTTTGCAGCGTGGATTGGACTTGGGATACCATTGTTTGCGCTTGGGCAATTTCCTGAGACGCTTGCTTCAAGGCTTCTTCGGCGAGCTGTGGATTGGCTGCAGATTGCTCAATCGCTTGCGTAATCATATTTTTTGCCAGCGTGGTGGCTACCTCTGCTTTTTTAAGCGAGTCGGTGTTAATTTGGCTAGGCATGATATACCTCCTGCGGGTTTCGATGATGGGAACACCGTATTAATTTACCCCGCACGCAACGGTTTATGTATTATAGATACGCGTCCAACCGTTTTCCTCCCGTGATGCATAGTCTGACAGGGGGAGGGACGTCAGATGAAAAAGCAATGGGTGCAAGTCATTCGATTGGCAGAGCAAGCTTTCTTTACGATTATTTTTTCAGCGCATAAGCGGGTGGGGGATCGCGGAATCATTTTGCCCAAGCGGTTTAATTCCAAGTTAAAAATTCGCCGTTTCCTGCAAAAATTCATGACCCCTTGTCTGGCAAATCGAGTGATCGGCAATCTTGATTTGCGGCGAATAAACGGACGACTCGCGATCCCTGTAGGTGATACGATCGGGGCACCACCGATTGTTAAATCAAAGGTCCTGTCTTCGGGCAGCAGGTGTGCGACGCTTGTGGTCTGGTTTGCCTTCGATTCAAGTGATCGATTTTTCCGTGTGTACCAGTTGAAAAAGCTGCCGAATGGGCGCTGGATCGTTGTAGGGCGTCATCCGCTGGACTATCCGTTTAACCTTCCGCAGGATTTCCTGAAACGACAAATACCATGTGGGAAAATCTGTACACCATGGAGAGAGAAGTTAAAAACTAGGAAAAAATGACTATCTTCCAAAAAAATCCGGTATTGATATTGGTTCAATTTGCCTGTATAGTATGTAAGTGTTGCAATACTTATCGGAAATTGTCGAATGAGAGAAGTTCCGATATGGCTGGAAATCGGGAAGTAGCTCAGCTTGGTAGAGTACTTGGCTTGGGACCAAGGGGTCGCAGGTTCGAATCCTGTCTTCCCGACCATGTTTTGCTTTGAATAGGCCGGTATGGCGGAATTGGCAGACGCGCGCGACTCAAAATCGTGAGGGAAACCGTGGGGGTTCAAGTCCCTCTACCGGCACCAGCAATCTATACATATGGTTTTCGTTATAAGGTGGGGAACAGTGAGTAGGCCTGTTTCTCACTTTTTTTTTGTTCTTACAATCATTGTCCATTATACCGACAATAGATAGGAAAGATTGCATGGAAGCAGCAGGACAAACAAAGCCTGCCAAAGGAGAGGACGACAGTGATTAAGGTAATGATAGTGGAAGATGAGAAACCCATCCTTGATCTCATGAAGCATGTCATCGGACAAAACGATTACTATACGATCGTTGGAGCATTCACACATCCACTAGAGGCTCTCGCTTGTCTGCCCGATCTGTGCCCTGATGTGGCGTTCTTAGATGTGGAAATGCCGAAAATGAACGGACTTGAGCTTGGAGCAAAAATTAATGAACTGTCTGAACATACAAAGATTGTGTTTACGACCGCCTACAAAAAATATGCCCTGGATGCTTTTAAGGTGTATGCATTTGATTACATATTAAAACCGGTTACACCAGCAGCTATTGAACGGGTCACTGATCGTTTGGTCAAACAGTTTCAAATCACACCACCGATCAAACAGTCAGAAAATAGTATGTCTATCCAATGTTTTGGCGGTTTGGATGTTCGCAATTCCGCTGGCGAAGTCGTTCGCTGGCCGACACGTAAGAGCGAGGAACTTTTTGCTTACTTTCTCTGCCATCCCAAGCAAGATATCAACAAGTGGCATTTGACAGATCTGTTGTGGTCAGAGATGGATGAGGACAGAGCAACGCATAATTTGCACAACACCATGTACAGATTGAAGAAGATCATGAAAGAGCAAGAATTGGGCATCGACATTCAAAAAACCAACGAGGGCTACATGTTTCACCCGATGGATCAAAACTATGATGTATGGGCATTTCAGCAATATGATTTTTCCTTTTCGCAAAAGTCGCAAAGTACAAGTGCAGCCGAAGCATTATGCGCCATGTACAAGGGACCGCTTTTGGACAGAAAGGATTATTTATGGAAAGCGCCTCTGGAGGAAGCGTACCGGAAAAAGTATACGACACTGGTAAGCAAACTCGTGGAGTTAGACTTAGCGTCACAAGAATGGCAGAGGGGCCTGCGAAAGCTAGAAGATTATTTGTTGATCTATCCCCTGCATGAAGAAATGAATACAGCATTGATGGACATTTACGCACGGTGCGATCAAAAACAAAATATTATCCAGCACTATGCCAAGTTCGAAAAGGCATATCGGCTGGAGTTGGAAATGGACCCGCCTCGACAGATCAGGAATTGGGTAGAGAGGGTGATTGGTGAGTAAGACAGGAAGAGATCATTCTTCCTGTCTTTTTTATTCGATGATCCATGTGAGAAGTTTGGGAGAAGCAATTGCTATGATCTAACGAAAAGGAAGTGGGCGAATACATGCAATTCACTATTTTGTTTGTGGGGAAAATCAATAATGATTGTTTGCTGGGGGTGGAGGAATACAGTAGACGCCTTGCTGTTTATTGCAGTGCCGTGGACCCCCAGGAAGCTATCTGTGCAAATTGAAAATTTGTCTGGTACAGGGAGAGATGAAATTCTCTTTGTTTATTGGTGGTGCTTTTGGATTATCCGAGGAGGTCTTGGAAAGGGCAAACGAGCGACTGTCACTGCCCAAGAAAGAATATCCATACCAGTTAGCACGAATTGTGGTAATGGAGCGATTGTACAGGGCGTTTCGAATGAGCTTGGGAGAGCCGCTTTGGTAGGAAGAACTGGTCTTTGTGAGAATTTTGGGAGAGCAGCTTGATAGAATGCAAATACAGACGAATCGAGCACCCTTAGAGCAAAAAGCAAGGCAATCACTGCTTAACGGGGGAGATGAGTTTATCGTCATGTCACTGAAAGAATGGTTGCATGTTGTAGCGGCTACTTCAGAGGATCAGTCTTTCCAGTATCAGGTTTATGCTAGCACGAGAGTGGATGAAATCGATGGTTGGGGTTGGGGGGAAGCGCAGCAGGAGGCATTTCTTCGAATGCAGTTCGCAATGCAGCAGCAAGCGTATCAGTTTCAGTTCCCAAAAGCCCATTACCAACTGATTGTCGCAGACACAAAACGTGTAGGTCATTTGCTGATTGATAGGACGGAGCATGAGTTGCATCTCGTGGATATTGCTTTACTGCGCGAATACCGTAACAAGGGGATTGGCACGTTTGTCATGAAGAAGCTACAGGACGAGGCTGCACAGCAGGGTAAGCCATTGAAGCTTCAGGTGATGAAATTGGATGTGGCCAGTCATCTTCTCTATGAAAGGCTGGGGTTTGCATGTACAGGTGAGTACGGTATGCACATCGAGATGGAATGGAGTAAACGAGGTTCCTGAACAAAACGATAGGAGGAGTCTCGTAATCGCGGGAGTCCTCTTTTTTCTTTGAAAAAACATTGTGAGTTTTTTGTGAGGAATAAATGGTAGTCTTAGGCTAGATGATGGTACATATTCGAGTTCTTCTGGAAGGGGATACATTTTTGGAGCGAAGAAAATTCCTGATGCCTGCCGGGATTGGATTGGTTTTTTTACTTTCGATAGCGGTATTCGTCGGGATCTACATACAAACCTTTCCTAGTCGTGACATGCCAGTCGCGAAACGGGGAGTGCTTGATTTGTCAAACTGGAATTTTCAGAGCAAGGGCTTGGTTAATTTAGATGGGGAATGGGAGATATATCCAGGGAAAATGCTTTCACCAGAAGATTTTAGTCGAGGGCGGCCCGCAGACGTCTCTTATCTAGTCGTACCTGGAACGTGGAAGGGAGAAAGCCTCATCGACAGTATCGACCGCAAAGGCTTCGCTACCTATCGATTACAAGTAAAGCTTCCAGAAGATAAGCAAATCTATGGGCTGAAAACAAAAAGCATTCGCATGTCGCATCGGCTGTACATCAATGGAAAACAAGAAGGCGAGAGCGGGCACCCTGCCGTAGAAAGCGAAGCCCATCAGCCTGGGAATACCCCGTATACCGTGTTTTTTTCTCCGGATGACAAACACATGGAGATTGTCATTCAAGTGGCGAATTACATGTTTTTCACTGGGGGGATTGCGAGCTCGATTCAACTGGGCTTGGACAAGGATATTGCCATTTTAAACAGTACCTTGCTCGGAACGGATATTGCTTTTGTCGTAACACTGGGGATCATGGCGGCGTACCATCTCAGTTTTTATTTTCTCCGTATGAGGGAGAGAACCTATTTGTTTAGTGGTAGCTATATGGCTGCTCTTGGTATCTATCACTTGGTTTTTGGCGAGAAGGTATTGCTGCAGCATATGCCTTCCATTCCGTTTGCCATTGCTTACAAGGCACAGGATGCGTCGTTATTCGTCAGTTCGATTTTGCTAGCCCTGTTTTTCTGTTCGATTGATAAAAGGGTTCTATCTCGAACCTGGCTGATCAGGCTGACTGCTCCCATTTTTCTCTATACCCTAATGATTCTCGTTTTGCCCTATTCGTTTTATACGAACCTGAAAGGCCCGCTATTGATTTATGTACAAATCTTTCATTTCTTTATTATGGGCAGGCTGATCTATTTATCCAGCAAGAGTCAGAGAGAGTCGTCCGACCGTAAAGAAATGTTACTTTTCATCGGGGCCAGCATATCTATGTCGGTTAGTTTAATAGACGGGCTATTATACGCAGAGAACCTCGTGCCAACCGATCTTGCAGGAAAAATTGGCATCTTGTATTTCATTACCTTTATAAACATTCTTTTGGCGGTACGATTCACTAATGCCTTTGAAAAGACGGAAACTCTCTCGCATCAACTGAAGATATCCAATCAGATCAAAGACGAGTTTCTCACACAAACCTCGCATGAGATGAAGACACCGCTGCACGGGATTATCAATATTACGTCCCATTTGTTAGAGGATGAACAAAATACGCTGTCGTCCAACCAAATGCAAAATCTTTGGCTCGTCAAAGATACATCGATCAAGCTGTCCATGCTGGTTGGTGATTTGCTTGATGTAACTCGACTGAAGCATGGTGAGCTACGCCTCCATTTCACGATTGTGGATATCAAGGTCATCACGCAAATTGTCTTTGACGTACTGCAGTTCGAATTGTTGGGCAAAGATGTTCGGCTGCACAATCAGGTTCCAGCGAACATCTGGGTGCATGCAGATGAGAATCGGCTTCGTCAAATCATGTACAACCTGGTACACAATGCAATCAAGCATACAAATGTAGGTCAGATCAAGGTAACGGCAGATGTGGTGGAGGGGCGTGTACGTATTTCTGTTCAGGATACGGGTACAGGGATTTCACCCGATAAGCATGAAGGCATTTTTGATTATTTTGAGCAGGTGGATCAATTATTGCCACAGGATGGATACACAGGCATGGGTGTGGGCTTGTACATCAACCGCAAGCTGGTTGAGCTCATGGGAGGAGAAATTTGGGTAGAGAATTCAGAGCTTGGCAAAGGCACATGCATGACATTTACGCTGCCGACGGTGCATCAGGCAATGGCTACGCAGGAGGTTGCAGCAACTGTGCAGGAGAAACCGCGTGAGGTCAGTGAAAAGATTCCTCTGGACATTCTTGATCAGCACCAATATACCATCATGATTGTCGATGACGAGGCCTCCAACATTCATACGTTACTGAACATCTTGTCGAGGCATCGCTATAATGTCATTTCGGCCTTTTCGGCAAAAGAAGCCATGAAGAAAATCAAGGAGCATCCACAACCTGATCTCGTCATTCTGGATGTGATGATGCCAGGAGTATCGGGGATTGAGCTGTGCCAGCTGTTGCGAACACAGTATTCGATTCTAGACCTGCCGATCTTGTTTGCATCTGTCAGAGATACCCCTCAAGACATTGCACTCGGCTATCGAGCAGGGGCGAACGACTATGTGACCAAACCGTTTGATGCGGAGACACTCATTGCTCGCGTGCAGACACTGATCTCGATGAAGACCTCCATTCAGGAGGCAATTCGCAATGAACATGCGTTTCATCAGGCTCAAATCAAGCCACACTTTCTCTACAACACTTTAAGCAGTGTCATTTCTTTCTGTTATACCGATGGAGAAAAGGCAGCGTATCTCATCACCATGCTCAGCCAATATTTGCGCTATATTTTGGATATGGATCGAACGACGCTGTTCGTTCCGTTATTTCGGGAAATGGAGCTCATCCATGCTTATGTAGAGATTGAAAAGGCTCGTTTTGGGGAAGGTTTCGATTTTGTGTGTCACGTAGATGATGGAATTCTTGACAAAGAGATTCCTTCCTTAAGCATCCAACCGTTCGTAGAGAATGCGATCCGACATGGATTGTTCGAAAAGGATGAAAAAGGTCACGTGACGCTTACAATTGTGGACGGAGGTCATTACATCAAGGTCATGATTGAAGACGATGGAGTCGGTATTGCAGATGATCTCCTGTATCAAATGTCAAAAGGCGAGAATCAAAAAGGAAGCATCGGCATCCAAAACATCCGCAGACGATTGGATACCATTCCTGGTGCTACGTTGAGTATCACCTCTGAAATGGGAAAAGGGACCAAAGTCGTCATGTATATTCCTACTCCTGAGGGGATGCATGCTACAATAGCGTAGTATAGAAGGAAAAGGAGGCGAGAACGTTGAGACTTGCAGGAAAACAAGTGGTTTGCTTCGTCGAAAGTGAATTTGAGGATCTCGAGCTCTGGTATCCAGTGATGAGACTGCGAGAGGAAGGCGCTAGCGTCCATTTCGTCGGCCCCAAGGCGAATCACGTCTACATAGGGAAATACGGTGTACCGTGTGAGGCTGACAAAGCGATGGCAGAGGTCGATCCTGCCGACTATGCAGGTGTACTCGTTCCAGGAGGGTGGGCACCTGACAAGTTGCGCCGCTATCCGGAAGTGCTGTCGTTTGTGGTTGCGATGCACGAGGCGAAAAAACCGATTGGGCATATTTGCCATGCGGGTTGGGTGCTTGCTTCCGCAAAAATTTTGCGTGGGGTAACCACGACATCGACGCCAGGCATTAAAGATGATATGGAGAATGCAGGCGCGATTTGGGTAGATGAAGAGGTCGTGGTAGACGGTCACATTGTGGGTTCCCGTAGACCACCTGATTTGCCTGCGTATGCCAAAGCGTTTGCTGATTTGCTGGCACAACAATAGGAAAAGAAGGAATAAAGGGCTTGCTCGAAATACTGAGTAAGCCCCTTTTTGACGTTGATAGAGGTTTTGTTACGAATTGGAGTCATTGCGTTTCTTCCACGGCGGATCGCCCAGCTCGTGAATCTTGTTATTGATTTTAAAAAAAAGATAGGGAATCAAAAACGCCAAGACCGTCCCTGTGAAGGTCAAATACGGAGGGACTACGCCTAAAAATTTGAACATGGGATCACCTGTTGTTTTGGCGTTCGGTACGGTTGATCGCACCGATATTGCGTAAATAGACTTTTGCTTGAATGGTTATCTCACTTTTTTCATACAGACGCTGCCCTGTTTCCCAGTCCTGCCGAATCTTTTTCCATAGCGAGAAATGATGCTGCTTCAGATAGCTGCCAAGCTTGATGACATCCACTTTCATCTGCTTATGGACCTTCCTGATGGTGTCATTACTCATTCGCTCAATTTCTTCGGCAAACACTTTTTCAAGCTTCTCCATTGCCGTGTTATTTAAGGAATCCATTATGGCGTAAGACTCGGCCAATGTGCCTTCACATTCGATTTCTATCGTGAATTTCATGTGCTGCCGATCGCGTAAATCTGCTTTAATACTATGCTTGATTCCTTGGATGTTCATTGAGACAAGGTTGTTTTTAAACTTGCCTTTTACCATCCCTCCGCTAACTTTTCCCGTGAGAAAATTCAGTCCCTCCGTCTCTTCTTCCCCGAGAAAACCTATCATCTGATTGTCATGAGTAAAAACAGCCGCACCTGCTAATTTTACCTCCTGCTCTTCAGGTCTGATGCGCGGAACCACAAAACTGTACGGACTGAGAAGCTCCTCGTGGACATCGCCCAATCGGACCTCTGGAAGCATGCGGGAATTTTTATTGACGTTTTCTCCAATCGAGTTGACGTAAATAGCGGGCAGCTTCTCTGTTTTCGGTTTGACTTCCAGTACTTCTTTGGCAGGACCATTTGAGATAAATACCTTGCTGCTTCGTCTGGAATCTGGATCACGCAGATAGAAATCCAGTGCTCTGGCAAAAC
The DNA here is from genome assembly GCF_028369215.1 of Brevibacillus sp. AG. Classification (NCBI taxonomy): domain Bacteria; kingdom Bacillati; phylum Bacillota; class Bacilli; order Caryophanales; family Paenibacillaceae; genus Brevibacillus; species Brevibacillus sp. AG. The sequence continues at coordinate 315,102 of NZ_JAQMYO010000005.1, read as the reverse complement.
CGTTTTTCGTACGGGCGACGTCTTCGGAGACGATCAGGATTTTCATATGCTGATAAAACGGAGTTCTGCTGGTCCGAGTAGCCAATTCGCGGGAAATCTCGAAAAGAGAATCCCCCTCGGATATGAGGTTGTGGTAAGCCTCATTGGCTGTGTTTTGACCACCACCACCGCTTCCTTGGCCGCCGGAGATCAATCCACCGGGGACGACGAATTGATGTGTGACGAGAAAGCGTTCTTTTACTTGAGGTTTGTCTGGAGCTTCTTGTTTGGCTTGCTGCTCAGCTTCTTTTGTACGAGGTTTATCAATCGCTACACCTACCACAAATCCTCGTTCCTCAATTTGAACCTGATCCCAGCATCCAGCTAGCAGTGTGGAAAGAAGCAAGCAGATGCTACAGACAATGAGTCGTCTATTCATTGCTTTTGACACCTCGCAAAATGGCGATTATGAGCAGCAATATGGGACATAAATAGACGACACCGATCCCGAAATAGGTGACACTGTCAGCGAACGTAAAGAAGTCGACCAGGTTTTGTGGAAGCATCGCGACAAAATAAATGACGGGAGAGAGGATCAGGACCCACACGGTTTTGTGCACATTAAAAAACATGGACGACAAGTTCAGCACCGTAATATCGAGCCACATTGCACAAGTGTTGAAGATCGTCATGATCCAGATGGTAAAGAAAATGGATTCCACCCGTTCAAAAAAGCCCCCAGGGATTTCTACCTCTTTTGCCAGCTCAATGGTTGGATAGGTCAAATTCGTTGCAACGTCAGCAGAGAATACACCGATGATGAACATGTAGATGGTCATGTAGAGCAGAATAGGGATCGAAAGACCTAACGTAACAGCCCGTGTACCTTCTTGGGGATTTTTCATCAGCATGGTATAGAAAAGAATGATTTCAAAGCCGGAATAAGACAGCCCGACATCTTTGGAACCTGCCAAGAGAGAGCGCCAGTCCGAAGAGAAGAAGGGACGTATATTTTCGACCTCAAATAACTGAGTCGTAAAAAGCAAGACAATGAACATGACGACAAGAACCACAGGCAAAAACAGCAGGTTGAGCCGCAGCATGGCAATACGTGATCCAACCACGGAATATTGAACGATCAAGAGAAAGGAGAGCGTGATCATTTCCACCGGGGTATTGTAGAACAGGTACTGCTTGGCGATGTTTCCGATTGCCCTGATTTCAAACGAGACAAATAGCATCGTGTAAATACAGACGAGAGAGGTCAAGATGTAGGCGATCGGTTTGCTCGCAATGATCGAGCTGTATTCAAAGAAGGTTTTTCTCGGAAACCGAGCCGCCAGCTTGGCAAGCAGCCAGCCAATCAGGCACGCACAAAGACCGCTGATCACGACGGAAATCCATCCATCGAATGCTCCGGTTGCCTTGGCTAAGGAGCGGGGAAAAGTCAGGATGCCGACGCCGATTGTGACTGAGGCAATGTTAATCCCCATATGATTTTTGCTGATCATTTTCTCCGCCAAGGTTTGTGCACTCACTTACGACCCTCCTGTATTCATTCGGTTTTCATCTTTTGTGTGAAGGGCATCTGGTCGGGTTTTCAAAAAGGTAACAGGTGCGCGCAAAATCATATCCTTCCAATCCCTCGGCATATGTGGAGCAAGAGGCGCCAAATAAGGGTACCCGATGCTAGTCAGATTGGATAAATGAATCATGATGGCAATCAAGCTTAACACCACGCCATATATACCAAAAATGGCTGCCATAAGCATGGCGAAAAAACGAATCATTCGAAAGGCGATGGCAAGGTGATAAGAAGGGATGGCAAAAGAAGCGATAGCAGTGAGGGCGACGACGATGACCATGACAGGACTGACGATGCCCGCAGAAACCGCTGCGTCACCGATGACGAGACCGCCGACGATGCCGATGGTCTGGCCGATCGGTTTCGGTAAGCGTATTCCGGCTTCCTGCAACAGCTCCATCGTCGTCACCATCATGATCGCTTCTACGAAGGCCGGAAACGGAACTCCATCACGTGTGGCTGCAATCGAGAAGGCGAGATCAGACGGGATCAAGCCAGGGTGAAAGGTGACGAGAGCGATATAGAAAGCGGGCGAATAGACGGCCAGAAAAGCTGCCAAATACCGCAACAGCCTAGCTAATGAACCAACAATCCAACGCTCGTAGTAATCCTCTGGTGAATGCAGGAGCAAGCCAATTGTCACAGGCAAAATGAGCACCATGGGAGTGCTGTCCACCAATATCGCAATGCGGCCTTGAAACAATGCTCCACTGACTTTGTCGGGACGCTCCGTATTATGAATCTGCGGAAAAGGCGACAGAAAATCATCTTCAATCCATTGCTCAATAAAACCAGACTCTTCTATCTCGTCAACATCAATCGTAGAAATTCGCCGTCTCACTTCATCCAGTAGTTCTGGATCAACGATGTTTTCAATGTAGGCGATGATCACATCTGTTCGGCTGCGTCTGCCTATGATGGACCCTTCAAAGCGCAAGTTCGGGTCTTTGATACGTCTGCGTATATGAACAGTGTTGTCCCGGATACTCTCCGTAAAGCCGTCCCGCGGACCTCGAACCAAGCCTTCGGAGACCGGCTCCTCAATGGAGCGAGTTTTCCATCCCTTGCTGTCGACAATAATGACTTCGGTCGATCCATCCACAAAAATGGCTGTATCCCCGGAAAGAATGCCTTCGAGTATTTTTGTCAAATCCGTTGCTTTCGATATTTCAACGACAGAAAGGACTTCTTCATAAAGCATCCGGACAATCTCATCTGGTTCAGTCGGTACTACTTTGGAAGCAGTCGAGATCATCAACTGGATTTGTCCGAGGACTTGCGTATCCAGCATGTCGCAGTTCGCCAATCCATCAATGGCAATAACGGCACAGGAATGTTTGGTGTTGCCGATCGTAAAGGAACGAATTAATAAATCGTGTGGGCTGCCCAGCACGGTCTTGAACGTCTCCATGTTTTGCTGCAAACTGGTCGATAGCGTAAGCGTAGGATCATTTCGCTGCTGCAAACGCTGTGCGATAAGAGAGGGAGTTTTCTTTTGGCGACGCTGGGACAAAAATCTGCGCATCATTTGAAGTTCCTCCCGTTCAGAATACGAATATCATGTTAGTGCGATTTTTTCCAGATGAGAGGAAAATTATGCGGAAGAATAGGCGAATGCTAAATCTTTCATAGTTTTAAATTGAACTCATCTGTGACCTATGTTACATTCGGCATGGTAGAATAGAGTGTAGTAAATAAGGAAGTTCATGAACAGGAATTAGTAGAGAGAGTAGGAAAGATGGAGAAGGGTGGAATAGAAGTGCTTGACAGTCAAGTATTGATCCGGGAAACGGACTTTTCCCGACTGGCACATACATGGGAAGAACTCGCGGAAGTCATGAAATCGCAGGGAGACGAAACTACGCCTCACAAGCTCATTCAACTGGCTGCGAAAACAAAGCGCGCTGAGCTGAATATTGCGTTTTGCGGACATTTTTCCGCTGGAAAATCAACGATGATTAACACGCTTCTGGGTGTCAATTTGCTACCGTCCAATCCGATTCCGACCAGTGCGAATGTTGTTAAGATTCGCGGCGGAGAAAAAGCGGCTCGCGTCTTCACCCTGAACAGCGGAGTCCTTACATTTGATCCAGATACGGAGATGGAGAAGCTCAAGCAGTTTGCTGTTGACGGAGATACGGTAGAATCCGTAGAGGTTTCCTATCCGGGAACATTCCTTGACGAATACGCCAGCTTGCTCGATACACCGGGCATTGACTCCACGGATGCGGCACACAAAATCGCTACGGAGTCTGCGCTGCATTTGGCTGACGTCGTCATTTACATGATGGATTATAACCATGTTCAAGCCGAAGAGAACTTCAACTTTACGAAGACGTTGAAGGACCGTGGCAAGCCAGTCTATCTGGTTGTGAACATGATCGATAAACATATTGATTTCGAATTGGATTTTGATAGCTATAAGGAAAGTGTCGAGGAGGCATTTGCGACCTGGAACATCCATCCGGATGGTATTTTTTACACGTCGCTTGCGGAACCAGATCATTCTGAGAACATGTATGAGGAATTCAAGGGCATGCTTGCGCAGTTGATCGCTGATCGTGAAAAGCTGGTTGGCACGAGCGTTCGCAGTGCTGCCGAGCATTTGATCGACGAACATATCCAAGTAGTAAGAACAAGCCAGGCAGATCAACGCCAGCAGTGGGAAGCCCAGCTGGATGGTCTGGAAGTAGAAGGCATCGACAGTCGTAATGCAAAGGCTGTGCAGGTAGCGCTTGAGCAGGAGGAAGCGACAGCAGCGGCTCTAGAACAGCGTGCCGAGGATGCCCGAATGCAGATGGAAAAAGAGCTGAGTGTACTTTTGGACAATGCTCGTTTGACTTATTTCAGCACGAATGAAGCAGCACGAAGCTACTTGGAGAGCCGCAAACCAGGCTTCAAGGTGGGGTTGTTGTTTGCAGGCAAGAAGACAGAGGAAGAACGCGCACGTCGCGAAGAAGCCCTTCTCGTCGAGTTCCGCGAAAAAGTGGCGGGAAATCTCGACTTCCATTTCAAAGAATGGCTCGGCAAGCAGCCGCAAGTGTTTGATTTGCGGAGCGAAGAATATCACGCCAGCGTTCACGCCACCAAGATCGAGATTACGGGCGAGTTCCTGAGCAAGCACATCAAAGAGGGTGCTGCCTCGAGTGAGTACGTTCTGAACTACTGTGCGGATATTTCCAACGGGATGAAGCTGGAGTACAGACGCGTGGGTCTCTCCTTTATTGCACAAGTGGTTGAGATGATCAAGGAGCAGGTGCGTGTAGAAAGTGCAGCTCAAGGCGAGCGCCTTGGCGTATTGCGTGATATGGCTGCGCTGCATCAAAAGCTGGCAGGACTGGCAGCGAGAGAAGAAGAAACCAAGGGTCGTCTGTTGGCGATTATGCGTGGAGGAGAACAAGTAGCATGAATCAACTACGAGACAAACTAATTGCGGCAGCAGAGCGTCTGCGGCGCGCAAGTGAAGAAGTCGTTACCGTACCAGGAATGCAAGCACAGGCACAAGCGATGCTGGATCGAGCAGATCGCCTGACAGCCAATCGTTTTACTGTCGCACTGTTTGGTGCATTCAGTGCAGGGAAATCGTCTTTTGCGAACGCCTTGATGGGCGATCTCGTGCTGCCAGTGTCACCGAACCCGACAACAGCAGCGATCAACAAAATCATGCCGCCTACGGATACACACCCGCATGGCACTGTTCGTGTCGTCATGAAAGAGCGTGAAGCCATTGAGCAGGACGTGATCCGTTCCCTTGCTGTCTTTGGTATGATCGCTACTGATCTCGAAGGGGCACTGGCAGAGCTGGGCAAGATCGACGTCGCCCAAATCCCTCCGACGGCAAAACCGCATTACACCTTTTTGAAAGCTGTTACAAAGGGGTTGCCAGAGATGTCGGCTCATCTGGGCGGCGAGCTGCTGGTTGATATGCAAGCGTTCAAAGGGTTTGTGGCAAAGGAAGAAAAAGCTTGTTTCGCAGAGTACATCGAGCTGTTCTATTCTTGTCCATTGACTGATCAGGGAATTGTTCTGGTAGATACCCCTGGTGCTGACTCCATTAACGCACGTCACACAGGTGTGGCGTTCGAATACATGAAAAACGCGGATGCGGTCCTGTTCGTGACGTATTACAACCATGCCTTTGCACAGGCTGATCGCGAATTTTTGCTGCAAATGGGGCGCGTCAAGGATACGTTTGAAATGGACAAAATGTTCTTTATCGTCAATGCTTGTGACCTCGCAGCGAATGAAGAAGAATTGCAGGGTGTCCTTACCCACGTAGAGAAAAACCTCCTCTCGTGCGGCATTCGTCTCCCACGTATTTATCCAGTGTCCAGCCAGACTGCTCTGTTGGCACGGATGCATGAAAAAGGCAAGCTGGCAGCTTCTGCGGAGAAAGTATACCGCCAGCGCACGAATACGGCTGAAGGCGAGCCGCTGATGCCGGCAGATGAAGCATTCAAATTCTCGGGAATGGCTTCGTTTGAAGCAGAGTTCCTCCGCTTTACGATTGAAGAGCTGACGCAAATTGCTGTGAATGCTGCAATCGGTGAAATCCGTCGTGCCCACGATACCTTGGCAGAATTCATGCGTATGGCACAGTCCGGAGAAGACGAGCGTCAATTGCGCAAAGAAGCAGCAAGCACAGCCAAGACACAGGCTCTATCAGCTGTTGAAGCACTGTCTACCGCTTCGTTCGAGCGTGACTTGGCAAAAGAGCGCGAGGAGCTGCTCTACTACGTTCGCCAGCGCTTGTTCTTCCGATTCAACGAATTGTTCAATCTCGCTTTTAACCCGGCTGTCATCAAGGAAGATGGACGCAACATGAAGCAAGCACTGCAAGGATGCTTGACTGATCTTCTGCGTTCGATCAGCTACGATTTGGCGCAGGAACTGAGAGCGACTACCCTTCGTTTGGAGAAATTCACGAACAAGCAGGGGACATCACTTGTTGCAGCGTGGCAAAAGGATGCACAAGGCTACGCAGCAGGGTTGACCTTGGCACCATATCAGCAGCGACAGGTGGAAACACTGTCCTTTGCTAACGAACTGCCAGTAGCCGAATCTGCATTTGCATCAGCGATTTCCTTGTTCAAGAACACCAAAGACTTTTTCGAGCAGGATGGCAAAGTGAAAATGCGTGAAGAACTGGAAAAGCGCATGCAAGAACCAGTGAGCGGGTATGTAGAAATCGGAAACAAGCAGCTGGATGAGCAGTTTTCTACGCTGTTCCAAGAGCTGGTGGCGCATGAGCGCAATCGCGTCATCGACCAGATCAACGAGTATTTCACAGGTCTGTTTGCAGCTCTGGAGATGAACATTGATCTCGACGAGCTGGTGGCAAAAGTGAGTCGTGTAGCGGCTGAGTTGGCGTAGTTCCGGTTTGGTGGGAAAATGAAAAGGGCAGTTCCCAGGTCTTTTAAAGACGAGGGGATTGCCCTTTTTTCTTTTTAAGATGGTAAGTGGAGCATGTTACATGTAAAGAAAGGAAATTATTCAGTATAGGAGATAGTAGAGGGCCGATTAAATAATGAATACATGCAATACTTCACCATTACGATTCATTCAAGTTGACTAGTGTCTTCCCTATTAAATCCTCAGCCCGATAATCTCCAGGCTCAAGTTGAATTGTTATTGATTCAGTTGGACTTATGAACTCAGTCCTATTGACTAACGCAACTCCCTTAACATTGTATAATTTCAACTTATCATTAGCATCATATAAAATCTTAGAGCTAAGGTTACCATGTGGTTTCCCTTCAATTGCGACAATATTTGCTACCTTAATATAAAACGCTGCTTTTACCTCAATAGAAAACATATTCTTCGCCTCAGTCCTCTAATGTCTTAAATTCTTTTCTCATTTTCCTTAATCTATCTATAGTAGCTGTAGTTTCGATATTAGGAATTCCGTAAACCTTTCTAAATTTAATTAATTTTTCAGCGCTTCAATCTCAACTGTTAGTACTGTCCTTGGCCGTTGATCAGGAATTTTGCCTGCTCTGTATTGTGCAGTATGAATAAATTCTTCAAATACTGCTGATGTTGTAGGATTCTGCCTCAATTGGATTGTCTTTTCGTTCCAAGTCACAGCTTCTGCTCCACGATAATCTAAATATCTAATAGCTTCTTCAGATTGGTCAATGACACCACCCTGTTTTTCAAAAGCTTTTTTCATCCTATCAAATTTAACTGGATCAATAGAATCAGAAGATTGACTAGTGTTTCTTGTTAGACCATAACCTTTGCTTTTATTTCCTTTTCTTGCTGTTTCCACTATTTTTCCGATGTTCTTACTTCTCCCAAGCGTAAGTGCATGCAGGGCAAGCCCACCGATTGCAAGTCCATCCGCGATATTGATTTTATCGTCCCGCAACGTATTTAAGTCCTCTTGCATCGGCTCAATATAGCCTTCCCTTACAAACACATTCACGCCCTTAGGTAAACCCTCTGCCGCCTTCTGAAAACCTTTTGGCAAATCATTTGCAGCTTTTTCTAGGGCCCCAGGCAGTTCACTTGCCGCTTTTTGCATGTCAGCAGGAACGTCTCCCAATTTTGATATTCCTTTGACGAAATTGTCCCACATGGTTGGCTTTTCCTGTGGCTTCTCGCAAGCTGCTCCTTGTCCAAAAATGGCGGCTGGTGGTCCACTATTTCCTGACGACCGATGCCCTGTCGTAACACCACCCAAATCCTGCCCGTCGTCTTCAATCTTGATGAGTCCGCAATGGAAACACATATTTGTGGATTTGTTCAACAATGCGGGGTGTCCACCGACCATTTTGTCCGGTTTGCCATCTATCCATGGCATGTTCATCACAGGTGTGCACGGCATCGGCTTTAGTACACCATTATTAGCTGCGGTGGCAGAAGCGACGGCGGGATTCTTCAAGTTATTGCACTTTCCAAATGACATGATATTGACGTTTGGAACGAAGTCCATAATGTTCATTTGCGGCTTGCCTTTTACAAAAACACCATGACTGAAGGGCATTTTTAGCCGACTTAACTGACTTCCGCTGCTGCACGATAAAATGGCACCAACAACCACGTAGCTCTTGCGTTCGGCATTCGACTTTTGGACGGTGATATCTTCAATATGTGGCATTCAGTCTCCTCCTCACAGGCAGTTTCCTATACAGATGGAAGATGCTCATGGTGAAAAAAGATGAATGATATCCAATCTATATATAAAAAGGGAATAATACCCACACATTGAGATATCGGATTGGAATTGGTCACAAGTCATAGATAGAAAGTTGCGAATACTGGAAGTATTTATAGGCAATAAGATCTATCTGTGTATTCCTGTTATAAATATTTTTATTTCCGATTCTCCCATTCCTCTCGCAATATCCCCATCTTAATCGCATCGAAATATTCACCGCGTACAATCCTTGCTTTGCGTACTCGCGCTTCTTCCACCATTCCCATGTGAGCAGCCAGCTTGATCATCCGTTCGTTGCCGGACCACGTACCAATGCCTAAACGGACAGTATCCATGTGGGTGAACAAGTAATCGATCCACATCCGAAAGGCTTCCCGGCCATAACCATTCTGCCAATAGCGGGAGTCATAAATAACGATTCCAATTTCGCACCAGTTCGTCTCCTCAGATACCCAGTAGCGACCGACACTGCCCTTTAGCTCGCCGTCAATCTCAATCATCAGTTCGGTTCTTGGTGCACCTGTCCCAACGAGAGCAAGAGACTCCTGATGGCGTGGGAGGTCGCGATACTCTTCTTTTGTGTACGGATCAAGAGGTTTGTAGGGGCCATTCCAATTGAGATGTTCACGATCCTCTGCTTCGTACTTCCAATAGTAGATGGTATCCAAATCTTCTGCTCGAATATCCCGCAGAACGACCTTTTCTCCTTGCAAATGAATACGCATGACTTGTTCTCCTTTCGTATGGGTGAATCTGGTACAATCATTGTAAAAGAGAACTGCTCCTATACACAGTGACAGTTTAAAAGAGTTAGATGGGAACAGATTGGAGGGCCGCTGATGGAGTACATGCCGATCATGGATGCACAGAGCAAAGAACCTCTGTATCAACAGCTATACAAGCAATTGAGAAAACGGATTGCATCAGGAGAGATACGGTCCGGAACCAAGATGCCGTCGATCCGTCAGTTGATGAAAGCGAGCGGAGTCGGAAAAAATACGATTGAGGCAGCCTATCAGCAACTGCTCGCAGAAGGCTACATCGTGAGCCGGGAGCGGAGCGGCTTTTTTGCTGCCGAGATCGAGAGATGGTCAGAGCCACTGGATCAGGATGAGGAAATTGCCTTGTATTCGTCCATCTTGAAAAAGAAAAAAGGGGAGCATCTCACCTGTCGCTACAACTTTCATGGCTCTGTCATCGATACGAAGTCCTTTCCTTACGCTGCATGGCGTTCTTGCATGCTGGAAGCGCTAGATATCTATCCGGAGGACTTTTCTTTTTACGGGGATGATCAAGGAGAGTGGGAGCTCCGAGAAGAGCTCAGTACATATTTGCGCAGAGCACGTACGCTCATTTGTCGGCCTGAGCAAATCATCATCGGCACCGGATTACAGCAGGCTCTCAGCTTTTTATGTCTGCTCTTGGCAGATCGGCATCGTGTGGTGGCGATCGAGGAGCCTGGCTATGCAGATGCACGGATCGTCTTTTCCCATCACGGCTATGAGGTCGTGCCCATCCCGCTAGCGGAAGAGGGCCTGTCCATTGAAGCTTTGGAGAAAAGCAAAGCAACGGTCGTGTACACGACGCCTGCCCATCAATTTCCGTATGGGATGGTGATGCCAGTCGGTCAGCGTCAGCAATTGCTGCAATGGGCAAAGAGAAAGAACGGAATCATCATCGAAAATGATTACGATGGCGAATTCCGCTACAATGTACACCCTACGCCATCTTTGCAAGGGATGGATCGGGACGGATGTGTTGTTTATATCGGCAATTTTTCCAAAGCATTTTCTCCAGCACTTCGCTTGGATTATACGGTACTTCCGAGGCAGTTGCTCGGGCGATATTTGGAAGCATTCCAGGCGTATCCTTCTCCGGTTTCCCGCCATTTGCAACGAAGTATGCAGTTGTTCATGCATAAAGGATATTGGGAAAAGCATGTCCGAAAAATGCGCACCGTCTATCACCGCAAGCACGATGCACTGCTTCGGGCGATACAGACCTACATGCCCCGGGAAGTCCGAGTTTTGGGACAGTCAGCAGGGCTGCATATTTTGCTCGAGGTAGATACTTCCCGAACGGAGAAGGAGCTGATCGACCTGGCGCGTGCGGCCGATGTTCGCGTTTATCCGAGCGGCCATAATTGGGCCAATGATCCGACAAATGCACGACCGCGAATCATCGTTGGATTTGGCGGAGTGGAGGAACAAGACATTGCGGTAGGAATCGGTCGTTTGGCAGAAGCTTGGTTTTCATTATGATCTGCGCTTTTGCCGAATCTTCTCGTTCTTATCCTTGTCATCCCCTTCTTTTTCCTCTGATTCTTTCTTTTCGATCTTTTGCTCATGGAATTCAACTGGCGTTTGCCCGAACACGCGATCTAGCGGGGTGTAGTAATGCTCGACTGGTTTCTTTTGCACAAAAAAGCGGTAGCAAGCCATCCCGAGCATGCCAAAAATCAAAAGGGATACGCCAATAATCAAGCCGGACATCATCATCATTCGTTTTTTGTCCCTCCTTTTTGTGGGGTTATGGATGATTTACGATGAGGGTCCCAAATCGTTTCAACAGAAAAAAGCAGCCTATGGCGTGGGACAGGGCAGTTGTCCAGCGCATAGGCTGCTTGGCATTTATCGGCAAGGATTATTTCATGCTTTTTTGGTACTCATCAAACTGAGAGGTTACTTCATTTGAAGGCTTGCTGGTCAAATGGCTGACAACTACGATGGCGAGCAGGCTAATGGCAAAGCCGGGAACCATCTCATAAAGGAAGTCCTTCAGTACATCAAAACGAGTCCAGATGATAACGGTAAGTGCGCCAGCGACCATACCCGCGAGAGCACCCCATTTGTTCATGCGCTTCCAATAGAGGGAGAGCAGAATGACAGGCCCAAACGAAGCGCCGAATCCGGCCCACGCATATCCGACGAGATCGAGGATCGTGTCATTTTTATTCAAGGCGAGTAAAAAGGCGACGACAGATACGAGCAAGACGGACAGGCGGCCAATCGTGACCAGCTCTTTGTCAGTGGCAGAACGCTTGAAAAAGGTTTTGTAAATATCCTCGGTCAAGGAGCTGGACGTGACGAGCAGCTGAGAGGAAATCGTACTCATGATTGCTGCCAAAATCGCCGCCAGCAAAAAGCCGGTAATGAGTGGATGGAACAGGATCGTACCCAGCTGGATGAAGATCGTCTCAGGATCGCTCAACGTCCAGCCTTGCTTGGAGTACAGGGCGATACCGACCAGACCTGTCAGCATGGCGCCAGCGACGGAGAAAATCATCCAGCCCATACCGATGCTGCGTGCTTTTTTGATCTCACTCGTGGACGTGATCGCCATAAAGCGAACGATAATGTGCGGTTGTCCGAAATAGCCGAGTCCCCATGCAAACAAGGAAATGATGCCGATCAGGCTCGTCCCTTTAAAAATATCGAGCAAAGAGGGATCGACAGCGTGGATCTCCGTAAATGTTTCTCCCAATCCGCCTGCGGTAAGAACGGTCACAAGCGGAACGAGAATGAGTGCGATGACCATAATGAGTCCTTGTACAGCGTCCGTCCAGCTTACAGCGAGGAAGCCGCCAAACAATGTGTAAGCAATGGTGACCAATCCGACAATCCATAGTCCGGTTTGATAACTCAGGTGGAAGGTGTTTTCAAACAACACGCCTCCAGAAACGAGACCAGATGAGACGTAAAAAGTAAAAAAGATCATAATAACAAGAGCCGAGACAAGACGAAGCATCCGAGACGCATCTCCGAAACGATTTTCCAAAAAAGCAGGAATCGTAATCGAGTTGTTGGCAACCTCCGTATACGAACGAAGGCGGGGAGCGACGTACAGCCAGTTGGCATAAGCGCCGAGAGTCAGACCGATCGCAATCCATGATGCGCTAAGACCTTGGGCAAACATGGCACCTGGTAAACCCATCATCAACCAGCCACTCATGTCGGATGCACCCGCGCTGAGAGCGGTTACAGTTGGACCCAGCGATCGACCACCAAGCATATAGTCAGTCAGATTGGAGGTACGTTTGTAGGCATAATAGCCGATTAACAGCATACCTGCCATGTACACAATAATAGATGCGAGCAGCATATTCATTGGCATCACCTCTTTGTGTTTAGTATTTATGAATTTTATATGAACATCTTACACGTTATCATGCCCAATTATAAAAATCTATAAGGAAACACAGAAAATTATGTAGAGCCTCAATAAAAAGTTTTTTAATAACACGAAAAAGCCCGCGAAGATTGATCGCAGGCTTTTCTTGAAATGTTTTCCAAATTACTGTACTTGAACCTGACCGTTTCCGTCGAGTGTTACTTTGAATTCCTTTACGACAGTAGGCTCCGCACCCTGATTGTTCAAATCGTGCTTAAGCACTTTGAAAGTACCATCGGCAGAGAGCGTGCCTGTATATTCAACACCAAACATGTCAGATTTGTAAAAGCTGAAGTTCGCTAGCTCGGTCTTTTGCAATTCTTCCACGAGCAACTGACCATCTCCGCTGAACATGGCATTACGCAATGCCTCAGAGGATTCGTATTTTTGCTGGAGGTATGTTTGTAGTTGTTTGGCGACTTCAGACTCAGCCAGTTGCTTGCCGGCTTCGAGAACTTGTTGTCCCGCTTCGACAGCCTGTTTGCCTGTCTCAATCGCTTGCTGTCCTGTTTCTACTGCTTGCTGGGCGGTTTGGACGCCTTCGGATATTTCGGAGCAGGCAGTGAGCAGCAGCGCGCATGCAACAATCAAAACTTTTTTCATGTGGTTCACTCCTTTCTGGCGTGACGATTCTTACTTTATTTATTTTACCGTATATCCACTGACTTCGCATCCGCATATGATGAGGTAAGCGTAAGAGCTGCATTGATTACAGGGAGGAAACACAATGATTCAAGGGAAAGTAAAATGGTTCAGCAAAGAAAAGGGCTATGGGTTTATTGAGCGCGATGGAGGACCTGATGTATTCGTACACTATTCTGCGATCACGGGGCAAGGTTACCGGAATTTGGAGGAAGGCGAGCAGGTGATTTTTGAGATTGTGAATGGACAGCGGGGGTTACAAGCAGCCAATGTAGCGAGGAAAGTCGTGTAAAAAAGGTATCATCTTCTAAACACACATGACGAAGGACTTCCTTCGATTCAAAAACGCCGTCATACCTGTACAAGGCAGACGGCGTCTTATTTATGTCATGTTGCGATCGGGATTGATCAAAGGTTGTTGTAGAGAAAGACTGACAGTGCAATGACCAGAGCGATCGTAATGATGCCGTAAATGATCAACAAATTGCGGGAGCGTTGTTTAAAGCCTCGTACTTTGGATTCAGATGGGTTAATTCCGATTTTAATCGTAACGACCAGACCTATAAGAACAAGTACAATAATAGCAATAATGAAAGGCAAAATACTCATAACAGCCAGTCCTTTCTGTATGGCACAGTCATCCTGCTGGATATACACGAGGATGCATACGGTAGCCTACTTCGATCATATACCGACCGTACAAAAATGTTGCCATCCACTTGGGGATTATTTTGCCCATCCACTTGCCATGAATGCATCCGCTAAGCGCGAAACTGCCTCAGGGATCTGATCTGTGGTAGCTCTGCCAAAGGTGAAGCGGACATATCCTTGCTCTGCCCCGAAAAGATGTCCCGGAACGAAGACAACTCCCCGTTTGACTGATTCTGTGAGAAGAGTTTCGCCGCTCCATTCCCCTTTGAATTTACACCACAAGTGAATGCCTCCTTCTGAACCGACCATTTCTACTTGGTCACCGAACTTGTCTTGAAGCGAGGAGACAAGCTGATCGTGCCGCAAGGATAGCTCTGTTCGCAGAAGATCGATGTGACTCACAAACTGAGGTGATCCGAGAAAGCGATTCGCGAGCCATTGCGGAAAAATGCTGTGTCCAAAATCAAACTGCTGTTTCGCATCTGCCAGTCTTTCCATGACAGTAGGCGGCCCTACGATCCAGCCGATCCGCAGACCTGAGGCTACGATTTTGGTCAAAGAGCTGATGTAGAGTACTGTTCCGTGTTGATCCAGCGATTTTAAGGTTGGGACGGGCTCTCTTGAAAAACTGGTCAAGCTATATGGATCATCCTCGATGATCGGAATCCCGTTTTCATAGGAGAACGCGAGCAATTCCTGGCGACGCTCTAATGAAAGCAGTGTCCCTGTCGGGTTTTGATAATTCGGATTGAGAAAAACCATTTTGATGCGGTGCTGGCGGTGCAGCTGTGCCAAGTGCTTTGGGTCGATTCCGTCCCGGTCGACAGGCAGTGAGAAGGTACGCAAGCCAGCGGAATGAAAAAGCGGCAAGGAATAACAGTAAGACGGCTCCTCAATGGCTACCGCATCTCCTGGCTTTAACAAGCATTGAACGACGAGGTGAAGAGCCTGCTGCGCTCCTGACGTGATCATGATCGAGGTAGCAGGTGCTGCGATGCTTCGCCATGTTTTCATATGGAGACTCAATGTCTCTCGCAAAGCCCAATTGCCCTGCGGATGCTCATAGCCGAGATGAGTGGGGAAGTCATCGGGGGTCATGAGCTGCTGAAGTGTTTGATTGGGGACGAGATCGGTCGAGAGCTCGCCACTCGCCAAATCAATCAACTCATTTTCCTGTGTTTCACGACGGATTTTGCGAATCAACGGTAAATTCGGGCGAAACGACCCTGACTCCGTCAAATGACGCCAGTTCGGAACGCGTGTCCGTGCGAGTCCCCAAATATCTTGGCTGACAATAGTACCACTTCCTTGAATGCGCTCGATCATACCTGCTGCTTGCAACTCATCGTATGCCGCGACGACGGTCGAACGGTTGACGTTCAGTTCCTTGGCCAGGGTGCGCTCCGAGGGCAAATAGCTGCCAGGACCGAATTCACCACTGCTGATTCTTTGCTCGATTTGCACTGCTATTTGTTTATATAAGGGCTTTATAGCCGTAGAAGATATACCTTCCATCCCGAATCCCGCTTTCTACATTTATCCATTTATTATATCATGACATTCCGATCTTTCATTTTCGTCTGGGTCAGGTAAAATAGATGAGATGGAAGGAGAGATGGACGATGAAACAATACCTGGATTTGTGCCAGCGCATTTTAGATGAGGGTGTCACAAAAGAGGATCGGACAGGCACCGGAACGACCAGTGTTTTTGGGCATCAGATGCGTTTTGATCTGAGTGAAGGCTTTCCAATGGTCACAACGAAAAAGCTGCATATGAAATCGATCATCCACGAATTGCTCTGGTTTTTATCAGGCGATACCAATGTCCGCTACTTGCAGGAAAACGGCGTGCGGATCTGGAACGAATGGGCCGATGAAAACGGAGATTTGGGCCCGGTATACGGAAGCCAATGGCGTTCCTTTGCGGGACGCGACGGCAAAACAGTGGACCAGATTCAATGGGTCATTGATGAGATTAAACGCAATCCGGACTCTCGCCGCTTGATCGTTAGCGCGTGGAATCCGGCTGAATTGGACAAGATGGCATTGCCGCCTTGTCATCTGTTGTTCCAGTTTTACGTAGCGAATGGCAAGCTATCCTGCCAGCTGTATCAGCGCAGTGGCGATACATTTTTGGGTGTGCCGTTTAATATCGCTTCCTACGCATTGCTGACGCATATGGTGGCGCATGTCACTGGACTTGAAGTGGGCGATTTTGTTCATACGATCGGTGATGCTCATCTGTATCTCAACCATATCGAGCAGGTCAAGCTCCAGCTCACTCGTGAGCCGAAACCACTGCCGAAGCTCGTACTCAATCCAGAAGTGACTTCGATTTTTGACTTCAAATACGAAGATATTGAAATCGTCGGCTACGAATCCCACCCGCACATCAAAGGCGAGGTGGCCGTATGATCAGCCTGATTGTTGCCTATGCCCGCAATCAAGTCATCGGAAAAGATGGGGACATGCCGTGGCACCTACCTGCAGACTTGAAAAATGTGAAGGAATTAACGACAGGCAAAACGATCGTCATGGGACGCAAAACGTTCGAATCGATCGGCAAGCCGCTGCCTAACCGCAGAAATGTCGTCCTGACACGCAGCCAGGACTTTCACCCTGAAGGTGTAGATGTCGTCCATACGAAGGAAGAAGTGCTCGCACTGGGTGATGTCATCATCTTTGGTGGCTCGGAAATTTATCGTCAGTTCCTCGATGTTGTTGATCGGCTGTACATTACGGAGATCGATTTGGAAACTGAGGGCGATACGTTTTTCCCAGCATGGGATCGCGATGCTTACACCTTGGTGGACAAGCGTGAGGGTATCGTGGATGAGAAGAACGTTCATCCGCATGCGTTTTACGTGTATGAACGAAAAAATAGCTGATAATCGAAAATGCCTCGTTGCTGAGGCATTTTTTTGTTCTTTTTTCACCTCTTTTGCTTAGTCGTTCGTCATGTGAATACTCGACATATGTATGGAACCACAAGCATATAAACGATAGAAAATAGCAGGGACGAACCCAAGGAGGTGATCGGGATGAAGGTAGACTTTCACGTCCATCTGGAGGAAGGGCCGTATTCGCTGGACTGGTTGCTCAAGCAAGCGGAATCATTGCGTCCCCTTGTGGAGCATGCCGAAGTGAAGGGGAGCCGAAAATGGGCTAGTATGCTGACCAATGGGTTGGCTGAGCGCCTTCAACAAGGCCCGTATTCACGGGACTGGCTTGAATTGTATCGATTACGTGCCAAACAGGCGGGGATTCAGCAAGTTTGCGTGGTGGAGCACTTATATCGTTTTCTTGAGTATCGGCCGTACTACGAGCAGCATGTGCACATCGGCGCTGATCGCTTGGGGACGGCGCAGCGCAAATGGCTGAGTCAGGTCGCAAATGACTCTCTGGACAGCTTTGTTGTTTTCATGCAAAAAGAGCGGCTTCGTTGGGCGGAGGACGGGATTGACCTGCGTGTCGGGATTGAACTGGATTATTTTTCAGGTGGAGAAGAGACACTGCGTCATGTCATCAATCAATATCCTTGGGATGTGTGCATAGGGGCCGTACATTTTCTGGAAGGCTGGGGCTATTCGATCCAGGATGCACGAGAACGCTTTGGAAGACAGGAACTAATCGGATTGTACAGCCTTTATTTTGATAAGCTGGAGCAGGCGATCGAATCGCAATTATTCGATGTCATTGCCCATATCGATGGCATCAAAGCGTTTGGTGTGCGACCGGATGAAACGGCACTATTGCCGTATTATCAGCGTGTGGCTCGAGCTCTTGGACGCAGGGAGATTGCGACGGAAATCAATACAGGCTACGGTCTGGCGAGTCAGTTCCGAGAATTTTCGCCCAGTTATCGCTTTCTGGAAATTTTGTTCCAGAATGAGGTGCCCATTACCTTGGCGTCTAGCGCTACTGCACCTGAGCAAGTCGGTCAGCAGTTGGACGAGGCTCGAGCGCAGTTGAAACGAGTAGGCTATACGAGCTTTGCGGTTTTTGAGAAGCGAAAACGCAGCATGCTCGCTCTGGATTAGTCAAGCTCCCCATTTGGCCCATGATTCTGCTATGATGAAAGAAGAATGGTGCATCCAGTGGGAGGAATAAAAACCATGGCCTTGCAGGAACAATTAAAAGAGCTGCTCAAAGAGATGGAGCCGCAAATCATTAGCTGGAGGCGTCATCTGCACCAGCATCCCGAGCTTTCCTTTCAAGAAGAGAAGACCCCAGCCCTTATTGCCGAAATATTGAGAGGACTTCATTTTGATGAGGTTCGCACAGGCGTGGGCGGTAGAGGAGTCATCGGCGTTTTGCGCGGAGGTCGCCCGGGAAAGGTCGTCGCGTTACGTGCGGATTTTGACGCATTGCCGATTCAGGATCAAAAAGAGGTGCCGTATAAATCTACCGTACCTGGCGTCATGCATGCGTGTGGACATGATGCGCACACTTCTCAGCTGTTAGGACTCGCTTCTGTGTTGGCAGCACATCGTGAGCAGTTTGCCGGAGAAATTCGCTTTGTCTTTCAGCATGCGGAAGAGGAAAATCCGGGTGGAGCTACCCAAATGGTTCAGGATGGTGCTGTAGATGGCGTCGATGCGATCTTTGGCGTTCATCTCTGGTCGATGTTCCCTGTGGGCAAGGTGTATATTAGTGCAGGTCCGCTCATGGCGAATACGGACGACTTTTCCATCGAGATCAAAGGAAGAGGAGGACACGGTGCTGTTCCAGAAGAAACCGTCGACTCCATTGTGATTGGTTCACAAATTGTCGGTCATCTCCAAACAATTGCCAGCCGCAACGTCAGCCCATTAGAGAGTGTGGTAGTAACCGTGGGGACGTTCCATGGGGGAGACAGTACGAACATCATCGCAGATAGCTGTCGTTTGACAGGGACTGTCCGCACCTTTTTGCCAGACGTCCGCGATCGTGCGGAGCAGCGCCTGACAGAAATTGCGGAGGGGACAGCTGCCATGATGGGAGGCAGCGCTACGGTTGTCTACGATCGAGGGTATCCAGCCGTCATTAACCATGAAAAAGAAGCAGCGATCGCACAGGAGGCAGCCATTGCTGCATTCGGAGCTGGTCGCGTGGAATCGATGAAGCCGTTGATGGGTGGCGAGGACTTTTCTTACTACTTGGAAAAGGTGCCCGGCGCTTACTTGTTCGTAGGGGCAGGCAATCCGGAAAAATTGGCGAGATATCCACATCACCATCCCCGCTTTGATATCGACGAGGATGCCATGCTGATCGCAGGCGAGCTCTTGGGACGAACAGCGTTGCACTATTTGGAAACACATCAACAATAAGAAAACTCATGAAAGATGCGCTTTTGCCTACATAGGACAAAGGCGCTTTTTTTGCTTTCAACCATAAGCTATACGAGGCTAGCTAGAAAATTGAACAAGGGAGGGAGTGGCCTTTCGGTGAGAAAACGGATAGGCGTACTGACCTACCGAGGAGAATCAGGCTTTGTCGAGCCCGGCTTTTTACGAAGGCTGGTTGAGGAAGGGAGAGAAATGGGGGCAGAGGTTTTTTTGTTTAGCCCACAAGATGTCCAGTTTGCAGAAAAGCGGATCAACGGTTTTGTACCAGATGGCACGAAGTGGAGACGAGAGTGTTTTGCCTGGCCCGATATTGTCATCGACCGTTATCGCTACTACCCATTGCCCAAGCATCGTGCCTATTTGCCATTTCGCAAGCAAGACTGGTTTCGTTATGCGAATAACCGCTTCTCGAACAAATATGTCGTTCATCAGATTTTGATACAAGATCCTGAGCTACAGCGCTGGCTTCCCGAAACACTCCCCTACGACAGAAAAACGCTTGATGCGATGCTTGCCGATCATCGTCTGGTTTATCTCAAGCCGACAAACGGCACAGGTGGCAGAAGCATACTGCGTGTGGAGAAACGAGCAGGTCGCTACCTTTTGCATGGCAGGACCAAGAAGCAAGCCAAAAGCTGCGAAAAACTGGCGACGCTCACAGAGGTGTGCGAGCGGCTGGAGCATTGGATGAAGAATGAGAAGAGCGGAAACGAGCAGTTTTTTCTTCAACAGGGGCTACGGTTGTCACTGGTTCCCAAGCGAACAGTTGATGCTCGCCTACTCGTGCAAAAGGACGGGAAGGGTCAGTGGTGTTTGACCGGGATGGGCATTCGCGTTGGGCCGTTACAATCGTCCACCTCGAATTTGCATGGAGGGGGAACCGCTTTACCTGCTGTTTCCTTTTTGGTCAAACGATTTGGTCAGGAAATGGCAGAGCGGATTGTGCTGGAATGCAAGGAGCTCGCGAGCAAGACTGTCACACGCATTGAAGAGCATTTCGGCCTGATGATGGAGTTTGGCTTTGATCTGGGGATTGATATTCACGGGAAGGTGTGGATTATCGAAATCAATCCGAAGCCAGGCAGAGAAATTTTCAAGCAGATGCGTCAGCACAAGCGATATAAGATGGCGGTTCGACGGCCGTTGGAGTATGCGTTGTATCTCGTTAATAAAGAGAAGTCTGAGCGACTGAGGGATCTTCCATAGAGGAAGGTCTCTTTTTTTGGTATTTCCGTTTCTTTTCAGAGGGGGACACGGCATAATAATAAAAAAATGCACAAGAGGTGAAACGCACATGCAAAAGCAATCATTTTCCATCGCACTCGACGAGGAGTTGACGCTGCGAGGAGACATTCATACGGAGGAAGCGGCGGGTTCAGCACAGCCGCTACTGCTATTTTGCCATGGCTTTAAAGGCTTCAAGGATTGGGGAAGCTTTCCCTTCGTAGCCGATGAGCTCGCCAAGCAAGGCATTACCACGATTCGCTTTAACTTTAGCTGCAATGGCGTAGGGGAGAGCTTGACGGAGTTCGATGAGCTGGAGAAATTCGGGCGCAATACGTATGCGCGTGAACTGGCTGATTTGCAAGCGTTGACGGAACGGATTTTGTCAGGCGAGCTTCCTGTACCCGATTATGTGGACAAAACGAAGCTGTACGTATTGGGACATAGCAAGGGCGGCGGTGATGCGATTTTATTCGGAGCAAATAACCCGCATGTGGCAGGGATTGTGACCTGGAACGGAATCGCCCATGTCGATTTGTTCGACGAGAAGCTGCGCCAACAAATAGAAGAGACAGGCGTCGGATACATAGCGAATGCGCGAACCGGTCAAGATATGCCAATCACGAGAGTCGTGATCGAGGACGTGGACAGCAATCGCCAACAATACGATATTTTGGAACGTGTTTCTACGATGGAACAACCACTGAGCATCATCACAGGAGAAAAAGATTATGTCCGTCTGGTAGAGGGTGCAAAAAGAATTCATCAGGCTGCCAAAAACAGCGAGCTGCACTGGATAGAAGGCGGAGATCATACATTTAACACGCGTCATCCGTTTGCAGGAACATCGGCTCCGTTGGAAGCTGCGATCAAACAAACCGTCGCATTTGTCCGCACCCCACGGACATAGAAAAAACCTCTATTTTCCTGCGTTTTCTTTCCATTTGGGCTGTGGTATACTGGGTATCGTCTAACGGTTTGAATGATGTGATTATTCAGAAAAATAACAGAACAGGTGGAGAAGAAACATGAATAGCAAGGTGTATCTGTATGATACGACCCTGCGAGATGGTACGCAGGGAGAAGGGATCAGCCTGTCGGTAGAAGACAAGATAAAGATCGCACTGCGGCTGGATCAGTTTGGTATCGATTTTATTGAAGGCGGTTGGCCAGGCAGCAATCCAAAGGACATGGCTTTTTTTGAGCGTATCCGGGAGATTCCGCTGCAGCACGCAAAGGTAACGGCTTTTGGCAGTACCTGTAGACCGAATGTAGCAGCGGCGGATGATGACAATCTGCAAGCGTTGATCTTAAGCGGGGTAGGCGCGGCGGCGATTTTCGGGAAATCATGGGACTTGCACGTGACGGATGCTCTCAAGACGACATTGGAAGAAAACGTGCGCATGGTCGCTGATTCGGTCGCATTTTTAAAAGAAAACGGACTGACGACTCTCTTTTTGGCAGAGCATTTCTTCGATGGGTACAAGGCGAATCCGCGCTATGCATTGCGGGTGCTGGAAGCGGCAGAAGAAGCTGGAGCTGACTGGATTGTTCTCTGTGATACAAATGGTGGGACACTGTCGCATGAAGTCTATGATATTGTCAAAACGACTGTGGGCCATCTACGGACGCCTGTAGGCATCCATCCGCATAATGACAGCGGAGTGGCAGTTGCCAATGCGCTAGCTGCGATTCAAGCGGGCGCACAGCAAGTACAAGGAACCATTAATGGCATCGGTGAGCGCTGTGGGAACGTCAACCTGATCTCCGTGGTTCCGAATTTGCAGCTCAAGCTCGGCTTTCACTGTGTGAGCACTGATCAATTGCAGGAGCTGACACAGCTGTCGCGCTATGTAGCGGAAATTGCCAACATGACGATGCCGAACAACCAACCGTTTGTCGGTTATAGTGCTTTTGCTCACAAGGGTGGTATTCACGTAAGTGCCGTGATGCGCGACCCGAAAACGTACGAGCACATCGAGCCAGAAAACATCGGCAACAAACGTCGCGTACTCGTCTCAGAGCTCGCAGGACAAAGCAATTTGCTCGCCAAAATGGAAGAGCTGGAGATCGATCTGTCGCTGGATCGCGAAAAGGCGAGAGAAATCATTACACACATCAAAGAGCGCGAATTCCAAGGCTATCAATACGAAGGAGCAGAGGCTTCGCTAACACTGATGCTGCTGGAAGCCTCTGGAAAGATGAAAAATCTGTTCAAGCTGGACTCCTTCAAAATCATGCTGGAAAAGGCAGCCGTCCAATCGATCACGTCGGAGGCGACTGTGAAGCTGCGTGTGAACGGGGAGTCTGTCCATACGGCAGCTGATGGCAATGGTCCGGTGAACGCACTGGACAATGCCATGCGAAAAGCATTGGAAGGCTACTACCCGTGCATTGCAAAAATGCAGCTGGAAGATTACAAGGTGCGTGTCTTGGATGAAAACGGCGCGACTGCCGCAAAAGTACGTGTCCTAATCGAATCCTCGAGCAACGGCGAAAAGTGGAGCACAGTCGGCGTCTCCACCAACGTCATCGAGGCGAGCTGGGAAGCGCTGGCAGACAGTATCCGTTATTTGCTTTGGAAGGAAGGTTGCGAGGAAGTCGGAAGCCTTGCTTCCTCCGGGACGCGCGTAGGAATTGTGAATCATTAATAAAGAGACCAGCCCTGGCATTTGCCGTTGGGCTGGTTTTCCTTTTGCGTGCAAGTTTTAGAAGGCCTCGATCTACGGACAAGGCTAGTGAGAAGAAAAAGCACAGGGCTCGCAGACCTTGACAACGCCTACCCAGTCGGAACTTCAAAAAGGGGACCACGCTTGTCGAACACTTCTTCCTCGAGAACCTTCCGCTCGTAGGGTGGCTTTGGCTCGACGGCCCCCTTTTTGAAGTGTAGACGGACAGTCAATCCCCCATGCAGGCGTGTCAGAGTCGAAGAGAACTGTGCTTTTTCTTCTCCTCCACTATGTTAACTCAAACTAGAAAGACCTTCGGTCACGGTTTGGTAGAAGAACCCGGCCGATCAATCAGTTGCCGCAGCTTTGTCTCCGTTGCAGAATTCGGGTCAGGCGTGTAAATGCTGCACTGCAAATCCGCGCTCCCGGAAACTTGCAGCGAAGTCAGATCAAAGAGCATTTTCCCTGCCTTTGCATGACGGAATTCCAGTAAAACCTCCGGGGCTGAGCTGACGCGGCTTTGCTCCCATAGATCGTGAAAGTCGGGATGAACCTGCCGCATTTCGCTTAAAAACGGCTCATACCACTCGTCCTCCACATACTGACCATAATTCGCGCGAAAAATTGCGAGAAAGCCGCTGACGAAATGCTCCCAGTTAACGGCCAGCCGTCGCAATTCTTTTCGCGTAAACACTAGGCGGATCAAATTTCGCTCTTCATAAGGGATTTGTTCAAAATCGAGAAAGACATGTGCGGCTGCCTCGTTCCAGCCCACAATATGACTGCGCCGATCTGAAATGATGGTTGGACACGAGCGCAACTCTTTTAAGATTCGTTTCAGGGCAGGATTGATCTTCGGCGGTTCATCTTTTGGCAAACCTTGCCCGACTCCCGTGCCTGTCTCTAGTGCCAGCGCATACAAATATTTGCGCTCATCGACGGTGAGCTGCAAGGCTCTCGCTACCGCATCCAGAACAGAAGGCGAGACCTTGATGTCGCGGCCTTGTTCCAGCCATGTATACCAGGTGGAGCTGACCCCCGCAAGCTGAGCAACCTCTTCTCTACGTAGCCCGGGTGTTCTTCTGCGCGTCCCAGGAGCCAGCCCGACCGATTGTGGCAGGATTTTGGCGCGCTGCGCTTTCAAAAAAGTAGACAGTGCTTGCAAACGCGTTTGCTGATTCATGGTACACTCTCCATTTCCTCAACTGGTTAAGATTGTTAGACTAGTACTCATTATACTAGGATAAACAACAACTTGTAATAGGATAACCCGTGTGACAAGATGATTCCCATAAGGCACTTGAATAGGAGGCTTACCATGGAAAAAGTCGTTGTTACAGGTATGGGAGTGATTTCCCCAATAGGGAATACAGTAAAGCAGTTTTGGAACAGTCTCGTCCAAGGGAAGTCTGGAATCTCGCATATTGACACTTTTGATACAGCACGTAATAAAACGAAAATCGCCGGTTTGGTGCGAGATTTTGATCCGGTAGAGCGGTTTGGGCGCAAAGAGGCGCGACGAATGGATCGCTTTTGCCAGTTTGCCCTTGCTGCTGTAGAAGAAGCGCTAGAGGATGCAGAGCTTCGGCTGGACGAGTTGGACCGCGAGCGAATCGGGGTATATGTAGGTTCTGGCATTGGTGGGGTAGAGACGCTCCTTGAGCAGCATGATGTCCTGCGTGAGCGAGGTCCAGAGCGGATTAGCCCGACGCTAGTTCCCATGCTCATCTCCAACATGGCAGCAGCGATGATCAGCATCAAGTACGGTCTGTACGGGCCGACGATGTCCCCTGTTACTGCTTGCTCGATTGGGAATACGTCCATCGGCGAGGCTTTCCGGCTCATTCGATCGGGCGGGGCGGATATCGTCATCGCAGGGGGGTCTGAGGCCGCAGTGACGGACATATCTCTCGCCAGCTTTAGCAATGCGACGGCATTGTCAACGAGAAATGATGATCCAGCAGGAGCGAGTCGGCCATTTGATTCCAAGCGGGATGGGTTTGTCATGGCAGAGGGTGCTGGAATTGTGATTTTGGAATCAGAATCACACGCCAAGAAAAGAAACGCCCGCATGTATGCCGAGGTGATTGGCTACGGGGCAAGCTCTGATGCCTATCATATGGTGGCGACACATCCAGAAGGAATCGGTCCCTATCGCGCGATGAAATGGGCCCTCCAGGAAGCAGGGGTGCAAACGACAGATGTGGATGTCATCAGTGCGCACGCTACCAGCACAGAAATCGGAGATCGCTCCGAGACATTGGCGATCAAAAAGCTGTTTGGCGAGGATGCTTACCGTGTACCGATCACCGCCAACAAATCGATGACTGGTCATATGTTTGGTGCAGCCGGGGGTGCGGAGGCGATCGCCCTGATTAAGAGCTTGCAGGAAGGAATCATTCCCCCGACGATCAATCAGGAGGAGCAAGACCCGGCCTGCGATCTGGACTATGTGCCAAATACAGCCCGCAGAGCTACCCTCACCATCGGCATGTCCAATTCCTTTGGCTTTGGCGGTCATAACGCAGTCATCGTGTTGAAAAAAGTGTAACGGATAGAGTCTGTTTCCGTAGTCTCCGGTAGACTATGAGAGCAGGCTTTTTTCATTTCGGTAAAAAATGTGAAACGTTTTACAGTCCTGATTTCTCTAACTGGGGAGAAAAGGAGGGGAACAGATTGAACAAAACGCTTGGTCTCGTTGCACGCGCCAAGACCGGTGATTCAGAGGCATTCCAAATGCTCATGCACCAGGAAAAAGCCAATCTGTACAAGATGGCTTTCGTGTACACGCGCAACGAAGAGGATGCGCTGGAGGTTTTTCAGGAAACGGTCTATAAGGCTTTGATCTCCATTTCAACCGTAAAGGATGATCAATATTTTACGACATGGCTGACGCGAATTTTGATCAACACGGCGATTGCCTATTTGGCAAAAAAGCGAAAGGTAATTTCGCTGAGTAAAGACATGATCGAAAATATACGAGATACAGAAGGTGTAAGGCTGGAAGAACGAATCGACCTTTTGGAAGCAATGGGAGAGCTCGAAGAAAAGTATGTAACGGTTCTCTTGCTGCGATTTTATAAGGACTATTCTGTAAAGCAAATCGCAGCCTTTCTAGATTGCCCGGAAGGCACCGTGAAAACGAACATACACAGAGGTCTTACTCTATTAAGGAAGAAGCTGAAAGGGGAGTATTTCCATGAGAGAAAAAATTCATGCCTATAAAGAGCAAGTAGATCGCATTCCGGTCCCTACAGAGAAGCTGGACGACATTATCACCAAAACGGTTCGAGAAGTAGCGCCACAAAGAAAACGCCTAAACAAAACGAAGCTGGTGTATAGCACAGGGGCTGCAGTCGTTGCTCTAGGTATCTTGTTTAGCTCAGCGGCTGTCTCGCCCGCGATGGCAAACCTAGTCTCCAAGGTGCCATTGATCGGATCGATATTCGCGACTTACGGTGACAGCGGATTGAAGCAAGCGAGTGAAAAAGGCTTAACGACTGTCATCGGCGAGTCGCAGGACGTGGGTGGCAATGCGATAACCGTCAATGAAGTCTACTATGATGGGACACGCTTTACGATTGGGTACACATTGGAAACGAAGGAGGCAGTCGGAGAGCATTATTTAGGCTCCTCACCAGATTTGACAGTGAACGGGGAAGCGTTTGGATACGCAGGAAGCAACAAGCAAACACAAATCACACCGACACTTGCGACCGGAATTGTCGATATCGACGCAATGAATGACTTGCCTCAGGAGTTCAAGCTAGGGTTGAGCTTCCAGGGGGAGGACGGCAAGAAGTGGAGCTTCTCCCTACCAATCAGTGAACGTACAGATACGAAACGCATTCCGATTAATCACCAGCAACAAGCTGGAGGCATTGACCTGACCGTTTCGGATGTCACACTGGGTCCAGCAGGGCTGGTTGTGAGCTTCCAGGCAGTAACCGAGGAAATTGGGTATTTATCGAGCTATTTGGAATTCAAGGTGGTTGATGAAAAAGGGAACGAGCTGGGAGCGTACTCAGGCGGTAGCCAAGGCAAAAAGTCCGACGGCAAAGAGTATCTCACGGGTACAAGACGTTTCGACCCAGTGACAGCAGATGTAAAAGAATTAACGATCACGCCATATATGTCATTTCCTACGAACGGTGGTGGTGTCGAAATGGATGGCAAAGGGAAAGAAACACTGATCCAATCAGCAATCGAGACGATACAAAAGCATGGAAAGGACATCAAGTTCCATACGTTTACCATTTCCTTGCAAAAATAAAACCACACAAAAAAGCGTCCCTCCACATACTGGAGCGACGCTTCTTTACTTGATCAGGGCAAAAACTAGGATTGCTTTCTCATCGCACCTAGCTCTTCAACGATGGCGGTCATTTCATTGATACCAAACGCCGCTTTTTTCTGCACCATATTGTACAGGTACAGCAAATCCTCGTAATGAACGAGATCGAAATCCTCCGGGCGCATCACCGCCGTATTCGCCATGTTCAGCTTTGCTTTGATGCCCTCGATAATAACGGCCAGGTTTTCTACAGTAGGTTGATTCAGGTCAGCCATACTTTCTCTCTCCTCTCATCAAAGCTGGTATTTATTTCGTCAGTTGCCCACGTGTGACGCCCAACTGGTTGGTTGCCTTCAGGGTACGCCATACGTGTGTACCGCTAACTTCTCCGCGCAATGCCTTGCGATACAGACTGATTACTTCTTTCACGCGCTCTGGCTCTTCTTCCAAAAACTCGATGCGGTAGCTGCCGACATTCAGGGAGCGGAACTCGCTCAAGTACTCAGCACCGGACTGGTCAATCGCATTATAAACGGTATTGCGGCAACCGGTATCCACACGTATAGGGTGAGAGAAACCGACGCGGTCTTTCAAAGAAATGCGGGAGGTCTCACATGGAGTTCCGCAGTTTGTATGGTCAGTACCTTCACTCATGAATGTGCAGTATACGCAGTGCTCGGTGTGGAACATCGGCATGTGCTGGTGGATAACCAGCTCCATGTTCGCAGCGTTCGAGCGGCTGAGCAGATCGACCATCTGCTGGATGTTCAGATCGTACGATGGCGTAACGCGGTCAAGACCTGTTGCGAAGAACAGCTCAACTGCCTTGTGGTTCGCGACATTCAAGGAGAAATCGCCAATGAGCGGAATGTCGATTTCTTCACGGCGAGACAAGTAGTAATAGAGTGCTCCCGTGTTGCGCACCAAAATAGCGTCTGGCTTGCTTTTTGCGATCAGGGCAAGGACACCGTTTTCATCCGGCATATGAATGCGCATTGTAGCAATCCCGATCTTTTTCCCGTACTTATGGGCCAGCTTGACACCCTCTGGATATTGCTTGACGAATTCAAAGTCAGCGTAGAGGAAGTCCACATCTGTTTGCGCAGCTGCTTCCAATTGCTCAAGCGAGCGGCACAGAGCTGTCAGGAGTGGTTTTTCCACTGGTTTGCTCGTTGGTACGTCCGCGTATACATTGATATCGTGATGGTGGTAAATCGGCGGCTTGGAACGCAGGAACACGAGCTGCTCGACTGCGTCACGGCGCATCCGGTTCAACTCACTGACAGGTACGATGAGATCCCCTTCGAGATCGACAGTCAGATCGTGAGCTTCCAGGTGGAAAATAGTTCCGCCTAGACGGCTGAGTTGATCGTGCAGCAATTCCTTCGTCAGAGGACGCTTCAAAGCAGTCTCCAGCAGCACGTCGGAAGGAACACTGACAGCGTGATTCTCCTGTTTATCCACCCAAGTGACGCTGAGCTTTTCACCCAGCTTGCCGCTTACGTGAACGGACAGCGGGAAGGTGCGATAAGGCTTTTCCGTCTCAAACGTTTTGCGCAGGCGACGATCCAGCTCAGGATCGCTTGTCTTCCATACGCGATCACCGACGTGAAGACGTTTCAGATTTACGTCATTGCGTCCCATGACGATTTCGTACATGCCTTTGGAAACTTCGCCTTCTACTTTTTTACTGCGGCTCAAAATATCGTAGATGCGACCGCCTTCTTCTTTTTGCGTGGGGTCACCCGCGTCGAACACGATTCCGTCTCCGCGTTTGACAGGAGCAGTGATGTCCACCAGTACGCCTGTAGGAAGCAGTTTTTTCACGGTTCCCAAAAACACACCGCGGCTTTTCGGGAACGATCCATCTACGAGCTGCTTGTTGTTTGTCCCGGTCAAAAATCCGTGTGTAAACCCGCGAGAGAAGCTTTGTTGCAGCTCGCGTACTTCTACCTCGGATGGTCCTGTATCTTGTCCGGCAAAATAACGCTCGATGGCAGCGTTGTATTTACTCACGACGTTTGCAACGTATTCAGGTGTTTTTAGACGACCTTCAATTTTAAAGGAAGTCACGCCAGCTTCGATCAGCTCAGGAACCAAATCGATGGCAGCCAAGTCCTTCGGGGACAGCACATAAGCGATATTTCCCATATCCTTTTGCACACCATCTACCATCAGGTCATACGGCAAGCGACAGGCTTGGGCACACTCTCCGCGGTTTGCCGAGCGTCCACCCCACATTTCCGAGGTCAGGCATTGTCCGGAATAAGAAACGCACAAGGCGCCGTGGACGAATACTTCCATCGGCAGCTTTGCTTTTTCCCCGATTTTTTTGATCTCTTTTAATGAATTTTCACGACCAAGTACGACGCGTTCCATATCAAACGGCTTCGTGAACTCCACCGCTTCCGGAGAAGTAATCGTCATTTGCGTAGAGCCGTGAATCGGGAAGTCTGGAGAAATCTCGCGGATCATCTTTACAAGACCGAGGTCTTGTACGATCACAGCATCTACTCCAGCGTGAATACAGGCGTCTATCAACTCGCGTGCATCTTCTAGTTCATTTTCAAAAACGAGAATATTAAAGGTAAGGAAGCCCTTTACCCCGTACATGTGCAAATAAGCCATAATCTCAGGCAGTTCAGCCATTTGGAAGTTCTCAGCACGAGCACGCGCGTTGAACTTTTCTACCCCAAAAAAGATGGCATTGGCTCCGTTGGCCACGGCTGCCTTCAAACAGTCCCAGTTACCAGCAGGTGCCAACAGCTCGATATCTTCACGCTTTATACCATTTCGCATTTGTATGTCATTACCTCCAAGGTCTTCAAACAAGCTCTTCTTCATCATAGGGAAATGTGCTGGTCACCGCAACAAAAACATCCTTTCTGCCAGATGTTGAAAATGTGCCTTCCAGAAAGATACCTAGAGATGGTATTCTGTAAGAAAAATCGAAATATTCTAAGAGCCAGGGGAACCGATATATGTTAATCATCAAAGACATTTTGCTGCAGTTACTGTTCGTTATCGTCCCTGTTTTGCTGTATAGAAATGTTTGGCTGGGGCGATCAACCTCGAACAAGATGAGCGTCAAGTCATCAATGGTTATCGTTTGTAGCTCGATCAGCGTCATTTTTGCCATGAGCTTTCCAGTACAACTCAGTAATGGTATGGCGTACGATTTACGCTCGATACCAATCATTATTACCATTTTATACGCTGGGTATATCCCGGGCATTTTGACGATTTTGGTGATGTTTGTCGTAAGGATCGTTCTGGGTGGCGATGGCGTTCTCATAACGATTCTTGGAACGATGGTCTACGCGATCATACCGTTTTTGTTGGTCAATCGTTGGTATGGCTACTCTTTGCGAAAAAAACTAGCGGTCGTTCTCTTAATCGGATGTTTGAAGCAGCTATCCATCATCGGTGGCGGGATGGTTGTTTTGATCTGGAGAGGGTTCCCGTTGTCCATCATTAACGATTATCTGGAGCCGCTAGTGGAAATCGGCTACCTCGCTTTGATCATACTAGGTGGAGCCGTTTATTTCATCGAGTTTATTCGAGAATCTCATATTATCCGCAAGCAAGTCGAACGTTCAGAAAAGCTGAACCTGATTAGCGAGCTGGCAGCCAGTGTCGCCCATGAAGTGCGCAATCCACTCACAGTGGTACGAGGCTTTGTCCAATTGCTGCGTGAGGAGTCGAATCCGAAAAACATTGAATACATCCGATTGGTCTTAAATGAACTCGATCGGGCTGAATTTATTATTTCCGACTATTTGAATCTGGCCAAGCCTCATTCTGAGACGCTGGAGCGACTGGAGATTTCGCATACCGTGAAAGAAGTGACGGCCATCATGTCCTCTTACAGCGTCATGAACCGAGTGGAAATCGCCTGTGAGACCGAACCGGGCCTATTCGTTGAGAGCAACGCCGTTAAGCTCAAGCAAGCATTGATGAATCTGATGAAAAACGGTATCGAATCGATGGGGCAAGGTGGCGTACTGCACGTCACCGTACAAGCAGCCGGGAACTATCATGTGATTTCCATTAAGGATGAGGGAGAGGGGATGACGCTGGAGCAGATTGAACAGATTGGGCTTCCTTTTTATTCGACAAAGGAAAAAGGGACAGGTCTCGGATTAATGGTAACTTGCCGGATCATCGAGGCGATGCAAGGGACGATCCACTTTCAGAGTGAACGAGGACACGGAACGCAGGTGACAATTGAACTGCCTGCCGTGTATACGACCGAAAAAGGAGGCGAACATGGACAAAGATCAAGAGGTGTGGGAGCGACTCTTTCATGAGTTGGCTGTAATCAGAAGCGAATTAAAAGCGTTCAAGCTCGAAACACGTGCAGAGCTCTATCAAATCAAAAGCGAGCTGAAAGAATGGCAGCAGAGAGAAGAACAGCGAAGGCTCCCGAGCGAAGGGGAATAAACCATGCGACGTTCCATAAACCGATGGTGGCAACAAACAGGAAAAGCTGTTTTCGCAGCAGGCTTGGCTTTAGCTCTAGCTGCATGCGGACAACCACAGGAAGCAGCAAAGCCTGCCACACAACCAACGACAGAAGCTACGCCAGCTATTGCATCTGTGCAACCCGAACAAATACTTAAACTGAATAACTTTACAGAACCGCTTTCTCTTCATCCCGGACTCATTTCGGATGTTTGGTCATCCAATGTTATTTTTCAGACGTTTGAGGGGCTGACTCGCATTGACGACAAGGGCGTTCCACAGCCCGCCATGGCGCAGGAAATCAAGGCATCAGACGATTTGTTGACGTACACCTTCACGATTCGCGACAATGCGAAGTGGTCGAACGGCGACCCCGTAACCGCGCATGATTTTGAGAACGCCTGGAAATGGGCACTCGATTCCAAAAACGGTTCAGAGTATGCCTATCAGCTGTTTTATGTAAAAAATGCAGAGGCGGCCTTTGCTGGCAAAGCGAAGCCCGAAGAGATCGGGGTCAAGGCAACAGATGACAAGACACTTGTCGTCCAACTGGAAAATCCGACGCCGTTTTTCTTGGAGCTCACGGCTTTTTACAGCTACTTCCCGCTGAATACCAAAGTGGTGAAAGACAAACCGGACTGGGCGAAGGAAGCAGGACCAGCCTACACCTCGAATGGACCGTTCAAACTCGATACGTGGGAGCATAAAACCAAGCTGACGCTTACGAAAAATGAGCATTACTGGGAAGCAGACGCTGTTAAGCTGACCAAAATCGAAATGAATATGATCAATGACGCAAATACAGAGCTGTCGATGCTGGAGGGCGGCGATCTCGATTGGGCAGGTGCCCCAACTGGCAATCTACCACTCGACGCGATGCCGACTCTGAAGGAAAAAGGATTGCTGGTGATCACGCCAAAAGCCGGGACGTATTGGTATGAATTCAACACAGAGCAAAAGCCTTTCCACAACAAAAAAATTCGCCAAGCCTTTTCCTACGCGATTAACCGGAAAGACATCGTGGAGAACATCACGCAAGGAGGGGAATTGGTTGCGACAGCCGTAGTGCCGCCTACGATGTTTGCTGAGAACGAGCAAGGCTTGTTTCCAGGCAACGACATAGAAAAAGCCAAGCAGCTGTTGGCGGAAGGCATGAAGGAAGAAGGGTACGCTAGCGTCGACCAGCTCCCGCCGATTACACTGTCCTATAATACAGAGGAAGCACAGACCAAAATAGCGCAAGCCGTACAGGACATGTGGCAAAAAAACTTGGGTGTGCATGTCAAGCTGGAGAATCAGGAATGGAATGTCTACTATGAAAACGTGAAAAACGGGAAGTACCAAGTAGCGCGGATGGGGTGGACAGGGGATTTCAACGATCCGATCAACTTCCTAGAAATATTCCGAACGAAGGAAGGCAACAACCATACTCGTTGGGAGAATCGTCAATATGCCGATCTATTGGCGGCTTCTGCCAAGGAGAAGGATGCTGCCAAACGAAAAGCGATCTTGCAAGAGGCTGAGAAAATCTTGGTGGACGAAATGCCAGTCATTCCGTTTTATTTCAAGTCTACGGTGTATGCACAGAACCCCAAGTTGAAAGGCGTAGTCATTTCAGGTTTGGGATATGCACAGTACAAATGGGCGTATTTCGAATAAATCATACAGTAGTCACATTCGAAGGGCTGGTCAGTCGGATTATTCCACGACCAGCCCTTCGAATACGATAGAGACCTTCTCTTCCATGATTTCTTCGAGTGCCCAGGCGCCTTCGCTGCGTACCCAATCATAAAGAGCGTTATAGTAAATGTTTTCCAACATATTCGCAGCGACAAGAGGGTTGAATTTGCTTTTCAATTGATTCTTTTCTTGCGCTTCTTCAATCAGGTCAGCGAAAAGTTGACGCAATTCAAAGTACATGTTCTTTTCATTCTCAAGTACTTTCCGATGTTTCATCGAGGATTCTACGACGACTTTGATGAAATCGAAATTGGTGATGGTGACTTCATTCATGATCTTGTAGATCCGGAGCACCTTCGATTTGCATTCGTTACCATAATCCCACTCTTCCCGGCGCTCCTCGATTTCATGCAGACGCTCATATCCCCAGTTAGCGAGAATGGCTTCCTTTGAAGTGAAATGCAGAAAGATCGTACCGCGTGCAACATCGGCTTCTTCGGAAATCATGTCGATTGTGGTTGCTTCAAAGCCGTGCGTTTTGAAAAGCTTGATGGCAGCATTGAAGATTTTTTCGCGTGTTTCGCGTTTTTTCCGTTCCCGTCTCGTCGTCAAGTATGTAGCACCTCCTTATGAACTCGTACGCTTGATTATAACACAACCGTTACCTAACAAAAGAATAGTTCATGCAATTGAGCATAAATTAGGTGAAAAAAGGATAGACTTCTGCGCAGATCGAATGTATATTTATATACTATAATGAATAAATATTAAATCATGCCAGGCTCGAAATGCATGGGGTGGAGGAGAGTAGAATGGGTGTTGCAAAGGCACTGGCAGTACGTCAGGCTACGATGAAAGACGTGGATGCCATGTTGGAGATTGTTAATGAATATGCACAACAAGGCTTGATGCTACCACGTACGAAGCTGTCTTTCTTAGAAAACTTGCAATCCTTTATTGTCGCTCATGATGGAGATTCGGTCGTAGGTGTCGCAGGCCTACATATTTTGTGGGAGGATCTGGCTGAGATCCGCTCCTTGGCTATCTCGGAAAAAGCGAAGGGGATGGGCGTAGGGAAACATCTGGTTCTTCATTTGGTTGAGCAATGCCGCCTTCTGGGAATTAAGCGTGTACTGGCGCTGACCTATCAACAAGTGTTTTTTGAAAAGTGCGGGTTTTGGGTGGTTGCCAAGGAAACACTGCCGCAAAAAGCTTGGAAGGATTGTATTAATTGCTCCAAGCTGCCGATGTGCGACGAAATTGCTATGATTTTCGAAACAGCCTGATACTTTGGTCTAGCTTTCCTTTTTCCTTTTCTGGTACTATATTCATATGAATAGTAGAAATATAAATAATATTCTATAAGTATACCAGAAAATGAGATTGGAAAAAATGGGGGTCTTTTCCATGAAGTTGGGCGCTCGTATACTGCTCGTACTACTACTGGCAGGAAGTGTACCGCTGACGGCAGCGGGAGTGTTTGCTTATCAGGAATCCAAGCAGGAATTGTTGAACGGAAGCGCCGCTACACTGGAAGCGCTGCGTCACAGCAACAAGGAACAGGTGGAAAATTACTTTCGTGAGCGAGCCAGGAACGTGGATACGCTGGCTGCATCGGGAACAGTAATGTCTGCCCTTTCTTCGTTTGAGGACGTGTGGCGGCAAGGACGAGAATCGCCTACCTATGAAGAAGTGCAAGCGAGATATACCAACGAATTGAAAATGGAGGTCGCTCGCTACGGCTTCGTAAATGCTTTTCTGTTGAATGCACAAGGGGACATCGTGTACGAGACAAAGCCGCAGGCCGATTTTGGTACCAATCTCCTGACAGGCCCACACGCTGACTCTGTACTTGGCCAGACTGTGCAGCAAGTCAAGAAAACCCAAAGCGCAGAAATGTCAGATCTAGGCATTTACGAGCCATCTGGAGGAGCGCCAGGGGTATACATGGCAGCGCCGATCTACGAGCGAGGCTACATCATCGGGCAAATAGCAGTCGAAGTATCCATGGATTATATTTCTAGAATATTCAATCAACGAGAGGGGCTTGGGGAAACCGGGAAGATTTACTTGGTGGGTGGTCCGGACAAGCTCATGCGCTCACAACTGGGCAGTGAGCCAAATACGTTGTTACAGCAAAAAGTAGATACGCCCATCGTTGATCAAGTCTTGCTCACCCAACAATCCGAAGGAACGGTCGAAAGCATGGATTACTTAGGACAGCAAGTGCTCGTGTCCTATGATCAGGTCAAAGTGGGGAAGAAGACGTGGGCGATTTTGGCAGAGATGAATATGACTGAAATACTGGAGGGCCCAACCCGCATTCGGGATGCCATGATTGCCTTTAATGGTGCCGTCCTCTTGCTAATCGTCATCATCTCGCTATTTACAGCAAATTGGCTTCGCCGCTCGTTTCGCGGCATGCTTTCCGTGGCAGAGCGGATCGGACATGGGGATTTTTCGCGTGAGATTCCTGACAAACTATTAAAACGAAAAGATGAACTGGGGGAGCTTGCAGGGTCTCTCGTTACGATGCAGAAGCAACTGCGCAAAATTTTGTTTCAGATTCAGCAGGCAGCCGCTTCCGTTTCCGGTGCGGTGCGAAATATCCAGGGAAACACCAGTGAGATTGCCGCTTCCAGTCAGCAAATTGTCCTCGTCGTCGATCAAGTGGCTGCATCTGCTGACAGTCAGGTAGAAAAAATGGGACAAACCTTGAATCTAGCTGTTGATTTGACGAAAGATGTGGCGGTCGTAACGGAAAATGTAGAACGGGTGACTGTATCTGCGGAAGAAATGAAGCAGCATGCACACGCAGGCAGACACGCGATCGCAGATGTGATGGACAGCATGGACGAAATCAATCGTTCGGTAGAAGCTGCAACGGATGTCATTCATGTATTGGAAGGGCGATCGAAGGACATTTCGAGAATTATCTCCGTCATTACAGAAATTGCCCGACAGACCAATCTGCTAGCCTTGAATGCTGCGATCGAAGCAGCCAGAGCAGGAGAGCATGGCAAGGGATTTGCCGTCGTCGCTGGGGAAGTGCGCAAGCTGGCAGAAGATACCAACAGCGCTGCCCAGCAGATCGTAGGCATGATTGGAGACGTACAAAAGGATACGAGAGAAGCAGTCGCCAGGATGGTCGAGGGTGCCCAAACGACCGCCCGCGGCATAAAAACAGCACACCAATCGCAAGAGATGTTCCAGCACATCGAGGAAAACATCCTCGGGGTGTCGCAAGAAATTAATGGTGTCAGTGAAGCATTCAAGCGTATGGCGCCAGATGCCCAGCAGGTAGCCGTTGTCGCTGGTGAAGTATCGTCCGCATCGATGCAAGCGGCTGCCGGTGTCCAAAGCATCTCGGCTGCGGTAGAGGAGCAGAGTGCAGCGATGGAGCTTATCGCAGATGCTGCGAATCAGCTGGCCATTCTAGCAGAAGAGCTGAGAAGCTCACTTGCAACCTTTGTTTCGCGCGAAAATTAAGAAAAGAGGGACGGAGCAAAAGCCAGTGACAACTGCCTTTTCTCCCGTCTCTTTTTGTATTTTGGAAGGATATCTCACACAAAATGTTGAATGATAAGGACGATGGAGAGTTTCAAGCCGGAGGGACGTAAGCGTGCACAAACTAGATTGGGAACTATATCTGCTACCGTTCGAACAAGCTGTAGAAGAAATCAAAGTCAAAATTAAAAATATCCGTAACGAGCTGCGCAAACGCAAGGAGCATTCACCGATTGAGTTTGCGGTGGGCAGGGTCAAATCGATCCCGAGTATTTACAACAAGGCAAACCGCTTGCAGTTTCCGATTGATGAGAATATCTGCTGGGAAATTCGCGATATCGCAGGCATCCGCGTCATTTGCCAGTTTATTGATGATATACCTGCAGTCGTTGAGATGATCCGCAACCGCGGAGACATGCGTGTGTATTTGGAGAAGGATTATGTCTCTACCCCAAAAGAAAGCGGCTATCGCGGCTATCACCTTGCCGTGGAGTATCCGATCATGATGGCGGGTGGGCAAGTGACCATTCCGGTAGAAATTCAGATTCGCACATTGGGAATGAATTTTTGGGCGACGATTGAGCACTCGCTGAATTATAAATACGAGGGAATTATCCCATCCGATATACGGCAAAGATTGTTCGAGGCTGCCAAGGCGTCCTACAAGCTTGATAGCGAAATGAACAACATCCGGGACGAAATTAAAGACGCCCAAGCAGAATTTACGAAAAAAGAAGTGCCGATGGAGTCATTGTTATCGTTGGTGGAGCTGGATCTCGACGTCGATGCGGCAATGGACGAAGGAAGTATGAATGAGAGGACTGGAGAAGAGAATGACAAGCGTTAATTGGCTGGAAGAAACAAAAAAACGCAAGGACGAACTGATTGCGACGACACAACAGTTTTTGCAGATTAAAAGTGTATTGGACCCCGAGTCAGCACGGGAAGGTGCCCCTTTTGGAGAAGGGATTCGGCAAGCGCTTGACTTTGCTCTAGGCGTGTGTGAAAAAGCAGGCATGACAACCAAAGACGTCCGCGGGTATGCAGGGCACGCTGAATTCGGACAAGGTGAGGAATTGATCGGCATTCTGAGCCATGTCGATGTCGTACCGGAAGGCGATGGCTGGAGTACGCCTCCGTATGCAGCCGAGATCGTGGATGGACGCATGGTGGCCCGTGGTGCGATTGACGACAAGGGACCGACGATGGCGGCCATTTTCGCAGCGAAGATCGTGATGGAGTTGGGATTGCCGCTGTCGAAGCGCGTGCGCTTTATTTTCGGTACGGATGAAGAATCGAGCTGGCAGTGTGTGAACACGTATTTTGAAACGGAAGAAATGCCGACGATGGGCTTTACACCAGATGCAGACTTCCCGCTGATCTATGCGGAAAAAGGCTTGACCGATCTGTCATTACGGCAGACGCTTGCATCCTTCCAAAGCCTTGGAATACCTGCTGCGGATAATGTGGCGGCAAAGCTCGTTTCCTTACAGGCTGGCTTGCGGATGAACATGGTTCCAGACAAGGCTGTAGCAACGCTTGCGCCAATCGGCTTGAATAGTGAGGCGATTGCACAAAGTTATCGCCAGCACTTGGAAGCGACTGGCTTGAAAGGAAAAGTGGAGGAGCAGGACGGTCTCGTAGTGCTGCACATGGAGGGCGTTTCGGTTCACGGAATGGACCCGAGCAAAGGTGTCAACGCGGGTACTGAGCTCATTCACTTTTTGCGCACCTTGTCCTTGGATGAACGCGGAGCAGTATTTGTAAGCTTGGCTGATCGTTATTTGCACAAGCAGCATTACGGTGAAGCGCTTGGCATCGCGCATGATGATGAAGAAATGGGTGCGCTCACACTGAACACAGGTGTGATCGAGTATGACGAAAAGCAGGATGCGCTTTTCCGTCTGAATATCCGTTACCCACATTCTGTTGCCTTCGAAAAATGGTCGGCCGTTCTTGCTGAACGATTCAGTGAAGGGGCATACACGCTCGAAGTGGCTGAGCATCTGACACCGCACCGCGTCGACCCGAATCACCCTTTGGTGACGACACTGCAACGCGTGTATACGGAACAAACAGGCGAGGAAGCAGGTATCATTGCAATTGGCGGCGCTACCTACGGCCGTTCGCTGGATGTTGGGGTAGCATTCGGACCGCTTTTCCCAGGTCGTCCTGACAGTGCCCACCAGCGAGATGAATATATTTTCGTGGATGATCTGATCAAAGCGACAGCGATTTACGCGCAAGCGATCTATGAATTAGCGAAGTAGGAAT
Source organism: Brevibacillus sp. AG (assembly GCF_028369215.1). NCBI lineage: Bacteria > Bacillati > Bacillota > Bacilli > Caryophanales > Paenibacillaceae > Brevibacillus > Brevibacillus sp. AG. The sequence continues at coordinate 275,469 of NZ_JAQMYO010000005.1, read as the reverse complement.
AGCAAGCGGCTGGACACAAGTGCCAGCCGTTTTTATTTTTTGCTGAATCAGGAGAGACAAAACTCTTTGCAAATGCTGGAAGTCAGTACTATAATGCAAGTAACGATTGATCGATTAATCATTCATCAGCAAGGAGCCTGTACAGCATGCCACTTTCAGAAGAACAAGTGCTAAAAATGAAGCAAAAGCGGGAAACGATTCTTCAGCAGGCCGTTCTCTTGTTTGCCGAGCGCGGCTATGATGATACCACCATTGCAAAAGTCGCAAAGGCATCTGGAGTGAGCTTTGGCAGTGTTTTCACGTACTTTGAAAACAAGGATCAGCTCTTTCATGCTGCCGTCACGGAGCCATTACAAGAGCATTCGGTCAAACTGCTTGACTTTGATCCCCAAGCATCTGAGCCATTACTGGAATTAGAGAGAATGGTGACCAATCACATCAAGCTTTTCGCCGCGTTTGATTCGTACTTGCGTCTGGTCGTCCAAGTAGTTGGCTACTACAATCGTTTTGCCCATTCATTTGCTGAGTTAGATGCGTTTCACAACACATTTCGTACGAAAATTGCGGAGCTCTTGATCAATGGACAAGAGAAAGGACTCTTGCATGTCCAAGACCCCAAATACGTGGCGACAGCGTACATGAGTCTGTTAATTGGTCTGCGTGTGAATTTGACCGATGAGCCACAAAGCAACATGTGGGAAAAATTCGTTCCGTTTGCCATGCAGCTTTTTGGACCGAAGAATCGCTAGCATTCTCCATCGGTCTTTTTTTTGGAATATAAATGATTGATTAATCAATCGTTGAGAAAAGAGGAATGGTCACGATGAGTTTTTGGAAGTTCGACAGCAACATTCAGATCAGGCTGATGTTACAATTTTTGACGACGATGGCGAGCATGACTGTGACCCCGTACTTGATTGTTTTTTTCTCCAAGCAATTGGGGACGGTTGTAACGGGCTTCATGTTTTTAGGTGTGATGGCAGCGAGTGTCGCAGGCTCTTTTGCAGGGGGATATGTGGCAGACAGGATCGGGCGAAAAAAAGTCATCGTTGTGTGTGAGGCGGTCATCTTTCTCAGTTTTCTTGGTGTAGCCTTTGTCAACTCGCCCTGGATTCAGCTGCCTTACGTGACATTTATTTTGTTTCTGTTCAATAACTTTTGTTTGGGGGCGTCAGGTCCTGCATACCAAGCACTCATCATTGATGTGAGTCAGCCTGAGAACAGGCGAGCGATTTTTACGGCTTCCTATTGGTTGAATAATCTGGCGGTAGCTATAGGAGGATTGGTGGGGGCTTTTTTGTTCGACAAGCATTACTTTGCCCTATTTCTCGGTGTGGCTGTAAGCATCGCTATTTCGCTCGCTATTACGATCCTGTTTATCAAGGAAACGTATGAGCCAGAAAAAGGTGCACGCTCAGCGTCTGGCAAACAAAGACAAAAAGATTCGAGTTTTATGGCAGATGTCATGGGAGCTTATAAAGAAGTGCTCAAGCATCGGATTTTTCTGCTGTTTACCATAGCGAATCTGCTCATTATAGCTGTAGAGGAGCAATTGACCAATGTCATAGGCCTTCGTTTAGTGCAAGAAATCCCGGAGCCTGAGCAGTTATTTTCGTTTCTTGCTATTCAGGTGGATGGGATGAATTTGTTAGGCCTTTTAAAAACAGAAAACACGTTGCTGGTTGTTTGCTTGACCGTTTTGCTCTCCTATGTGGTGAAGGGCTTGAGAGATAGGGCCGTGCTCCTGTCAGGCCTGGTCCTGTACTTTTGCGGGTATGCCTGGATTAGCTTCAGCAGCTCTCCCGCTGTCTTACTCATTGCCATGTTCTTCGCGACGTTGGGTGAAGTGATGCACATTCCGGTAAAACAAGCGTTACTCGCCAATATGGTGCCGGATCATGCGCGGAGCACGTATATGGCTATACATTCCCTATTTAGCATTGTAGGGGTCAGTAGTGCTGGTGTGTTTATTCTTGTCAGTGCGTGGGTTCCCAACGTTGCGATCACCGGAATTTTTGCAGGGATGGGACTGATTTGTCTCGTGCTATTTCATCGGATTACGAAAAGGGTTGGGCAAGAACAAGAAGCTGCTACGAAGGCCACCCAATCAAATGCGACAGCATGAAGAAGTACTCGAGCGCATTCGGGACACTGGTTGGGGAAACAATAACAAATAGGGTGTCGGAAATTTGGGAATAAAAGGGTTTTGTAAGCGGTTTCTCGAAGTCATAAAGGGAATACGTCAGTATCGAAAAGGAGATAAAGGATGGACGATCTCACGAAATTGATCAAGGATTTGACGGAAACGGACGGAGTACCTGGGCACGAGCGCGAAGTCAGGGTGAAGATGGAGGAGTACTTACAGCCTCTCAGCGACGAGTTGGTAAAGGATCGACTGGGTGGGGTACTCGGGAAGAAGACGGGGGCAGAAAACGGTCCGAAAATTTTGCTCGCGGGACATTTGGATGAAGTGGGCTTCATGGTGACACATATCACGCCAAAAGGGTACTTGCGTTTTATTCAGCTCGGCGGATGGTGGACGCACAATATCCTCTCACAACGCGTGAAGGTCAAGACACGGAAAGGTGAGTATCTCGGGCTCATTGGTTCAAAGGCACCACACGCACTGGAAAAAGAAGAGCGGGAAAAAGTCATGAAGCTCAAGGATTTGTACATTGACATCGGGGCAAAAGATGAAGCAGATGCGAAGGAAATGGGTGTTCGCCCTGGTGATTGGATTGTTCCTGACAGTGATTTTACGACGATGCGCGACGGAGAGCTGTGGGTCGCAAAGGCGCTCGATAATCGAGCGGGGTGTGCGCTGGCAATCGAGGTGCTGAAACGTTTGCAGTCGGAAGAGCATCCAAATGTGCTATACGCCGGTGCAACCGTTCAAGAAGAAGTTGGGACGCGCGGTGCTGGCACAGTAGCGACGCTTGTTGAACCGGATATTGCTTTTGCTGTCGATGTTGGACTCGCATATGACACGCCTGGAAATGAATCGTATCCGATGACCTGCAACGTGGGGGACGGTCCGCTCGTTATGTTATTTGATGCCACGATGATTCCGCATACCGGATTGCGCGATCTCGTATTCGACACAGCAGAGGAGCTCGGCATCAATATCCAGGTGGATGCCCTCGCAGGAGGCGGAACAGACGCAGCGAAATTCCATACAAGCGGCATTGGCTGCCCGTCGATTGTCGTCGGCTTTGCGACACGGTATATTCACAGCCATAATGCGATTATGGCAAAAAGTGATTTCGAGCAGGCTGCCCAGCTGCTGACAGCTGTCATCAAGAAGCTCGATAAGGAAACGGTTCAACAACTGCTCGATAGATGAGATAGGCGAAACCCTCTCCATGCATGTATCATTGCGATGGAGAGGGTGTTTTTTGTGATGATGGAGAGGTTATGAAATCACGAGCCTCGGAGAAAAATACCCGGGAGTTGAACGGTTTAGTTGTTTTTTCGAGAGTACTCCTTTAGTATAGGTAGGATAGGATTTCGCAAGGGCAACAACCTGCCTAGGATGAATTTGATTGATGAGAGCCGGTTTTATCGCATCCACTGTCCATGCAGTCATGGTGTGGCGAATCGGTTCGCTTGTGAAAGGAAGTGGAAGTTATGGCAAAATCGTTTGCGTCTTTTGGTTTTCGTCCGGAGCTGATGCAAGGGATTCAAGACCTGTATTATAAAGAACCGACACAAATTCAAGAGGAAGCTATTCCTCTCATTATGGAAGGCAAAGATCTAATCGGACAAGCTCAGACAGGTACGGGAAAAACAGCTGCATTCATGCTGCCGATCCTCAACGCTTTGGAAGAGGGAAAACGCGACATTCAAGCGCTCATTCTCACCCCGACACGTGAGCTTTCCATTCAGATTGCCAAAGAAGTAGAAAAGCTGGGTAAGCACCTGAATGTAAACGTGCTGTCTCTGCATGGTGGAACGGATATCGACAAGCAACTTAGCAAACTGAAAGAAACCGTACATGTTGTAGTCGGAACACCAGGCCGCGTGCTGGATCATATGAAGCGCGGATCGCTCCATTTCGGACGCATCTCCACATTGGTGCTGGATGAAGCTGATAAAATGATGGAAATGGGCTTCTTGGAAGATGTGGAGCAAGTGATCGTGCACACGCCTTCCCAGCGTCAGGTGCTGTTGTTCTCTGCTACGATGCCTGATTTGGTGAAAAGACTGGCGCACCGCTTCATGAAGCAGCCACCGCATATCAAGATTGAGGGTAAGCAGAAGACTGTTGAGCGCATTGAACAATTTTACTATGTAGTGAACCAAAGCGATAAGACGGACGCTCTCGTGGATGTGCTGGAGCAAGAGCAGCCGTTCTTGACCATCGTGTTTGCCAATACGCAAGTACGTGTACAGCAGCTTACAGCTCGATTGCAGGAAAATGGCCTCGCTGCGAAAGCACTGTACGGTGATTTGTCCCAAAACAAGCGGGAACAACTGATGAAGCAATTCCGTGAGATTCGTTTCCAATACTTGATCGCGACAGATATCGCGGCTCGTGGACTCGACGTAGAAGGCGTAACACATGTCATCAACTACGATTTGCCGAATGACGTGGATAGCTACATTCACCGCGTTGGACGTACGGGTCGTGCGGGACAAAAAGGTAAAGCCATCTCCCTCATTTCTCCTCGTCAGAAGAACTTGATGGGGCGTTTTGCCAAAGCCACGAAGGCATCGATCGAGGAAAGAATTTTGCAGGAAGGTCGCCATCTGGATGCGGGTCGCCGTCAACGTGCGGAAGAACGGGAAGCTCATTTCATTGAGCTGCGGGCACAACAGGCGAAAGAGCAACAGAAGGAAAAAGACAAAGAGTTCTCTCCTGTACGTGAAGCCTTGAAGAAAAAGACGAAGGTAAAACCAGGCTACAAAAGGAAAATGGCGCGTGAGCTGGGTGAATTGCAGACGCAGTATGAGAAAAATCGCAAGAAGGCAGAAGCGATTGCAGCGCGTAAAGCAGGTAAATCTGCGAAGCCAGCCGATGCCAAGAAAGCGGGAAAAGGTGGAGCCGCTCGCTCTGCTAAGGGTGGAAGACCGTTTAGTCAATCCTCATCCGCTGGGAAAACGCGTGGAAATAAATAAAGATGGTAAGAGAAACTGTCCAGATTCGAAAAGGGTCTGGGCAGTTTTTTTGATTTGGATCGAATGAAGCTCCCTTTCTCCTATTTCTTTCGATCAACTTATGGAACGATATATCCCATGCTTAATCGGATGGAGAAGGAGGGATTGATAACCAAGGAAATTGTACCTCAGGACGAGAATATTTTAACGCCTATTTACAAGGGCCCCTAGAGCGGGATAGTACAAAATCAGATTTTTTGATGAGGCTTTACTTTGGCGAATTTGTTGGGTATGACAAAGTGATTGCCTGGTTAAAGCAAGCGCAGGAGGAAGCGCAAAAGAATTTAAATGAGTTATGCGAGAAGTATTCGCTTTATAAAGATGAAATGCATCCGGCACAGATCATATGCATCCAGATTGGGATAAATGAATATAGCGCTAAACTTGAAACGATAGCCCAGGGATTGTTAAATATGGAACAATGGGGATTCTTGAAGCAGCTACCGATGAGCAAATTAGAAGACAATTTGAAGTGAATGTTTTTGGTTTGATAAACATGACGAAAGCCATCGTGCCACATTTTAGATCTAATAAAGAAGGCTTGCTGATTAATATTTCTTCTATGGGAGGAAAAGTTACCTTTCCTACAATGTCACTTTATCATTCGAATAAATTTGCGGTTGAAGGCTTTTCAGAAGCTTTATCTTATGAATTAGCATCTCAAAACATCAAAGTAAAGTTGATCGAACCAGGAGCTATTCATACAGACTTTGGCGGAAGATCAATGGAGTTCTTTTTTAATGAATCATTAACTGACTACAAGCAGTTTACTGCTGCATTCCTAGGTAAATTGGCGGAAATGGAAAAAGACCCAGCATATGCCTCGTCTCCAGAGCTTGTCGCTGAAACGATATATCAAGCGACAACAGATGGTACAAGTCAGTTACGATATGTGGTTGGTGAAGATGCAAAAACGCTCATTAAAATGAAGGATAATTTGGGTGATGAAGAGTATATGAAGAATGTAACTCAGCATTTTTCTTTATTACGGTAATGAGCTATGAACATAAATGGATTACGTAAACACTGTCGGTGGACAGAACTTGCGTACATATCCGACGTGTAAGAAACCACCTTCTAGGTGGTTTTTGTTATGGTGAGATCATATGGGACACAACAACGATGTTAAGTTGGAATATGTTCATGCTCTGTGGTAGTCTATTATGTATTGTTTCGAAAAACAAAACTTTTTTAAAGTAAGGATGAATTATGAAAAAAAGAAATAAAATTGCTCTCGTTTCTCTTTTGGCAATCGTAGGTGTAGTTTTGTTTTTCATCGTGATGAACAAAACCGTTCAAACTGAATATGAATCGCTAAATGAAACAGACAAACAGATGTTAACCGAGCTGTCGACGATTTATCAACATTTTGAGCAATCACCGGATCAGCTTTGGAACGAGGAGTATGATTTTCGAACCTTACCGCTCTTGCTTGTGCACACGAATAAAGATAGAGGGTTTTTCCGAAAAGAAGCCTTTGCAGTAAATGTGAAGCAATTCGAAAACAGTATGTTTGCTACAGAAATCAAAGTACCGGAGGCATTCGGTTTGCCTAAAGTGTATCGGGTCAGCCGTTTTGATCCGTCCACGATTTCTGCGTGGATGCCCTTTAACTTTGCGACTCTTGAGATGGATGGCACCGAAGCCATGTATTTTAAGTATCATCCCAAAATGTTTAGCGAGCCGGAGCTGTATTTTGATTTTGCTTCCTTTTTGCTCCATGAATCGTTTCACATCTTCAAGCAAAAAAATTGGACCTATGACGCTGATGGGGCAGAATTTATTGATAACTACCCCGTTACAGAAGAAAATTACGCCTTGATGGGACTCGAATTCAAGCTGCTGGATCAGGCAATGGCTGTGAATGATACCGAAACCATCAAACAGCACTTGCGTGATTGGGCGATCGTGCGCAGCTATCGTTATCAGAAATGGCCACAACTGGTGGGGGAAACCAAGACAGAGGCGATTGAGGGATCAGCCCGCTACATCGAGTATCGTTACAGCGAGCTTACAGGTGGAAAGCTGACCGTTCTTGCGACAAAAGAGGAGCCTTTTCACGTTACGTTTATGCATGTATTTGACGTGATTGCCAATGGTCAATTGTCCCCGCGTTATTTGGTAAGAAGTATTCGGTATGAGACTGGTTCTGCCCTTGAGCTGTTGATGGACAAAGCAGCTATTCCTTGGAAAGCAGCGATTGAGGATCACCCGCAGAAACCGGGCCAAACACCCTATGAAATAGTGAAAGCCTATTTCAACATACAGGATAGTGCTAGCGTGGAAAAAGAAATAGAGAGAATCAAGAGCAAGTATGGATATGAAGCTCTTCTGGAGCAAGGGGCAAAGATTGCGAACTTGAATAAAGAAGAGCAGTAAGGCTCCTAAAAAGGCTTATTCCCACTTCGATCAGGAGGAGGAATAAGCTTTTTTCGTACCTGAAATCGAAGGATGACCTAAATCTGTTAGGAATACGCTCTGAGATTACATGTCGTACAGAAAAAAATGAAGAAATACGGATAAATAGTTAAAAGTATAAGGTTATTGCACCGAATGCCTTTCTCTTTGAAAGAAGTTGTTATAATGAATAGAAAACAAGGAGGGAGATCAAATGGATCGGATTGATGAACAAATCCTCCGTTTATTGCGGGAAAATGCTCGAATCACCAGTTCAGACATCAGTAAGCAGGTTCATTTGTCCGTGCCTGCGGTCTCCGAGAGAATACGCAAGCTGGAGGATACAGGACTCATTAAGCAATTCACGGTGAAGCTGGATCGGGAACAGCTAGGGCTTCACCTGATTGCATTTGTGATGGTGGAAATCGAAAAAACGGAGCATATCGCTGGCTTCCGTGAAACGGTCTTGCAGGCAGTCTCTGTGCTGGAATGCCATCATATTGCGGGAGCTTACGATTATGTATTGAAGGTTGCCGTAAAAGGGACAGCCGATCTGGAACGATTCATCTCTGAAACATTGAAGCAAGTAGAAGGTGTAAGCAAGACGAATACGATGATCGTCCTGTCTTCCATGAAAGAGGAGATGTGAACCTGATGGCAATCTGGAACGGTCTATTATTTGGGATGATGCTCCAGCTATCCGTTGGTCCGGTTTGTCTGGGAGTATTGCATCGCTCGATGACTCGGCGATTTCGGGATGCACTCATGATGGTACTGGGGGTTGCACTCGTAGATGCGGTTTATATGGTGGGGGCGGTCGGGGGACTGTCGCTGCTGTTACAAATCCATTGGGTCAAACAGATGGTTTTGATTATGGGAGCTCTGATTTTGACTTGGTTTGGGATTCAAACCTTGCGTGCCATAAAAGGCAGAGGCGTACATGAACAAGCTCCAGTCCAGCATGCTCCATCGGGTCGAAACAGCTTTTGGCACGGCGTGCTTCTGACGCTCGCGAATCCACTGACCATTCTGTTTTGGGCGGGAGTTTTTGGCTCACTATTGGCATCTGGCACTTTTGTTCATTCAACAGAGTTGTTCTTGTTTGCTACAGGCTGTCTGTTATCGACCTTATTGTTCTTGGGGCTGGTAGCTTTGGTGGCCACGTATTTGGCTCGATTTTTTCGCCCAGGTTGGCTCAACTTTTTTCATGGACTCAGTGGTGTCTTTCTCATTGGGTTTGCGATTGTCCTTTACGCAAAAAGCTGTCTAATGCCTCCATACTGGCCTTTTTAAAGGAGTTCGGAATGACTGCATCGAATTTTAAATAGAATACAGGAATTGCGATCGAAAATAGTGTTTTCCTCCCATGTGATTTGGGTAATAGATAGGAAGATAGAACCCTTTCTTGTGAAAGTACCATAGTACAGGGTGTGAGGAGAACCAGTGATGACGACGGATACGTGCTTGAAATGCGGCAGTCCGATGGGCCGGGGAGAGTACACTTGCCAGGTTTGCGGAGAAAACGAAATACAAGACTACCAGATGATTCGCAATTACGTGAGAAGTTATCCGAATTCAAATGCGATGCAAATAGCCAATGCAACAGGGATATCTGTTTCAAAAATATTGCGTTATATAAGAAATGGCTCGTTGACGGTAGTAGACAATCCGCCCCGCAGAGGGCGATCATAAGAAAAAGAGAAAAGCGCACAAGCTGTCACGAATGCATTTCGTGTAGACTTGTGCGCTTTTTTATTTTTGATGCAAATTTACAACCAGCGTAGACCCTTTGGATAATGATTTTTGAGTTGCCCTTCAGATTGCTTGCCCCAACCGATGGGGAATCCATCTACAGTAACCAGCGTCCAGCCGCTTTCACCATCACGCGTGAGAGCTTCACCTTTTAAGTACCGCAACATCTCAGGATCGTCTGCGTCATACGGAGCGACACGGACTGCCTCCGCAGGAGAGAGGGAGAGTGCCAAGGCGTGTGCAGGTTCAAATCTGTTCTTTTTTACAGTTCCTAGGTGCAGACCGACGCGCGCGACCTTGAGCTTGTCCCAGTCGAGCTCGGGAGCAGGTGAGTAGTAGAGCTGTTCGCCGAACAAAAGAAAAGCTGATTCATCATCGAATGGTTTGGAGAGCGCCGGGAGTGCTTCATCCGCGAACGTACGCCAAGCTGCCATGGCTTCTTTACGACCTGCCGGAGCCGATTTTGCCACACGCTTTTCTTTACGCTTCCCGGCAGGTTCATGAACTTCAGCGGTATCACTCTTTTGCAGCTTGGCGAGGTAATGACCTTCTCCCTGTAAACGATGCGGCCACAGTCTCGCTGTCTGGGTGAGTTGCTCGTTATACGGCGATGCCCACTCTGGTTGGCCAGCAGAAAAGCAATCTACATGTGGCAGCGAGACGATCTCAAATTCCGGATGACGTCCCATGAAGTTTACGAGTGACTGCTCATTTTCCAACGGAGCGAATGTGCAGGTGGAGTAGACCAACGTCCCGCCTGGCTTCAGCATCGCAGCGGCCGCTTCAAGAATATCGCCTTGCATGAGATGGCACTCGGTTACTTTTGCAGGGCTCCAGTCTTCGATTGCTTCGGGTAGCTTGCGGAACATTCCTTCGCCAGAGCATGGAGCGTCTACTAAAATTCGGTCAAAAAACTGGGGGAATCGCTCCTGTAAGCGTTCAGGCGTTTCGTTGGTCACGACGGCATTGGTCACGCCGCAGCGCTCCAGATTTTCTGACAAGGCTTTTGCACGAACAGGATGGATTTCATTTGCCACAAGCATTCCTTGTCCAAGCAAAAACGCTGCAAGCTGCGTCGATTTCCCTCCTGGTGCTGCACACAGGTCGAGGATGCGCTCACCAGGTTGTGCACCGAGTGCTTCGGCAGCGGACATCGCGCTTGGCTCCTGCAAATAGTACATGCCAGCGGAGTGAAAAGGATGCTTGCCGGGACGATCTGGTTCTTTGTAGCGAAAACCGTTTTCGCACCAAGGGACTGCTTCCAGAGCAAACGGCGAGATTTTCAAAAAATCGTCACGCCCCACCTTCAACGGATTGACCCGCAAGCCGTGTGCCACTGGCTGATCATACGAGGAAACGAATGCCTCATAATCGTGTCCGAGCAAGGTTTGCATGCGCTCGGTAAATGATGTTGGTAAATTTTTTGTCATAACAGCCTCCGTGTCAGATTTTGGCCCCATGTGAAAGGAAAAGATAGAATCATGGCGAATCATAGAGAATGAGGTGAGAGCATTATGGAAGGATCCCGTGCAAAACGCTACCGCTCCCGGCGGAGAAATGACTCGGAAGTAAGCCGGTTTTGGATCATGGGGTTGCTGTTCTCACTGCTGGTGCTCGCTTTTGAATTCTTTATCGAAATACCCGCCGATGCAGATTGGCTGATCGATATGGAGATGGCTTTGTTTTCTGCCAGCTTTACGTTACTTGCCTTTTATCTGCTCGGACTTACCTTTGCCTTTTCACGCCACCAAAAGGCAGGGAAGATCAATCACCAAATCATCATCTATGTATGGTTGGGTGCGATCTTGTTTCACTTGTTCCTGCTCATCAGCAATTTGTCCAATCAGCATGTGTACAAAGCAGGGATCATTCTATTTTTAGGACCATTGTTTTTAACTGTCTACCATTTTATCACGTACTTGGGAGCTTTGCGCGAGGAGCGTGAGGAACAGGAGGCAGCTACGACAGCTACGCTCGAGCGTACGGCCTACCAGATGATTCTGGAGGGTGGACGTGTATACAGTGAGCTGAGTCGCCTGAAAACAGAATATCCAGAAGTGGAGCAAATGCTTCGTGCCAACGATTTTCACGATAAACTGGAGCGCTATGCTTTGGAAATGCAGCAGTATTTGCAGGCGAAGCATTTTGAGCGTAAAGACGTGGAGCTCTTGGAGGGTCACTATTATTTCTTGGAAAACTTGCTGAGCTTGGCGAAACAACATCCGGGAATAATCGAGTCCCGCGTATATAGCCGCCGAGGTGACAATTGATGGGTACAAAGGAGAGGGAAGCGGATGTTTTGGAAAAAAGACAAAGGCCTAGCAGTAAAAGAGACAGTAGCGACGACAGTGGCAACTCCCACAACCACAATGGCAGGACAGCAAGACGCTTGGAATCATGAGCTTCGCGGTATTTACGAACAGATGGGTGCGATCCTCACTTCGAACCAAGCGATGAACGCCGAATCCGATCAAATGGTGCGATTGGTGACGAGGATGAAGCGTGTCGTAGATAATATCCAGGGTATTAACGAGCGGGATGATGAATCTGCGAGTCAGTTGTCGGTTCGAGGAGAGCGCCTGACAGACATCTGTAAACAATCGGTAGCGCGTGCAGATGAAGGCAAGAAGGCCATGACCGACGTTGTAGAAGTCATGAGCCTGCTCGACAAAGAATCGGTCCATACGTCCAAATCCATGAGCCGCTTGGGAGAGCGCTCTTCGGAAATTACGAGCATCGTCAAGGTAATCAGCGATATTGCCAATCAGACCAACCTTCTCGCTTTGAATGCTGCGATAGAAGCAGCACGTGCGGGTGAACAGGGCCGAGGCTTTGCTGTAGTAGCGGATGAAGTACGGAAGCTAGCCGAGATGACCGCGAACTCGACCAAGACGATTGCAGAATTGATCGGCAAGATTCAGGAAGAAACAAAAGAAGCGTTGTCCAACAGTGAAAAAAGCAGCAGTGCGATCAAAAATGGGCTTTCTATCAGCAAGGATGCTGCGGAGAAGACGGATCAGATCGTGAACGCTTTCCAGGTACTGAACGGCGAAGTGTCAGGTGTGATGGAAATCATCGCGCACCAAAAGCGATTTGCTGACGATGTGTCCCAACAGGTAAGTGATGCGAAGGGCTTGCTGGACGAGCTGAATGAAGGCTTGACCAAGCACGTGAGGGACGCCAACGCAGTAGAGCAAATGCTCGCGTCGAGCGTAAAGGATGTCAAAAAGGTATTGTGATCATAAGGAAAAAGAATCAGGAGTCCGTATCCAAGCGATGCGGACTTTTTGGTATTTGTTCACTTTGTTTCACTTCCGTTTTCACCGACAATGGTCGAAGTGAGCGACAATACGCAAAAGCTGGCAGGGCTTGCCCAAGAAGTGTTTGAAATAAAGTAAGCCTATACATGTAACAAAAATCCCCTCTCAGGAGTCTAACTTTAGAGAGGGGATTTTTTCCTTTAGTTTTTTGGTGTGGTGGGTAGCGATTGCTCCAGCATATAGCGATATACCGGGACTTCATCGCCCTTTTCAACGGGCAAGAAGTTAAACGTCACGTAGCTGTCTACTGATTCCGGTTCCAAGGCTAAAGCAATGAAGTTGGCGTTTGGCTGGGCCATGCTGAACACGTAGCTACCCGCAGGAAAGGTTTTCGTTGTTTCTGTTACATTTGCAGTCACTTGGTTGGTGAAATGCCCATTCTCGTATATCGGATTCACCTTGTTTTCCAAAATGGTGTAGCTTTCTACCGCTATGGTCGTTTCTTTTGATAGCTTGCTTACCGAAATACCGAGCAGTTCCAGCTTGGCTGCAACGTCATGGTAGCCAGGAGGCATAAGATAAGCAGTGGGGCGCTCGCGTTCGAGTACGGGATAGGCATCCGTGGAGCTTACCCAGTCGATGGGGGTAGACACTTTTTTTGCCGTGGCTAGATCGACCACTTCGAGAGATTGACCCGGTACTCGCTTATTCTCACTCAGGATGACGAGTTTGTCGTTGTCGTTTGCTTTTTTGCCTTTTTCCGTGATTTCTGCGCGTGCCTGCGTCACGGAGGACTTGATTGCTTTGGCGTTGGCCGCTGTTGATTGGATGACAGCAGCGTGAGTCATGGCCTGACTGTATACACGGCGCTCAAAATCGGCGCGTCCAATGCCGATGCCGCGTGTTTCCACCAAAAACGTCAACGTGTTTTTCAAGCCCAAGGCATTGCGGCCGATTCTCGTCTCTGTGCTGCCTTCTGTTGCGGTCACTTTTCCGTCCTTGCCTTTTGCCAGCGTATAGTATGCGTGATGAGAAAGTTGCTCCTTGTCGAGTGCTTTTTGAACGTCAGCCAAGAGCAGGTTGTCTGACATTTTACGAAGGTTGGCGGGGATATTCAAGTTTTTCGCGGAAGAGATCAGAACGTCGTAGGAAGAGATCGCGCCTTTTTCCCCTACATCGCGAAGCTGGCTGGAAGAGACGCCGTATTCATGGGCGTCAAGCACCACATCAGGTTGATAGGTATTGATCGCCTGGTGAACCGATTGCACCTCTGGATATTCTACCTTCATGTAGTCACGGTTGGCATCCAGCTCTGTCGCGATGTAGCGTTTAAACTGGAAGGAGCCGTCCGGGTTGATGCGAGGAACAATCGCGACGTTTACTTGATCCAGGAGGTCGGGGCCAAGCTTTCCTTCTGCCAGCCATTTGGCGATCACGAGAGCAGATTCACCAGAGGCGGGTTCATTTCCGTGGATTTGTGCCTGTAGCCAGATGAGTGGTTTCTCCTTGTTTTGTTTGAGCTTGCTGTGGTCTTTGCTGAATAGCAGCAGGGGGATGTCGCGACCTTCCAATGATGTACCGATGGATAGCAGCTTGATTTCCTTGTTGCCTGTAGCTAACTTGCTTATGTAAGCCATCATTTCTTCCTGGGATGTAAAAGCTTCTTTTCCTTCTTGGAAGCCGGGTGTCCCAAACTGGATAGTGGGCTTGGGGAACAAGCTCTCAATCTGTGCAGGCTGTACATAGGTTGGCCCTATTCCGTAATAAGGAATGTGGGGTTGTGGTTCAGCTTGGGTGGCATGGATGATTGAGGGGCTGGTGAACAGAGATATTACGAGTGCTGTAGAAACAACGTAGCGTACTTTCTTGTCCATAAATTCCCTCCTGAGAAATAAAATAAGACACCTATGATTAATTTATCAGATTATTATAAAAATAATAATCGCTACGAAATATTCATTTTAAAGTAGGACTTTCGGTTCTCCTTTAATAAAATAGGGGGATGACATGGTCAGAAAAATCAGCAGAATGCTCCTTTTGATGACGGCCATCGCCGTAAGTAGTTTCTTTCCGAGCCATATTTCTGCAAACGAATGGAAAAAACCAACAGAATCGGAGAATGTTAACCACCTGAATGGCGCGATTCACCAAAAACAAGAATTTCGATTCCCAGATGGTGTCACGTATTGGGCCCATAAAATGACAGGTCAGCGCAATATGATGCCCTACGTTTTCACCATTCCGATTCAGGGTAACAGTCAGAACATGATGTTCCGCTATCGAGCCTATGATGAGTCGAAGAAACCGTATTGGAAGGTCGTCACGCTTGATCAAGTCCAGACTCTTCCGCTTGCCTCTGGTTTTGTAGAGACAGAGGGCAGGTATATTTGGTTAGGCAAGCCCATTACCTACGTGGATAAAGGCAGAGCCACGATTGAAGAAAAGCCGGCATTGGCGCTACCAGTTGAAGTAAAACAGACGTCTTCTGGTGTCGAGCTTGTGATCAAGCTGCCGATGAAAGCCGGCTTTATCAGCGAAATGTGGGCGCTCGATTCGAGAGATCCGCTCGTTCCTTGGGGAGAACAATCGATTGACAGCGTCTGGCTTAACTTAGACGTTACGGAAAAGGCAAAATGGCTGTACGATGGGTATTACTATCAAAGCCCTTCCACGTACGAGCCGACTTCGGAGTCCTCCTTTTGGCGAATTCCTGAAAATTATGTCCTTCGCTCCTTTTTATATACAGGTGGAAGCAAGGCTGCCCGGGATATGGGCTATGTAATGTTGAAAGCGAGCCTGAAGCAGCAGGAGCCTGAGGGGTACTGGAAGACACAGCCGCGCTCCTTGTGGTTAAGCGGCGATTACGGGATACCAGAGGGCTTTTACGATACGAGGTTCAACACTGGAGCGGCTGATCTGATGCTGCGGGGCTGTGATCAGTATCAAGAAAAGGACTTTTGCCAATCTGCGAAAAAATATGCTTCTTACTTTCACAATCACGCAGCCACGAACCGTTTTGTCATCGCTGGTGTACAGCAAGGGTGGCTGGTTGCCGACTATGCGACTGCAACGAATCCAATGATTCAGACACATGTTTCTTTGAATCATCAGTTGGCGGAAATCAATTTTCTCTACAAAAGCTACATGCAATTCGGCGATCGTACTGACAAAGATTTAGCGGATATGATGCTCTACGGTGTCGTAAACCTCGGATCGCAGTGGATTCTCGGAAATGGCGATTTGCATTACGCTTATTTTCCGGACGGGACATTCGGCAGACCAGACTATCCGTTCTTGACCTATAATGACTTGGTCGAAACCCAGCGTCTGTACCGTCAACTGCATGGAATGGATGAGATGACGCTTGCCATGTTGATTGATAGTAAATTGATGTGGATGCAACTAAATAATATTCAGTACCGTTAAGTAAAAAAGGCGGTAGTCTATATTGAATGTGACCCGTACGATCACTTTATAAAATAGTGATCGTACGGGTCTTTTTGTTTACGTGTGGACCTGTACTTTTACATTTTGTTGACAAGAAAACATCGGGAATGTGTAATGATGGTGGAGGTGTAAGTAAATGGCATATTCTATCCTAATCGCTGAAGATGATCCATCCATATCCGAACTAATCAAAATGACATTAGGCGCCTCGGGCTATGACTGTAAAGTTTCATCCGACGGTAATACGGCATTGAACGATCTCGAAGAAAAGGAGTATCACTTGGCGCTCCTTGACATCATGCTGCCTGGAGTTGACGGGTTCACACTGTTGGAATCCTTTAAGCAGAAGAATATCCCGGTCATTTTTGTTACAGCCAAGACAAGTGTTATGGACAAAGTACAAGGTTTGCGTCTTGGTGCTGAGGATTATATTACAAAACCTTTTGATTTGTTGGAGTTGTTGGCACGAGTGGAAGTCGCTCTGAGAAGGAGCCATCAGGTTGTAGTGGAAACATTGACCGTAGGCAATGTGACAGTGGATTACCATAGCCGCAAAGTATTCAAGAATAATCAGCTCGTCACGTTAACCCCCAAGGAATATGAGCTGCTAGAATTTTTGCTGCATAATCCGAATATTGCTTTTTCTCGTGAAAGTTTGCTGAATCAGGTCTGGGGCTATGACTTTTATGGTAGCACCCGAACAATTGATACACATATCTTGAATCTGCGAACAAAACTAGGTTTGTCCGATCATATTCATACGGTGCACAAAATCGGTTATCGAATGGAGCTGTAAGATGCGTGAGAGGATGAAGAAAATTCCTCTTTGGATGCGAATCTATCTCATGGTGTTCGGATTGGTGACAGTGGTCATCGTCTTTGTTTCCTACCGGATCATAGAGGTTTCCATTGAGTACAATCTTCAAAGGGAAATCAGCAGTTCTCTTGAGAACCATATTATGATCGGGAACTCACTGAAAATGTATGAAAGCACGATTGATGATTACTATCCGACGTTGCTGAAAGACATTTTGGCGAAATCTTTTCAAAATTATGGGCAGTATTTTACTGATCAGAGAAGCCATCTTGCCATAACGGGTGAATCTGGTGAAAAGCATTTTAGCAGTATATCGGATGAAGAAGAGAAGGTAATGAGTCTTGTCCCACCCAAAGATGGGAGAAGAAGCTATGTGATTCGCAACATAGATGCGCGTACCGTACTGTTTGTTTCGAGCTGGATGAAAATGAATGACGAACTGCTTCGATTGGATTACGCCCATGACATAACAAGCCTGATCGATGACCAGAAGTCACTCTCCTTACAAATCTCCTTTTGGGTATTGGTTGGCTTGACCGTCTTTGCGGTAGGCTTGTATGTCCTGATCAGACAAGCCTTGCGTCCACTCGGTTTATTAAGCACACAGGCTCAAGAGATTGCAAAAGGAAGCTATCAGCACCGCATATCAGTTCAGCGTGCCGATGAGATTGGCCAGCTCGCGATTGACTTTAATTATATGGTGGAGGCGATCCAATCCAACATGGAGCTTCTCCAGAGGGGTGTAATGGAAAGAGAGGCGTTTATCGCAAGTCTGGCCCATGAATTCAAAACGCCGCTTACATCCATTATGGGCTATGCCAGCTTGCTCCAGAATTATCACCTGGATGAAAAAGACGTCGAGCAGGCTCTTCGTTTCATTCACTCGGAAAGCAAGCGGCTGGACGGGATGTCAAAAAAGCTGTTGGAGCTTTTCCGCCTTGGAAATGGAGAGCCACCGAATAAGCAGCAAGTTGATGTTTTTTCCCTCATGCAGCAGTTGAAAATTATTTCCCAGTTTACATTGGACAGAAGGGGGCAAACGCTGGAAATAGCGTATTCTGTCTCTACCGTTACTGTTGATCCGGAGCTTTTTTTGGTGTTGTTAAGCAATTTGGTAGAGAATGCCTCCAAAGCGTCTGAAAACGATACGGTCATACGACTTGCTGTTTATACAGAAGACTCTTTTGTTGTTTTTTGCATGGAAGACCATGGCTGTGGGGTGCCGGAAGAGCATTTGGCGAATGTGTTTCAACCATTTTTTATGCTGGATAGTTCGAGGGATCGAAAAAAGAACGGACACGGTTTAGGGCTGTCTCTGTGCAAAGCTATTGCCACGGCACACCATGGAAGTATTGATATGAAAAGCCGATTAAACGGGGGAACATCGGTTTACACAAGGGTTCCCGTACAAACTTCGACGTGACGGTGGAGGCATCTATTGCGAAATTTCAAGAAAATAAAGATAAAGTCCCACGGCTTCATGCTTAGTCTTGTTGTTATCGGCATACTAGGTGTGGCTGCCTTTTTTTCTCCGGCTGCTTTCGGCCCGGCTGTCCTGGACAGCAAAAAGGATGTCATTATGACGGAAGCTTCTCCACCAGCAAACGTGGAAAACGAAGAAACCACTCTGAAGCAAAATGATGAGAAGAATAAAAACTTCTTTGATCCGTTGACAAAGGAACAGGCAGCTCCCTTTATTCGGATGGCAAGAGAAGCGTTCGTAGCGCAAGGCATGGCCCCCCCTGAAACTGGTTATTGGATCAGCAGCACGGTGACGGAAGGCAAAAATCATGTAGATATCATCTGGTATCCCGATGGCGTCGTTTTTGGCGAAGAGAACAAAATCAAGGAAAAAGTTTACTACGCATTGTTTTTCAACGCCGATGTGGAAAAAGGCGTAGGGAAAATGGTTGAACTTGAAGTTATTTGGAATTACGGTGAAACCCATTGGTATGGCGAAAACGCAGAATAAGAAGCAGGGACTGTGAGGAGAAAAAATCGTGAAAAAAGGGACACAAACAAAAATAAAGCTGGGAGTATGGCTAAGTATTGGAGTGATTGGCACGTTAGCCCTCGCTTTGAGCTACTCCCCGACGACGTTTGGCTTGGCTGAAATCAATAAAAGCAAAGATGTCATTAAGACGGAAACAACAGCGTCAAACACTTTTCAACCGAAAGAGGATGAAGAGCAGCAGGAAAAGAAGAAAAACGATAATCCGAAACCCACCAAAGAAAGTTCAGTGAGTTTAAGTCTTAATGACTTTAGTAAAGAACAGCGAGAGCCCTTCGTCAAGTTGGCAACTGATGCATTTATCGCCAATCATATCGACCTACCTGATAATAATTACGAGCTTGATATTTTCGGTGACATAAGCGAGGAAACAACGACCGCTGAGATATGGTGGCATCCAAAAGTAAAGGCAGGAGCCGAACGACCTTTCAGAGGACTTCAGGAAAGCTATTTTGTCAATTTGACCGATGTGGATTTGGAGAAAGGAACGGGCACAATTAAAGAGATCGAGATTTGTATACGCAGGGACATTGCATCGTTCAAACCAAATACGATGTTCGCCCCATATATTGACCAAGCAAAAAAAGTTTGGAAAGACAAGAATATCAAAATTCCGCAAAGCGGCTACGATCTGGCGGGATGCTTGCTCATAAAACCCATCACGGAGAAAGAGACGATAGCGCTTGTCGATCTTTACTGGTACCCAATATATACGAGAAGCAATAATGTTTATCAAGCTGTTCATGACAAGCTTTATTACGTGCAATTTTCAGATGTTGATTTAAAAAAAGGAACAGGTACAGTTGAGAACGTAGAAACAGACGAAGAAGAAACGAGAATCGTGCAAGAAAAAGCACCAGAGCCGATTATCAGGCGTGTAAAACTGACACCATCACAGGTAGCCCCTTATATCCAGATGGCAAAAGACGCTTTTCAAGCGAAGCAGGTAAAACTTCCTGAAAGTGGCTATTGGATTAGCAGCACGATTTCGTACTACGATGATCAACCGAAACGACCACCAGAGGTGGATATACGCTGGTATCCCGACGGCGTTGCTGAAGGGACTGATCATGCTTTTATAAAGGATAGGGTTTATATTGCTTCGTTTGATGACGTTGATTTGGACAAAGGAATAGGTGAATTAATGCACCTTGAAGTTAGGAGAAACGATCCTTCGTAACAAGCTCCTCCTAGCATGTGGACGAAGAACATGGAGAGTCGCGTATAGCGGCTCTTTTGTTTTGACAAAACCTTGACAACCTACCGATTAAACCATGACATTCAGCAGCTATTCTATGGATGACGAGTAGAAACACTCGATCCAAAGTAAAAACCTTGGAGGTAGTATGATGAAAAAGTCCAAAACGAAAAAAACGGCTGCATGGTTAAATCTCTCTGTGATGAGCGCATTGACAGTGACAGCCATGTTCTCCCCTGTAGCTGCCAGCGCCGCACTCAACGATACGAAGGATAACGTTGCAGCCGAGGCAGCAGACGAGGAATTCGATCTCTTGAAACTGACAGATCAACAGGCGGCTCCGTTTCTTGCAAAAGCAAAAGAAGCATTTCAAGCGAAAAATATTTCTCTCCCAGAAAGTGGTTACAAGGCTCGGAATTATGGTAGCAAAAAGGACAATACCTTGACCGTCGTATGGCGATCTGAAACCAACATGAAGGACAAGGCGTATGTCGCCGAATTCGAGGGTATCGATGCAGAGAAAGGGACAGGGACTCTCAAAACGGTAAAGGTCATTAATCGGCCAGGTTCCTTCGAAGAGGAGCTGACAGAAAAACAGGCAGGTCCGTTTATTGAACAAGCAAAAGAGGCTTTGAAAGCAAAAAATATAGCTCTGCCAGCGAGCGGGTACAAGATGTCAAGCAGCAGCCGTACTTATGACGATGTGCTGGAAAGCGTTCAAATTACCTGGCGTCCTGATGCGGGGCAAAAGGAAGGAAAGTATTACTCCGTGCGATTTGCAGATGTCGATCTGGAGAAAGGAACGGGGAAAATCGATGACGTATATGTAGACATTTATGATGAACTCATCGCTTTGGAAGAGGAGGATGAAAAGGATAAACAGGAGGCTAGGGAACAAGAAAAGGACCTCTTGAAATTGACAGATAAGCAGGCAGCTCCGTTTCTTGCAAAAGCAAAAGAGGCTTTGCAAGTAGAGAAGATTGAACTTCCAAAAAGTGGATATAAGGTGACGCATTCCGGGAGCAAGAAAGACAAGACCTTACAGGTTCTATGGAGTGCTGAAGAACAATCGAAAGGGTATGTTGTCCATTTTGTTGATGTCGATGTCGAGAAAGGCACAGCGACAGTAAAAAGTGCAAAAGTGATCAATGAGCTTGGCGTCGTTATGAGAGATCTTCCACAAGAACAAACTGCCCCTTTTATTGAAAAAGCAAAAGAGGCTATGAAAGCGAAAAATTTTACCCCATCTGAAAGTGCATACGAAATTTCCGCTACGGGTGTGACAGTTGACGATGTATTGCAATTCATTGACGTATACTGGTATCCAAATGGAAATCCGTCGGCGAAATATAAGGTGAACTTTACCGACGTCAATTTGGAGAAAGGAACAGGCACAGTCGAAGATGTCATTGAATATAAGCGCTAATGATCTGTAAAGGGAGCTTCACTAAAATGATCAAGTAGGAGTCGCGTATGCGGCTCTTTTTTATTTCTGCAAAGCAAACAAGGTCAAAAAGCTGACAGCCTCCCGCAGCTCTACGCTTAAGCGACCTGCGATATCTGGCGTAATTCCTTCTTTGTATACTGGTTCTTCACCCAACAGTGTGAAGCCATTTTCGCTCGCCAACTGCTTGGCTTCCCAAGGCATCATCGTATTTTGGATGGTTGCCTCTTCATAGAGTCTGCGATAGCTATGAGCGCGTGGGCCCGCTGTAGGACCGAGGATACCCAAGACGAGAATTCCTCCGAGAGCGAGCACGCGGTGAAGCTCCTTGAGTGCCTGGAGCGGAGACGGTGTGAATTCCACTACGTTAATCGAGAGCACACCGGAGAATGAATCATTGGCAAAAGGAAGCTCACTGATGTCTCCTGACTGAAAATGAACAGAGCCTGGGAAGGAAATGACCCGGTCATGAGCGAGACGAATCATTTCCCCGGCAATGTCGATGCCCTCCACCTGATAGCCATGCTCTGCAAGCTTGCAACTGGCATAGCCGTCACCACAGCCTGCATCGAGAACAGGTCCCGATCCGACAGGTACATGTTTCATAAAAAAGGGGAGGATGGTGCTGCGGCTACCTTTTTCCCACATGTGCTCACTTCGTTTTCGCCAGTCTTCTGCAAATTGATCCCATTGCTTGGCGGCTTGCTCCGTCCATTGGCTCATCATTGTTCACGCCTTTCTCATTGAATGAACGATACCATTATGAAGAAAAACTCCGGTCGAGGCGGCCGGAGCTTTTCAGGGAAGTTGTTTTACGTCAAACGCTCATGAGGTTGTTTGGGGATATGTGCGACCAAGTCAGCAATTTTTTTACTCTTCAGCGTCTGCATCATTTGCTGCTCAGCGTCTGCCACAACCTGTTGAATCAGACAGGCACTATCATGATGGAAGCTGCATTCAAACAAGGAGGTTGTCCCTTCAATGGCTTGGATAACATCCAAAAACGATATATCATCCTGGTTGCGTTTGAGCTTGTATCCGCCATTTGCGCCAGAGACCGAATGGATCAACCCAGCCTTAACCAGTTTCGTCAGCATTTTGGATAGGTACGTTTGTGAAACGCCTAGCTTCTCTGCCAAAAGCTGGACACTAACGGGTTTATCAGGCGTTTCTGCCACCAGATAGAGCATCGCATGGAGGGCATAGTCTGTTGCCTGTGAATACTTCATAAGACACCTCAATCATGGACTTAATACATCCATCATAAAGTGAATCGGAAGCATGAGCAAGGGGAAGAGTGATTCGTGCTATCATCTGCACTTTCGATGCCCATTTTAGGAAGGTGCAACTTGACACAAAAAATCTTTGAAGGATATTATAGATACGATAAGTCTGTGAATGAGTTATTTGAAATGATCCAAGTACAGCGAGTTATTTTTTTGTCTCTATTGAGGATATTACAGGTCTGTAATGGTCGTTTCGAAAAACTGTTCAACATAAAAAGGGGAGGAAAGTACAAATGAGCATTTGCCACACGACAGACACTACCTTTCAACATGATGTAAAAAGCGAAGGCTATACACTCGTCAATTTTTGGGCACCTTGGTGCGGGCCATGCCGCTTTTTTGGGCCGATACTCGAATCGTTTGATGGGGAGCATAGCAGCGAAGTGAGAGTCCTAAAGGTCAATGTCGATGAACAAACGGAGATCGCCAATCAGTATGGCATAATGAGTTTGCCAACGACCATCTTGCTCAAAAACGGGGAATTGATCGACAAAGTCGTAGGAGCGGCCCCTCTAGCGGAACTGAAACGATTTGTTTTCAAACATAGGTAATAGGAAAACGCAGCGAAAGCCATCGGTCAACTTGATCGGTGGCTTTTTGGTATCCAGTTGTTACTCGCATGCGTACTTTAATAAATGAAAGCGTTTGAGCGTTTTCGCGTTGTTCCGTGCTCTTGCACGAGGAAGCGCTTCCAATGTACTCTCAAGATAACGACAAAATAATCCCAATTAACAAAATAATGTCAATAATTGAAAAAGAAAGCGGAGGGGTAGGCAATGAGCAATACCGATTTTTTCCCGATTCAGGACTGGGACTACCTAGAGTTTTATACAGGGAATGCCAAGCAAGCGATGCACTATTTCACAAATGCGTTTGGATTTGAAGCAGTAGCCTATGCAGGCTTGGAGACAGGTTCTCGGGAAAAGGTTTCCTACGTCTTGAAGCAGAAGCATATGACGTTCGTGATCAGTGGAGCGCTTACGCCTGACAGCCCGATCGCGGAATTTGTGAAAAAGCATGGGGACGGAGTCAAAGACGTTGCCCTGCGTGTAGAGGATTGTGAGCAGGCTTACCGGGAGGCCGTTTCTCGCGGAGCCATTCCGATCATGGAACCGACTGAGTATACCGATGAATTCGGGACAGTCAAAAAAGCGATTATCGGTACGTACGGCGAAAACATTCACTCCTTTATCGAACGAAAAAATTACAACGGACCATTCTTCCCAGGCTTTAAAGCTTACCAATCACAAGTCAAAGGTGAGGGTACAGGTATCATCGGCATCGATCACATCGTTGGTAACGTTGAGGTCATGGATGAGTGGGTGGAATATTACCAAAAGGTCATGGGCTTTACAGCCGTACAAAATTTCAGTGAGGACGACATCTCAACGGAGTATTCTGCACTCATGTCCAAAGTGATGCAAAGTGGAACGGGACGCATCAAGTTCCCGATCAATGAGCCAGCAGAAGGACGCCGCAAGTCGCAGATTCAGGAGTTTTTGGAGTTCTACAAAGGGCCAGGCGTACAGCATATTGCCATCCTGACCAACGATATCATCGACACTGTATCGAAGCTGCGTGATAACGGTGTAGATTTCCTCATGGTGCCAGATGCGTACTACGAAGATTTGAAAGAGCGTGTAGGGGAAATTGATGAAGATATCGAGGCGCTGAGAAAGCTGGGTGTCTTGGTCGACAGAGACGACGAAGGCTATCTCTTGCAGCTGTTCAGCAAGCCGATTGTAGACCGCCCGACGTTGTTCATCGAGATTATCCAGCGCAAAGGAGCACGCGGCTTCGGGAATGGCAACTTCAAGGCACTGTTCGAGGCGCTGGAGCGCGAACAGGAGCGCAGAGGTAACCTGTAATTTAGATGTAACGAGCATGACAAGACCATCTCAAGCTGAAAAAGCTAAAGGGATGGTCTTTGTCTATTTGCGAAGCAGAAAAAATAAAATCTTATGAACCATATGACCGCCTCTATCATCTATACTAATAGGAACCAAATATTGGAGATAAAAGGAGGTTTATGCAATGTGAGCGTCAAGATGGAAGTTCAGCAAGACATTCAGCTAGCGCAGGACGGTAGCGTAGAAGCTTTTGCCAGAGTCATTCAATTGTACGAGCGTACCTTGTATGGTGTGGCCCGAACCTATGTCGGGCGGGATGAGGATTGTGCCGATGTGGTGCAGGATACGGTGATGAAAGCATTCAGAGCCATCCGAACGCTGCGAGAGCCTGCTTATTTTAAAACATGGATGATCCAAATTCTCATAAACGAATGCAGACAATGGCAGCGAAAAAAGAAACGAAGTCCAACCGTAGAGCTGTCTCCACTACAAATAGAGGAAAAATCGATACAGGCTCCCTACGAAGCTATTGAACTAACAGAGGCAGTAAGGAAGCTGGAGCATGAGCTGCGCATCGCCGTTTGGCTTCACTATTACGAGGATTTGCCGATCAAGCAAGTCGCCTTGCGAGTAGGTGTCCCAGAAGGCACAGTGAAATCCCGGCTGCACCGGGCTCGTGTGCTGCTTGCAGAAGAGCTGGAATCCTCCCAGGAAAGGAACGTGGACGATGACCCGACTTTCGTGCGGAAGCTGAGTCTGGATGACTTCGCTCCGCTATTAGCCGCATAAGTACACAGATGACCAAAAGAGAGAGAAAGGGCCGAAATTGCGATGATTCGTCGATTGGAACCAAAGGAATATGCAAAAATCAAGACGTTGCTATCACCTGATAACGTAAACAACTTGACCATCCATGCGATTATCAATGGGACAAATCGAGGAGCGATTTACGTAGATGATGTGGAGCAGCCCCGGACAGCATTGGTCGATCAAACCGGCGTGATCAGTATCTTCGTAGGGGATGCTGCCAATGAAGCGTTCACAGTGGACCTGGGTACCTTTATTGAGGGAGAATTGCGCAGATATACGACTGAATCGTGCGGGGGCACTCATTTTCTGGCAGTTGTGCCTGATGAAGCGTGGGAGGAGGCAGTAACCAAAGCGATCTCGCATCGAGAGATAGAAACGGATTGGGAGTATTACTACCAGTTCAATCCCGAGCAATTCCAAGCGCGAAAGATCAGCTACCGCCCTCTGCCTGAAGGATACACTTTGAAAAGAATCGATGCAGGTGTCATTGAAAACGACCCTGACAACATCTTGATAGAGGTTGTAGAAGAATTCTATCATTCGGTGGATGATTTTTTGCAGTGGGGTGTAGGATTCTGCGTATGTAAAGGAAATAGGATTGTGAGTGCTTGCCTGTCTTGCTGTGTCCATGAGCGTGACCATGAAATTAGCGTGGAAACGTACGAGGAAGCCGACATGAACAAAGGCTTTGCTACGCTTGCTTGCGCGGCGTACATGGAGCATTGCATGGAACATGGACTGACACCGCACTGGACCACTCTGGAAACCAACGAGGAATCGGTACGTCTGGGGACAAAGCTAGGGTTTGCGCCTAAGGAAAAGTGTAAAATACTGGAGTTCGAATATTAAAACGATACGCGTATCTATGGGTTGTCGAAATCACTTCGGCAACCTTTTTTGCTAGGAAAGAAGGAGAATCTAAAGGGAAATACGATGTGAAAAGTGAATATTTTGATTAGTTATAGAAACGAACAGGAATCATCGGGCAGCGATTGAGAGGGATCAACCAATGAATATGGCATTAATGGTTCCATTGACGGAGCGGACGGCTGTTTTGATCGTGGTGGCCTTGCTGTTTACACGTGTACGTGCATTCCGCAGCATATTGAACCAGCAAGCGACGTGGCGAGAAAAAGCACTAATGGTCGTCATTTTTTCCGCTATTTCCATACTGGGTACATACAATGGCATCTGGTATCAGGATGCGATTGCGAATTCACGTGTGATCGGGACCGTTGTGGCAGGCTTGCTGGCTGGTCCTTGGGTAGGGCTAATGACGGGGCTGATTGCCGGGATACATCGCTATTCTTTGGGGGGCTTTACGGACTTGGCATGTGCCATCTCGACGATAAGCGAGGGCTTGTTTGCGGGATTAATCTATCAGTTCCGCCGTAACCGCAGCAAAAAAATCGGGTGGACGACAGCACTCGTTGTTGGTTTCTTGGCGGAGTGGCTGCAAATGGGAATTGTTTTGCTCATCGCACGTCCTTACGCTGACGCTTTGGCATTGGTGCAGGCTATTAGTGTACCGATGTCTGTCGTCAACTCAGTCGGGATTGCTATTTTGATCATTATTATTGATTTAGCCAAAAAGGAAGAAGATCGGATTGGCGCGCTCCAAGCCCAGCGAACGCTGCAAGTAGCGGACAAAACGCTGTCTTACTTGCGCCAAGGACTGACGTACGACTCAGCTCAAAAGGTAGCGGAGGAAATATTGCGCACGACGCGTGTAGCTGCGGTTGCGATTACCGATACGCGCTCTGTGCTTGCGCATGTTGGCGCAGGCTCGTCCCATCACGTAGTGGGAGAAGGCATAACGACCAAGGCGACCCGTGAAGTTTTATCGACCAAAGAAGTGAAGATTGCGCAGACGAAGGAAGAGATTGGGTGCAGGGAGACGAATTGTTCCTTGCGCTATGCGATCCTTGTCCCCCTGATGCGAAGACGTGAAGTGGCGGGTGTACTCAAGCTGTATCAGGATCGCTCACGCAAATTGTCAGCAGTGGACTTGGAACTCGTACGCGGATTGGGGAACCTGATATCGAGTCAGCTCGAACTGGCTGAGCTGGAAAAGCAGTCCCGCCTGTTGGCAGATGCAGAAATCAGAGCCTTGCATGCGCAGATCAATCCGCATTTCTTGTTCAATGCGCTCAATACGATCGTTTCATTTATTCGCTTCCGTCCCGAACAGGCGCGCGAACTGTTGATTCATTTGGGGGAGTACTTCCGGCGAAATTTGCATGACTCTGGCGGATATGTCAGTCTGGCGCGTGAGCTGGAGCATATCGAAGCGTATCTGGCCATCGAACGTGCGAGGTTCGGAGACAAGCTCCATGTAGAGTACGACATCGAGGATGGTGTAGAGCGGTTTACCGTACCAGGACTGATTTTGCAGCCCCTGGTAGAAAATGCGGTCAAGCACGGGCTGTTGCCCAAGCGTGAAGGGGGAACCGTAGTGATTCGTGCACGGCGCAAAGAAAAGCAAATCGTCGAACTGACAGTGGCAGATAATGGAGTCGGAATGGAAGTGGACCCATTCAAGCCAGCCTTAGCTGAGAAGAGTGCAGGGCGGCAATTATCTGGGATCGGTCTTGCCAATGTAAAAAGCCGTCTCCAGTCGATCTACGGAGAACCGTATGGAATCGTGATCGAGAGCAAAAGCGGGAGCGGCACAACATGCACCATACAATTACCGATAGGGGTGAACGTCAGTGCTCAAAGTGTTCATCGTCGATGATGAGACGCCAGCCAGAGAAGAACTGCGGTATTTGCTGGAGCAGTTCTCGGAAGTGTCCGTAGTAGGAGAGGCGGGCAGCGGGGAAGAGGCGTTGGAAGCGGTTCTTCAGACTGAGCCGGATGCGGTTTTTTTAGACATCCATTTGCAGGACAGGGATGGCGTCGATGTGGGGCAGGAGCTTCTGGAATCCATGGTCAATCCACCTGTCATCATCTTTGCAAGTGCGTATGAATTTCATGCGGTTCGAGCATTTGAGGCGGAAGCCGTTGATTATATTGTCAAGCCGTTCAGCGAAATGCGTCTGGAAAAGACGATGAATCGGGTACGAAAAATGAGGCGGAAAAGTGAGCCTGCATTGGACGCGTCACCACTGCTGGAGGAAAGGCTACAGTCTCTTCTGCAAAATGTGCTGGTCGATACTCAGCCGCGTCGGGTCCCGGTGGAAAAAAACGGAAAGATCATGCTGATTGATCCAAACGAAATCGTCTATGCCACCTTGGAAGGAAGGTATGCGAGCATTTATACAGCTGGTGAGCAATATGCGACCACGTTTACGTTGCAGGAGCTGGAGAACAGGCTGTCACGCCAGCAGTTTTTTCGGACGCATCGCGCTTTTATTGTCAATTTATCCAAAACGGCAGAGCTCGTTCCTTGGTTCAAAGGATCGATTCATCTAGTCATGGAAGATCATCGCAAAACAGAAGTGCCTGTTAGCCGCAATGTCGTGAAGGAATTGAAGAAACGACTGGGGTTTTAAAGGAAACAGACCAATCCTGCGTCCCGTTTGGGAGGGGAGGATTGGTCTGTTTTTTTCGACTGCTTACATGGGATAGTGATCGTTTTTCTTACGCGTCACCATAATTCCGCCCAATACGATCAGGAGCAAGCCAAGGATGCCGCCTACTTGGGTGGACGCCAGATTCGCGATCAAAAACACGATGGCAATGACGGTGAGGATACCAATAGGGATCAAAAGAGCGGGTTTGCGATTGCCGAATATGTACAGCTCGGTAAGCCCAACGGCAGGACCAATGAGGAAAAAGGGCCACGTTGTGCTCATATCACCGCCCAAAAATAGCTGACTGAAAAAGAAGAGCGGAGCGTAGACGAGCAAGATCCCGCCAGGAACGAGTAATCCAGCTCGATTTGGCTGCGGATTCATAAAGAAGAAAATATGAAACCCGATTGCTGGAATGAGAAGAAAGACTGGCCATAGCAAATCTATCGCGAGCGGAATGTTCAGGTAGGTTGCCAGAACAAAAATCGCTCCGATTCCGATAATGATGTAACCCCCGATTCGTCGCATGTGCGTATTCTCCTTTTTGATTTCCATACCAATTTATGTATAACTTTAACATATTGTGGAGGAGTTTGGATCAGACTCGGGGCGGAGACTTTCTACGTCCCAAAATTGAACACGCTTACACTCAAACGAGGATGGTGCAGCTTGTGCTTGTTTTTGTACGGTTCAGCCATTTTTTATGTTGGGATCTCGTCCGATGTGATACGTTTTTTTAAGGTTTTATTGCCTGAATATTACATAAATAGAAAGGGGCGATTCGAATGAAAAAATGGCTTCTTTCCCTCCTGATCTGGGGCGGGATAGCCGCATTGGGTGCTGTCGGATTCGGAATGATAGCGCTCTGGCAAGGGGAATCTGTCAACTCGTTCTGGTTATTGACCGCTGCGTTCTGCACTTATGCTGTAGCTTATCGTTTTTACAGCAAATTCATTGCTCGTAAAATCATGTCGCTCGACGACAATCGCGCCACTCCGGCGGAAGTGAACAACGATGGCAAAGACTTTGTGCCAACGAACAAATGGGTGTTGTTCGGGCACCATTTTGCTGCGATTGCAGGTGCAGGTCCGCTTGTAGGTCCTACGCTGGCTGCGCAAATGGGATATTTGCCGGGAACGATCTGGATTATCGTCGGGGTTGTGATCGGTGGAGCGGTGCAGGACTTCATTATTTTGTTCGGATCGATGCGTCGCAACGGTAAATCTCTTGGTCAAATTGCCAAGGAAGAGATCGGTCCAGTAGGCGGAGCACTCGCGCTGATTGGTATCATTGCCATTATGATTATCCTGATTGCTGTTTTGGCGATGGTTGTTGTGAACGCTCTTGCTGAATCGCCGTGGGCTACCTTCACGATATTCATGACGCTACCCATTGCTATATTGATGGGATTGTATATGCGGTATATACGACCTGGGCAGGTATTAGAGGGCTCGATCATCGGGCTGGCGTTGCTGTTCTTTTCCCTGTGGCTCGGTCAAATCGTTGCTGCATCGCTAACATGGGGACCAGCCTTCACTTTTTCCAAGGTACAGCTTGCTTGGATGATTATTGTGTACGGCTTCATTGCCTCAGTTTTGCCTGTGTGGCTGCTCTTGGCACCGCGCGATTATCTCAGCTCATTCTTGAAGGTAGGGACGATTGCGGTATTGGCGGTGGGAATCGTGCTGACACTGCCGCCGTTGCAAATGCCTGCACTGACGAAGTTCATTGATGGAACTGGCCCTGTTTTCGCAGGAAATCTGTTCCCCTTCTTGTTTATTACCATCGCGTGCGGAGCCGTATCGGGATTCCATTCTCTCGTATCATCCGGAACGACGCCGAAGATGATCGCGAAGGAATCGCATGCGCCACTGATTGGTTACGGTGGAATGTTGATGGAGTCTGGCGTTGCGGTTATGGCGATGATTGCAGCGTGCGTGCTGACTCCTGGTGTCTATTTTGCGATCAACTCACCGGCCGCAGCAATTGGCGTGGATGCAGTCCAGGTTGCGACGACGATAACGGGCTGGGGCTATACCGTAACCCCTGACCAATTAACAACGCTTGCCAACGACATTCAGGAAAAGACGATCCTTTCCCGGACGGGCGGAGCGCCGTCACTAGCAATCGGGATGGCGACGATTTTCTCGGGTGTATTGGGTGGCAAGGCATTAATGGCATTCTGGTATCACTTTGCGATCTTGTTTGAGGCAGTCTTTATTTTGACGACGATCGATGCGGGAACGCGTGTCGGCCGATTTATGGTACAAGACATGCTCGGAAACGTCATTCCGAAAATGAAGGAAGTCAACTGGCTGCCGGGTAATCTGATTGGTTCTGGGATCATTACCATCGGATGGGGATACTTCCTGCTCCAAGGTGTCATGGACCCGTTGGGAGGCATTTACACCCTGTGGCCGCTCTTTGGTATCGCCAACCAGATGCTCGCCGCGATTGCGTTTACGGTGGGAACGACGATTATTTTCAAAATGGGCAAAGCCGCCTACTCATGGATCACACTCGTACCGATGGCTTGGCTGACGACGGCTACGTTGACAGCGGGCTGGCAAAAGCTGTTCCATTCTGATCCAAAAATCGGGTTCCTCTCGCATGCAGAAGCATTCCAAAAGGCACTGGATGCCGGTACGCTTCCAAAAGGGGTAAAAACGGTGGAAGCAGCACAAAAAATGATCTTCAACGACCAGATCGATGCTGTGGTATGTGCGATCTTCATGGTCATTACGATTGGGATCATTCTTGACGGAGCGCGGGTATGGATCAATATTCTCCGTGGCAAACACTATCCGTTGCAGGAGTCGCCGTACATCAAGTCCAAAGGAAATGTATTTGACGGGAAAGGGCATCACGTAGCATGAGGCGCAAGCTAAGAGCCATGCGAAAGGCAATGCGCAAAGTGAGCTCTGCTATTAAAACGATTTTCGGAATGCCCGACTATGATCGCTATCTCGCCCATTGGTACGAGACGCATGGGGCACCGGGTATCTTTCCGATGACAGAGCGTGAGTACTACATGTACGCCTTGACTGAACGCTTTGAAAAAGGCGGCGTAACGCGCTGCTGCTAAAGTAGTCATGTAAAAAAGGGTGTCTCCACAGTCAGATAATGACGAGGGAGAGACCCTTTTTCAATCATTCGGGCGTTTTCAGGCGCATTCCTCATGGCTAACGTGTGGTGTAACAGCAGGTAAAGTATGGTACACTAAATAATATAGCATGGCCGTTTTTTAGCACGAGCAGTCTCATCATTTTTAAATAAAACGTCGAAGCCTCTCTTTCTAGGTGAAAGGGGCGTGCTTTGCGAAAAAATAAGTCAAGTTTTAGGTGGCGATACGTGTGCAAGCATCAACACTGGCGGCTCTCAAGGAGCTCGCTTTGCAATGCGCCCGTTCAGCGGGTGAGCTGAGTCTGAAGCGAATGAAGGAGCCTTTTACCGTCGAGTATAAAACATCAGCCTCCGATCTTGTTACAGCCGTAGATAAAGAAGTGGAGAATCACGTCATTCAAATGATTCTTGCACGCTTCCCTGATCACGGCATTCTTGGAGAAGAGAGTGCACATGCGGAGGATTACAAGCAGTATGACACGCTTTGGGTCATCGACCCGATTGATGGCACGACCAATTTTGTTCATCAGCAAATCAATTTTTCCGTTTCCATTGCCGTTTACCATAAAGGAGAGGGAATGGTCGGAGCGGTTTACGATCCTTCCAGAGACGAGTTATTTTATGCGGTAAAAGGGGAAGGGGCTTTTCTCAATGATCGTCCCTTGCAGGTGAATCGAGCAGTAAGCCTGGAACAAGCTTTGTTATGCACGAGTGTATTTTGGAACAAGCGTGCTGAGCAGATCGGCATCGACTTGATCGTGAAAAAGCTTGCTGGGAAGGTTCGCGGAATGCGCCTGCTAGGAAGCGCCGCTCTGGAGATGGCGTATGTGGCTGCGGGTAGACTGGATGGCTACGTCAGTATGCAGCTCAATGCGTGGGATTTCGGGGCAGCTCGCATTATTGTAGAGGAAGCGGGTGGCCGGGTGACGACCATGATGGGGACACCACTGCCGTACGACCAAAAAAGCAGCGTGATGGCTTGCAACCCGACTTTTTATGAGGAGCTGCAGCATTACTTGAAATCCGAACAGACGGATGTACCTTCACAAAATTAAATGTCACAAGAACCCGCTGGATATACGCATCCAGTGGGTTTTCTTTTGCTATGCATATTGGGTTTTCGTTTGGACGTCGGTTGCATATGCTATAAAAGCATAGCCGGAAGACGAGCAGCGACTGTATTTGTTACGAAGTCGGCTTGTCCGAATAAGGGGGGATAACCATGACCCTGATTGAGGAAAGTGTAAAGTTGATCCTTCAGCATCAAGCGAGTACGGGGGCGTATCTCGCTTCACCCGCATTTATTCACTATCAGTATGCATGGCTCCGCGATGGAACATTTACGGCCTACGCGATGAACCGTACTGGCAACCATGAGAGCGCCCGCAAGTTTTACCAATGGTGCGATGATGTGATCCGAAAGCATGAGGCAAAGGCAAGAGCAGCCATTTCGGCAGTAAAAAAAGGATTAGACAAAAATGATGCGGGGAACGACCGCTTTTTGCATACGCGCTATACAGCGGACGGTGAAGAAGTAGCAGGCGAATGGGGCAGCTTTCAGCTCGATGGCTACGGGACATGGCTGTGGGGGCTGGCTGAGCATGTGCGGATGAGTGGGGAGAATGACTTGATTCACGAGCTGAAGTCATCTATTGAACTGACGATTGACTATGTAGTGGCGTGCTGGCAGCTCCCTAACTTTGATTGCTGGGAAGAGGGAGGAGACCGAATCCACCCAGTAACGCTAGGAGCTATTTATGCCGGGATCAAGGCGATGGAGCCTTATTTGTCCGACCGAGCTTTCGAACTCGCTCAGCAAGGAGAGCCCATTCGCCAATTCATACGCGAGCATGGAACAGCCAACGGGCGATTGATAAAGTCCGTTGGGGATCATTCGGTGGATGCGAGTCTTCTCTGGCTGGCCCTGCCGTATGGGATCGTCGACGTGGATGATCCGCTCATGATCCGAACCGTGCAGGCCATAGAAGAGGAGCTGCGCGCAGGATACGGCGTGCATCGCTACCCGACCGATACGTATTATGGCGGGGGGCAGTGGCTGCTGTTATCTGCGTGGTTGGGCTGGTATTACGTGAAAACGGGCAGGCGTGAAGAAGCGGAAAAGATAGCAGCGTGGATTGTTTCCCAGCAGCAAGCGAGCGGACTGCCTGAACAAGTGCAGGAGCATTTGTTTTCTCCGGCTCATTATGAGAGGTGGGTGGAGAGGGCAGGCCATCCTGCTGTGCCGCTCCTTTGGTCGCATGCGATGTTTCTCGTGTTGGCGGCAGAGCTCGGCATGCAGTACTAGCCAGGAAGAGAGTCTTCCTGGCTTTTCTTATTACTGACATCGATTGACACCATTTGTTGCATCGATGCGCCAATAGCGACAAGCATGGAAATACTTGCGTTTCTAAAAGGCTTGGTGCTTGACAGTCCTTCTGGATAACCGAGGCTTCATCGTTGCGAGCAGGACACCGATAAGCGTCACAACGCCACCAGCCATCGTCACAAGCGTAGGATCTTCACCCAGCCACACCCAAGCAATCAGTAAAGCGAGCACTGGCGTCATGTAAAGGGAGGTAGTAGCCTCCGAGGTGCCAACGACAGAAGTCACATAGGCGAGGGACAAATAAGCAACAACGCTAGGGAAAATGCCCAAATACACAACACTGAGTGTCACATCCCAAGGCGCTTGGGCTATCGCTATGCCAAGCCCGGGCAAAAAGAAGAGCATACATAAGGTACCTGCCCATAAGGTGTAGGTGGTAAACGCGAAAACGCCATATTTTTCTATGAATGGCTTCTGAAACGCAAAGTAAATGCTTTCGCTAATGGCTGCCAATAATATCAAGAATATTCCGTCTGTTATTTGGAGGGTCTCCCCTGTGCCAATCGTGCAGATGGCGACTCCGAGAAAACTGATCAGTGCACCTAACCAGCCTCTCGCACCGAAATGCTCCCGGAAAAATAGGAGAGCGAGGAGAGCGGAAAAGATTGGCGT
This sequence comes from Brevibacillus sp. AG, assembly GCF_028369215.1. NCBI lineage: Bacteria > Bacillati > Bacillota > Bacilli > Caryophanales > Paenibacillaceae > Brevibacillus > Brevibacillus sp. AG. The sequence goes on along the minus strand of NZ_JAQMYO010000005.1, from coordinate 240,404 downwards.
CGTCGTGACCAAAAGGCTGGCTACCCCTGCACCTACAGTCATCTCCCCGTAGTTGAGCGCTGTATGGTAAACGGCGAAACCCAAGCCCCCAAGCATAAGGATACCTGGGACATCCTTTAACTCCGGCAGACGGATACGGAAAAAGAGTGCGAGTATCCCGAGAAAAAGAGAGCCGATAAGAAAGCGAAGCAGCGAGAGATGCTCCGGCGAGTAAGCTTGCAGCCCAACGCGAATACCAGCAAAGGCCGAGGCCCATAACAAAATGCTGATAGCATGTGCAGCGAAAATACGACTTCTGACATGATGCAACAAGATAACTTCCCTCCTTTGAATGAAAAAACCAACCACCTATTCACTGTTTCTTCCTTCTTTTCTATGGTAATCAAGAAGTGGTAAAATATCTGCAACCACTCGGCTATCAAAAAAAACAACCACTTTTACCTATTAAGATGAGGAAGATGAAGGGGATCGATCAGGTTGCACAGAGAGAAACGGTTGCCGAAATATCGGAAAATTATTGATTTTATCAAAGGAAAAATTTCGACAGGAGAATGGCCGATTGGCAGCAAAATCCCCAGCCAACGCGACTTGGCACAATCGTTCGAAGTCAATCGGAGCACGGTCATTGCAGCATTGGAGGAATTGACCGCAGACGGGTTGATCGAGGGAAAGCTGGGGATGGGCACTGTCGTCGTCAATAACACCTGGACGCTGTTGGCTACGACACGACCTCCGGATTGGAGTGAGTACGTCAGATCTGGATTGCACAAGCCAAGCATGACGGCGGTTCAAGAAATCAATACGCGTGAATTCCAGGCAGACCTGATTCAGTTGAGCAAAGGAGAGCTCTCCCCAGACATGTTTCCAGTCGAAGCGATGAAGCAAGTCATGGAGCGAGTGACGAGGAACCTAAGCGGATTTGGATATGAAGAGCCGAGAGGGTACCTTCCGCTGCGCCAAGCGGTCAGTGATTATGTCGGACGACAAGGAATTACAGCTTCGCCGTCTTCTGTCTTAATCGTGTCTGGTGCATTGCAGGCACTCCAATTAATTTCGGTCGGGTTATTGCATCGAGGTTCAACCGTGTTTTTGGAACAGCCTTCGTATCTCAATTCTTTGCATGTGTTCCAGTCGGCGGGGATGGAGCTTGCGGGATTGCCGATGGATCGTCAGGGGATGATTGCGCAGGCGATCTATGCGAGGCGAAAACAGGAGCAAGGGGCGATTCTGTACACCAATCCGTGCTTTCATAATCCAACAGGCATCCTGATGACAGAGAAACGCCGGCTGGAGCTGCTGCGTGTATGTGAAGAAGAGCGACTGCCGGTTATCGAGGATGACATTTACCGCGAACTGTGGACGAAAGAGCCTCCACCGCTGCCGCTCAAGGCAAGAGATAAACACGGACATGTCCTGTACATCGGGAGCCTGTCCAAGACACTGACCCCCGGCTTGCGGATTGGATGGGTAGTGGGGCCTGAGCCAGTTATCGAACGCCTGGCAGATATCAAGATGCAGACGGATTACGGAGCCAGCTCGCTTTCGCAGCGAGTGGCGGAGGAGTGGCTTGCGAGTGGTTGGTATGAGAAGCATATGCAGCAGGTGAGAGAGCAGCTCGTCCAGAGACAAGAGGCTGCTATCCAGGCACTCAAGAAGCACATGACGGATCTCGCGACATGGGATGTCCCTTTGGGAGGATTTTTCATCTGGCTGAAAATGAATGGAAAGCTCTCGATGATGGAGCTATTTACAGCAGCTATGCATCAGGGGATATTGCTGAATCCAGGAAACATTTACGGAGTGACGCAAGAAGGATATGTGCGGCTGTCGTATGGATATGCGCCGATCGCCGATTTGGAGACAGGAATTGAGCGACTGAGTCAAATCATCCGTCACTTGTTAAAAAAACACGAAAGAGCTTGAAGGTACAAAGGCCTCTCCATCATATGTGGCGAAGCCTTTTTGTGTACCTTAATGGGTCTGGCGCGTAAGTTCCATGCCTTTTACATATTGCTGGCTGTGAACGGCGAACTCTGCCGTGAGTGGGGAGATCGACTGCCAGTTGCGCACCGCGAGCACCACTTCCCTTGTAATCGGGGGCGACAGAGGGATCGCGACGACTTTGGGGATGACAGGTGGCATGTACAGCTCAGGCATGATGGTGACGCCGATATACTCCTGCACCATGGTCAAAATTGTATACACCTCACGTACTTCAAACGTAACCGTTGGGGTAATGTGATGCTCTTGCAGCATTTTTCGGATGCAGCCATCCTTTGGCATGATAAAACAACGCTCCGCAATTTCGGAAAAACGAAGGGTCTGACTGTCTTTCAGTGGATGGGTATCTGGTAAAATGACCATCATTTCGTCTTGCAAGAGCGGCAACGTTTGCATTTCCTTATCAGGCATTACGGTAAAGGCAATGTCGACAACCGAGCTGTGAAGCCAGTTGCTAATTTCATCACTATCGCCTTCCAAAAGCAGGATGTCCACGGCCGGAAACCGCTTGCGAAAGCTGCCCAAAAGTCCGGGCAAGAAGCGGGAGGCGACGCTGGGGATCGAGGCAATACGCAGGGTACCGGACGAAATCCCGCGGGCTACGTTTGCTTCCTCCGTCATGCAGGATGTGATGTTCAAAATGTCGCGAGCGTGCGCAAGCATTCGCTCTCCTATACTCGTCGGAGTGATCCCGCTGCGACTTCGCTGAAAAAGACTGACGCCGAGCTCTTTTTCCAGGGACTGAATCATTTGCGAGACGGCGGATTGCGTAAAGCCGATTTCTTCTGCTGCCCGCGTGAAGCTTCCAGCTTTTGCTGCGGCGACAAACACTTGCAGTTGGGTAAGCGTCATGTCTCCTCGTTCCTTTTCATTAGTTTTTTCTTATGAAAAATATTATAAATCATTGTTTTACTAATGGAAAAGAGCTTCGTATAGTAAAAGGCATCACCAGTAAGAAAATACGAGGAGGAACATAGATGCATCCCGAATGGCAGCGAATTGCAAATGAATTTATCGAGGCGACCTCTTACCGAGTGGGCGAGCTGGAAAAAGGCTGGGCCTCTCGTTACGATTTTTCCAAAAGACCTGCGACGTATTTGCGTTGTGAAGAGGTATTTGCCCGCATTGATTTGGGCAAGCCACAGTTTCCAGCGTCCGTCGATTTGTGGGAGGTCCTCGCTAATCGAAGATCCAAGCGTAATTTCTTGAAGCAGTCTATGACGCTTAACGAATTGAATCTCCTGCTTTGGGGTACACAGGGCATCACAGATGATATGGGAGACTATCAATTACGCACGACGCCGTCTGCCGGTGCCCTGTATCCGATTGAGACGTATCTGATGATTAACAACGTGGAGGGACTGGAGAAAGGCCTGTATCATCTGGATGTACAGAATTGGTGCTTGGAAGGACTGAAGAGAGAAGACACGTCAGAGATCGCCTATATGTTCACGGAAGAACAAGAGGTAACGAGACGGGCTGCTGTCAATTTCGTTTGGACAGCGATGGTGGATCGCACGAAAGACAAATACAAAGAGCGTGCGTACCGCTATATTTGGTGGGATTCCGGGCACGTGTCGCAGAACCTGCATTTGGTAGCAAACGGACTGGGGCTTGGGGTAACGACAATTGGTCACTGGATGGATCATGACATGAACGAATATTTAGGCATCGATGGCAAGTCCCATTTGTCTATTTTGATGGCATCAGTGGGCAAAATCGCAGGTGGGCATTGGCTGACGGATCGTCGACCGGAATAAGCAGCAAAAAAGGATGGGCATAAGTAGCCGCATCCTTTTTTTCATTCATGAAGGTGTGCCAAGTGCGATGTCATGTGCAGAAAGTGTATCGCGCAGAACGGTCGCCATGAGTTGGTAGCCGAGGACATGCGGATGAAGTCCGTCATCAGCCAATTCCATGCGCAGTGTGATACCATCTGCGTCCGTCATGCGGGAGTGATAATCGACATAGAGACAGTCTGTTTGTTCAGCAATCGCTTGAAAACGTTCATTGATCGTGATGACGAGTTGGTTTCGCTCATGGTTGCGTGCGTATCGGTCCATGCATGTAGGCAAAAGGGAACAAAGAATGGGCTGAATGCCTTGCTCGAGAGCCGCATGCACCATTGCTTCTACATCACTGGTCACCTGCTGGTTAATCTCTTGAGGTGTCAGTCGGTCGGAAGGCAAGAATGTATCCAACGCCCACGTATTGTTAATCCCGATCATGATCACCACGTAACGTGGCTTCAATTGAAGGACATCTGCGGCAAAACGTCTGCGGGCCTGTTCAGTTGTGTCACCGCCGATTCCACGATTCACGATCGTCTGACCCGACCGACCAAAAAAGGTAGCGAGATCCCACCAATGCGTGATGGAATCGCCGAAAAAAACAAAATCGACGGGCTGCTGGTGGAAGAGCAGCGCTTCATTATGAAAGTCAAATTCGTTGCGTCGTCTGTCTGCTGGCGCATCGATACTGAAAAATCCGGGCTTTATGAGAGCTGGGCGCTGTTCGTCCAAGCTACATCCCTCCTCGTCCAAAAGTTTACCATATCCCTGTAAGCGTGGTGTGCAGTTTCGTTTACTTCTTACTTGATTTTGCCGAGTGTACACGATAACATATGTTCTGAATAAGATTGATAACCATTATCAAAGTGTGGGAGTCTAAGAGAAGAGGGTGACCGTTGTGTCCATTGCCAAAATCATTCGAGAGCGCCGCTCTATTAAAAAAGACTATAAACCAGATACTGTGTCCGAAGAACTTGTTTTGGAGCTATTGAATGACGCTGTGTACGCGCCGAACCATGGTATTCGTGAGCCTTGGAGATTTCTGTTTGTATCTTCAGAGAAAAAAGAAGCGTTTGTAGAGAAGTTGATCACCTGCTATCCCCCAGAAGCCCATCAGGCGCGCAGAGACATGTACAACCAACCGGCAGCCTATTTGGTCGTCATCATGAAAGAAGATCCGCGCCAAAAACAATGGGAAGAAGATTTCAGTGCGACGGCAGCTCTCATTCAAAACTTCCAGTTGCTCGCATGGGAGCGTGGATTAGGCGTAGTCTGGAAAACAAACGCGCACAACTGGGACCCGAAGGCACACGCCATCCTGGGTGTTGCGCCAGGAGAGAAAATCGTTGGTTTCCTGCACCTCGGTTTTTTCGATCAGGAAAATGTACCAGCAGCACGCACACGCACATCTGCTGAAGAAAAGTTCACTCGGTTCGAATAAACGAAAAAACGAGACCATTCGAAGGTCTCGTTTTTTTTGCAATTACTTTGCTGCTGCTTCCTGCGCTACGACTTTTACCATGCTTGAAATGATCCCCAGATGGATGGACTCGTGCATGACGGCAAAGTTAAAGACTTCTCCTACCGTCGTAAACTGGAAGGGACCCATTGTAATGGGGGCTGGCAATGCTGCCTCTAGCTCGTCAGGGGTGACGGAGGACAACCGTTCAAGCTGTATGGACAAGTAGTGAATCAGCTCATCTTTCGAGGGTGGTGCAGTTGTCCAGTCAGAAGGCTTCGTTCCCGTCTGAAAATGAGTAGCGTAGGAAGCGGGCAGGTCAGATTGGTAAGGCAAGCCGATGGACAGAAAATGCTGAAAACAAAAGACGATATGCCCGATATTCCAGCGAAGTGTATTTGAAAAAGCGGGGGATTGCACATCCAATAGCTCCTCAGGAATCAACGGAATCTGTTGCAGGCCAATTTGACGAACGGATGTGGCTGTAGTGATCATGCTTTGAGACATGAGACAAACCTCCCTATCATTTTCCTATGATTGACAGCGATCTTACCGTCAACTAAAGTGTACGTCGTAGGGGAAAACGCAACAATCATGCTTTTCCGATTAGAATGATTAGTAAAAATGATAATGGGCACAAGAGGTGAAGCAATGGAGCTCAGGCAATTGGAGTATTTTATGGCAATATGTGAGGAAATGCATTTTTCCCGGGCCTCAGAAAAGCTGTGTACCTCGCAGTCCAATCTCAGTCAGCAAATCAAGTTTTTAGAGAGTGAGCTGGGTGTCCCGCTGTTTGACCGCTTAGGTAAGCGAATTGCGCTGACAGAAGCAGGAAAGGTATTGCTGGAACAGAGTCGGCATGTTTTTTCCCATATCGACTACGCACGCGAAGCGATTGCTGCCATGAAAAACAACGAAGGGGGCACGCTCACGATCGGTGTCCTGCCTGGCGATGCCGATTTGTTGTTTGATGCTCTTCTTGTAGAATTCCACCGCTTGTATCCCAAAACATCCTTATCCGTCATTGAGTCTACAAGAATCGTGGAGCAAATCACATCCGGCGAGATTGATTTGGGCGTGACTGTGCTACCTGAGCCGGATGAGAGAATCACTGTCGTTCCGCTATTTCACGAAGAGTTCGCGCTTGCGGTTCATACCGCACATCCACTTGCCAAGGAAAAGGCAATCAAGTTTGAGCAGCTTCAAGATGTAAAAATGGTGATGTTTCCGTCGGATCATCAAGCGAGACAGCTCATCAATCGCTATTGCATACAGGAAGGCTTTCGCTTGCAGGCTCATATCGAAACAACCACACTCCTGTCTCTATTGACTCTTGTAAAAAAGGGGATCGGGGGCTGCATTCTGCCTAGCTTATTGCTGCAAAACATGAACGACGACGAGATTGCGATCATCAACCTCTTGCATCCGACACCCAGCCAAGACATCTGTTTGGTTTATCGCAGGGACAAATATATGGGGTTTGCCGCTCGTACCTTCATCGATACGCTACAAGCGTATATTCAATCGGCCATCGACAACACTCATGCTCCCACCACGAATAAAAACCGCTCGTAAGATTTTCCTTTCCTTGGTAAAATGCATATCATTACGAACCACGATCTGGTCGATGGGAGGAAGTTCACATGCATCCAAAAAAAGTCCCCCGTTAATCCCGAGGTCCTCCATTCATGTATTTGTGTCAGCTACCCCAAAATAGATCAAGGGAGATGTACGTAAATGAACATGAATGGACCTGTAAAAATATCTCGAAGTGAACGATTTCAAACCTGCCAAGAAATAGCTGCGAGATTACATGAAGTGTACAAAGAAAAAGTTCTCGCCATTGGGGTGTATGGTTCCATTTCTCGAGGGACAGACGGCCCTTATTCGGATATCGAGATGTTTTGTGTATTAGAAGAATCAGGGGAAGAAATAGAATTTAGCTACGAATGGTCAGCGGGACCTTGGAAGGCTGAAGTAAATGTGTGCAGTGCAGATGTTTTGCTGAACACTGCCGCTACTGTCGAAGATGATTGGCCGCTGACACATGGCCCATTCTTTTCTCCACTGAGTCTGTACGATCCGAAGGACTTTTTTGAAACGCTCAAAAAAGCAGCAGAATCACCAGCGCAGGAAGAGTTCACAGAGGGAATCAACGGTATTCTCGTAGGGGAAATGTACGAGTTTATTGGCAAGTTGCGAAACGTAAATCTAAACGGCCCACATACCTATCTGCCCTACTTGGCTATGGAGTTTGCCCAATACGGTGCGATGTTGATCGGGCTGCACAACCGAAAGCTTTACTCGACAGGGGCCAAGGTTTTGCCGGAAGCGCTGGAATTGCCGCATCGTCCGGCTGGATTCGATCAGGTAGCCAGATTGGTGATGGCGGGGGATCTGACTGATCCAGCAAAAATCGTTAGCGCTTGCGAAGCATTCTGGGATGGTCTCCAAGAGTGGGCTGCACAGCATCAGTATGTGATTCATTCAGAGCGAATCCCTTTTTAGTGGATAAATAACAAACGAGACCCCTTGAACGAGGGGTCTCGACTTACCAAGAAAGCCTTGCTTCCTAGCGAGGCTTTTACTTTTGGGGCTTACTCCACTTTGCCGCTCAGATGCTCATGAATGAGCTTCCATTCCTCTGTCTCTGTTTTCGTAAAAATATTCGTAGCTCTGCCACTTCCCGTGACGAATTCCCCGTTGTAATAGCCTTGATATTGATACGTATATACACAGCTAGCGGAACTTTGATCGACAGCAATCCACTGGACATCCGTAGCTGCATAGACTTCATCCTTGATCAGATGCCATGCATTTTCAAAGTAAGCGCCGATCTCACTCATGGATGTACAGGTCTTGTCGGAAAACCAGTAAATGGCGTTCGGATGAAGCATTTTTTCTACATTGGCAAAGTCATGTGTATTGGTAGCGTCAATATATTGCGCTAACGCCTGTTTATACCCTTCCACAAATGATCCCTCTCTCTGCTAAAAATGGTCTATATATCCATATTTTATAGGTTTGCGGCAAAGAAAAAAAGCCCGCCCGATGTAGAAGGGGGCTATTCGGGCGGAAATGGAGGACGTAATGTCCATCGTAGGGTCTGACACATTCATGATAGTTGTCTGATGTTAAGGAAGAGTAGAGAGAACATGAAGCATTTGTTAATTTTAGGTTTTGTATAAATGCGGAGGGCAAGCACCCGTTTTTTTCTTTTTAATCACTGGGATAGACAGGCATCCATACAGGAGAGATGCGGTTGTCATAAGCTGAATGGAGTACCGATCCTTGCCAGCAGAATCGGTGCTTCCATCTGATTTCAATGAGAGGAGAGGTAAATTATGGGTTGCGATCGCGGTGGTTTCGGCTTTTTTGGTGGCGGGTTCATTTGGATTCTCATTATTATTTTTCTCGTGATTTGCTTCATTGATGACTAAGGTAATCTTGCAAAGAAAAGACTCTGTGCTCTCATACAAGAGACAGAGTCTTTTTTCTGGTCCTTACTTCAAATGCTGCAAAAACTGACGTGTGCGCTCCTCACGCGGCTTTGCGAACAAATGGGAAGGTGTATCTCGTTCCACGATGACACCTTGGTCCATGAAAATAACCTCGTCGGCAACTTCCCGGGCAAACCCCATCTCGTGCGTGACGACAATCATCGTCATCCCTTCTTGGGCAAGCTCCTTCATCACCTTCAACACTTCGCCAACGAGCTCCGGGTCGAGAGCGGAGGTAGGCTCGTCAAATAGCATGACTTGCGGGTCCATCGCGAGTGCCCGAGCAATCCCTACACGCTGCTGCTGTCCACCAGACAACTGTGCAGGATAATGGTCCAGCTTGTCACCGAGACCTACTTTTGTCAGGAGAGCAGCGGCTTTCGCACGTGCTTTTTCTTTGTCTACTTTTTTGACAGTGACGGGTCCCTCCATCACATTTTCAAGGGCTGTCATGTGCGGGAACAGATTGTAGTTTTGAAACACCATCCCGGTCTGCTTTCGCAGCTTCGGAATACTTGTTCTCTCTACTTTTTTGGAAAAGTCCAGCTTGACGTCGCCGATTTGGACGCTACCGCTGGTCGGAACCTCAAGTGCATTCAGGCAGCGAAGCAAGGTTGTTTTCCCGGAGCCAGAAGGACCGATGATAACGACTACCTTTCCTTTTTCCACCGAGAGAGAAATGCCTTTGAGTACATGTAAGGTATTGAATTGTTTATGCACATCCGTGATCGTAATCATGCGTTTTCACCTGCTTTTTAGACATAACGGTCCAGCTTGTTTTCGATGCGATCCTGGATAATAGAGAGTATGAAGCAAATCACCCAGTAGATAAGGGCTGCTTCCGCATAGACGAGCAGCGGCTCATATGTCGCAGCGACGACTTCTTGGGCTTTGCGAAACATCTCTGGTACCAGAACGACCGAAGCCAGCGAAGTATCCTTGACCAAACTAATAAACGAGTTGGACAAAGGAGGAATGGAGACGCGAGCTGCCTGAGGGAGCACGACTCTGCGCAGTGCTTGCCAGTAGGTCATCCCCATGGAGTAGGCTGCTTCCCATTGCCCTTTGTGAATGGACAAGATCGCGGCACGTACCACCTCGGAGGAATAGGCACCGACGCTGAGAGAGAAGCCGATGATTGCCGACGGTATCGGATCGATCATCAAGCCGATGCTCGGCAAGCCATAAAAAATGATGAATAATTGGACCAATAAAGGAGTACCGCGAATGATCGATACATAAAAGCGGGCGATGGCAATCAGCGGCTTTATGCCGGATAGACGTGCCAGCGCAGTGAGAACCGCAATGATCAGACCAATGAAAAAGGACGCGATGGCGATTGTCAATGAATAGAGCAAGGCTCCTTTCAACAGAGGAAGAAAGGAGCTTTGCGCGATATCGATCCATCGGTTCAGGCGTTCTGGGTTTTCAAAGAAGCTACTTAGAGACATCTGCACCAAACCATTTCTCTGATATTTTTGCGAGGGTACCATCTTTCGTCATGTCGTCCAGTGCTTTGTTGAATGCATCAACCAGCTCTGTGCTGCCCTTGCGGAAGAGGAAACCGTTTTTCGCTACGTTCGGATCTTTTGCGATAATTTTGATAGGAACATCAGGCTTTTGCTTCATGAAGTCCAACAGGGAAATCCCGTCGTTGATCGTAATGTCTACACGCTTGGAAACAAGCAAATCGATCGCTTGGTTAAAGCCTTCCACACCGACGATTTCCGCTCCGTTTTTCTTCGCGATATCTGTGAGGTTGCTCGTCAATGTTTGGGCTGCTTTCAGACCTTTGATATCCTCGAAGCCTTTTACGGTCGTGTTGTCTTTATGGGTGACAAGGACCGCTGTGGATACGGTGTATGGATTGGAGAAATCGTATTTTTCCTCACGATCAGGGCGGATGCCTACCTGGTTCGCTACGACATCAAAGCGCTTGGAGTCGATTCCAGCGAACATCGCATCCCATTGTGTTTCTTGAAAAACAGGCTCTACTCCGATGCGCTTCGCTACCTCTGTCACGACCTCCACATCATAGCCCGTCAGCTTGCCAGACTGATCGTGGAACGTAAAAGGCGCATACGTGCCCTCGGTTCCAATCAGAATTTTTCCGTCGGCTTTTACTTTTTCCAACAAGTTTTGTTCTTTTTTCTCTTCTGTTGGGGCAGGAGTGGCACTATTTTGCGGTGGTTGTCCCGTTGAAGACGACCCGCAGCCTGCCAATGCGACTAACAGAGTGGAAGCGAGAAGGGAAAAAAATAGTTTTTTCATAAATTAACCCCCACTAAACCGATGTGAATTTGAATAGGAACATACTAAAAGGGACAGACAATTTTGTCAATGACTAAGAATTATTTCGTGATATCTTCGCCGAACCATTTGACGGAAATCTTGGAAAGGGTGCCGTCCTGCTGCATCTCATCGAGCACCTTGTTAATCGCGTCAGTCAGTTCTGTGCTTCCTTTACGGAACATAAAACCGGTTGGTTGGCCCTCTGCATTTTTCGCCACGACTTTGATGGGCGTATCAGGCTTTTGTTTCAGGAAATCAAGTACTGACAAATTATCGTTGAGCACAACGTCCACGCGTTTTTGTGCAATCAGGTCAATGGCTTGATTGAAATTGTCTACACCGACGATTTCTGCCTCATTGGCGCGTGCGAGGTTAGCGTAGTTGCTAGTCATGGATTGTCCGGCTTTTAACCCTTTGATATCCTTGAATTCTTTGACGGTGTCATTGTCCTTGTGAGTAACCAAAACCGCACGGGAAATCGTATATGGCTTGGAGAAATCGTACTTTTCCTGACGATCAGGACGGATTCCTACTTGATTGGCAATGACGTCAAAGCGCTTGGAGTCGAGTCCCGCAAACATGGCATCCCACTGGGTTTCCTGGAACACAGGCTCTACACCGAGCCGCTTGGCAACTTCGGTGATAACCTCCACATCATAGCCGGTTAATTTGCCCGACTGATCATGGTACGTAAACGGAGAGTATGTACCTTCCGTACCAATGACGAGTTTTTTCTCGGCTTTCACTTTTTCTAGCAAATTTTGCGAAGCTGCTTGATCAGCAGGCGGAGTCGTAGGATTCGGCTGAGAAGGAGAACCGGAAGTGCCGCAGCCAGCCATTCCCAGTAGCAGGCAAGATAGTAAGGTAGACAGAATGACTTTTTTCATGTTGTAATCCCCTTTATGTTAATCGGATTTCATGGATTCATAGTAGTGGTCGTTCATGCCTTTGTCAATCTTTAAATTGTTAAATCCTATTTGATTACTTTGAATTGGAGGGGACAAGGTTCTATGTAGCTGCGGTGGGGGGAAGAATATTTCCAGTCTAGGCTCCAGGCTCCGTCCTGCTGGGGGCTAAGACTGTTCGCTCTGAAGGGATTCGCGGGGAAACGCAAAAGTGGTAGCCGCTACGTCGCGTGGGCACGGTTGCGTTTCTGTTGCCCGCGAATCCCTTCTCTGCTCGGTAGGACTCCACAAGTCGCTACGTCTGGAAATATTCTTCTCTGTCGTAACCGATGACATTCTTCAATCTTTTAATGCTTTTAAGACCCGTTTAAGCACGGAAAACTCGTAGAGGAAACAGGAGAAAACAGCGAAGATCTTTGGTACACCGACCGAGACGGAATGCAAAAAGGGAAACATGCCCTTAAGCGTCCACCTCTGAATTACATCCTGAAATGACCACTTTGGACGCGGTTTCGCTTTTTGCATGGAGGCGGGCAGTCAATCCCACAGCGGGTGGGACAAGAAGCTGAGCGTTTTCTCCTGTTTCCTCCCCACCACTACAGTAACGTTTACACTTGTTATCTCTTTTAAGATTCTCCATTCATGCGGGGGCTATGTGCATGAGACGAAAACTTGGCGCAGAAGTAGTGGTTGAGGTTCCTCGTCAAGAAGCGTACAATTAGTACGAATTGAAAGGCCTACAAGCAATGACGTGCTTGTTCTTCATAGGAGAGCGCACCGATAAAAGGAGTCAATCAACATGTTAAACGACTGGCGTATGTATACAGATGGAAGTGGAATGGAGCAAAAGCATGTAGCTTGGCATGAAGTGCTGAAGGAAATCGCTCAATTGGACGGAGTAACGCGGACGTTGGTACACGCAGCGTATGGAGACCATGTGGATTTGGTCGTAGCAGGCGGGAACAACGGAAAAGTATTAGTGCAATGGAAAGAACACGAGCCGGTTGAGCAGCACTTTGTACTTGCGGCAGACAAGCAATCGGCGGTAATGTCCACGCTCGTCATCGAGGGTAGTGAAGTTGCCTTTCCCCTTTCCTGGTGCGTTCCGCTTGAGCAAGTTGTTCCTTTGTGCGGAGATTTGCTACGAACATGTGAAAAAGGGGAGCCGACCGAACTCGAATGGCTTCCGGTAGAAATGTAGGCAGGAGGGCAGCATGGAACTACAAACGTTGCAGCAGTCCATCCTCATCATGGCCGTCATCATTGGGATCGGTAGCTTAATCGGCTACCGGCAACCCTTGACTGCGGACTCCCGCCAACTCGTCATCACGATTATTGTAAATGTTGCCATGCCGTGCATTATTTTAGACGGGATCTTTCAGACAACCATTGATCAACAAATTTTATACCAAATTTTTGCAATATTCTTCATTTCAATTATCCTAAACTGCCTGGGCATTTTCATCGGCTGGCTAGGTGCGCGTGCACTTCCGCTTCCGGTGAAAAAACGTCGGGAGATCGCGCTCTTGTCCGGCTTGGGGAATACAGGCTTCATCGGTTTACCGCTTTGTGCGGCATTGTTTGGACCAAAAGGGGCGCTCTTGGCCGCTATTTTCGACGCAGGCGTGGATGTTGTGCTATGGACAGTGGGTGTGATGATGCTCCAGGAAAAAGGAAGCTTCTCCTTAAAAGGGCTCAAGACACTCATCAACATCCCGATGATTGCAATCGTTTTTGGACTCGGTTCTGCCATCATCGGGTTTGTGCCACCTGAGCCTGTGAAGCAACTGTTTGGAACGCTGTCCAAGCTTGCTTCTCCGTTAGCTATGATGTACATTGGTATGCTCTTGCCTATGTTTTTGCGCAATAAACCGCAAGTGTCATTAAAGCTTTTGAGTATGCCACTCACGTTTAAATTAGTTGTTTTTCCGTTGATGACGGCGTTTCTTTTGTCCGTTTTTTCAATCGACAGCGATATCGTCAGCGTTTCCCTTGTGCAAGTAGCAATGCCCACCCTGACATTGGCCTCGATCTTGTTCGGGCGCTACGCGGCAGATGAGGAGATGGGTGCCATGACGACGGTTTGTTCTACCTTGCTGGCGCTCTTGTCCATCCCGGTTGTTCTGGTCATGGGAAATTGGCTCTTGCACTAATCTCTCGCCAATCTCAGTCATAGTGAAACGAATCAGAGGTAACCTATGTCTAACAAGTAAAGAATGACGAAAATGATGATCAGGGATGGAGGAACAACAATGAAAGGCAAATCGATTTTGGCAGTTGCACTGACACTCCAGATGTTGGCGGTTTACCCTGTGCAGGCAGCAGGGGCTAGCACAGCACAAACAGCGACAACAGCGATCTTAGTAAACGGAGAGCAATCTACCTTGGCAAAAGCACCGATTCTCGTCCAGCAGCGTACGTATGTCTCTGCCGAGGATGCGAGCCGGATTTTAGAAGGCACTTGGAAACAAGACGCAACGAATGGAGAAATGAAGCTGGCAAAAGGTACGCTGACGTTTCAACTGGCTACAGGAAAAGTAGCGTTGAATGGCAAGTCGCTGCAAGATGGGCAGGGCGCAATCGTGCGTGACAAGCAAGTGTATTTGCCGTTGAGATGGATGGCAGAGCAGGCCGGACATCAAATCACGTGGAATGCCGAGAAAAAGGCGGTGGAAATTGTGATGGCCGGAGAAGAGAGTGGTTTTACGCTTGTCGATGCCGATAAGCTGACGGAACAGGAACGTACATTTATTGACTCGGTAAAAGAACAGCAAGGCATTCACAAGCAGGGAGATCTTTATGTCATCGCACGCGGGTCCTCACCGAATCCTGGCTACGGACTGCAAGTAACCAAAGTCGAGCAGAGCTGGGAGCAGCTTTTTGTGTATGTCAAACAAACGCTGCCTGATCCGGGGAGAATGTACCCGCAAGTGATTTCCTATCCGTACTTGGCGGCAAAAGTGAAGCTGCCACCTTACACGACGATTGTCTTCTTGGATGCAGAGACGAAGAAGCCGCTGTTTGCCACAGACGGCAACGGAAGTCGATAAGAAAATCGGGCAAACGACGTAGAGGATCTGCTATAGCAGGCCCTCTTGTTTTTGTGTGACTCCTGATGTAAGATATGGTTGTGATTTCCTATCCCTTGAGAAATGGAGGTGTGTGTACGTGTTCGGAACTCTGCAAGCATGGTTTGTGGTAGAAACTTCCAGTATGACGCATGATTTTGTATTCAACGGGACCAGTCTGTCCTTTTTTGCGCATACAACTGAACGGAGTTTCCATAGGCGTACCATGCATCGATCAGGGACGGTTTGTTCTTGTCTATAATGGGTAACTGACGTAAGGTCGGTCCCTTTCACGATGCCGCAGGTAATGGCCTGCGGCTTTTTTGCGTCCACTCGCACGTGCGGGGTGGTCTCAAAAATTGTGCCGGGGCCACCAGGAAATCCATTATTTTGAACCGTTACCAACATCCCAAGGAGGAAACAATCATGATTATTGTCGCGACGCAGCAATTGCAGAAATCGTACGGAGCAGATCCGGTTTTACAAGATATCACGTTGGAAATCAAGGCAGGAGAACGCGTTGGGATCGTCGGGCCGAATGGAGCAGGCAAAACCACATTGTTCAAGCTGCTGGCAGGTATCGAAGGTCCCGATTCGGGTGAGCTTTTTCGGGCAAAAGGAACGATTTGGGCGTACTTACCGCAAACGCCGCAGTATCCGGCTGAGTGGACGGGGACGGATGTTGTAGCCAGCGCGTTTGCCGATGTCATCAAGCTACAGGAGCAGATGCGCGAGCTCGAGCAGCAGATGGGGGTGCTTTATGAAAATGAACAAGAGCTAAACCGCCTCATGCTACGCTATCAAAAGCTGCAAGATGAATTTGAACAACGGGATGGCTATCAGTGGGAGACGAAAATGACCCAGGTGACACAGGGCTTGGGCGTTAGTGCAGAACTGTTAGCGACACCGTTTGCCCAACTCAGCGGTGGGGAAAAGACAAAGGCTGGCCTTGCAAAGCTACTCTGCCAGCAAAGCGATGTTTTGCTCTTGGATGAGCCGACCAACCATTTGGATGTGGAGTCGATGGAGTGGCTAGAGGAGTTTTTAAAAAATTATCAGGGTACGATCCTGATTATCTCCCATGACCGTTATTTTTTGGATGCGGTCGTCACGTCTGTCTATCATGTGGACGGAGGAGAAGCCGAATTCTATATTGGCAATTACAGCGCATTCGCTACGGAGCGTGAAGAACGATTGCTGCGCCAGTTTGCCGCTTATCAGGAACAGCAGAAGCAAATCAAGAAAATGAAAGAAACGATCAAACGGCTCAAGGAGTGGGGCAATCGTTCCAATCCGCCGAACGAGGCTTTTCACCGAAGGGCAAAAAGCATGGAAAAGGCGCTGGCGCGGATTGAGCGTATCGAGCGACCGAAAATGGAAGCGGATCGCATGGGCTTGCAGTTTATGAAAACCGACCGAAGCGGGCAGGATGTGCTGAAAGCGACGGGGGTACAGAAAACATTTGGCGGAAAACAGTTGTTTGCGGACGCTAGCTTTTTGTTGCGCTACGGGGAGCGAAAAGCGCTGCTTGGACCAAATGGCTGCGGGAAATCTACGTTGATTCGCATGCTACTAGGAGAGGTTGAGCCAGACGTAGGTACGCTCAAAATTGGCAGCAGCGTTAAGGTGGGTTACTTGTCACAGCAAGCTTTGGAAGGGGATCAAAATCAGCGGCTGATTGACGTTTTCCGTGAGGTAGCCAGAGTGACAGAGCCGGAAGCACGACATTTACTGGCACGGTTTATGTTTTACGGCGAACAAGTTTTCAAGCGGATCGGGCAGTTGAGCGGCGGAGAGCGGATGCGACTGCGCTTGGCCCAAATGATGCATCAGGAAATCAACCTGCTCATTCTAGACGAACCGACCAACCATCTGGATATTGAAGCGCGAGAAACATTGGAGGAAGCGTTGGCGGATTTTCACGGATCGTTGTTTATCATCTCGCATGATCGCTATTTCCTGCAAAAGATGGCAGATGGTGTGTTTTGGGTGGAAAATAAGCGGCTGGTTCACGATGTGGGTACCTATGAGGAAGCAAGGGAAAAGCAAAAGCAGCGGATCGCAGCTCGTGCCAGTAAGCTGGAGGAACTAGAGCGAAAGCAGCCAGCAGTCAAGCAAGTTCAAGAGACGGCCGTGACGAATGCGACAGCCAAACGTCCGAATCCATACAAGCTGGCAGAGCTTGAACAAAAAATAGCTTTGTTAGAAGAAAGAAAAGGTGAATTGACAGCCTTGCTCCAAAGTGAAGGGGCAGATTATGAGCAGTTAGTGGCTTGGCAACAATCGATCAATCAGGTGCAGCAGGAGATAGAAGGAACCTTTTCGGCTTGGATGGAGCTACAGGAACAGTAGGCTGCAATAAAAATAGCACCGCCAGCAAAGTGTTGAATGCTGGCGGTGCTTCATTTTGTATCGCTTACGATTGTGCTTGAGTGCTTGGTTCTGGCAGGCGACGATAGCCGCTGACGAACCAGAGAAGGAGTAATACCATCAAGACTCCTCCGAGGAAGAACGGACCGCTGTGGGAGACCTGGTAAACCGCTCCACCAGCTAATGGACCCAAGATTCGTCCAAGGCTGTCCATCGAGCTGATTGCCCCACTCGTTACGCCTTGTCCTTGCGTCGTCCGTTGGGTGATCATCGCTGTGGCTGTCGCTCTGATCATTCCTTGTCCCGCTCCGAATAACGAGAGGATCAGCGCCAGCACCCAAAAATTACCCGACAACGGAATGGCAAAAAATCCAATACCGTAAAGAATCATCCCAATGACGAGGACGCTTGCTTCCCCTAGCTGCTTGACCATTCTTCCGATGAGCCCGCCTTGTACTGCGGCAGCGATCAAGCCCATGACGAGAAACATATAGCCGAGGTCTTTGGAGGTAAAACCGTACAAATCACTTATGTACAGGGCAAAAGTCGTTTCCAGTCCGGAAAAAGCAAAGGAGACGGTGAACAAAATACCGTACAGCAAGGACATGGAACCAAACAAAGAGACAAGCGGATTTTGCCGCTGTTCTTTTTGCAGATTCGCCCGCTTTTCTTTCGGCAAGCTCTCCGGCAAGGCAAACAGGATCAGGAAAAACGTAAGCAACGCCACGATACCCGAAGCGTAGAAGGGAACGGCAAAGCCGAATTCACTGAGCAGTCCACCAATTACCGGACCGAAGACAAAGCTCAGTCCAATCCCGGCGCCAATGATTCCCATCCCTTTTGCACGTTCTTCTGAAGGGAAGAGATCCGCCACCATAGCGGTTACGGTTGGCAATGCGGCAGCCGAGACGATTCCACCCAAAATGCGATACAGGAGCATTTCCGTATAACTGTCAGCTAGTCCAAACAGGATAAAGGTGATGGAAAAGCCGAACAGCCCGAATGATATGAGTGGCTTTCGCCCGATTCTGTCTGAAAGTGCTCCCCAAATCGGTGCAAACACCAGCTGCATAATATTGTAGCTGGCAAAAAGCACGCCGATTTGAAACGATGTCGCACCCAATTTTTCCGCGAAAAAGGGAAGAATGGGGATAATGATGCCAAAACCGAGCATGATGAAAAAAGCAATAAAGAACAAGAGGGCAAGGTGCTTCTTATTCACTACGTCTACCTCTTTTCGCACAAAAATCTTTTCAAGCGGATTGTTTGCTTTTTCCACCTTACGTGAAGGAAAAGGTGAAGTCAAGCCAGCAACGTGGGCAGTTCTGGCGAGACGTGCTATAATAGAAAAGAAATAAGAATGGCTACTTATATTGTCAAGTATATATCCATGAGGTGTTTGTTACATGTCTACTGCGATGCTTTACTACCTAGCCTGGCATGAAGATGATTGGCTGGATGAAGTGCTCGATCGTTTTCCTGAGATCAACGCCCTTGTGCCTTCGGTCAAAACGTTTGAGTTGCTGGCTAAACAAAGAGAGTCCGGAGAAGTTGAGCGAGCTGTCCTCGTCCTGAATGCGGCTGTCGAACAGGAGAGATGCAAGGAGTTTTTACGCTTGTGTCAAGAACACCCACAGTTGTCCGTGGACCCTTTGTATATCGTCGGATTGAAACCGGAAGAGGAGGAGGCGTGGCAAGAAGCGTATCCACACGCGAAGATCATCGTCATTACCGGCTTTGCTGTCGAGTTTGATTACGATGCCGTCCTCGCCAGGATGGAAATCGATCTGGAGGGAGCTCATTGAAAATAAACCCGAATGAATTCGATTTGAAGGCGTTTCTGCACCGTTTCGGATTGGTTATTTATACTGGCGATCCTGAAGGGGATTTGCTGTTGATAGAAGATGAAATTCGGGAGCTATATGAGCTGAATGTCATTGACAAGGAAGAGTTCATAGAAGCCATGTCAGCGTTGCGCAGCAAGCGAAAGGTTGAGGGAATAGAATAAAGAGTAAGAACGTGTTTGCCAAGCCGTGTGTATGCGGGAGATGGTAAGCACGTTTTTTTATTTTCGATACCCGTTAGTGAAATGTAATTTCGCAACTTTCTACCTATTTTTTCTGATTAGTCCAGTTTCCGATATCTATTATGTGGGCATTATTTCCTTATTTATATATAGATTGGATTTCGGTCGTCATCTCTTAGCACAAGCATCTTCCATCTGTATAGGACCCTTACAGAGAGGAGGAGACTGTATGCCCAATATTGAAGGTATCTCCGTCCAGAAATCGAATGCGGAACGTAAGAGTTATGTGGTTGTTGGTGCCATTTTATCATGCAGCAGCGGAAGTCAGTTAAGTCGGCTGAAAATGCCGTTCAGTCATGGTGTTTTTGTAAAAGGGAAGCCGCAAATGAACATCATGGACTTTGTTCCCAACATTAATATCATGCCATTTGGAAAGTGCAGCAACTTGAAGAATCCCGCTGTCGCTTCTGCTACCGCAGCAAATAACGGTGTACTAACACCGATGCCGTGCACACCTGTGATGACCATGCCATGGATAGATGGCAAGCCGGATAAAGTGGTCGGTGGACACCCCGCATTGCTGAACAAATCCACGAATATGTGTTTCCATTGCGGACTGATCAAGATTGAAGATGATGGGCAGGATTTAGGTGGTGTAACGATAGGGAATCAGTCGTCAGCAAACAGTGGACCTTCAGATGTCGGTTTTGGACAAGGACCTGCTTGCGAGAAGCCACAGGAAAAGCCAACCATGTGGGACAACTTCGTCAAAGGAATATCAAAGCTGGGAGATGTTCCTGCTGCAATGCAAAAAGCGGCAAGTGAGCTGCCAGGAGCTTTGGAGAAAGCCGCAAATGATTTGCCGAAAGGTTTGCAAAAGGCGGCAGAGGATTTACCTAAGGGTGTAAATCTGTTTGTGCAAGAAAGCTATGTTAAGCCAATACAGGAAGACTTGGATACGTTGCGGGATGATCAGCTAAACCTCGCCGATGCAGATGCAGTCGGTGGGATTGTTTTTGCGGCACTTACGGTGGGAAGAAGTAAAAATGCTGAGGATTTATGGGATGGGTTAGCGAATGTAAATAAGAGGAAGGGTGATATTAATAAGAATACTAAATTTTCCGAGATGGGTGAAGAGCAACAACTGAATATAGCAAAAGAGTATAGGAAGAATGCACCGATCGAAATACCTGAAAATGCAAATATGAAAGCAAAGTCAATGAACGATGGCTATGAACAAATAACTTACAAGTGGAATGACGGGACATATAAGTATGAAGTCCGGTGGCATACAAGAACCTCTGGAGCGCCGGTTGATCAAGGAAACACCTGGGTAATTCAGAGAACTATACCTGGTAGTGGAGGACAAAAACCAAAGTCATTTTACAAAACTGGAGAAAATGAATGGGTGGAAGGGTACAAATGGTATGAAGCAATAGCTGCTAGAAAAGCGGGAACCGCTACACCTGAACAAGTAAGAATATTAGATCAAGGTCATTGGAAGGAGTAATATTATGAAATCAGAAGCGATAAATGATTTATATTATGTTGGATTTGAAGGAGAGCCTGAGATAATCTTTATGTATGAAAAATCAAATGAAGTGCAAGTGCTCAAACTTTGGAATGGGTATTTTGAATCATTGCTAGATTGCTTGGTCCAACAGGCTCCCGTTCAAGATGGAATATTACATGAATATTACGTTCATGAAGGATGGTATGAAGAAAGTCCTTGGGAAATCACAAATGTTGAAAAAGCAGTACAATTGTTTAAATCATTTGATGTTAAGAAAGTTACAGAAAATGAATCAAGTAATATTATTCCAGTGCTCCCGGCTATTACAATGGATATTATTATCTTTTTAGAGCAAGCAATTCAAAGTGGAAATAGAGTGTTTATTGTGTACGAATAAGTGCTTGTGCAGACCAGTTTCCAATTTTAATAGCTAGATCGTACAATACAATCCAAACCAAACAAAAAACTTGACAACCAAGCATGATTCATTTTCAAAGCTCATTCTACTTTAAACACAAAGGAGGAATGAGCTTTTTTGCGCACTTCGTAAGAAATTCTTCAGAAATCCTTATTCATTTCTTAAGGAATTCTGTCTTCTTTTGAAAGGTTTACCCGTTAGGATAGAGTGCAGAGAGAAAGGAGGCGGCACAGGTGGAGTTTACAGGGTATTACGAGCTATTCTGGGAGATGGTTACAGGCATGCTGGGAAAATTCATTCCTGATGAGATTACGGTCATGACCGTGGGGGCGCAGATTGCCAATACAGGAGCGGACTTTTTTACAGCATTTGCGGTCATATACCCCGTTTTTTTCCTTGTTTCTTACGCGGGGTACTTACTGGGAGCGAAGGCATTTAGCTGGATGGTCCGGAATCTGGGCTTGCGTGCTGATTTCCTGTCGGCATTGCGCGGGTCAATGGGCTGGCTACTTGTTTTTGGTATCTTTCTTCCGATTATTCGTCATATCGTGCCTATTCTCGCCGGTGGCAGCCGAATGCCGTTTCGGCAGTTCCTTCTATTCTTTTTGCCGAGCAGTATCGTTTGGACCTTGCATTACTTTGTCGCAGGCTATTGGTTCTCCGATCAACTGGAAATAATGGTTGCGGGAGTTTATCATTATAGCAAAATTACGTTGACGATCGTTTGTTTCGCAGGGTTTTCGTTCCTCATGATTCGCCAGTTGCAGCGTCTTGGTGGAATGAAAGAACCTCGAACGAATAAGCAACCACCTGTTTCGTAATCGATACGAATTCCTAGAGTATGGCGTCTACTATCCACGAACTTTTCGGATGGCAGGCGCCTTTTTGTTAGGTAGATTTATTTTCTTTATGTTCTGACGTTTTTAAAAGTTTGTAAAAAAAGAAGTTTACATATGGTAATAGTGGGGTAGATTACCAAATGTCGTCGTGTCATGAATTTCCATTTTTTCAATTTGTGTGATTGGAGGCTTTTGCATGAGGAGCATAAAAAATGTGCTGGTAACCATTTTGGCTGCCATCACCATCGGTATTTTTATTCTTCAGCTAGTGTTTGGTTTTCTCCAGTTTGAGCAAATTATCTCGAATGAAGTAGAAGCAAAGCTACAAATGCAGGTAGCCAAAGAGGCGGCTTATCTGAATGGTATGCTGGACAAGACAGGCAAGCTCTCGGAAACACTCACTTATTCTGTCTCTCATGGCTCGAAGGAAACCATCAAGCATCTCGAAGGGACGCTGGTCGATGTCGTAGCGTCTGAGCCGTTGATTGTGGGCGGTGGATTTTGGATGGAGCCATACAGCTTCGACAGCTCGCAAAAGCTGTACGGCAGGTACGCTATCCGCAATAACGACAAAGTAGAGCTCGATCCGGCTTACAGCGACGGTAGCTATGATTATCTTGCGCAGGATTGGTACAAAGCGGGGATGGTTGACAAACCATATGTGTGGACTGAGCCATATGCCGATCCGATTTCCAAAGTTCCTATGGTTACAGCCATTGCGCCCATTAAAGTGGGAGGCAAGATCAGCGGTACGACGACATTGGATATCGGACTTACGGAGCTTAACAAAAGCGTCGAAAATCTGAAGGTTGGCGAAACAGGTTACGGTTTTATCGTTTCCAAATCGGGCATTTACGTTTCCCATCGCGATGCACAAAAGAACTTGCAAGTGAAAATGACGGACGAGTCTGAGACGGGGCTTAAGGACATTGCCCAAAACATTACCGAAGCAACCGCAACGGGGATGATCCAGGCTACCATAGGTGGGCAAAAGCAATACGTCACCTTCGCTCCAATCGGGGAAACGGGCATGACGCTAGCTACTGTCATGCCCGCAGCAGAGATTAATGGGCCGATTACCCAATATCTTTACATCAGTCTGATTATTTTTGGTGTCTCCATCAGCATTTTCCTCGTGTTCTTGTACTGGTTCATTAATCGTCAGGTAGCACGTCCACTGCTGCAACTGAAAGCAGGCATCGTTAATTTGGTGGAAAAAAAGGATTTAACCCAGACGATCCCAATCCGGAGAAAGGATGAGATTGGCGACGTAGCGACTGCAGTGAATGCATTCATTGAAGATCTGCATGGAATGATGAAAAATATTAGCGGCTATACCGGTCAAGTAGGAACAGTCTCGGAAACCTCCACAAAGAAGGCTCATGAAGCAAGACTTGCCTTTGGCCAGGTGGCCTCGTCGTTCCAAGAAGTAGCAACCGGCACGGAGAATCAACAGCATAGTGCCGAAGAAAGTGCGCGGGCTATGGAAGAGATGGCGATCGGTATTCAGCGGATTGCCGAAGCCTCCTCCACGATGGCCGAATCATCGAAACATATGGCAAACGAAGCGGTGGCAGGCAACCAATCCGTAGAAAAGGTGTCAGGACAGATGGATTCGATTAATCGATCCGTAAGCCATTCTGCCGATGTCGTTCGTTCGCTGGATAGCCGCTCAGCAGAAATCTCACAGATCGTGGAAGTAATCGCAAGCATCGCATCCCAGACGAACCTGTTGGCACTCAATGCGGCGATAGAAGCTGCTCGTGCAGGTGAACAGGGCAGAGGTTTCGCTGTGGTAGCGGATGAAGTGCGCAAGCTGGCAGAGCAATCCAACGACTCGGCCAACCAAATTGCCAACCTGATTACCGAAATCCAGCGGGAAACGACGTCAGCGGTACAAGCTATGGATGAAGGAACACGCGAGGTTGAAACGGGAATCCAGATCGCCCATGAAACAGGGGAAGCATTCCGCCGAATCATGGATTCTACCCAGGATGTAGCGGATCAGATTCAGGAAATTTCCTCGGTTGCAGAGCAAATGTCAGCAGCTACGGAACAGGTGACCGCATCCATTTTGCAGTTGTCTTCCATTGCAAAGGAATCTGCCGCAAGTGCATCGAATGTGGCTGCTTCAACGGAAGAACAGCGCATCTCGATGAACCAGCTCTCTACATCCGCAGAGCAATTAAACCAGATGGCAAAGGAATTACAACAAATGATCAACCGTTTCACAATCTAACCACTGTTTGCAAAAAAATGCAAAATGATGAGCTGCTGCTATCATACGATGGGAGCAGTTCGTTTATTGACAGAAAAATACAAGTCAGAATATAATGAATACGAAATAAAGCAAACAAAAGCAATGTTTTGCAAACAAAAATCCGAGGTTGGTGGAACAGAATGCAAAACCATAAGTACGACGTTGTGGTGATTGGTGGTGGAGTAGTCGGTACAGCCATATTACGCGCCCTTTCGTTTTATCAACTGAAACTGCTTTTAATCGAGAAGCAGCCTGACGTTTGTGAAGGGACAAGCAAGGCGAACAGTGGGATTGTTCATACCGGGTTTGATGCAAAGCCAGGCACGGTTGAGGCAGAGTGCCTTCGCCGCTCCCGTAGCTTATGGCCGATATTGGTTGAGAATCTGAGAATCCCCTTCATTCCATGTGGCGCCGTAATGGTGGCGACAAACGAAGAAGAAAAGCAGATAATCGAAACCACCTATGTTCCCAATGCAAAGGCGAATGACGTAGATGTTCACTGGATGTCTGCTGAGGAGATTCTCGAGATGAATCCCGCTGTGACAGCCGAGGTAACAGGCGGATTGGCAGTGCCAGGTGAAGCGATCTGCGATCCATTCTGGGCCACCAGAGCCTTCGGAGAGATAGCAGTGCTAAACGGTGCGGAGGTTGTTCTTGGGCAAGGCGTCTCCGACATCGAGACAGTACCGGATGGAGAGGACTTGCGCCTTACGCTGGAAAATGGTGAAACGGTCACGACCCGATATGCGGTGAATGCTGCCGGATTATGGTCCGATGAAATTGCCCGGATGGTGGGAGATGAGAGCTTCTCGATTTCACCGCGTAAAGGCCAGTTTATCCTGACCGAAGAGGCGATATCCATCTCCTCGATCATCCTGCCTGTTCCTACGAAAACCTCCAAGGGCGTGTTGGTTTCACCAGTCGTGTTCGGCGGTTTTCTACTTGGGCCAACGGCGGAGGATCAAGAGGACAAATGGGATCGTTCCACCTCTCATGCCGGCATGGAATCGGTACTGGCAGGCTGTGAGAAGCTGGTTCCCGACTCTCGGCAGTTCTCTACGATTCGTCAGTTTGCCGGAGTCAGGGCAGTTTGCAGCGAAGGAGATTTTGTCATCCGTCCATCCGCTGTACAGCCACGCATGATTCATGCCGCCGGGATTCGTTCCACTGGACTCTCTGCTTCGCCTGGCATAGCAGAGCTGGTAGCGGCAACTCTCCAGAAAGCCGGGCTTGAGCTGCAAACAAACGAACAGGCACAGCATGCCCTGCCGGATCTTTTTTCAGAAGAGCAGGAAACAGGAGAAATCATTTGTCTGTGCCGCTCCATTACCCGGAGTGAGATCGTCAATTCCTTAAAGCGTCCACTCACCCCACAGACCATTGATGGAGTGAAGCGACGGACGGGCGCCACCTTAGGAGAATGCCAAGGAAACTGCTGTATTCCCAAAATCATCGATGTTATGGCCGAGACCTATCCTGAACACACCGGGAAGCAGCCTTTAAAAGGAGTAAGAAACTCCTATCTAGCTGTAGCACAAGGAGAGAAGCAGGCATGATGTATGAATTGGTGATCATTGGAGCAGGAATCTCGGGATTGACAGCAGCCCTTTCAGCGTGGGAAAGAGGAGTCAGCTCTGTTCTGATGATCGATTACCAGAAGAGAAGAGGTGGCTTCACCTTACCGTATTGGAGCTCTGATGAGTTTGCTCCAGAACGGGAACTGCTGGAAAAAGCCGCGTCCCTTCCCTACGAGATTCACGAACAATCAACTGTCGTCGGTTTTTTCCCAGGGGCAAGCGGTCAACTGCACCAGTTGTACGTCCAATCGCCGATGGGCACCTATTCTATTGAGGCAAAAAAGGTACTGATCGCCTCAGGCTCGCTGGAAAAACCGCGTGAGGCGCACAAAATTCCGGGGACACGTCCAGCAGGAGTCATGACGCCGATGATGGCGATGCAGTTGATCGAGCGAGGATATCAGCCGGGCCGCAAGATTGTGTTGATCGAGAATGGCAGAATCTCTCGCAGTACAGCGGTCCTTCTGGAAAAAGAGACGAGCAATCTAGTCAAATATGCTGAATCAGATTGGGAGCTTACCTCTATCAAGGGATTGTCCCGTGTAGAAGGAGTACAGCTGCGAAATCGGATGACGGATGAGATAAACGAAGTGGCGTGCGATACGCTCATTTTTGCAAAAGGTCGGGTGCCCTGCACGTTTTTCTTGAAAGGAGCGCCAATCGAGCGTGATCAACACGATGCCATTATCGTAGATGCCACGGGGAAAACGAATTTGCCAGATATTTATGCAGCAGGGAGCTGTACCTGCCTTGGCGACGATGATCACACCAATTCGATGGAATTGGCTAAAGAAACAGCCAAGCACCTCTTTTAAAGCGATCATCAGAAGGGAGAGTTCATGATGAAGCTATCCGACTCGTTTACCATTCAGGCAAGCAAAGCGGATGTATGGTCCGTCTTTATGGATGTTGAAAAGCTGTCAGGCTGCGTACCAGGCTGCAAAGAAGTAAAAATGAGTAGCCCCACCCGTTATGAAGCGAACATGGAAGTGAAAATACAGTTTATGACGATTCAATTCCGCGTCACGGGGGAATTAAAAGAAGCGGTAGATGGAGAAGCCCTGCAAGTGGAGATGACTGGTCAACCGGTAGCGTTGGCAGGATTGTTCCGCAATCAATTGTACCTTCAGCTAAAAGAGGAACAGCCGGGAACCACACGGGTGCAATATGAGATGGATTTGCAAATGACAGGACGACTGGCATCATTAGGAGATATACTAATGAAAGGGACTGTGAAGAAAAAGGCAGAAGAATTTGCGACGAACGTCCAGACCCTGTTCCAGTCTAGTCAGGAGATTTACAATTAAGAGAAGATGGTGATCATCCATGCTACAAGAAGAAAGACAGCAGTTGATCCTGCAAATGCTACAAGAAAATCAATCCGTTCGTATTGCGGAGCTATGCAGCCGATTAACGGTGACGCGCGAAACAATCAGGCGTGATTTGTATGAAATGGAGCAGCAGGGACTACTCAAGAAGGTGCATGGTGGCGCTATTCTGAATAAAACCAACGTGGAACCTCCTTATGCCAAGCGTAGTGGATTAAACTTGGCGGAGAAGGAGGCGATTGCGGTCGCCGCTGCCTCCTTGGTGGAGGACGGCGACGCGATCTATATTGATTTGGGCACGACGACACAATTGTTCGCCAAACACCTTTACCATAAAAAAGGAATTACGGTGATAACCAATGCGCTACTGGTGGCATTGGAACTATCTCATCACCCGGATGCGAAGGTGATCATGAGTGGGGGTGAATTGCGCGCAGGGGATCTAGCCATGTCCGGTCCGATCGCAAGGAAAAGCCTCGAGGGTTTGTTTGTAGACAAAGCGTTTATTGGTGTGGGGGGATTGGCAGCAGAAACTGGTTTTACGGATTACCATGTGGGCGAGTCAGACATCAGGCAGCTGATGCTTACAAACGCCAAAGAAACATATGCACTGATTGATCATTCCAAAATAAATGTAACCGCTTTTATGAGGGTGGCAGAGCTATCCGACATCGACGTAGTCATTACAGATGAGGAACTACCCCAATCTCTTGCTGGGCGACTCGCTCAGGAAGGATTGCAAGTCATCGTTGCTAAGACATCCGTGTAAAGCAAATGGTGAGGGAGGCAATCAATGGTGAAACAATCGGTACAAGCAAATGATTCGCAAGATATGCAAACGTATCATTATAAGCAAGAATTGAGACGGACATTAAAACTGTTCAGTTCGTTTGCCGTCGCGTTTTCTTTCATTTCCATTACCACAGGCATTTTTAGTAATTATGGATTTGTGCTTAGTACGGCAGGGCCGGCTGGTATCTGGACCTGGCCGATTGTAACCATTGGGCATTTGTTAGTTGCCATTATTTTTGCAGAGCTGGCTGGACGCATTCCATTGAGCGGTTATTCCTATCAATGGGTGACACGTCTTGCTAACCCGGGGCTTGGTTGGTTTGCTGGCTGGATTGCCTTTTGCTTTCTCGTTATCGTGGTTCCAACCGTTGACTATGCGCTGGCGCCCATCATTGCCGAGATGTTTGGCTGGGATTCAGGCGCAAAGACGCTGGTCTGGATCGTGATTGGTACACTGGTCGTACAAGCTTTATTAAACATTTATGGAGTGAAACTGGCTACTCGTATTAATGATATCGCGGTATACACCGAAGTGATCGGTATGGTTGGGATCGTTGTGGTGCTGGGGGCAGTGGTGATGTACAACGGGGCAAATTGGAGCATGCTGACCGATATCGGTACCGCTGCGACTCAATCGGACGGTTCATACCTAGGCGCTTTTATCATGGCTGCCCTGATGGGTTCCTTTACATTAGTAGGTTTCGAGGCTGCTGCAAATCTCTCTGAGGAGACGATCAATGCAAAGAAAACGGTTCCTCGTGCCATGATTTTATCCGTATTACTAAGTGGTATGATCGGTTTCTTGCTGTTGATCGTCATTTCAGTTGCCATCACGGATCTACCGGCCGTGCTCGGTGTAGCGAATCCGATTCCGTACATTTTGCAAACAAGTCTTGGCTCTGCTGTATCCAGCTTCTTTTTGGTGCTTTGCCTCATCTCCATCTTCGCGTGCGGCTTGATCATCATGGCTTCCGCTTCCCGACTCATCTATGCGTTGTCACGCGACAATGTATTCTTCGCTTCCTCCATCTTCAAGAAGGTATCACCCCAGACTTCCGTACCAACAAACGCAGTTTTACTCGTTTTAGTGCTAGGCATTCTCGCTGTGTTATTCGCAGATTCCCTAACCCTTCTGGTAGGGGCCACCTCGGTTCTACCTGCCCTTCTCTATCTGACAACGATTGCTGCTTATGCTTGGAAACGCAAGGAACTGCCCAAATCGAAGTACTTTGACCTGGGCAAGTGGCGCACACCGCTCACTTTCCTTGCTATCGCTTGGTTGATCTTTGAAATTGGCATCTTGACCATTCCGAAAAATTTCCATAGCGTAGCGATCGTCGCAGCTACCTTGCTGGCTGTTGGCGTCATTTTGTATCATCTGCTGTTCCGCAAAGGGATTATGGAGGGCCGTATCGGTATTAAAGACAGAACATTCCGATTTGATGAAGAGAAAGAAGATCATTCAGCCTAGAATAATGAAAAAGGAGTCTGCTGTATGGAGAAGTATTTGCTGTCGATCGATCAGGGAACAACTGGGACCAAGGTGCTACTGGTAAATCACCTTGGAAGGGTTGCTGCCGAAAGCTATCAGAAGCACACGCAATATTATCTACAATCCGGATGGGTGGAGCATAACCCGGAGGAGATATGGGAAAAGGTCTTGATGGGTGTCGCTGACGTGCTGCTCAAGGGACGTATCGAACCTGAGCAGGTGGAAGCGGTAGGCTTAGCTAATCAGGGAGAAACGGTCGTCTTCTGGGATTCGGTCAGCGGAGAGCCGCTTTATCCGGCTGTCGTCTGGTCGTGCCGCCGCTCCGATCAAATCGCCGAGCGTTGGAAGGCGGATGGTGTGTGGGCACAGAAGGTAGCTGAGAAAACCGGACTTTTGATTGACCCGTATTTTTCTGCGACTAAGATTAGATGGATGATGGAGGAAGTGCCTCTGGTGCAAGAAAAGATCCGACAGCGGCAGGCTTATTGCAGCACGCTTGACTCTTGGCTGATCTGGCAGATGACAGGAGGTGCCTCGTATGTAACCGATGCTTCCACCGCTGCCCGAACGCTGTTGTTTGCTCATCGGCAGGGGAATTGGGATGAGGAAATATTGCGGTATTTGGAGATAGAGGAAGACTGGTTACCGCAGGTTCGTCCAACAGTTGGCTCGTTTGGCCGTACAGATCCGGTTACATTTTGCGGCATTCAAGCACCGATTCTCGTCAGCCAGGTGGATCAACCAGCCGCCCTTTACGGTCATCTCTGCATAGAGCCGGGTATGTCCAAATGCACGTATGGCACGGGCTGCTTCGCTTATATGAACGTGGGAAACGAACCGCCTGCTACGAAAGAGAGCGGACTCTTGACGACGCTTGTCTGGAAACGCGGGGCCAAGCATACTTATGCGCTGGATGGAGCGATTTATGCGGCGGGGTCTGCTGTCGAATGGGGCAAGGAGCAGCTTGGGCTGTATCAGGATATAGACGAGCTGCAACGATGGTCGGAGCAGTGGTATGAAGAACTGCACAAAGGAGAAGCCCCAACCAATCTTTTATTTATCCCGGCATTGAATGGGATCGGCACGCCATACTGGAACTCGGAGGCGAGAGGGGTGTTTCTCGGACTCTCCCAGCATACTGACCGACCGCTGATGGCAAAAGCGATGCTGGAAGGGATCGCTCACCGTGTAGCGGATGTGTTTGTCACAATGGAACAGGCAGTCGCACAAAAGATTTCACTCTTGCGTGTAGATGGCGGCTTGACGGACAATCCGTATTTGATGCAGTTTCAGGCAGACCTGCTGGGTGTTCCGATTGAGGTGCCCCAGATCAATGAAACAACAGCGATGGGGATTGCGTTTCTACTCGGGGAAGAGTGCGGTTGGTGGTCGGTGAAAGACTTGGAAGCGCGAATGAAGGTAGGGCGTCGCTATGAGCCGCAGATGGACGAAGCGGTGAGGAAAAGACTGCGTACTCGTTGGAACAAGGCGGTTCACCTTCTGTTACAAATAAGCGAAGGATAATGTAAAAAAGCAACCAACTGCCAATGCGAGCACAATGCTTTTGGCGGATTGGTTGCTTTTTATTACTTCTTCAACTCGAATGCAGGCTCCCAGCCAAAGCTGTCAAACCACTGCTTTCGTCTAAAGTTCGAGAGAGCTTGTCTCACATAAGGAATGACGTTCGGGGGTAATTTATCCATGTCCGCCCATACGAGCTCATCGCATTTATTCGGCTCGGCATTGATAATTTCTCCGCGCCATTTTGTGGCAGCGACAAAAAAATCGATGCGCTCATCATTGGAGCGACGATGCATGACGCCTACCATCTCCAAGCTCGCTGGATCGATGTCAATTCCGCATTCTTCTTTTGCCTCGCGGATCGCGGCTGTCTTCACTTCTTCTTTCCCATCCAGATGTCCAGCGGGAACACTATAATTGCCGTCTTCGTAGCCGGTATTGTAGCGGCGTAATAACAGGACTTGCGCACCCTTCACTAGGAAAAGGTGAACGGCTACCTGCATCGCGAAGCGCTCTATCTGCATGCGAATTCTCCTCTATTAATGATATTCTTCCGGGCGATGATTCTCGGCAGCCTGTCTACGGCGTTCCAGTCTGTTTTTTTTCAATATAGGTGAGCTGGTCAAGCCCATAAGCAGCATAATAATTCCAGCAGCACCCAGGACGATTCCGATTATAAGATAAAGCCAATTCATTGAAAAAGACCTCCTTTATTCATGCAAAGCGAACATGATTCTAAATGGGAACTATGCTATAATGGCACAGTGTGTTTTTACCCGATACTCGGTAGTTATTTCTAGAAAACGCAGGGAGGATTTTGCGAGATGACTCAGCATACGTCTGTTGATCAGCTATCCATTAATACCATCCGCACGTTGGCGATTGATGCCATCGAGAAGGCGAATTCCGGTCACCCGGGAATGCCGATGGGGGCAGCCCCTATGGCACATGTACTGTGGAGCCGCTTTATGAAAGTAAATCCGAGCAATCCAAAATGGATTGACCGTGACCGTTTTGTCCTCTCAGCAGGACATGGCTCTATGCTATTATACTCGATGTTGCATTTGATGAAATACGATGTTTCACTGGAAGACCTACATAACTTCCGTCAATGGGGCAGCAAAACGCCTGGTCACCCTGAGTTTGGACACACGGCGGGTGTTGACGCGACAACGGGTCCTCTGGGACAAGGGATCGCGATGGCTGTCGGTATGGCGATGGCTGAAAAGCACATGGCAGCTGTTTACAACCGCGACAATTTTGACATCGTTGACCATTACACATACGTAATCTGCGGCGATGGTGACCTGATGGAGGGTGTATCCAGCGAGGCTTCTTCTCTGGCTGCTCACCTGAAACTGGGCAAAATGATCGTGCTCTACGATTCGAACGATATCTCTCTGGATGGGGAGCTTTCCCGTTCCTTCTCTGAAAACGTAGCGGATCGCTACCAAGCGTATGGTTGGCAATACATTCGCGTAGAAGACGGCAATGATCTGGCTGCTATTGACGCGGCTATCGCAGAAGCGAAAAAAGATTTGGATCGTCCTACCTTGATCGAAGTAAAAACCGTCATTGGATACGGAAGCCCGAACAAAGGCGGCTCCAGCTCTTCTCACGGCGCTCCGCTTGGAAAAGACGAAGTGAAGCTGACAAAAGCAAACTACGAGTGGCACCATGAAAGTGAGTTCCACGTACCACAAGAAGTGACTGACTTCTTTGCAGGCTTGGCTGATGCTGGAGAAAAAGCAGAAGCTGCTTGGCGCGACCAGTTTGCTGCTTATGCAAAAGCGTATCCGGAACTGGCGCTGCAATTTACGACTGCACAAGAAGGTCATCTGCCTGCTGGTTGGGACAACCATATGCCGACGTACGAAGTTGGCGCGAAGCTGGCGACACGCGTTGCTTCCGGTAATGCGATCAATGCATTGGCAAACAGCGTTCCGTTCTTCCTGGGCGGATCTGCTGACTTGGCACATTCCAACAACACGGTGATTAAAGAAGCGGGCAACTTCCTGCCAGGCTCTTACGATGGCCGCAACATTTGGTTTGGTGTTCGCGAATTCGCAATGGGTGCAGCCCTCAACGGTATGGCTCTCCACGGTGGTGTAAAAGTATACGGCGGTACGTTCTTCGTATTCTCCGACTACGTGCGTCCGGCGATTCGCCTCTCTGCACTGATGAAGCAGCCAGTTGTGTACGTATTTACACATGACTCGATCGCAGTAGGTGAAGACGGACCGACGCATGAGCCGATTGAGCAGCTCGCTTCCTTGCGTGCGATGCCAGGCTTGACCATTCTTCGTCCGTCTGATGCAGTAGAAACGAACGAGGCTTGGAAATATGCTGTATCCCGCACAGATGAGCCAGTTGTACTGGTGCTGACTCGTCAAAACCTTCCAGTCCTGCCTGAGACCGTTGAGAAAGCGTCAGAAGGCGTGAGCAAAGGTGCGTATGTTCTCGCAGACGCGCCAAGCGGCAACCCGCAGCTCATCCTGTTGGCAACTGGTTCTGAGGTATCCCTCGTGATGCAGGCGCGTGAACAACTCCTCGCGGAAGGTATTGAAACACGCGTTGTTTCCATGCCGAGCTGGAACCTGTTCGAGCGTCAACCGAAAGAGTATCGCGACGCTGTAATTCCACCGGCTGTAAAAGCACGCGTGGCGGTAGAAATGGGCTCTCCAATGGGTTGGGAGCGTTACGCTGGTGATAGCGGTACGGTCATCGCAATCGATCAGTTTGGCGCATCTGCACCAGGTGAGCGCATCATGAAGGAATACGGCTTCACGGTAGAAAACGTTGTGGCTGAAGCAGAAAAACTGCTGAAATAATCGTTAACCTATAGGAAAAGCCTATCTTCTGTTTCAGGAGATAGGCTTTTCCAGTGACAAACGGAATTTTGTATGGAATGATAGACTACAACCCAAAACAGAAACTTTTTTGAAATGGGACCGTCTATATAAGATGTGGGGGAGAGAGAGAAGACCAGGAGGTAAATAATGGCAGCAAAGGCCAAGAAGAAAGTCAGGAAGAAAAAGAACAACTTGCTGATGATTGCCGTATCGTTTGCAATATTCCTTTTCCTTAGTGTAATTGGGGGCTACTTCGCCCTGTTGTATGCGGGAGATCGGATGATTGAGCAAAACGTACAAAAGCTACAGGACTTAAAAGCAGAACCAACTGTCATTTACGACAAAAACGGGAAAGAAATGACGAGTCTGATTCGTCAGAAGAACCGTATATACAAACCGATTAATGAAATGCCAAAGACTCTGATCGATGCTTTCCTCGCCGTAGAGGATAAGCGCTTTTATGAACACAAAGGCGTCGATATGGTCCGGATCGGTGGCGCCATCGTCAATGACATCAAAAAAGGATCGTTAGCTGAAGGGGGAAGTACCATTACCCAACAGCTGGCAAGAAACGTCTTTCTCACCCTAGACCAAACGTTCTGGCGTAAAACAAAAGAAATGAGTATCGCGATTGGCTTGGAGCGCAAATATTCGAAGGATCAAATTTTAGAGATGTACTTGAACCGCGTTTATTTGGGCGAAGGGGAATTTGGGGTAGAGGATGCTGCCCAGTATTACTTCGGCAAGTCGGTAAGCGATGACAAGTTTACCGTTGCGGAAGCAGCGATGCTGGCGGCCATTCCAAAAGCACCGACCACTTATTCACCTTTTAACAATCCGGAAAAAGCGAAACTGCGTCGAGACACCGTTATTCGTCTGATGTATGAGCAAGGAATCATTACCGATGAGCAAAAAGAGGCAGCGCAAGCAGAGGCGTTGCCGACCGAACCGCATGAAGTGGCGGGTGCGAGCTTGAAAAAAGGCTATCGTGCGTTTTTTGACCATATGGTGGAAGAATCCGAAGCTACGTTTGGCGTGACAGAAGAAGAACTGTACCGCGGAGGCTGGAACATTTACACGACCTTCGATCCGAAAGTACAGGATGCCATGGTAGAGGAATATGCCAACGCCAAAAACTTCCCGAAAGACGGCGCCAAGCGCGGTGTAGAATCATCGATGATTGTCATCGACGCGAAAACGGGCGGAATTGCCGGGATGGTGGGCGGACGCAACTATGCGGCAAAAGGCTTTAACTTTGCGACAGACATGAAGCGTCAACCGGGCTCCAGCTTTAAGCCGATCGCGGTGTTCGCTCCAGCAGTCAATAAAGATATCAACAAATGGAACGCGAACTCGCAACTGAGCAACAAAAGGCAGAGCTTCAATGGCTACGAGCCGCGCAACTACAATAACCGATACACGGAAACGGTGAGCATGAGCCGGGCGATGATCGACTCTGCGAATATCCCGCCAGTATGGTTATTAAATGAAATTGGCGTACCAGCAAGTTTGGAATACCTCAAGAAAGTCGGCATTGAGCTGACTCCGAACGATCGAAACCTGGCAATTGCCCTCGGGGGCTTGAGTGTAGGTACGTCCCCGCTGGAAATGGCTCAGGCATATACACCTTTTGTGAATGCAGGGGTAGTGTCCGAGGCGCACTCGATCGCCAAGGTTGAGAACAAGGATGAGGGTGTCGTCCGAGAATACCAGCCAAAACAATCTGAGGCACTGAAGCCTGAAGCAGCGTGGGAGATTCACACTATGCTGGAGAAAGCGGTTCAGGAAGGCACAGGGAAGGCAGCGCGTATCTCTGGCCGCCATGTTGCAGGTAAAACCGGTACGACCCAATCGATAGCAGGCGACAGCAAAGCAAACAAGGATGCTTGGTTCGTCGGATATACACCGGAATACGTCGGTGCAGTCTGGATGGGCTTCGATCCGGAGGACAAACAGCATTTGATGCACCAAGGAAGTAGCATGACGGCGCAAATGTTCTCCAAAGTGTTGGGAACAGCCTTAAAAGGTGTGCCGTCATCGGACTTCGTTCGACCAGAAGGCGTCGTACAACATAAACAAGAGGAAGTTGAACCGGAAATCCAATTGGCTGCAGACATGACATTGGATAATAACCAATTGAAGGTAGTGCTTAGCTGGATTGGCGGAGCTGAAGGTGGTACGTACGATTTGTACCGCATTAGTGAAAACGGCGAAAGACAACTCATCTCTGCGGGTATGAAGGAAACCTCGTTCGTAGATGTGCTGGATAGTCCAAGACAATATCGTTATCAAGTTGTTCCGAGAAATGCGCAAGGTGAGGAAGGGACACCATCAAAAGAAGTCCCGATCAACTCCAAGAAGCTGGAGAATCTGATTAATCAAGATCCAGGTCATAACGAGGAAGGTAACGATCAGGGACAAAATCCGGGTGGTACGGAAAATGGCAATGGTGAAATTCCACCTGACCAAGGTACCGGAGGAACTGGTGAGCATACAAATAATGGAGATGGTGGGCAATCGCCAAATCCGGGAACAGGTGAGGTTCCACCGGATATCGTGAATCCAGAACCTAGTCAGACAAATGGTTCCTCCAACGAAATCCAATTACCGCCACCTCCACAAGAGGAGGGGCAGAACCAGTTCCCAGATGCATCAAACGGCTAAAGATTAGCCCAGCAAGAACGATTCAAAACCGATTCGACTATTTGCACAGGTTCTTTCGCGTGGTACAATACCAATAAATCGGGAGACAGGGGGGACAGTCCATGTCTGGCTACGCACAAAGAGATCTACCCACATTTTTCAAAGAACAGTTACGCCAAACCAAGGTGAATTTTGAGCGAGCTCTTGACTGTAAACACACCGATTTCGATGATCTTTACCCATACATGAACGAACAGCCACAGTTCTTCTGGTACAAACGTTACGTGGCTTGGTCAGAATTGCTGACCGTCGTACGTCTAGCTGAACAATTGGGTATTGAGTGGACAGAGGATTTCAGTGAGCAGCAGGTAGAATTCATTCAAGGCAAAGTTCTGCAAGGAAAAGTGCTCGATTATTGGAACCCAGAAGAAGAGCAAGAAGAATCGATGAGAGAATTGGAAGAAGAAAAATAGATGTGAAAGTAAAACATGGCGCGTTCCCACTTCCGGGAACGCGCTTTTTTGCGTGTACAAAGCAAAGTTCGCTTTTCATAGTAACGGTGTCCAATAATACATACATGTTTATGAATTTATGTAAAAAAATGTATACACACTCACTCTTCTTTTCTGTTATATGTATTGGCACCATAATTGCAATATTAACAGCGTGTATGTTATTGCGTTCCAAATGGAGAGAAGGTGAATCTGCACAAAACAAAATACAGTTTCCTCGCAACAAACAAAAATACGGTTACCATTCAAAGGAGGTTTGCTCATTCATGAAGAAAAAGCGTGACACGGTACACACTACTCGCATGATGGCTGGTGTCCTTCTCTCGACATCATTTCTATTGGGGACGGTTGGTAGTCCTGTCCAGGCCTTGGCAGTCAACGATTATGCAAGTACGATCGGTAGGGATGGGAGTCAAAACGTTCCGCCTTCTGGAAAATATGTGGAGAGAAAGCTGGACCCGATCACCTCGTTTCAGCATCAATCCAGTGACGAAGCAGGAGAATATCCGCATCCAGTGGAGCCGACCTGGAATGTAGAGGAGCAAGAGCCTTCTAACGAACAGCAACGGAGCATGAAGGCAAATGTCGAAAAGTACGCGATGTCCGATTTGAACAAGCTCAGCTACGACGAATTGGTCAATGTACTGGTGACGATCAACTGGGAGCAGATTCCTGAATTATTTGATTTTACCCCCGATTCGTATGCCTTTTACAACGATCGTCAGCGCGTTCAAGCCATCATTGACGCATTGCAAGTCAGAGGCACACAATACTCCAGCAGCGATTCCAAAGGAATTGACACCTTGGTTGAGGTGCTTCGCTCTGGATATTACCTCGGCTACTACCATCAGGAATTATCCTATCTCAATCAGAGAAGCGAGCATCAAAAAGTGTTCCCTGCTTTGCAAGCCATTGCAGACAATCCGAATTTCAAATTAGGGACAGATGCTCAAAATGAGGTAGTAGGTGCATTTGGTGGACTTATCGGAAACACTTTTGTAAGCGCTTCCCTCGTGGAGAAAGCTGCACCGATCATCCGTCAATACGAAGAACAAATGGATACTTTCATTACGCAGCGGAGTGCGGGTGATGCTGTTTTCCGTATCATGAGCCAGTTTAGCTATATTCTGATGTGGAGAGTGGATGAATCAACCAAGCAACAGGAGTTTTACGGCAAAATAGATACGTATCTGAACGAGTTGGGAAATCTCGCCTTGCATGGCGATACAGATGAAGCGAAAGAATGGGTCCTCGACAATGGTTTTTATCACAGTGCTTATTTGGGAGAATACCATTCCAATCCGAATAAGGGTAACGAGGTCCTCACAGAAGCGTTAGTGCTTTATCCGTATGTGGGACTACAGTATATGCAGGTAGCGAAGCTGATCCAGACGGTCTATGGCGGAAAAGATGCGCAGGGAAGGGACATCCAGTTTAACAAGATTCGTGAGGATGCCATCGAAAAATATCTGCCCAAAGAATATGCGTTTGATGACGGAAGCATCGTCATGAAAACAGGTGGAGATGTCACAGAAGAAAAAGTGAAACGGTTATATTGGGCGGCAAAAGAGGTAAAAGCTCAGTTTCATCGGATGGCAGGACGAGATGAACCGATGGAAGAAGGGAACCCCGACGATATTTTGACCATCGTCCTTTACAATAGTCCTTCAGAGTACAAGATGAACAACCCCCTGTATGGCTATGAAACAGACAACGGGGGGATGTATATCGAAGGGAGAGGAACTTTCTTCACTTACGAACGAACACCGCAGCAGAGTACGTACACACTAGAAGAATTGTTCCGTCATGAGTTCACGCACTATTTGCAAGGGCGCTACGCTATACCTGGTCTGTGGAATGAAGGCCCGATTTACAGAGACGAGAGACTGTCGTGGTTTGAAGAAGGAGGGGCGGAACTCTTTGCAGGCTCCACGCGAACAACAGGTATTCTGCCTCGAAAATCCATGGTCAACAATCTGATTCGCTTTGGACAAAAAAATTGGTACACGGCGTCTCAAACCTTGCACGCACGCTATGGCTCGTGGGACTTTTATACGTATTCATACGCCTTGCAGTATCACATGATGAAAGAGGACTGGAACAAGCTCGATGATATCATGGACTACATAGAGGCCAATAACGTTGACGGTTATGACCAGTTAATCCGCACGCTTAGCAATGATTCAGAGCTAAATCGGGATTACCACCGTACCATGGAATCGTTGGTAGACAGCTATCCTGATCTGACCGTGCCGCTGGTGTCGGATGATTATCTGGTAACGCCGGCCCCAAAAGCAAGTGCGGAAATCTTCCAGGAAATTGAAGATGTCACCGGATTGCAAAATGTGTCTAACAAAAGGCACGATTCAGGGTTCTTCCAAACCTTTACGTTAACAGGGACGTACACGGGTACGCAGGCAGAAGGGGAGAAGAAAGACTGGGAAACGATGAGTCGCATCACAGACGAGTTTCTAACCACACTTACTTCCCATCCATGGAACGGCTACAAAACCGTAACCGCCTACTTTACCAACTACAGAGTAAATGCGTCCAATCAGTTTGAATATGATGTCACCTTCCACGGGGTACTTCCAGAACAAGGAGATGGGGAGAATCAGCCGCCTGTTATTGTCATGAACGGTCCGTCAAAAGCAGCCGTAAACGAGGAGGTTGCATTCAGCAGTAACGGAAGCTCCGATCCGGATGGTAGCATCGTATCCTATCTGTGGGAATTTGGAGATGGCACAAGCAGCAGTGATGCCAATCCTACGCATGTCTACGAAAATAAGGGAGAATATACCGTGAAACTGCGAGTAACGGATGACAAAGGAGCGGTTACTGCGAAATCGATGAGCATCACGATCGAGGAGCAGGGTGGAGAAATTGGAGAAAAGGAACAAGAGCCAAACAACAGCTTTTCAGAGGCAAATCTGTTGAAAAGCAATGTGGAATTGAGTGGTCAAACAAGCAAACAAGACGACAAGGACATTTTTGCTTTGAAAGTATTGGGCAACGGAACAGTGAAAATCAACGTATCGAGTGAGCATGATTCTGGTTTGAACTGGGTCGTTCACCACGAGGATGATCTGAATCAATATGTCGCTTACCCCAATACCTCAGGAAAAAAGCTCTCTGGTGAGTTTGAAGCATCTCCGGGTACCTATTATTTGTCCGTGTACAACTTTAACGGTGAAACCATTCCATACAAAGTAACCGCTGAATTGCCAGAAGAAGAATCAGAACCATCCGAAACGGAGCCAAACAATTCATTCGATGAGGCTAATGTGCTACGATTGGGCGAAGAGATAAGTGGTCAAACCGATCGTACAGATGACAAGGACACGTACCTCATTCAGGTTAAAGAGGAAGGGATCGTTCAAGTTACGGTAAGTAGCGAGAAGGACGAAGGCTTAAACTGGGTGGTGTTCCATGAAGATGATCTCGATACGTATCTGGCCTACCCCGAAAACGCAGGTAAGAAATTGACTGGAGAATTTGAGGCAAAACCAGGGAAATATTATTTGTTAGTCTACAACACGAACAACACGACGATTCCGTACAGAGTTATCGTAAACGCAGAGTAATCCCCCAATCAAACGAAAAAAGCCCTTTCTCCCCCTTTTTTAGATGGGATAGAAGGGCTTTTTTCGTCTAATAAACGTCTGGTAAAAAT
Source organism: Brevibacillus sp. AG (assembly GCF_028369215.1). Lineage (NCBI taxonomy): Bacteria > Bacillati > Bacillota > Bacilli > Caryophanales > Paenibacillaceae > Brevibacillus > Brevibacillus sp. AG. Next base: position 199,573 of record NZ_JAQMYO010000005.1, on the reverse strand, counting down.
CAGCGCGTAACGGGATAGCGTTCCGTACGTCTTTTCTTTACGTAGCCTAAAGAATCAATGGAGCCAATTGTAAATGACTTGTGGTGTCTCTTCCTCAGGGCCAGCCGGGAGAACGAATGGAACAGGGTTGCTCCAAGGCTGGGCAGAGGACGGGGCATTGGAGATAATGAATTCTGTCCCTAATGAAACAAAGCTGTACAGCTCCTCGACAGCGGCATTGTACAAGCGAACACATCCGAGCGAAACAGATGAGCCGATGCTCTCGGGATGGTTTGTCCCGTGGATGGCATACCCGTTCTCCTGAAAGACCATGCCCCTCGTTCCATAAATATTGTCATGTCCGCGGGGCTGATTGATTTTTTGTTGAATGGTATAGTAGCCTTCGGGTGTAGAACCGTTTTTGCCTATGGCTACGGGATAGCTGCGTACCAGATGGGAACCGCTGATGAGCTTCATCGTATGTGTCGAGGTAGTCAAGTGAAGCTGTAACGGTTCGAAAGGCGCCACTGGCTCCGGATAGCCGGGAAGCGGCAGCACATTGCGCAAGCTGTCCCATGCGGACTCTGGCAAGAAAGCTTTGGGATGATACGGATAGCTTTTGAGCAAAAGTCTCTTTGGTGGTACTGGAATTTGCGGCAAATAATTGCCTGGATAAGCGCCAGCCAGATCAGACAGCTGGGCAGGCAACGTACCCGTTTGCTGATAATAGCGATACAAGGCGTTTCGCAAGATCAGTACATGCTGGAGGGTTAGCTGCTCATCCGTGAGTTCTGTCTTACCTGTGGCAAGTGTCGGTTCTCGTTCCAACTGCACAGGTTTCTCCCACCATTTTTCACTGAGAACAGTCCGACTCGTCGGATTGTAACGCAAGATGCCTCGGACTTCGCGTGGCTGATAAAACAGCAAGGGACGAAACAACGGCGAACCAGGCACTTCTGGGACAACCATCACTGTAAAAGGCTGCGTAAGAGCAGGACGACGTGACTCTACATAGCGCCGGACCTGCTCAGATAGCTCACGGGCACTGAGTGTTGGAGGAACTGCGATGATCTCAACATGTGGCTGCGTTTGTGCAGTTGTCGGTACGGGCTGTTTGGCAGCCTGTGGCGTTGTCTTGGTTGACGCATCTCTCAACGGTCCTGGTGAAAAAGCGAATTGAAAATAGAGAAACAAGAGTGACGCCAAGAGTAAACGTGTTCGATGTCCCAACGTATTGCGTTGTCTATCCCGCAGTAGTCGTTGATAAGCATCACGGGTCTCGGTGTAGTACGAGCCTTGCTTGGATACCAGACCACGCCTGTACGCTTCGAGAGCCTGTTCTGTATTTCCTTGTGCCTCCCGTTCTTGGCCAAGGTGAAACCAGCCGATGGCTTCGGTTGGATACTGAGTCGTATACCACCGGTAAAAGGCGAGGTCGCTCTGATCCGGATATTTCATATGAAATGTACTTTTTTCCTGAAGAAAGGAAACCTTGTCCACGGATACTTCTCCCCCAAATAAATGAGCGTTTAAAAAGGCGCCCTTATAAGGATGTATCGGCGTGAGTCGGGAAAATAATGAGAGTGGAGGTAAAAATGGTTTATTTACGAACGATCAAGCTGCTGCGAGAAAAATTTCCCAACGCGAAAGAATATCCGTTTCACCTGCCCTCCTTGCGCAAGCTGGAAGAGATCGAGCTTGCGAGCAGTGTCACTTTTTTTGTAGGAGAGAATGGCTCGGGCAAATCGACCTTATTGGAATCAATTGCCTATCAATGCGGTTTTAACACGGCTGGAGGATCGCGTCACAACTTTTATGAGGTGCATCGCTCGGAGGCGATTCTGGGTGACTACATACGCCTTTCCTGGTTGCCCAAAATAACGAATGGCTTTTTCCTGCGAGCGGAGAGCTTCTATCAGTTTGCCAGCCATATCGATGAGATGGGCCCGAAAAGCTATCAACATTACGGCGGACGCTCGCTGCATGAGCAATCACACGGAGAATCTTTTTTCTCACTGTTTGCCAATCGCTTCAACGGCAGGGGCATCTACCTGCTGGATGAGCCCGAGGCTGCTCTTTCACCGAAGCGTCAAATCGCTTTTTTGTACTTGATGCGCGATTTGGTGGAAGAAGGAGCACAATTTATCATTGCGTCGCACTCGCCGATTCTATTGGGCTATCCGGGAGCGACTATCCTCAATTTTGACGAATCGCCGGTACAAGAGGTGAATTATCGCGATACGGAGCACTATCAATTGACGCGCCGTTTCCTGGAGAAGCCCGATCTATTTTTAGATGAAAAATAATTTTCATTCTTCCTGTCACAAAAATCGCCTTGGCGGTTTCTATTAGATTAACGAAGCAGTAGAGGCATTCGTCAATGGCGCACGCAGGAAGGAGGAATCCAGTGGAGGTGCAAGCAAACCTGGTGATGAACCATGCTCGAGTAGAGGATCAAGCAGATTCCTTTCAAGAAATGTTTACAACCTATTATCCGTTTGTGGTCAGACAGATCATGCGAATTGTGAAAGAGCAACAAACGGCAGAAGATATTGCACAGGATGTATTTCTCTCCTTTTACCATACGGATCGCTCGGTGATCGAACATATCCCGGCATGGCTGTCCAAGTCCGCGCTCTACGCAGCGTACAACTATCTTCGTTCAGAAAAACGCAGGTACGCAAGACAAGAGCGAAGTGCATCCGAGCAAGAGCATGTCAGCCCTTCTACAGAAGAGATGTGGCTTGCAAAAGAGTCCCAGAGTATCGTCCGCGATGTGCTAGAGGAGCTAGACGAGCGGGAACGAACCTTGCTGGTCATGAAGTATTCCGGATTTCCTTATGCGGAGTTGGCTAAAGCGACTGGCACGCAGATCAGCTCGGTGGGGACACTCCTTGCGAGAGCGAAAAGTAAATTTCGTACCATCTATGGCCGGATGAGGGGGGAAGAGGAATGAAATGTGCTGATACAGGCTTTATCCAGGCGTTCTTGGACGGTGAATGCAGCTCAAAAGAAAGTGAGCAATTCCTGCTTCATCTGGACTACTGTGAAACCTGCCGTACACAGCTGGACGAATTGTCCGAGTTGGATAACTGGACGCGTGAGAAGATGGAGCATGCTTTTTCCGAGAAAAACGATGTGAAGGTTAATACGGAAGCAGCGTGGCAGCGATTTTCGCAATCCATCGAGAAAACGACTGACACATATGCACAAGAACGACAAATGATAACCAATCGAGCAACAATCAGAAGGAGCTGGAATCAGATGAACAAGCAAACAAAAAGATGGATGACAGGCGCTTCGGCAGCAGCAGTATTGGCTGTGTCCCTGTCTTTCCCCCAAGTACAAGCAGCAGCGAACGATTTTCTGTCCATTTTCCGCATGGATAAAGTAGAGTTTGTCAAAGTGACGCAAGAGGATTTGCGAGAGCTAGAACAATGGATCGCAAACGGCAATGTGGGCGAGATGGAACTGAATGGGATCGGAAAAATCTGGATTGATGAAAATGATCAAGAGAAACTTGAGCAAAGAAGCTACTATTACAACAACAAGGAATCCGCTGAAAAGGCAGGCGTGAAGCTGCCACAGCTGCCGCAGGATGTCACGGTGGATAGCGTAAACGTCAATTCCCCTTACACCATGCACATGGAAATCGATGCCGATCGTGCAAACAAGCTACTGGGGCAATTGCAGGTAGAGGCGCGCTTTGATGAAAAGCTGAGTGGCAAACGATTCTCCTTGAAGATCCCACAGATGCAGAACGTCTGGATGACCGCAGGAAAAGAAAGCTATGGCTACTCTGTCGTGGACGCACCTGAGCTAACTGCTCCAGAGGGAGTTGATCTGGCACAGCTTCGCGAGACACTCTTGGCCCTGCCGTTCATACCGGATCAAGTGAAAAAGCAGATGATTAGCATCGAAGACTGGCAGCATACCCTCCCTGTGCCATACATGGCAGACGGCGAGAGCAAGATGAAGGAAGTAAAAGTGAATGGTCAAAACGGAATACTGATCACAGGTGAATACAATACACATTTGATGTGGCAGCAGGATGGACAGATTCACATGCTGGAAGGTAGCGAAAAGAACGCTGATAGGCTGTTGGATTTTGCGAAACAACTGAAATAAGTAAACAAATAGTGGGGCATTGGCAGAGTTTTCCTGAAGAAGGAAGGCTCTGCTTTGTCCCGTTTGCAATGGAGAAAGTGAGGTAAGCGATGTCAGATTATGTGATAGAGACTTGGGAGTTGACCAAACAATATAACGGGAAAGCTGGCTGCAAAAATATTACGCTACAAGTACCACGTGGCTCCGTATTTGGTTTCCTCGGTCAAAATGGAGCGGGTAAAAGTACCTTTGTCAGGACGATGCTCGGGTTATTGCACCCGACGGATGGCAAAGCAGTTATGCTTGGGGAGCCGATTGGCAGTGTAGAATCGCGAAAAAAGGTAGGGTACTTACCAGAGCTGTTCCGCTATCCTGATTGGTTGACGGGCCAGCAGCTTTTGGAGCATCATGCCGAGTTGTGTGGATTAACACATCGCGAGAGCAAATCAGTGATAAAAAATGTCGTCGAGCTGGTCGGAATGGCTGGACGTGAGCGTGAACGCATCCGGGGCTATTCCAAAGGTATGCAGCAGCGTATCGGGATTGCCTGCGCTCTCTTATCCGATCCAGAGCTGATCTTCCTCGATGAGCCGACCTCCGCACTGGACCCAATCGGGCGAAAGGAAGTACGTGAGCTGATCGCGCGGCTGCGTGACCAAGGAAAGACAGTTTTTCTCAACAGTCATCTACTGAGTGAAATGGAGAGTGTGTGCAACTACGTCGGGATCATTCACCGTAGTGAGCTGGTCGTACAAGGAGACTGGCGCAAGCTGAGCACCGTCCAACCACAAATTGAATTGACAGTGGACAAGGATAGCGAAGGCTTTCAAAACGCGCTTCCTTCCTTCGTCACAGAGAGTCGTCTCGTAAGACAAGAGGAAAACCGTGATACATGGTTAATGACGCTGGATCAGGACAATCGCGTACCCACTCTGTTGCAACAGTTGATTGTTTCAGGGGCTGGAGTACATGAAGTCGTGCGCAAGCAGCAATCACTAGAAGACGTATTTCTGTACTGGGTGCAGAGAAAGGAGGGGGAACGACATGTGGCCGATCATCAAAATCACGTATAGAGAAATGATCTCCAAGCGTATTTTCACGATTACGCTGATCATGTCGCTGGCCTTCCTGCTGCTGTTTGGACTTGCAACAGGCTATGCGGTCAAGGAAATGAAGGAATCGTTCGGTGGCTTAAGTCCAGATGCTTTGCTGCAAAAAAACTTCTTTTCCACGCAGCTCTTAGGGATGGGCTTGTACTTTGGCTCCGTCATTACCGCACTCTTGGCGATTTTGAGCAGTGTCGGGAGCATTGCCTCTGAAATCGAAAGCCATCAGATCGATACGTGGCTAGCACGAGCACTTCCTCGCTACAAATATGTGCTGGGGAAATTTTTCGGGTTGGCAAGTATGCTGGGGCTGTACGCGCTCCTGATGTTCTTCGGACTTTTGGCGATCAACCAATGGGTTGGTGGTGGTGCGTTGGCTGTTCAGGTAGGAGGAGGCCAAATCCTGAAAGCAGCAGCTTTCTTCGTAGGTATGCCGATCATCCTTGTTTGTGTAGCGATGTTCTTAAGCAGTATGACCACCACAGTGACGGGTGGTATTATCCTGATCATTCTGTATGGGATCAGCTTCGTTGGAGGCTTTATTGAGCAGCTCGGTGCGGTCTTTAGCAATAGCTCACTTACCAACATCGGGATTATTTCCAGTCTGCTCTTTCCGGCCGATTCACTGTTTAGGCAAGCGACGCTTTCGCTATTTGATTCTGCTGACGATCCGCTGTCCTTTGCTTCACAAGGCATTTTCGGTACGACTTCTCCTCCGAGTACTGCCATGCTCATTTACACCATTTTCTATGGCATCGTAGCGCTGGGGCTGTCCATTCGGGTGTTTCAAAAGCGAGATGTATAAGAAAAACAAGAGAACGGCTGATTCGTGCCGTTCTTTTTCTTTTCGAAAGCTGGGTCTATTGATCCAGCCGAGCAAACCACTGTCTATATGCTGGACTACACGCCGACAACGGGCGGAGAAGTCATGAAAACCATAAATGGTTTGTAGGCAGCGAGCTATCCGCTAAATAAGAGAAGAGAATTTCAACAACATATTTGTTTCGCGATCTCCCAGGCATGTCCTGCCGGATCGACGAATGAAGCTGTTCGCACTCCCCACGGCCGGTCGATCGGACCGTTCAGTAGAGCAACCCCACGTTTTTTCAATTCTTCACAGGCCTCATCCACGTCATCGACCCAAATGGTGAGTAGGAAACGGAATCCGGATTCACGCGTTGCGACTATTCCCGGTTTCATCAATTCGTGTGACTCGGAAATATCTAAAAGGTTCACGCTCATATTCCCGAAGTTAAACACCGACGAGACCTCGTCTTCATATACGGCTTGAAATCGCTCCATTCTTTCACATAAGCCGCGCATTCCTTTCGGATGGTGTCGTCGGCATTCAGCCTTCGAATCATCCCCTGTTAGCTTAATGAGTCTCATCTAAATTCAAGAGTTAAACCCACTCCAACCTCCAATACATTCGCCACATCTGATAATGCAATTTTCGATTTCAAATCTGTACAATGACAAGCATGTAAATATTTCGGTTTGACAGTCTGAAAATATTCCACGGTTTTATTCATCTGATATTCTCCAGGGTTTAGCAGATGAAATCCTCCGATTATATCGAGAATCCTATCGTCTCCACAAACTTTTTTGGCATATTCAATGGTATTGCAGATTCCTGAGTGTGAACATGCAACAACGATGACAAGTCCGTTTTCAGCTTTATAAACCAGTGCAGAATCATCCAGCAGGTAGTCCTCTGAGATTTCGCCATCTCTTGCAATGTGTCCAATAGCGTTATCTGCTTCAAAAGGCATAGTCCTTTCAATTTCACCTAAGAAGACCAACTTCTCCGTCAGCCACAACGGCTTTTTGGTATATTCCAATTTAAAATGCCTACTGATTTTCTCAGCAGATAGCAAACTCCCTATTTCTTCACCATTCAAGAGTTTGCTGTAGAATACATCGGGATGAGCAATAATGGTTGGAAGTCTGAATTCTAATTGTTCAAGTTTCGCTTCAGAAAACATTCGAATGAGCGGATCCAATCCCCAGGTATGATCGTTATGTCCATGTGACAGTGCAACGTAATCAAGTTTTCTCAAATCAATTCTCATCTTTTCTGAATTGCGAATGAACGCATCTGAGTATCCTACGTCGAACAGTATCCTCATATCTTCATCTTCGATTAAATAAGAAACAGCTGGCTCACCAACAAAGTAGCGGTCGATGTAAGTGTTATTATCAACCAGCACAGTTAATTTCATTGAGATATCCTCCTCTTCATGTCATAAAGATCTAATGTCCCTTCACAAAACCAAGCAATTATATTATACCGAAATTTCTGTCACTACATTTCATTCAACACTAAATACTTTATCCCAATTGCCGGGTGGATTATATTTCCAAACTATCTTATCAGGAACAGTTACTCGTGGTAGAATGCTGTCAGACAGCGCCTTGTAGACGAAACAGGCGCAGAGGAGGAATGATTCAGTGAAGCCTTGTCCTTCTTGTGGAGCACAAATCGAGGCAAACGAAGGATATCCGTTTTGGTGTGAACACTGTGACTGGAATCTAGCCGTTCCATCGAAAGAACGCCAAGGTAAAGCTTGGGAGCGCCTTGAGAGGAAAATGCGTGATACATACGGTCAAGCCTTGTTCAAAGAGCTAAAGGGCCGCACCGAGCTCGTAACCAAACAGGGGGTGAGCGAGAGAGTGGCATCCGCTTACTCACTCGTCGTTATCGGATGTTCCGTTGCAGGCTTTCTCTTTTCTTTGTACGGACTTGTCGCCTGGTATAGCAGCCCCTTTATCCTCATAAGCTGTCTGCTAGTCCTCCTGTTCGCATGGTTGTCGCGGCCTCGACCCCATCCGTTTCCGAAAATGGCCATTCTTTTGAATGCTGATGAACACCCAACCACCATGAAGATATTTGAAACCGTGGCGCAAAAGATGGGGGTCGAAAAAAGAATACAGTTCGCGCTCTCTCCTTACTTTGAGGCGTATACCACTGAATATGGATGGCGCAGAAGGCGGGTGGTTGTCATCGGTTATCCACTATTGTTTGCGTGCACACCGGGAGAGTTGACCGCATTGCTTGCCCATGAGCTGGCTCATTGCCGTAACAATGACATTAGGCGGAGCGCTCTGGTATCGCATGCACAGCGTATTCTCCTGAATTGGTGCGATTTGCTTGACCCAATCCAAGACGAGGATGATGAATACCATTTTTCATTCATCGCCACGTTCAGCAGAGGCATCATGCGGCTTCTACTTTGGATTCCCTATCGTTTGCTGGCTGTTCTCATTCATCTTTATTGGAATCAGAGTCAACGTGCTGAATATGAGGCGGATCGTATGGCGGCTCAGCTTGCAGGCAGCCAGCATCTCATTTCCCTGCTGCAGATCATCCACATGAACGATGTGGTGGAGCCACTGATCGCGAGACATTCCTTGCAGAAGCAAAGTATGACACTGGGTCAGCATTTGCATGAGACTTTTTCTAAGCTGCCTGGAAAGGAAAAAATGCGCATAGTGCGCATCCTGGAAAGAAGTCAACAAAGCATGGACACGACACACCCTGCGACTCATATGCGGATCGCCATGCTGCTGCATCAAGATGCTCCTCCTGCTTATAAGATATCCGATTGGGAATACAACCGGATATGCCAGGAAATGACCGACCACCTACAGGAAAAAATGGAGCATCGAATCATAGATGACTATCGCGCCAAGCTCGTTTAATTTGACGGACGAAAAGGCCTTGCCTGGGAGCTCTTCTCTCTCAGGTGGGGCCTTTTTTTATGTACTTGTATGGCCGATCACCATATGCGCATGTCGTGATTTTTATGATGTTAATAGAGGAAATGCGGTTAAAACAGTTTATGCGCATATTCTATTCGGATTTTTACGAACATTGTTATAATGACAGCACAATATGAAAGCGCATTCGTAATGGTTGCTACAACATCATTGTAAGCGCATTCTTGCAAGGGGGAACTAGCGTATGCTGGCATTACTTGGATTTCTCATGGTAGCCGTTTTCATGTACTTGATTATGTCGAGACGGCTTTCGGCATTGGTTGCTTTGATTGTTGTTCCTGTTATTTTTGCGTTAATTAGCGGATTTGGTGCGACAGAAATTGGCGACATGATGCTTGCAGGTATCAAGAAAATTGCGCCTACGGGAATTATGCTGTTGTTCGCCATTCTATACTTTGGAGTCATGATGGATGCGGGTCTGTTTGATCCATTAATTAAGAAAATCGTGAAAATGGTGAAGGGTGACCCACTGAAGGTGATTGTAGGTACAGCGATTCTCGCTACCTTGGTCGCATTGGATGGAGATGGAACCACGACGTATATGATTACCGTTACCGCGATGCTGCCTTTGTATCGCAAGCTGGGAATTAGACCGATGATTTTGGCAGTCATGCCGATGCTCGCACTCGGTGTCATGAACATGACGCCTTGGGGTGGACCGACAGCACGTGTCATGAGTGTACTCCATATGGATGTTTCTGAGATTTTCGTCCCTGTTATTCCTGTGATGATTGGCGGAATTGCGTGGGTTATGATCGTAGCCTGTATTTTGGGCAAACAAGAGCGCAAGCGTCTGGGGATTATTGAGATACCAGATGAAGATTTGCAATCGCTTGCAGGACAAGAAGTAGCGGCTACGGATGAGACTGCTGCACTGAAACGTCCGCGCCTGATCTGGTTCAATCTGTTGTTGACAGCAGCCCTGATGGTCGGTCTGATTACGAGCTTCTTGCCACTGCCGACGATGTTCATGCTCGCTTTTGCCATAGCCCTGTTTATTAACTACCCGAAAATGCAAGATCAGAAAGAGCGGATTGCATCCCACGCAGCTAACGCACTGGCTACGGTATCCATGGTTTTCGCTGCGGGAATCTTTACAGGCATCCTGACTGAAACGAAAATGATCGATGCGATGGCGAGCACACTCGTTTCCTGGATTCCAGATTCACTTGGTTCTCATATGCCTCTACTCGTGGCGCTGACAAGCATGCCATTCACGTATTTCATGTCTAACGATGCGTATTACTTCGGGATCGTTCCCATCCTGGCAAATGCGGCAGCAGCTTACGGAATCGATCCAGCGGAAATTGGTCGCGCTTCCATCCTGGGTCAACCGCTGCATGTACTCAGCCCGTTGTTTGCAGCACAGTACCTGTTGATCGGAATGGTTGGGGTCGATTATGCGGAAACCCAAAAGTTCATCCTGAAATGGGCGTTTGGAACATCGATCGTGATGATTGCGCTTGCTCTTCTTACCGGAGTCATCTCATTCTAGTCAACTATAAGAAGGAAGAAATAAGAAAAGAGGCCTGTTCATGGCCTCTTTTTTCGTCATCGAGCGAAATGAGATACAATGAGAAGAAGAGGGGGGAACGATGTGCGTTTTCACAGCAAGCTGATGTTGATTATTTGCTCGCTCCTTTTTGGTGTGACGGTCATACTCGGTACGATGTTTGAACAGATGCTGGCGGGCGTATTAGAGCATGAGATCGGGACGCGCGCGCTGCATACCGCCAAGACCGTCGCGCAGATGTCCGAGATCAAACAGGCGTTTGACGCAGAAGATCCTGCCAAGATTATCAATCCAATCGTGGAAAAAATACGCGTGGACACGAATGCGGCTTTTATCACAGTGGGAAATTTGCAAAGCATCCGCTATTCACATCCTGATCCAGAGCAGATTGGAAAAAAGATGGTGGGAGGCGACAATGAGGCAGTATTTGAGGGGCAATCCATCATCTCTGAGACAGTCGGTTCGCTTGGCCCCGGACTCAGAGGAAAGACACCGATCTATGATGAGGAAGGAAAGGTGATGGGGGTCGTTTCTGTCGGCTTTTTGTTTGAGGATATAAATGAAACGATTGAATCATATCGCAATCGAATCTTCGTCATCGGCATCGTCACCTTGCTCTTGGGTGTGGTGGCTACGCTCATTCTTTCACAGAATGTAAAGAAAGCGATATTTGGTTTGGAGCCTGAACAAATCGGGCGATTGTATCAGGAAAATCAAGCCGTGTTGGAATCGATTCGTGAAGGCATTGTGGCGATCAATAAGGAAGGGGCGATCACGCTCGCGAATCAGACGGCTCTCCATATGCTGGGGCAAGCGAAGGATAAAGACAGTATCATGGACAAACAGGACGAGCTGGTTCGTTCGCTGGGCCTTCATGAGGTGATTGAGACTGGGAAAGCCGAATTTGACCGCGAAACGAATGTGGACGAGCACGTATTAGTCGTGAACCGCGTCCCGATTATGGATAAGGAGCGCCATGTTATGGGCGCGGTAGCGAGCTTTCGCAATCGGTCCGAGCTGTTCGAGGTCACACAGGAGCTATCACGGGTAAAGGAGTACGCGGAAGTCCTTCGTTCCCAGACGCACGAGTATTCCAACAAACTGCATCTCATATCAGGACTCATCCAGCTTGAATCGTATCAGGAAGCCATTGAAACGATTTCTTCTGAGCTAAATGTGCATGTCCACAATACGACGTTTATTATGCAAGAAGTTCCCGACCCACTGATAGGTGGATTGTTGCTTGGGAAGCTGAATCAAGCCAACGAGCGCAAAGTGGAATTGAAAATAGATCCGGAAAGCAACTTCCGCGACATTCCTGCCTCGATTGATCGCTCACAGCTGATTGTCATTCTCGGCAATTTGATAGATAATGCGATGGACGCTGTAAAAGCTCCAGGTGCATTTGCACCAGAAATCACGATCTTTTTGCTCAATATGGAAGAGGTCTTGCTCATAGAGGTAGAGGACCTGGGGCCAGGCATCTCCGAAGAAAATGCTGAACGAATCTTTGAGCTGGGCTTCTCTACCAAACAGCAGCCGAATCATGGCTACGGATTGCACTTAGTCAAACAAGCTGTTTTACATGTACACGGCAATATTACACATACGGGAAATCCGGTAGGCGGAACGATTTTTACTGTGACGATACCAAAGGACGCACGCACGGCAGAACGGAAGGAGGCCGTTATTGATGATTCGGGTACTGATTATTGAAGACGACCTGAGAATCGCAGAGGTAAACCGACGCTTCGTGGAAAAAGTGGAGGGGTACGAGGTGATTGGCATTGCCACGAATGGGCAAGAGGCCAAGGACCAAATGGAAATTTTGCAGCCTGATCTCGTGTTGCTCGACATTTATTTTCCGGATATGGACGGCCTCGATTTTTTGTCGATCATAAAGGAGCAGTTCCCTACAACGGATGTCATCATGCTGACAGCAGCCAAAGAAGTGGATGCGGTCGTAGAGGCGATCCGCTATGGCGTATTCGATTTTATTACCAAGCCACTTATCTTTGCACGCCTGCAACAAACGTTACGGAATTATCAGGAGTTCAGGCAAAAGGTGAGTGATTGGAAAAAAGACACCGATCAGATCAGTCAAGCCCAAATCGATGAGCTCATTACCCGGACGGGACAAAAGAAGGCAACCGAGACAAGGGCAGTCAAAGGAATTGATCAAATTACGTTGGACAAGATTTCAGGCTTTCTCATGCAGATACAGGAGGCTACGACGGATTTGGTCAGCAAAGAAACAGGCATTAGCCGTTCAACAGCAAGGCGATACCTAGAATATTTAGTAGCCAAAGGAGACGCTATCGCAGACCTTTCGTACGGTGTCGTTGGACGACCAGAGCGCGTATACAAGAGCGTCGGTCGGCAAAAAGAATAATAAAAACCCTCCGTGCTCACAAGTAAGGTTCAAAGCCTACTTGAGAGTGCGGAGGGTCTTTTTGTATTAGATAGGCATTCAGAAAGTACCGATGAACAAACAAAGCTGGCGAGAAGAAAAAGCACAGATCTCGCAGACCTTGACAACGCCTACCTAGTCGGAACTTCAAAAAGGGGACCCGCTTGTCGAACACTTCTTCTTTGAAAAACTTCCGCCCGTAGGGTGGCTTTGGCTCGACGGTCCCCTTTTTGAAATGGAGACGGCCAGTCAATCCCCCATGCTGGCGTGTCAGAGTCGAAGAGAACTGTGCTTTTTCTTCTCCTCCCCTATGTTGACTCAAACCAGGGTCTACTTAATCACACAGCTCGCTTCCACCCGATAAATGCGCTGCCCACGAGAAGAAAAGCGCTCCTCGTACTCCGTCATTACATTATCTGCCGCCAGCTTGGACTGGTGCAGGTCAAAGGTGATATTGCGCATCTGGAAGCGTTCCGCAGCGAATTGGTTGAGTGAAAACTCAAAAAGGTTCTCGTTGTCTGTCTTCATATGAATCTCGCCGTCTGCTACAAGTACCTGACGATAGGTGTTCAAGAAGTTTTTGTAAGTAAGACGGCGTTTCGCATGACGGGTTTTTGGCCACGGATCACTAAAGTTCAGATAGATGCGAGAAATTTCATGATCGGCAAACAACTCGGTCAACTTGGAAGCGTCGTACTGGACAAAGGCCAGATTTGGAACCGTTTTGTACTCCGTACGCTGGACAGCGCGCAGAACGACCTCCGCCTTCAGTTCAACCGCAATGAAATTGATGTCAGGGTGACGCTCGGCCAGTGTATTAATGAAGCGTCCTTTTCCACAGCCGATCTCCACATGAATCGGATTGTTATTCCCGAAGCGTTCCTTCCAATTTCCTTTATAGGAAAGGGGATTGTCTACGAACGTCGGATATTCTCTCAGGGCCGCTTCGGCACCTGGAATGTTACGCAGTCGCATATGTGCCTCCTTCAAAACGAACTCCTATCTACTTTACGATGACTCCCTGCTAGTTGCAAGTAGAGAGAGAAGAAAGGAAAGAGAGATTCCAAATGCAGATTACGTGAAAAAGGAGGGAAAAGGGGTTTTTTGTAAACGGAACTAGGACGAAAGTCGCATGGGACGCGGATTTTAACAAATGGGGGCTGGATAAATTTTGCCAATTTGAGAGGGACATTATGGTAAGAAAATAGACTGAAAATTTGAGGAATGCCTGTTAAATCAAGCGCGAAGGCGTCAAGCGGTAATCGTATCCAGTTGGAAAAATAGTTTTTGGTAAGTTTTTGGTAATTTCATAGAGGGTGGGCTTTGGTAAAGTAGAGAACAAGTGAGAAGTCAGCCAAACTTTGCATAAAATGGTCCCTTGTTGAGCAGGGATCTTTTTCACAAGAAAAGGGAGGATGAACAGCATGAAATTACATAAAGCCCTCATAGGAATCGTAATGGGAGTAGCATTGGGAGTCACAGCGATTGTCGCTCCACTGCCAGGAGAGCAAAATGTAGCCGAGGCTGCGTGGACACAATCCAAGGCGGACAAGGTCATTGCCACGGGAAGAAAGTATATGGGTACGCCTTATAAATTCGGTGCGAGCAGTAATACCACAGCCGTATTTGATTGCTCTTCCTTTACACAGCGCGTATTGAAAGTCGCAGTTGGCAAGAGCATACCACGCACTTCTCGCGATCAAGCAAAGGTAGGAACGAGTGTGTCCAAGTCGAACCTGAAAAAAGGAGACCTGGTGTTCTTCAAGGCGAGTACAACGACGACGTCCAAACGGATTACACACGTGGCGATTTATGCAGGCAACAACAAACTCTTACATACATATGGAAAACCAGGAGTGACGTATTCGACCTTTAAAGGCACGTCCTGGGAGAAGCGCTTCGTTTCGGCACGGCGAGTCTTGTAATCTACTCGTTTGGCTCTCTACTTACTAATACGTCTCGCACACTGTAAAGTTGCGAAGAGTGAATATGCAAGTTTTGTAAATACGATACGGAAGAGGGATGATCCATTGCAGATCATCCCTTTTTGCTTTCGCGAATAATTCAATCGGATCTCTTTGCAGGCCGAGCGTACTTTTGCCGCCAATAAAAGAAACAGGAAGCAATGAAGAGAGGGATGGAGGCAAGCAGCATCACTTCCTTGGCCGTTAGTCCGCATGCGATCAAAAGACTCGTCATCGCCTGTGAAATCGGCTGCAAACCTAAAGAGGAGAGCGAGACCAAACTCATGACTTTCCCCAACGAGGCTTGTGGTACCTTTTCCTGAACAAAAGAGAGAATCGGAATATTAATGAGAGAAAACGTGACGCCAAGCGTAAAAAGAATAAGCAAGCTTAGCCAGAACTGTTGAGTGAGACTAAAAGCAAAGAAGACAAGCGCTTGCATCATCATGAAAAGAAAGGCGATCTGCAACCTGTTTTGACCCAGTGTCGTGAGTGCGAGCACGATTGCCCCGGCAAGCATGCCAAAAGCGAGTGCCCCTTCCAAAAAGCTGTACTGCAGGGTAGAACCAGACAACACCTGATCTACAAAAATCGGCAAGCCGATGTATAAGGGGCCCATCAAAAATACATTTAGGCAGATGATGGAGGTCAATAGCAAGGGAAGGAAATTTGATTGCCTGACATAACAGAAGCTTTCCTTTATCGATTCCTTGAGCCTTTGCTGTGGTTTTGAAAGAATGGCTGGTTCCTGTTTCGGCATGCACCATGCGGATACACTTGCAACCAGAAGAAGCAGCCCAACAAAGCCGTATAAAAAGGGGTAACTTCCCCACTCAATCACAAAACCGGCAAGAACAGGACCGAGCAGCTGTGAGGTTTGGTTTGTCGTTTGCAGCACCGAATTCGCACGCAAAAGGGAAGAAGAGGGTACGATTGACGGCATAAGCGAATTTTGAGCTGGCCAATAAAAGGCATCAATGGTACCGAAGAAGAAAGCGAACCAAACAAACAGCGCAAGCGAGGAATACCCCCACCAGATGATTCCTCCAAGCAACAGCATCAAACATGCTTTCAACATGCTTGTGATCGACAGGATTCTCTTTTTGCTCATCCGATCAGCGAGCGTTCCGCCTATGAGCATGAAGACGATTCTGGGAATGGTTGCCGCCATAAATACGATGCCTAATGAGGCTTCCTGAGATAAAACCTGGATGATATACCAGGTTTGCGAGAAAAGAAAGAGTGAGATACTGAGTCCGGAACAAAGGGCGGACAACCAAAGAAGGGTAAAGGGTTTCGTAAACAAGCGGGATGTATCCGCCGAGGGAAGGCTAGATTGCTTGGGGACAGCTTCCATGGAAATTCACTCTCCTTATTATTAACCGGTTAAAAAATATTAACCGAATATCCGAAAGAAAAACCTACTCGAATAGGTTTTTCATACACAGGTGGAATTATCGTATGACAGTTTCCTTTGTTACTGCTGTCCATCCTTTTTGAATAACGGTTCATCAATTTGAAATCCCGTAATCATCAGGTAGTAATCCTGCATGGAAGATGGGTCATCCAGGGAGCTTTGCTGCAATTCGTGGAGCAGGTTCCGGTATTTTTGCAAAAAGGACACAAACGCCTGCTCGCTGACTCTTACTTCAGACTGCAGGGAGATGCGCGGCCATTTCTCGACTTCCGTTGACGTCAGCGCAAAGGCTTCTTCAGGAGCACTGAGCGCTCTTGTTTTCGCACGTTGCAAGACTTCGACGTAAGATTGTCTGGTAGCCTCTTTCGATTCCGTATACGTGAGTAGATGATCAGCGGGTATGAAGCCTCTTGCCACCGCCTGATAGTACTTGAGAATGTTGCCGCCCTTTTCTTCTTTTTTAACCAACTGGATGATGCCGTGCTTCTCCAGCTCACGCAGGTGGTAGAGAATCTTCGCGCGGGACAGTCCAAAAAGTTGGGAGAGCTGTTGCCCTGTGTGCGGCTTTTCCACCAGACGCATCAGCATTTTCGTGCGTAACGGGTCACTGATCACTTTTAGCTGATCGTAGTTTTCGATGATAAAAATCGACTTTTGCTCCAATATACATCACAATCCTTTTTAACCAGTTAAAATTTATTAACTTGATTGTAGAAGGGAATAGCTGGAAAAGTCAATACAAAAACCCTTCCTGAGTAACGGTGATTTACAGAGGAAGGGTTTTGCCTTTACTGAAACACTAGATTTTCAAAATACCACCCATGCTCGCATTCGTTACCAGTTTGGAGTAACGAGCCAGATAGCCTGTTTTTACTTTTGGCTCGAATTCTTTCCAGTCTTCTTTGCGGCGAGCCAGCTCGGCTTCATCCACGAGCAGTTGCATCGTGCGCTCCTCGAGGTCAATGGAGATGATATCTCCGTCTTGTACGAAGGCAATTGGACCGCCTTCTGCGGCTTCTGGAGACACGTGGCCGATACTGATCCCGCGAGAAGCACCGGAGAAACGTCCATCTGTGACGAGAGCGACTTCTTTACCGAGGCCCATACCCACGATTTGTGAGGTAGGAGCCAGCATTTCTGGCATGCCTGGGCCGCCTTTAGGTCCCTCGTAGCGGATGACGACAACGTGACCGGATTTAATTTCGCCAGCAGCGATTCCTGCCAGAGCGTCCTCTTGGGAGTCAAAGCAGATCGCTGGACCTTCGTGCTTTTTAATAGAAGGATCGACACCGCCTGTTTTGATGATCGAGCCTTGCTCCGCCAGGTTGCCGAACAGAACAGCGAGACCGCCGGAAGCACTGTACGGGTTGTCTAGGCGACGAATGACTTGATCGTTTTTGATTTCGGCGTCAGCGATGTTTTCGCCAAGGGTTTTGCCTGTGACAGTGATACGGTCTGGATGGATCGCGCCTGCTTTTTTCGCGATTTCATTCAGAACGGCTGATACGCCGCCTGCCTCGTGGCAATCCTCGATATGATAGTCGGAGGAAGGCGCCAGCTTGCAAATATGCGGAATGCGCTTCGCTACTTCGTTGATGCGCTCGATCGGGTATTCGATGCCTGCTTCTTGTGCGATCGCCAGTGTATGGAGAACTGTATTGGTTGACCCACCCATCGCCATGTCGAGTGCGAATGCATCGTCGATTGCCTCGAGTGTCACGATGTCGCGTGGCTTAATGTCGCGTTCAATCAGATTTTTCAGTTTTTCAGCAGATGCTTGCACCAGCTCGCGACGTTCAGGAGAGACAGCGAGTACGGTACCATTGCCAGGCAGAGCCAAACCGATGGCTTCGAGCAGACAGTTCATCGAGTTCGCTGTAAACATACCAGAACAGGAACCGCAAGTCGGGCATCCATATTGCTCCAGCTCTTCGAGTTGCTGGTCGTTGATCAAGCCTGCTTGGTGAGCTCCGACACCCTCGAATACGGAGGAAAGTGAGATGGAGCGACCATCACTCGTTTTTCCGGCTTTCATAGGTCCACCGGTTACAAATACGGTTGGAATGTTGACACGAAGTGCGCCCATGATCATCCCAGGTGTGATCTTGTCACAGTTCGGTATACAGATCATGCCATCAAACCAGTGAGCAGCGACTACGGTTTCCAAGCTGTCTGCGATGATCTCGCGGCTCGGGAGGGAGTAGCGCATCCCGATATGTCCCATAGCAATTCCGTCGTCAACACCAATCGTATTGAATTCGAATGGAACCATGCCAGCAGCACGAACGGCTTCTTTGACCAGTTTTCCAAACTCCTGCAAGTGCACGTGACCTGGAATAATGTCGATGTACGAGTTGCAAATGGCGATGAACGGTTTATCGAAATCCTCATCCTTTACACCTGCTGCACGAAGCAAGCTACGGTGCGGTGCGCGGTCGAATCCTTTTTTGATCATGTCACTGCGTTGTCTGGCCAATTTGAAAAACTCCCTTCCCATACGGATAATGCCTGTCTTATGTTTTGAACTATCTTATCAATTTTTAATAACAGAAACAACCGTAAAAGTCTGAACATTTGCTCAGTCTCGAGTGGTTCGGACAGCTGCTCTCGATTGGCATAAGTTTAGGAATCATAGCGAAATCAACTTGTTTGGGATAAAATAGAAGAATCGATTCCATTTCGGTTGGAGTGAACAAAATGTTAGATGAGCTAAAAAACATCTGGTCGGACGGGAATGAAGAAGAGCGCCGCATTCTCGAGCTGGCTGTTGCTGCCATTCAGCAGAAGCGGGAAAGGAATAGCGCGTTTATCTCTGGATTTCTTGGATTAAAGGGAGAGTTCATCGACGAAGAAAGACAGTCGTATCGCTTCGAATTGCCTCTGACCCCTTTTATGCACAATTCAGGTCGAGTTGTTCATGGAGGGATTCTCGCGACTTTGATCGATTCAGCGATGGGCTCCTTGATCAATCGGTCCTTGCCACCTAGTCAGTATGCAGTGACCACAGAGCTGAAGGTCAATTATTTGCTTCCGGGAATAGGAGAGCGGCTGCGCGCAGAAGCGAGCTTTTTGCATCGCGGACACACGTTGGTCGTCATGGACGGCAGTGTCTACGATGATCGGGATAGGCGGATCGCCCATGGTACAGGAACGTTCATCGTGCTATCCAGAAATGATCGGAAATAAAAAGCCCTCGCTCCACACCAAAAAGGCGAGAGCGAGGGTTGACGGTGTTATTTGATGACAACGAGACCGCTGTATTCCGAAATATAAGCGAGCATTTTGGTGGAAAGCGGCACGATAAACTCCATGTTTTCTTTTTCGACGATACCGGATCGAGAAACAATCCGCGCCCATTTAGCTGTCAGCTTGTAGTAATCGGAACCAAATGAAGCATGAACCGCCTCACTCTGATGCCGAAACGTGACAGGGCTAACGTCCAGCTTCATCGGGACCATGCTAATGATATCCTGCAAAAATAAATGGTAGGTCATATGTGGCTTGAAAAAAACGAGCTCCTTCGTGGTGACAGAGAAGCCGTAGCTATTGTTCATTTGGGTGAATTTGAGTTCACCGTCCATATTTTTTAGCCGAATGAAGTCGGTGTTCATGTTTATCCCCCTCCTTCGGGTGTCTTTCTATGATAGTAATCTTTCCTGCACAAGTGCAAGTGGAAGGTTGTTCAAAAAGTCGTCTTTTGATCACGAAGTAGTCCAGAAAGCGATTTCGACATCGAATATGGCGTTCCCCTCCGAAGTCCGGTGCTCATGTAGATTGCCTACACTCCGCTCCTCCTTCGTTCGGTTCTCGCCATCTTCTCGGTGCTGAAAAGCCGACTTATTGAACTCTTATTTGAAAGGTTGTTCCAAAGAGAAAAAGGAGCGAAATGTCATGATCGAAATTGCAAAAGAAGCAGCAAGTGTCGCGGGTGCGTTTTTGAAAGAACGTTTTCTCGAACAGCTCGTGCCCGATGAGGAATTGCATAACGACGTGAAGCTGCCAGAGGATAAAGGCAGTGAAAAGCGCATCATTGAGGTCCTGCATCGCCACTTCCCGACACATACCATTTTTTCTGAAGAGGTCGGAATGGTTTCCCGCGCGGAAGAGTATCTGTGGATTATCGATCCTTTAGATGGAACGAATAACTATTTTATCGGCTATCCGTATTTCTCGATCTCGATTGCCTTGCAGCACATGGGCGAGCTGGTGCTTGGCGTCGTCTACAATCCGGTAGCGGGTCAAATGTTTTGGGCGGAAAAAGGAAAAGGAGCCTATTTGAACGGAAAACGATTGAACGTCAATAACCGTCAAGACCTCACACGTGCAGTCGGTACGTACATCCGTGGACGCGACACGGTAACGAAGGAAGAAGAGATGGCTTTTACAGAATCGTTTGTATTCCAGACCAAGCGTCTCATGCGAAATATTGCGCCTGCGCTGGACTGGTGCTTGCTGGCAAACGGATGGCTCGATTATATCGTGATGCAACGTTCCAATATTATGGATGTGGCCGCCGGAATTGTTATCGCCCAGGAGGCGGGTGCAACGATTACGGACTGGTCTGGAAAACCATATCAGCATGAGCCATTCCATCAAGATCACACGCCTTCATTAGTGGCGAGCAACGGACATTTGCATGAAACGATTCGCGGTATGATTCGACAGTAACGGGAACGAAAGAAGCAGGACTTATGTAGCGGTTTATGGCTCAGCTGGATTTCTTTTCATTTATTGGCAACCAAATGTTTCGGCGCACGTATAAAACTGTTGCGCATGATTTGTTATTCTGTGATAGGTAAAGAGGTGAGAAAAATGGCACGACTGGAATATCGGCTGCTGGATGAGGCGAGGGGATACCCTGTTCAGTTTTACTACGACAACGTGAACAAAGACGAGGTCTCCTTGCGTTTTGCTTGCGATTATTTGGTGAAGGGGCATGTCGTTTATGAAAAGACGTCCTGTGCAATCGAAAACGGCACGTATGTCATTTACGTCAAGCGCTCAACAGAAGAGCAAGCTGTCGATTACGCGGAGGCTGTGACTGCACGCTGGGGCAGCATCCAGATCGAAATGCGTGAATATCAAGAAAATGCACGCGTTTATCCGCTTGTACACACGTTTTACTTCAAGGACGATGACGATGCTCTCTTGCATTTGCAAAGCGACTATTTGTACGTGAATGGACGCGAATGGGAGAAGACATCGGCCGAAGTGGATGAAGATCGGCAGGTTTATGTTTACTACGCGAAGCCAGTGTAGGAGGAAGAAAGATGGCACAAACGAAATCGAAGAAAGTAGTCGGTCTGTTCGTCGCAGCTGCACTTGCGATCAGCGGTTGTTCTTCCGGGGACGACTATGATGATGATTGCTACGATAACGACAATGACGGCTATTGTGACGATAGCAGCAGCAGTGGGGGTTCGAGCTCTACTTACAGGTCTTACAAGAGCAAATCCGGAGTATCGAGTGGCATAAGCACGAGCAGCTCCAAGGGCGGTATCGGCAGCTCGGGCTATTCCAGCTCCGGGTGAGGTGATGGAAGTGGAAGACCATAACCGACGAGAACGAGAGGCGCTGTATGGCCCGATGCGGGAAGAGGGCGTATTTACCTGGGATTGGATGTATGGCGAGGAGTATGCGCTTTATGATATCCACCTGATCCCTCCCTCCTTTCGAGAGGAAATCGCGATGGCAACCGAGCGGCTTGGGCAAATTTTTACCAAGGTCGTTCCGGTATTGCAGCGTGCAGAGGACTCCCTGTTGTTGGAACTAGGAGTGCCAAAGCAGGCTTTGCAGGCAGTCAGGATTGTTGTTTCCCAAACAGTGCCGACTGTGATTGGACGCTTTGATTTTGCCCAGACAACAGAAGGATTGAAGATGCTTGAGTGCAACAGCGATACCCCTACAGGAATCGTCGAGGCTTTTTATGTGAACGGTCGTGCTTGTCGCCATTTCCAGCGCGAGGACCCGAATGAAGGGATGGAGCGGCAGTTGCGTTCGGCATTCAGCAAGGTGGTCGACGCGTATCGGGCACAGGGCTATGATACGGATTCTGTCTGGTTTAGCTCGCTCGACTGGCATGAGGAAGACAAGGGAACGACATTGTACTTATTGAACCAATCGGGTCTGTCTGCTCGGTTTGCCGCTTTGGAGCATTTGCGTGTTTGGCAAGATCGTCTCTATGTAAAGGAGAATGAGGAGCTACTGCCAGTCGATGTGCTGTACCGTCTGCATGCTTTGGAAAAGCTGGCGGTAGAACAGGATGAAGATGGGTACCCGACTGGTGAGCATGTGCTTTCGTTGATTGCCCGCAAAAAACTCGCCATTATTAATCCTCCTTCTGCGTTTCTCATTCAGACGAAGGCTTTGCAGGCGCTCATCTGGAACTTGCATGAGGCGAATGAGTTTTTTACAGAAGAGGAGCACGCGATCATCGAAGCTTATATGCTGCCGACTTATTTTGAAAATCGGTTTGCAGGCAGGGAGGACTACGTCACGAAGCCGATTTTTGGGCGGGAAGGTGGCGGTGTCATGCTGTTTGCATCAGATGGTACGCTGCAAGAGAAGGATCAGGAGGAGTTTTACTGGGAGCAACCGATGATTTATCAGAAACGTGTGGAGCTTCCACAGATAACGGTTCAGACAGTGAAGGGAGCTTATGCTGGGCGGCTGCTCTGGGGGTCCTTTTGGATCGGCACAGAGGCATCAGCAATTGTAGCCCGTGTCGGGGGACCGATTACAAACAACCTATCCTATTATTTGCCGGTCGGCATAGACAAGTAGCGAAAGGAGAGGACAATTTACATGTTGGGACAATTGGATTACGTATTGAATTTTTTGGCGTATTTGGCAGTAACCATTCCGATATTGGCTGTGGGAATTTTTGTGTTTACAATCACGACTCCTTACAAAGAATTTGATCTGATCAAGCAGGGAGCACAGACTGACGATCCGAAGAAAATGGCAGCGGCAAAAGCAGCCTCGCACGATTTGGGAGGGAAAATCATCGGTTTGGCAATCGTCCTCGCTTCGGCTGTATACCACTCCGTTAACTTGTGGGATTTAGTCATCTGGGGTATTGTAGGAATGGTATTTCAAGTCATCGTTTTTTATTTGTTCGAATGGGTCACACCATTTAAAGTCGTGTCTGAAATTCCGAACGGAAACGTATCCGTTGGTATTTTCGCTTCGCGTTTGAGTATTGCAGCGGGCTTGTTGATGGCTGCGCTGATCAGCTACTAAGCATGGAAAGAGGCGTTCACCTTAGAAGTCTGGTGCTCGTGTAGGTTCTCTACATTTGGCTCCTCCCGCTTCAGGTTCTCGCCTCTTTTTCGATGCGGAACAGATCATATTTTGAGCAGGCACTTATGAGCACAGGGAGGAGTCTTTTTGTTCTGGCGCGTCATGTATGAGATTTTTATCATTATGCTAGTAATTACGTATGCGATCCTGTTGTTCGCAGACTTCTCTAATCACCCTCTGTTGACTGATGAACTGATGGACAAGGTAGACAATGCGCTGATCATCATGCTGATTGTCGAGTATTTGGTCCGGCTATGGAGGGCGAAAGATAAACGAAAATTCGTATTTGCCAACTGGTTCGACCTGATCGCGATGATTCCATTGGACTCTTATTTGTATTTAGCCAGAATTATGCGCGTGCTTCGGCTAGTGCGTATCGTGCGTGCTTCGCCGTTTTTGCTGGGAATCATTCGATCAGGCCCGATGCGTCAAGTAGTTGGTGTCGTCACGATCATCATGCTGTGGAGTTCGACTGCTATTTATTTGCTCGAATACGGTGTAAACGAGAACATCAAAAGCTTCCCGGATGCGCTGTGGTGGTCGATTGTGACAACCACGACAGTCGGCTACGGTGATATTTCGCCCGTGACGGCAGGTGGAAGGATCATGGCGACGATCTTGATGATAACGGGGATCGGAATGCTTGGAGCCTTGACGGCGAATTTTGCTACGCATTGGACAGAGACACATGAAAGCAAAGGCCCGGATGAGAAAGATCGTTTGACCGAAGAGATCAAAAAGCAGGCGATCGCAAATATCCAACAGATCGAAAATTTGACCGAGCACGAGTATGAGACGTTCAAGGAAAGTATGGATTTGCTGTATCGTCGAACGAGGAAAAAGAGTGAGGAATAAGGGGGGAGCTGTCAGGCATTAGGCCTGGCAGCTTTTTTTATGTGATTTTCTCGAGAGCGTAATGCTGTACAACAAATTCACGAAAGGTCTGTGCAGCAAGTGACAAGTAGTGCTTTTCATGCCACACCAAATGAGGAGTCCATTGGCAAACAGGCTTCTCAATATGAAGGAGCGTAAGCGGAGGCAATTCTATTTTGGCGGCGATTGGTAAAAAAGCAACACCAAGACCAGCGCGTACCAAGCCGCTGATGGCTGCAGGCTCGTCCCCTTCACAGACGATATTGGGTAGAAAACCAGCCTCTCGACAGAAATCATCGGTGATTTCACGGAAGCTGTAGCCCGGTTTTAGACTAATGAACGGATCATTTGCTACTTCACTGAGGTGGATACGCTGGCGGTCTGCGAGACGATGTGTACTTGGTACAGCCAGTACGATCTCTTCCGTCAATAAGGGTAGATTACAGATTCCCGGCCGATCAATCGAGGAAGTAGCGAGGCAAAAGTCGATTTCACCTTTTTCGAGCAGTTGAACCTTCAATTCCTCTGTAGTTGCTTGGGTGATGCGAAAGCTGATGTGTGGATATAAGGATAGAAAAGGTGCCAGTAATTCAGATACTCGATTCAAGGTTGTCGTAGCTAACAAAACACTTCCACGTTCCAATCCAGCTAGGTCTGCAATTTCGCGTTTCCCATCTTCTAATGCCCCAAGAGCGATATCCACCTTCTTGAGAAAAGCTTTTCCGAAAACATTCAGGCGGATTTGTCGCCCAATCCGATCAAATAAGGGGACTCCTAATTCTTCCTCCAAGCGAGCGATGGTAACACTGAGAGCTGGCTGGGCTATACGGAGTTCCTGTGCCGCTTTTGTCATATGTTCCGTACGGGCGACTGTCTGAAAATACTTGAGTTGAAGTAATTCCATAGTACATTTCCACCTTATATTGATATATTCAGGGTTATTAATATGATATTTAAATATATATTTTTATTTATCAATGATCAACCTTACAATGAAAGTACAAATCGAAACATTATAAAAAGTTAAGTATATAAATGGAGGTAAAAGATAGATGGACACTCAAAAATATTTAGAACGTATTCAGGCGCAGATGCAGAGCGAGCTAAATCTCGCGTATTTGTCCCATCTTCAAAAACAACATGTACTCAACGTTCACTTTGAGAATCTCGACATTCTTGCAAGGAAACCTCTCTCTTTGCGTGAAGAGGATCTGTATCAAAAAATTGTCCAAGCAGAGAAGGGTGGCGTGTGCTACGAGTTAAACGGAATCTTTTATTTTCTGTTAAAGGAACTGGGATTTAAGCCTTATCTGATGGCAGGAACCGTCTATGTAGGAAATGGAGTCTGGGCTCTGGAAAACGCCCATTTGTTCAACATCTTATCGCTAGATAACGAGCCATACTTGGTGGATGTAGGATTTGGCGGAAATTCACCACGGCTCCCTGTTCCACTGAGTGGAAAGGAAGTTGTTGATAGTGATGGTATTTACCGCGTCTATAAGGATGAATCCGAATCGCTCTACTACATGCAAAAGAAGACCGATGAGGAGTGGGAAACCCAATATCGTTTTGAGGAACCTTCCAATCAGTGGAACTTTGAAAATATCCATCCAATTTGTGTGCTAACGGAAACATCCCCTGAGTCCATGTTCAACAAAGTGTATTTCCTTTCGAGAGTGACGGAAACGGGGCGTATCACCCTGTTGGGAAACACATTGATCATCGTCAACGGAAAAGAGAAAACAAAAGAAAAACTAGAAAAACATGAGATTGAGGAAACCGTTCGTCGCTACTTTCACTTCTCCATTTGATGAGAGGAGCCATAGTCTAAGAAGATACGATTAGATACAACAGCCATCCACGAAATGGGGTGGCTGTTGTTTTTACCATTCAAAAGATTTTGTTATTGACGGAGCAATCCATCCCAATTATAATTCCGAGTAAACATATATGAATTACAAAATAAGTTTGGATAAGGGGATTATCCGATGGCGAAAACAGCGGTTTTGGTAATTGCTCACGGTTCACCCGATCCTGACTGGTTGGCGTTGGTGGAATCAGCCGTTTGGCAGTGCCGCACTGATTTGCCAATTCGGGTAGTTTACTTGGGAGGAGTGGAAGGACGAAGCATCAACGAGGAAGTGAAACGTCTGGAAGCATCAGGAGCGACAACGATTGTCGTCGTTCCGCTATTCGCTACGGCAGGAAGCAATCACGTAGGGGAAATCCGCGCGATGCTTGGACTAGACCCATGGCCGACAGGAGAGACAGACCTGATTCGCGTTCCGGTTCAGGCAAGAATTCTCTGGTGTCCGCCATTGGAGGATCACGGAAACGTCGAGCAGATCGTGGCAGAGCGAATCGCAAGTCTATCACGCTTGCCTAGTCAGGAGGCTTTGTTGCTCGTCGGGCACGGCAGTGACTTGCCTGGATGTCATGAGCGGTGGGAAAAGCTGCTCTTGCGTCTGACATTCCGCTTGCAAAACCGCTATGCATTTGCCGCTGCCGGATATGCGACACTGAGGCCCGATACTCTGTACGATCAAGCCTGTTCACTGGCACAAAAAGGGGATGTCATCGTGCTTCCTCTGTTCGTCAGCCAGGGCTATTTCACGCGACAAGTAATCCCGAAACGGCTTGCGGGCTTGGCTTATCGCTATGAGGGCAGTGCGTACTTGCCCCACCCCCTGATTGCGGACTGGATGAGCCAATCGATTCGAATGGCATTGGTAACTGACATCTTCACACAAAGGAGCATGTACGAGCATGGCAGAGAGAAAGCAGTGGAAGTGGGCTGCTGATCCATCCCTCAACAAAATGGAGTTTACGAAGCTGGAAAAAGACGGTCTGGATGTCATCGAAACGATCGTAAACACCTATTCCAAAGAAGGCTTCGCATCGATTGAATCTTCTGACATGGATCGATTTAAATGGGCAGGCATCTATCAGCAGCGACCAAAGAACGGCCACTTCATGATGCGCGTGCGCATACCTGGAGGCATTTTGAGCAGCGAACAAGCTCGGGTGCTCGCCAACATCGCGGAAGATTATGGACGTGATCTGGTGGATGTGACCACACGTCAGGCCGTGCAATTTCACTGGCTCACGGTAGAATCGCTCGCTGACATTTTTGATCGGCTCGCCTCTGTGGGACTATCCTCTTTTGAAGCATGTGGAGACTGCCCGCGGCAAATCATGGGGAACCCACTGGCAGGAATTGATCCCAATGAAGTGCTGGATACGCGTCCCATCGTAGCGGAGCTGGAAAAATTCTTCTTGCTCAATCGTGACTTCTCCAATCTGCCACGCAAGTACAAAATATCGCTTTCTGCCAATATTCATAACGCCGCGCATGCGCAAATCAACGATCTGGCTTTCACTCCGGCTAAAAAAGTCATGGCTGGCGAGGAAGTAATCGGCTTTCATGTATGGGTAGGTGGCGGCTTGTCAGCGAAGCCATACTTGGCGAAGCAACTGGATGTGTTCGTTCGACCAGAGGAGGTCGTCAAAGTGGCGGCAGGAGTTACGACTCTGTTCCGCGATTTCGGCTACCGTCAAAAACGTACCCATGCACGTCTTAAGTTCTTGGTCGCTGACTGGGGACCTGAAAGGTTCAAGGAGCAATTAATGGAGCTGGTTGGCGAGCTTGAGCCGGGTGGTATCGATTTAACCTCGGGCTGGAATGGTGGATATTTTTACGGCATTCACGAGCAGCGCCAAGCAGGACTATATTACGCAGGTTTGTCTGTTCCCGTTGGACGAATGAATGCAGGGGAGCTAAATGAACTTGCCCGTCTGGCAGACGAATATGGCGATGGAACGATTGGCACCTGTAACACCCAAAATGTCCTGATACGCAACATTCCCGAAGCGAAGGTCGCAGCTTTCCGCAATGAGCCGATAATTGTGAACCGTTTCAAATTGCAGCCTAATACGTTTGTCGGGTATGCCGTATCGTGCACAGGTACGGAATATTGCAATCTGGCTATCGTGGAAACCAAGGAGCGGATGCGTTCGCTGGCTCAATATTTGGATGATACGGTCGTTCTCGAAACGCCGCTGCGCATTCATATGATCGGTTGCCCGAATTCTTGCGGTCAGCGCCAAATTGCGGATATCGGCCTGCAAGGCGCACTGGTCAAGACATCGAACGGAATGGTAGAGGCGTTTGACATCTACGTAGGTGGGACACTGGAGGAGCCGCAATTCAACCGCAAGCTCAACGCGCGGATTACTGTAGACAGACTCGGTCCGTTCCTTGCCCAATTGATTACGCTGTACAAGGCGGATCGTCAGGAAGGCGAACCATACTGGCGCTATGTGGAGCGGGTAGGACTTTCCCATATCCAAGCACAGGTTGACTCCATTCTGCAACCAGCGTAATACAGATGCGGGTATAGCCAGGTTAAGGGGGGACATGTCATGGCAGAGGAAACAGAGAGCTACCTTTACAAGCTGGAAGCCGTGCTAGAGGAAGGTCGATTACTGACGGTTGTGGTCATCGCCAAAACGGATGAGCGAGCCTTCACTTCAGCCGAGAACAATCTCTTGCGACATACGATAGTGCCACCTCGTATCAAAGAGCTGAGCTTGGTTGAAAAGAAGCCGTTCGGACGCCAAGGAGTCGGGTACGTAGTGGAAACCTCTACGTTTACTTAAATATGGTGAGGGCTCTTCCTGTGAAGGAACCAAGCAGCAAGGAGGACGGATTCGTAATGAACACAGGCAGAGTCGTTTTTGTCGGAGCAGGGCCTGGTGACCCCAAGCTGCTGACGATTCGCGGCATGGAGTCGCTTCGGCTTGCGGATGTGATTGTGTACGATCGCCTAGCAAGCCCGCAGCTTCTCTCGTACGCAAAAAAGGGAGCCACCCTCATCTATTGCGGGAAAGAGGCGGATCATCATACATTGCCGCAAGAAGAGATCAACCTCCTTCTCATCCGGGAAGCTCAAAAAGGGAAATATGTCGTTCGACTGAAAGGCGGGGACCCGAGTATGTTCGGGCGGGTAGGAGAGGAAGCACAGATGTGCCGTGACCATTCTATTCCGTTTGAGATCGTCCCAGGGATTACTTCCGGGATGGCGGCTCCGCTCTATGCGGGGATTCCGCTGACTCATCGTGACTACAACTCTTCCGTCGCTTTTGTCACCGGTCACTTGTGTGAAAAAAATGCGGGAAAGGAACCGGACTGGGCTGCCCTCGCCTCGATGGAAACGTTGGTCATCTACATGGGTGTGAAAAATCTGCCTCGCATCAGGGAGCGCCTTCTTGCGCATGGAAAAGACATCCATACGCCCGTTGCTCTCGTGCGCTGGGGGACGGTGCGTGAGCAGGAGACGTTGATCGGCAAGCTTGGGACGATAGATAAGGAAGTCGAGCAGGCTCGTTTTGCAGCACCCGCTATCATTATTGTTGGTGAGGTCGTTCGTCTGCGAGAATCGCTGAATTGGTACGAATCACGCCCCTTGTTCGGACAACGGGTAGCCGTTGCAGGAAGAGCAAGCGATGAAGGAAATAGCGAGCTCGTAATTGCATTGGAGCAGTTGGGCGCCGAAGTCCTACCGATTCCTTTGAGCGAACGCTGCACGTTTGACACACCATTGACAGAGCTTGCCACTTATCGTTGGCTCGTCTTCGAGAATGAGCAGCAAGTATCCTTTTTTACTTCTGCCTTGCGACAACAGCGTTTTGATGTACGGCGCTTGACGAGCAAGCTGGCTGTTTGTGGGCAACTGGCTTTTGAGGCTTTCGAGAAACGGGGGATATATCCGGACTTGGTGCTGGATGAAAACACATCACTGCTCGCATTCCCTGACCTGCTTGCCTTGGAAAAAGAAGAGCAGGTGCTTTATATAGGGGCAAGGAAGCCGCAAAGAATCACGTTGGGCCACGGCAAGGTGATTCAAGTGATCCAAGCAGGCACGGTGGAATGGGATGAGAAGCACGTCGGTACGAAAGAGGCAGGATTGTCATTTGATTGGCTAGCGACGGATGACGCTCATACGCTGTCAGCTCTGGCGCAATTCGCCGGCGATACCTGGTCAAAGACACCGATCGTATGTGTCGGGAAGGAAACAGCAGCTGCAGCGAGAGAAATGGGCTGGCAAACCGTGAGCAGCCATGAAGATAAAGCGATCCATATAAATGAGCTCATGGCGTGGCGCGACCATGCCAAGCGTGGGCAGACTCTTGTCTTGTCGACGACTAGTTCGCAGGAAGGATCGTACGCTGAATGATCAAGGAGGGGGCACATGAGCCAGCTGAATTTTGCGACAGCTACAGAGGAACAACTCGCTTCCATCAATAATAGTCTCGCAAAGGGCGACACCATAGATGTAATCAAATGGGCCTACCAAACGTTTTCAGATGATTTGATTTATTCTTGTAGCTTTGGGGCCGAGGCCATGGTGCTGCTCGATATGATCAGTGGAATAAAAAAGGATGCCAAGGTCACTTTTTTGGATACGAATCTCCACTTTTCCGAGACGTACAGCTTGATTGAGCAGGTGAGAGCGAGGTATCCTGCGTTGCGGATAACGGTCAAGCAGCCGGACATCACGCTGGCACAGCAGGCAGACCTCCATGGCGAAGAATTGTGGGGCAGGCAGCCGGATATGTGCTGCCATATCCGCAAAGTACAGCCGATGGAAAGTGTGCTGACCGGAGTGGTTGCATGGTTGTCAGGACTACGCAGAGAGCAGTCGGCCACGAGAGCGAATGTCGATTTTATCAATCGCGATGAAAAGTTCCAGTCGCTAAAAATTTGCCCGCTCATTCATTGGAAGTCGGAGGAAGTATGGCAGTACATTCGGGCATTTGAATTGCCGTACAACCCTCTTCACGACCAGAGCTATCCGAGCATCGGCTGCGCTCCTTGTACTCGTCCTGTAAAAGAGGGCGAGGATTCGAGAGCAGGGCGCTGGGCGCAAGCAGGGAAAACGGAATGTGGCTTGCATCTCGCAAGGTAACGAAAAAGAGAAAAACAAACCATGGATAGGAGGGGCTTTTGTATGAGTGGGAAACCTCACGGGGGAGAGCTGGTAAACCGTTTTGATCCACAGGCAGACCTGTCGGTGACTACGCATGAGGTAGAGATAGATGCATTTGCACTCGCAGATCTGGAGTTAATCGGGATTGGGGGCTACAGTCCGCTTGAGGGATTTTTGAATCGTGCGGATTATATTTCTGTCGTAGAGCAGATGCGACTGGTAGATGGTACCGTTTGGAGCATTCCGATTACGCTTCCGGTCTCGACCACTGTCGCAGGAGCCTTGCAGATTGGAGACAAGGTGCGGTTGAGCCATCAAGGTTCGGTCTATGGCATTCTTGCGATCACCGATATTTATTCACCTGACAAGGAGCGTGAAGCCCGGCTCGTCTATGGTACCGACGATACGAATCATCCCGGGGTGAAAAAGCTATTGGAGCGTCCCGCCGTTTATTTGGCTGGCCCAATTACGTTGGTAAGGCGCACCGAAAAAGGTCGCTTTGCCAGCTATCACTTCGATCCGGCACAAACGAGAGAAAGATTTGCCGAGAAGGGCTGGAGAACGATTGTCGGCTTTCAGACGCGCAACCCAGTCCACCGCGCGCATGAATACATCCAGAAGTCAGCACTCGAAATCGTCGACGGTCTCTTTTTGAATCCTCTAGTGGGCGAAACGAAGGCAGATGACATCCCTGCGGATGTGCGGATGAACAGTTATCAGGTATTGCTGGAAAAATACTATCCGGCTACCCGGGTAGAGTTGGCCGTATTCCCAGCTGCGATGCGTTATGCAGGACCGCGGGAAGCGATTTTTCACGCATTGGTGAGGAAGAATTACGGCTGCACTCATTTTATTGTAGGTCGGGACCACGCGGGTGTTGGTAACTATTACGGGACGTACGATGCCCAGCATATTTTCCGCCAGTTCCAGCCAGAGGAGCTAGGGATTACGCCATTATTTTTCGAGAACAGCTTTTATTGCAAGAGCTGCGAAAACATGGCCTCTACCAAAACATGCCCGCATGCTAGTGAGCACCATGTCGCGCTGTCCGGAACAAAAGTGAGGGAAATGCTGGCGCGCGGGGAGGCTCCGCCACCTGAATTTAGCCGTCCTGAGGTCGCGCTGGTATTAATCGAAGGGATGCGACCGGTGTCCGTATCATAATCGGCTAGAAGAAAGCGGTTGTAAGAGAGGAGAGAGACAATGAGTAGAGAGGGCACCGCGAATATCGTATGGCATCCAACGACGGTAACCAAACAAGACCGTCAAAAGCGTGCAGGCCACAAAAGCTGTGTCTTATGGTTTACGGGGCTGTCTGGTGCGGGCAAATCGACGTTGGCCAATGCAGTCGAACACGAATTGCATCAAAGAGGACTAGCCAGTTACGTACTGGATGGTGACAATATACGTCACGGCTTAAACCGCGGATTGGGGTTTGGGGCAGAGGACAGACGGGAAAATATTCGCCGAATTGGCGAGGTCGCGAAGCTGTTCGTAGATGCAGGCTTGATTACCTTGACGGCATTTATCTCTCCTTATCGGGAAGACCGGGAGCTTGCGCGTAATCTGGTAGAGGCAGGAGAATTCATCGAGGTATACGTAAAATGTTCATTGGATGAGTGTGAGCGACGGGATGTGAAGGGACTATATCAAAAAGCGAGAAACGGAGAGATTGGTCAGTTTACGGGGATTTCAGCACCGTATGAAGAGCCTGTTCAAGCAGAACTGGTCATTGAAAGCGACAAGCAGACAATTGAAGAATCTGTCCAGAGTGTCCTTACATACCTGGAAGAGCAGCAAATTCTCTAGTTTTATGGGGATGTAAAAAAGCACGACGCGAGAGGCGCCGTGCTTTCTTCGTGAGAAAAAATATTACTTCGTAGTGGTCGCTGCTTCTTCAGCTTCCAGATCCTCAGTCAATTCTTCCATCCATTTTTGTTGATCAACCATGCTTTCAGCGATTGGACGAACAAAGCCTTTGTCGCTAAAGCTGTTGATTGCTTTTTCATCTTTCACCAGCTGTTCTACAGTCAGACCAGCATCTTTTGCTGGTGCATTGAACTTGGTTGCTTTTCCGAAGTTGTATGCATATTGATCAGCAGCCAGACCGATTGTCACAGCTTGCTTCATTTCAGGAGCTTGGAAAGTTACGCTCAGATCGCTTGTTTGTTTCACAGGCATTTTGTTGCTGTCGATGTAGAAGTCGAGGTTCCAAGCGAGCTTGTGGAAGCCTTCTTTTTTCATTTCTTCTACGATTTTTTCAGGTGTGTATACTTTACCTGTTTCATCCAGCCATTTTTTCGCTTCAGCCATGCTTTCGTTGATCATTGCTTCTGCATTTGCACGCTTCTCAGCCTCTGTAGTTTTCTTGCCCAGTTCTGGATACAGATCTTCTGTCATGGAAGTGGTCAGTACCATCATATCGATCGCAAAATCTTTTACTTCTTTGCTAGCTACTGCATCGTTAGCTGTGAAGAAGAACATTTTCACGAGTTCTTTTGCGTCGATTTTTACAGTTACGTGAGTCGCTTCTACTTTTTCACCGTTCGGCAATGTAACGGATTGTTTGCCATGGTTTTTCGCGTCTGTCAATGTATAGCCATATTTACTTACATACTTTTTAACAAAGTTGAAAGTAAGGTCGTTCATTTTGTCTTGGTAGTCTTTCAGCTTCGCAGCGTTAGCAGCATCGGAGCCGCCAAACTCAGCCATGAAAGGATTGGATGCGCTCGAATCGATTACCAAGTACTTGCTGTCCAGTGGAGACTTCACATAGACTTTATCTTCGTCAACGATCGTTTCAACAGATGCTTTTTTGTCACCTGTCCACAGCTTGTTGTCGCGCAGGAGTTTGTCGTCTTTTACTTCTACTTCAAACTTCACAGTATCCATATCCAGCTGGGAGCCTTTTACTGTTACGCCTGCTTTCAAAGCGGACAACAACGCCGTTCCTTCTTTGTCAGCCGTTTCTCCGAATGCTTCAGGCAATTTCTCAACGTCGCCTGTCAGCTTCAAGGAGCCTTCAAAATCATAGTTTGGCTTTTCAATTGTCGCTACGATAGAATCACGCACCAGGGATGCCTCGCCAGCACAACCGGTCAGCAATACTGTACCTGCTACCAGAAGGGCGCTTCCTTTTTTCCACATGATGTTGTTCCTCCCCTATGTATATTATTTTTTTATTCCCCTCTTCTTCTACGCACAAATAGAGAAAAGGTTTCGCAAAAACGGAAAAAAATCACAATCCAGCTAATTCTGTCCCATTTTCGTGGTAAAATGAAGGGGAAAAGATGGTTAGTGAAGAAAGGGCGTTGCAACATGTG
Source organism: Brevibacillus sp. AG (assembly GCF_028369215.1). Lineage (NCBI taxonomy): Bacteria > Bacillati > Bacillota > Bacilli > Caryophanales > Paenibacillaceae > Brevibacillus > Brevibacillus sp. AG. The sequence goes on along the minus strand of NZ_JAQMYO010000005.1, from coordinate 164,810 downwards.
GTCGTGGCTTCAAAAGCTGATGAACTTTTTTCAGGGAGAAAGAGAAGAAGAAATAGAGGAAGAAGGCCGTCCAGCAGGTACCGGTAACCCAACAGGTAATCCCGTTCCCCGTCAGCCTCAGCCTCAGGCGAAAACAAAAAGCATCTACCCAAAAGAACGGGTAAGCAATCGAGATATAGAAGACAATGTGCGTCAAAGAAGAGAGCGTCAATTTCGTTTTCCAGTTGTCCCGGATGACTATTTGGACAAGAAGCGTAATCATAGCGTAAATCCTGCCGAATCGAATGAACGCAGTCGTCAGCAGGCACCTCGTGAGAGATTCGAGCCCAAGCGTGAAACGGTGCGGCCAGCAAATGATCGTGTGCTGGAAACAAAGACAGAGACTGTTTTCGAGAAAAAGAAACCTGAGCTTGTCAAAAACAACATCGAAATACCGCAGCGTCCAAACCGTACGCCGCAAAAAGAAGCGGAAAAAGTAACGAGACCCGTTTTTTCTACAGAAGAAAAGCGTGCCTACCAGCCGTCTGAAATCGTTTCCCCTGTTTATGGGAAGATAACCCCGGCGACGCGCGAGGCAGAGCATCGGATTCATACGACTGCGGGAATCATATATCCGCGTCTGGAGCAAGAAGAGCATTTGCAGCAGGTGAAGCAGTGGGAACAAGAGATGAGCGAGCGTTATTTTCCAGAGGAGCAAGAGACTGCTTCTTTTGAGCAAAATGAACCGCAGCATGTTGTTGGAGATGAATCTATACATAACGAAAGAGAAGAGACTGCTTCGGAGTCTGCTATGGCAGAAGCTCTAGATTCAGAACGAGAGGTTGCTGCTTCCATGCAAATGGAAGAGACGGTAGCAGAAGAAATAGCAGGGAAAATGATAGATACGGAGTTGCAAGCTACGGATCTGCAAGAGTCTGATGTTGATGCTTTTGAGCCAAAAGGCGAAGAGATTGTAGCTCGGGAGAATGAGGAAGAAGAGGCACAAACTGAAGAGATAGAACTTGCAGAATCAATGGCGAGCGAGAATTCCGAAGAGAAGGAATCGGAGTCTATTGGGCAACCAGAACCGACAGACTACTCTCAAACGATGGAAGAGCGACTAGCCCATGAGGAAGCCGAGCATAGACTGATCACTACACGCAGTGCGGTTGTGCAGGTGGAGAGCGAGAATGTTGGCAATCATGTGGAGTCTCCTTCTGTTGGGGAGGAGAATCAAGAAGACGAAACAGAGCTAGGGAGAGATGGCCTCGAAGAGCCTGCCTATGCATCTGCAATTAGCAGATTGCTAGAAAGGGCAGAAGTAGATTCACCACAGGAGCTCAGTTTTGCAGAAGTGGGTTCGGTTTCCGAAGATACGCTAGAGCAAACAGAACCAACTGATCCTGAATCTATTGTTCAACAAATTGTGGAACCAGTTGTGGAATCTGTAGAACCGATTGTAGAACCAGTTGCTGAATCTGAATCTGTTGCAGAATCCATTCCAGAATCCATTCCAGTCCCTGTCCCTGCTTCATCCGCTGCACAGCCCGTGAACATGTCTCAGGTATCCATGACGAAGCAACCTGCGTCTGCTCCGGTAAAAGACTCGTCCAATGAAGCGGACCAAGGAGCAGAGTCAGCACAGCCGCCATACGACTTGCCGGATTTGGGACTGCTGAATCCGAGCCCGCCGGTTAGCGATGACGACGATGAGCATACCCAAATTCAAAAGCTGTTATTGGAAGAGACGCTCGCGAATTTCAATGTCAGCGCTCAGGTAGTAGGGATTGTCAAAGGTCCATCCGTGACACGCTTTGAGCTGCAACCGGCTCCCGGCGTAAAAGTGAACAAGATTACGGGATTGATTGACGATATCAAGCTGAATTTGGCTGCCAAAGACATTCGCATCGAGGCACCGATTCCAGGTCGCAATGCCATCGGAATCGAAGTCCCGAATATGTCCAGCCAGCCTGTATTAATCGAAAAGATCATCAGCTCTGACAAGTTTCAGGAGCATTCCTCTCCGCTGGCGGTCGCACTCGGTATGGACATCGGCGGAGAGCCGATTATTGCGGATATTAAAAAGATGCCGCACGGTTTGATTGCCGGCTCGACAGGCTCAGGTAAAAGTGTCTGCATCAACTCTATCATCGTCAGTCTGCTTTACAAGGCGACTCCTGAGCAGGTGCGATTGCTCTTGATCGATCCGAAAATGGTGGAGCTCGCCCCTTACAATCATTTGCCGCATCTGGTTACGCCGGTCGTGACGGAGGCCAAGCAAGCAACGGCTTCTCTCAAGTGGGCCGTGGAAGAAATGGAGAAGCGCTATGCGCTGTTCGTAGATGCGGGTGTTCGCGATATTGACCGCTACAATCAGACGACAGATGATCAGCTTCCTTATATCGTAATCATCATCGATGAGCTGGCTGACCTGATGATGGTCTCGCCGCAGGATGTGGAAGATTGCATTATCCGGATCGCTCAGAAGGCACGTGCTTGCGGTATTCATTTGCTTCTGGCGACACAGCGCCCATCCGTAGATGTTATTACCGGAAACATCAAGGCAAACGTACCGACTCGTCTTGCTTTTGCCGTGTTCTCCCAAGTTGACTCACGTACGATTCTCGATCAGTCTGGGGCAGAACGACTGTTGGGTAGAGGGGACATGCTGTTCCTTGAGAGCGGCACGACTCCGGTTCGTCTGCAAGGGAACTTCGTTTCAGATGACGAGATCGAGCGAATCACGCACATGATCAAAAAGCAAAGAAAGCCTGCGTACATTTTCAGCAAAGAAGATTTGGATCAGCAGGTTGCATCGTTTGACAGCGGAGATGATCCGTTGTATCTGGAAGCGCTCGTGTTCGTGGCCGATCAAGGACAAGCTTCTGCATCTGGATTGCAACGCCGTTTCCGCGTCGGATATAACCGTGCCGCTCGTCTCATCGAAATGATGGAGGCAGATGGGTACGTCGCAGGACAAAGCGGCGGTAAGGCTCGCGCTGTCCTTATTTCCAAGGAGGACGCACAAGCCGTAGTGGAGGGATCGACACTCCTGTAATAAATGAGGGTCTTGCATGGAGCAAGGCCCTTTCTACACGGACGAGTTGCCTAAATATTCAGTAAGGTAGTATGCTATAGGATAGATGTGAGATGGAAAGGAACGATGACGATGAATCCGCTGGCGAAAAAGTATCAGGAGATTGACGACAAAATTGTCTTGTTCAATGAAGAGTATTATTTGAGCGTGGAAAAAATCGACATTACCGCAATGACGCTGGAAAAAAGGGAGTCTCTCTTTAACCAGCTGTACGATTTCGACAGTTCGGATATGGAACTGGAGATCGATGTCTCCGAGGAAGAAAAGGGCGTCTGGTACCTGCAATTACTCGTACCGCATGTATTGACGTTGCCTGAGGCTGCCAAAAGACGCATCGAAAATGGAACCAATCAACTCACCCAGCATTTGAGTGAACAGGCAGATGAGCTCGTGAGAACGCAATTGCTCGGGGAAGAAATTTATACCTATGTGAAACGCTACAATCCGGATTTGGAGCGTATTGCCTAATAACAAACATCCATCTATCCCACAACGAGGGGCAAGATGGATGTTTTTCATTCCCCTTAGCTTTTGGCCGTTTTGGTCGTTAGCCAGGTGCAGGCAGTTTTATTTGTCGTAATCGCAATCCATTCGCATGGTTGATTGTTTACAGGAGTGATCAAGCGCAGTGTATCGCCTTTGAGACCGCCGTATTTGACGGAGGCGCTGGGGGCTGTTGCGACATACACCACACGTTCGTTGATGGAAACAGTTGGGATATAGGTAGAGTTTTCGGATTTGTAGCCGCTAGTGAGGGAAACAGGAACAGGGAGGTTTTTCATGGAGAGGGTTATTTTATCCGAAGACTTGTGATAAAACATTTTTCCAGTAACCTGGCTGAAGTCGCCACCATCCACGGTGACTACCAATGGGTACGTTCCGGTGCCGAAGAGCATGATCGCGTGATCAGAACCGGAATAACGGTTGTTGATGAGGGAGACATTTCCGCAGCGGTTCAATGAAATGTTTTGGGTCAACCGAGGGTCAAACGAACAGTCTCTCACGGTAACCTGTCTTTCGGCGAGTACATCCCATGGTTCCAAGCTCAAGGCATAGCCGCCGATGGAAGTAGCTGTATCATCGGCCTCGAAGCTGCAGCCATCAAATACAAGACCTATATCCGAATAATCCACGGTCAGACCGGTACCAACCGTCTTTGTACTTCCTTGTGCGGTCGTATGCAATACCCAGCGACAGTTGCTGAAAGTCATGTTTTTCATAAAGTTCACCCGATTTTTCTGATCAGGTGCCGTATAAAAAACCGAGGAACTGATACAGCCTGTCATGCCAGTGAGACTGAAGCTGGCGAGCGAAACAAGCTGACTACCTTGCACGACCATCGGGGAGGACAGATCTCCTTCCAAGTCGAGCTGTTGACGGCAAGAGATATTGCTCAGGTTTACGAACATGGGTGTGGCTCCGTCGAACCCTGCATTGAGCTCGACCTCAAAACGATCACACGCTACATTCGCTGCATTCAGACGTTCCAGGCCACCCGTCACCGTAATATCTGAGCGTGTACGCTTGCGGTTGTCACTGTAAAAATCGGTAATTTGCACAGTGCGGACATAGGAGTTCGTTTCCCCGGCAAAGTAAAAATGGTCGGCGATTCCATCCGTACACCATACTTGTCGTAGCGCTACGTAATTGATATAGCTGCTAGGACCGCCACCACGAATGTAGAAATCGGCGCTATGCTCGTAATCGTAAGGATCGGGAGGCAGTGGGTTTGCTCTGGCATTGGAATCAATCTTTAGGTTGGTGACCACAAAAGAATCCGCATCACCACCTGTGGATGTAATTGAGAACAGCCAGCGCCAATCTGCGGCAGTTGAATTGGCTTTCCTTTTTAACACGGAATAAGGACCGATTCCCAGCATTACTAGGCTTTTTCCTGTCTCCAGGATGGCCTCCAGCCTGTTTGGTTCAATGATATAGGTGCCAGCAGGGAAAAACAGAGGAATTTGCAAGTTCAGAGCAGCAGTCAAGGCAGTCTGAATGGCTTGGGTATCGTCGGTCACTCCATCCCCCTTTGCTCCGTACGTTTTTACATCAATCCACATAAAAGCATTCTCCTCCAAAAAATGGGTAGACAAGATTGTCTTCTTTTCATTTCATTCAACCATTTCTCAAATGTTGACAACCATTTGGTAAAAAGGGCATGGACTACATAAAAAATGTGTTCCATAAACTTCGGGCAGCCACTGGCATATTTGTCCTAGAACCTCCGTATGAATAAGCAAAGAGGTGGATAGTATGTCGATTTTGGTGACAGGCGCAGCTGGATTTATCGGTTTTCATGTAGCACGACGGCTTTTGGAACAAGGACAGACGGTGTGGGGGGTAGATAATTGCAATGAGTATTACGACCCGGTCTTGAAGAGCAAACGACTGGAAATCCTCCAAGCGTATCCATCATTTCGTTTTTTCAAAGTGGATATTGCAGATCAGAGCAAAATGGACGAGTTGTTCCGAGAAATGGAGCCGGAGATTGTCATTCACTTGGCCGCTCAAGCGGGCGTCAGGTACAGTCTGGAAAATCCTCATGCTTATACGACTTCCAATATCACCGGGTTTCTGCACATTTTAGAAGGATGCCGACGGTCGAGAGTCAGGCATTTGCTCTACGCATCCTCAAGCTCCGTCTACGGAGGGAATACAAAGCTACCATTTGCTGAGTACGATCCCGTAGATGAGCCGGTCAGCTTGTACGCAGCAACGAAAAAAGCCAATGAACTGATGGCCTATACCTATAGTCATTTATACGGCCTGCCTGCAACGGGACTTCGCTTCTTTACGGTATATGGGCCTTGGGGACGACCCGATATGGCACTCTATACGTTTACCAAGGCGATTTTGTCGGGAGAGCCTGTCCGCATTTTCAACTACGGCAACATGACAAGAGACTTTACGTATGTGGACGATATCGTCGAAGGGATGCTGCGACTGATGAATCGAATTCCCCAAAGGGAAGGGGATAAGGCGCCGCATGAGGTGTTCAACATCGGGAATCACCAGCCGATCGATTTACTTACGTTTCTTTCGATTCTGGAAGAGAAGCTGGGTAAAAAGGCTGTTCGCGACTATTTGCCCATCCAGCCGGGGGATGTTCCTGCTACCTATGCGTCAGTGGAAGCTCTGTATGAGGCGACAGGCTTTCGACCGAAAACACCAGTCGATGTAGGGATATCTCGCTTTGTAGACTGGTACGTCAGCTATTATGGTGTGGCTCATGCGTAAAAAAGTGGGAGTAGTAGGTCTTGGATATGTAGGACTGCCTGTCGCGATTGCTTTTGGGCAAGTGCTTCCAGTAGTTGGTTTTGACATAGACGAAAGACGCATACGCAGTCTGGAGGGCGGAATGGATGAAACGGGAGAGATGTCGACGGATGAGCTAAAGCGAGCCAACATCACGTATACAGATGACCCCGCAAGTCTCGCAGCGTGCGATTTTATCATCATCACGGTACCCACTCCTGTCGATTCTGCGAAACGGCCCGATATGCGGGCACTCATTCTCGCATCTGAAAGCGTTGGGCAACATCTGACTTCAGGGACCATCGTCGTCTATGAATCGACCGTTTATCCAGGGGCAACAGAAGAAATTTGTATTCCTGTATTGGAACAAGCGTCTGGAAAGCTGGCGGGGACTGATTTTTTCGTCGGTTACTCACCTGAACGAATTAATCCGGGGGATCGGGAACGGAGATTGTCCCAGATCGTCAAGGTCGTTTCAGGGCAAGATCGCCAGACGTGTGAAACGATTGCCGAGATGTATGGGTTGATTGTAGAGGCGGGTATTCACAAAGCGCCTTCGATTCAGGTGGCTGAGGCAGCCAAGGTGATTGAGAACACACAACGCGACATCAATATCGCCTTGATCAATGAGCTCTCGATTATATTTGACCGCTTGGGCATTTCTACGGCAGATGTACTCGAAGCAGCAAGGACCAAATGGAATTTCCTTCCGTTCTCTCCAGGACTCGTCGGTGGTCATTGCATTGGCGTCGATCCGTACTATTTGACATACAGGGCGGAGAGTGTCGGTTATCATCCGCAGGTCATACTGGCTGGACGACGGATCAATGACGGAATGGGCAAGTTCGTCGCGACCTCACTCGTGAAGCAAATGATCTGGCAAAATATTGCGATTCAAGGCTCGCGAATTACGATCATGGGCATCACCTTTAAAGAAAACGTGTCGGACATTCGCAATAGTCGGGTCATCGACATTATTCAGGAACTAAAGGAGTTCGGAGTAGAGGTCCAAGTGACAGATGAATTGGCTTGTCCAGAGCGGACGAGAGAGGAATACGGTATTCAATTACGAGAGTGGGAAGACCTGCAGCCTGCCCACGGAATCGTATTGGCCGTACCACATGAACGATATCTGCACCTGGGATGGGAGGAGCTTGCAGGGCTCTTGTATCAGGGGCAAGGTGTCATCGCAGACGTGAAAAGCGTGCTAAATCGCGAAACATGCCCGGCAGAAATTAGTCTGTGGCGTTTATGATGACCATTCTTTGAATAACGATCACCTGGAGCGGATGAATATGAGCTACCGGAAGAGAAGATTCTGGTTAAGCTTATCGGACGCAGGAATTATCAGCTTGGCTGTCTGGTTGGCCTGCCTGGTTCGATTTGATTTTTCTTTCACGGAGATAAGCGAATATCAACCTATGTATTTGATGATGGGCCACGTACTGTTCGTCGTGACAGGCATGCACTTTGCTCAACTCTATCGACCTGTTTTCCGCTATGTCAGTGTTCGCGAACTGGTCTCGATCATTTTAGCTACGAGCTTTTCCGTTTTAGCTCTCTATCTGGTACTGAAAATGACGTACCTGCTTGGTTGGTCCATCCGATTTCCCACCTCACTTTTTCTCATGACGCTCGCCTTTGTCTTGTTCGGGATCACAGGCTCCCGGTTTGTATGGAAGTGGTGGTATGAAGAGCGGGAGAAAAGAACCCAGGATCGCAGGCGCACATTAATTATCGGAGCAGGTAGCGCAGGTGTGCTCGTAGCCAGGGAGATGAAAACCTCGCCTTTGTCGGAGCTACGTCCAGTGGCTTTTATCGATGATGAGCCCAGCAAACAAAATCTGCGTGTGTACGGCCTGCCAGTTGTAGGGAATCGGGCTGACATCGCCCGCGTCGTGCAACGACTTTCTATATCAGACATCGTGATTGCCATGCCATCCGCTTCCCGGCAGACGATTAAGGATATTTTCGACATTTGCAAAACGACGAGAGCGAGCGTCAAAATTTTGCCGCATGTAGCAGACATCATCAGCGGAAAAATCACGATGAACATGATTCGGGATGTAGCATTGGAGGATTTATTGGGAAGGGAGCCTGTTCAGGTCAATCTGGAAGAGATTACGGGGTACTTGCGGCAGCAAGTCGTACTTGTGACAGGAGCGGGCGGCTCGATTGGGTCCGAGCTTTGCAGACAAATAGCTAGATTTGGTCCAAGGAAACTGCTTCTCTTGGGGAACGAAGAGAACGGTATTTTTGAAATGAGCCTGGAGCTCTCGCGTTTGTTTCCTGAACAGGAAACGGTCAGCCTGATTGCAGATATTCGTGACAGACAAAGAATTGCTTCGATTATGCATGAGTATCGTCCTGCCGTTGTTTTTCATGCGGCAGCCCACAAGCATGTGCCGTTAATGGAGAACAACCCGTGTGAGGCATTAAAAAATAACATTCTGGGTACGAAAAACGTTGCGGAATGCGCGCTGGAAACCAGCGTTTCTCATTTCATCCTGATCTCGACGGACAAGGCAGTGAATCCAACCAGTGTGATGGGCGCCACGAAAAGGATCGCTGAGCTTCTGATCCAGGGTTATAACCATTTCGGACTTACCCGTTTTGCGGCTGTTCGTTTTGGAAATGTCCTGGGGAGCAGGGGGAGTGTCGTTCCTGTTTTTCTCAATCAAATCCGGGCAGGTGGACCGATTACCATTACGCATCCAGATATGGAGAGATTCTTTATGACCATTCCTGAGGCTGCCCAGCTCGTCATCCAGGCGGGAGCACTCGCTCAGGGAGGGGAGATATTCATTCTCGATATGGGGAAACCGGTCAAAATTGTCGATATGGCCCTCGACCTGATTCGCTTGGCAGGCTTGGAGCCCGGTAAGGATATTCCGGTTGTATTCACGGGAGTTCGTTCAGGTGAGAAGCTGTACGAAGAAATTTTGACAGAGGAAGAAGGCTTGTCGTCTACTTGCCATAATCGCATCTTCATTGGGAAGCCGCTCGATTTTTCCTGGAATGAGCTCTTGGCAGGGATCGCCCGGTTGGAGCAAATTGCAGACAAGGGAGCGACGATGGAGGACAAACAAACCATTATCGAGACTTTGCAAGGGATCGTTCCTGGCTATCAATCCACTTCTTACGTGAAGGAAGAGTCTACATCAGTCCCTTATCAAGTGGCGATCGGATGAGCGTCAGCAAATGGAAGGAAAAGATCGCCACGATAAAGTGGAAGCGGCTGCTTGTATGGGGAGGATTGATTTGTCTCATCAGCTTGAGTGGCTATGGTGTGTATGTCTATCTGTCGTTAAAAGAAACGGCCAGCAAAATGTACCTCCCTGTTCGCACGCAGAAATCTGTCGAGGTACCTGTAGCGACTGCACCAGCTACTGTGAGGCAATCGCCGACCGTGAATTCACAAGAAGCAACTACACCGCTTGCGGCTGAAGTGGAGAACTCCGCTATCTTGCCCAAAGAACCGATCACTCTGTTGCTTCTTGGTGTTGATGAACGAGAGAATGACAAGGGGCGCTCTGATGTCATCCTCGTACTCTCCGTCAACCCGAAAACGAAATCTGCGTTGCTCATCAGCATACCGCGTGATACGCGAACCGCTATGGCTCACAAAGGTACTCAGGATAAGATCAATCACGCATATGCATTCGGTGGAGTGCAACAGGCAGTAGACACCGTCGAACAGTTTCTCCAATTTCCCATTGATTACGTGGTGACCGCGAATATGGAAGGATTCGCAGGTGTGATCGATGCGCTGGGAGGAGTGGAAGTCAACAACAAGCTTGCCTTTACTTATGCGGATTACACCTTTCCAGTAGGTCCCATCCAGTTAGACGGGAAGCAAGCCTTGGTCTATGCTCGCATGCGCTACGAGGATCCGAGAGGCGACCTCGGGCGCAACGAAAGACAGCAGGAAATTATCAAGGCATTGCTGGACAAAGGTGTAACGCTTGCAGCGCCTACCCGATTGAATGACGTCCTTGCGACGATGGAGAAATACGTGAAAACGAACATGACCTTTGATGTGATGAAACAGCTTGCCTTAAGCTACAGCACGGCAGTTACCTCCGTCGAGACGATTCGTTTGGAAGGAAAGGGTCAAATGATCAATGGAATCTACTACTATATCGTCAGCCCGCAAGAGCGTGAGAGGTTGACCGAGAGTCTTTCAACTTTTCAAAAACAAATCGAACCTCCCGTACAACTGCCGAAAGAAGGAAGTGACAGCATGGCGGGGCAAAGGGGGAAGCAGGATGAATGAGGAGCTTAATTTTCGTGAAATACTCCTGATGTTGTTGAAGCGATGGAAGCTGATCCTTTTAATTACCTCTTTGTGCACCATCGGAACAGCGCTCGTGAGCTTCTATTTACTGACACCGATTTATCAGGCGAAGACGGAAATATTAGTGAATCGCTCACTGGATTCAACCGTAGAGAGCGTGCTATCCGTCGCGGAAATTGATTCCAATCTGAAATTAATTGAGACCTATCGCGTGATAATTGAAAGTCCGCGGGTGATGGAGCGCGTGCTCGAAGTGATCGGGGCGGGCGCTACGATGGAGGATCTGCTGCTTCAAACAAAGGTGGAGCCAGTCAAGGATTCGCAGGTCATTTCCATTACGGTAGAAGACCCGGATCAGGGCAGAGCAGTGCTCATCGCCAATACAATCGCGACGACCTTTCAGAAAGAAGTCGTCAAAATGCTTAGCATGAACAACGTGCATATTTTGGCAGAAGCCCGAAACAATCCGGCGGCCATTCCAGTGAGTCCAAAACCAATCCTCAATTCGGTGATCGCCTTTGTCCTCGGGTTGGCAACATCTATGGTCGTCGTCTTCTTGCTGGTGCAGATAGATACCCGACTTCAATCGGAAAAAGAAGTGGAGGAGTATTTAGGCTTACCTGTACTGGCAACGATTGCGGTGATTGACAAAAAAACGCGGAAGGCATTTCGCCAGCCCAAGGTGGAGGAAGTGAGGAATGAGTATGAGAAGGCAGAAGCCTGATGATCGTTACCAAAAGCTGATCGCCCATTGGGAGCCGCTGTCTCCGCTGGTAGAGGGCTACCGTACCCTTCGCTTAAACATTCAGTTTTCCATGGGCGACAAGCTGATGCAAACGATTTTAGTCACCAGTCCAGGGGCTTCTGAGGGAAAAACGATCACCGCTGCCAACCTGTCCTTGATGATGGCAAAGGATCGCAAAAAAACGGTGCTGCTTGATTTTGACTTGCGCAATCCGCGGGTACATTTCACCTTTGATATGCCGAATCTGTACGGAATTAGTTCTTACTTTTCGGATATGTGCCAGATTGACGATATTATTCAACCATCTGGCGTGTCAGAGCTGTCGATCATTACGGCAGGGCCAATTCCGCATAATCCAGCGGAAATGCTCGGAACGCCACGGCTCTTGGAATTGATGGCATACCTGCGCCACAATTTTGATTTTGTGATTGTCGACAGCCCGCCATTAATCGTAAGCGACGCAATGGTGCTGGCAAGGGAAATGGACGGCTGTGTCATGGTGGTGGATGCAAGCAAGACGAAGCGTGATTCTGCTGTCAAAGCGGTAGAGCAGTTAAAAGCGGCAGGAGCCAATCTGCTCGGTGTTGTTCTCAACAACAAAAAGGTAGGGAAGAGAGAAGGCTACTACGGATATGGGTACAACGCATAGCAGAAAGCGGGGCGTTTGTAAGCATGCATGCCCTCAAATTAGCTTGGCAACGACAATGGAACCGTCTGCATAAAGATCGCGATGTTCACGAAGTGATTCGCGGCTCGGCCTTCACGTTTTTGTTTCGGCTCCTTGGCTTCATGCTGCTCTATCTCTTGCAGTTCTACATTGCCAGAGAGTATGGAGCCGAGAGCCTGGGCATCTATTCGCTGACGATCACCCTGATGAACATCGGAATGGTGCTGGCCGTTTTGGGGACGGATACAGCCATAATCCGCTTTCTCTCGGAATTTCGCGCGAAAGGCTCGCTTTATCAGATTTCCGAAGTATTCAACAAAGTAGTGCTGTGGGCGACGCTGATTTCGATTGTGCTTGGTGTACTTTTGCATGTGTTCTCGGAGCAGGTGTCCGCCTACGTGTTTGCAGGGGAGCTGCCAGCAGAGGCACTGCGAGTCGTCGCGTGGATGCTTCCGTTTGTGTCGCTCGCAAGGCTGTATGCATCTGCGTTTCGGGCACTGCATCGGGTTGTCATCTCGATCACTGTCGATATCGTCGGTATGCGTTTTCTGCACTTGGCGTTTCTTTTCATCGCCATTCCTTTTTTCGAACCCAGTACGATGCTCTTGATTCAACTGCTCGCAGCTGCTGTTATCTTGAATGCTGTCTATGGGATGGGGAAGTGGTATGCGACGAGCCGAGGATTCCGTAAGGGTGTACAGCCGACTACGCGAGAACCTGGCGTTGGCTTGAGGGAAATTATTGCAGTCGCACTGCCCATGTATCTCAGTGCGTCGATGGAATTGATTATGACGTGGACAGATATGATCATGCTGGGCATCTTTACGGATGCAAAAACAGTTGGGGTATACAGTGTGGTCATTCGTCTGGCAATGGTGACGGGCTTTGCGCTGATTTCCATCAATACGATTCTCTCTCCCAAGTTCTCTGAGCTGTACGCACGTAATGATATGGACGGCTTGAAAAAGATGATTGCGTTTGCCAATCGTCTCATTTTCTTCACCTCTGCTCCTCTCAATCTGCTCGTAGCGATATTCGCCGTTCCGTTGCTTACTTTTTTTGGTGAAGAGTTTGCGAGTGAAAGCCTCGTCCTTGTGATTTTGTGTATGGGGCAGTTTGTCAATTTTTGCACAGGCAGTGTCATCCCCTTATTGACGATGACCGGACATCAAAAAACGGCCCGCAATATTCTTGTCTGTTCAGCTGCACTAAACATAATCGGAAACGCTTGTCTCATTCCGCTGTATGGAATTATCGGGGCCGCCATTGCTACTTCGATCAGCCTGATTTGTCGAGATCTTTGTGCTTCGTATTGGGCATCCAAATATTTTGGTTTTCGCACGTGGTATATCCCGTTTTTATCCGAAAAATATTCCGTCTCGCTCTCGGAGACGAGGTCATGAAGAAGGTGGCTTACCGTGAAGGATGAGCTGTATCCGTCTATGTTTTGGGATAGTGAAGAGACCCGCTATTGCCGTGTGCAGGTGCAGAAGCCATGGAGCAGGGAGGAATTTTGGTCGTACTACTTCACACGACGCATCTCCATCTATGTGAGTTTATTGCTGACCCGAAAAACACAAATATCCCCCAACGCGATTACGATTGGGGGGATTGTCGCCGGACTCCTTAGCGCTGGAGCATTTATGTACGGAACGGCGGCATCCTTTCTGCTCGGCTGCTTCTTCTGTCAGGTGTGCTACTTGGCGGATTGCGTTGACGGAGAAGTAGCCCGCATGCGCAACCAGAAGAGCAAGGGAGGAGAATGGCTGGACATCGGGCTCAACTATGCACTCTACCTGGCGTCATTCGGTGTGATATACGGCATCACGAATCATCACGCGATGTTGAGTCCGTGGCTGCTCTATTTGATTTTGCTCACGATTTTTGCAGAGATTTTGGCGACCAATGGCTCCGATCTCGTCTTTAGTCAAGGGAAAATCTCTCACGAAACAGTCTCTATGAGAAAGCGCAGCAAATGGATCGATGCTTTTGTCTTCCTTTTTCTTACCCAAACGGGCTATCAGTTGGGCGTGCTGGTTACCGCATTTCTGTGGGCAATCAGCGGTCAGATGCTATTTTTGCTCCTATGGTCCTTCTACCACCTGTTTGTCGGGCTGGCCAGATCGATGTACAAGCTGAAGCTGAACATCAAATACGTCATGCCATCTCTGAAAGAAGGAGGGGAGTCAGATGAAGGCACTGCTCATGGCAGCAGGTCTCGGGTCACGAATCAACGAGCAAATTGACGGAATTCCCAAGTGCACAGTGGATATCGGAAGCCAAGCGCTCATTGAAAATACGATAGCGGAGCTAAGGCGCCACGGAATTGAAGACATCGCGATGGTGGTGGGCTATCAAGCTAACGTGATTACCGAGTTGCTCAGAGATGAACCTATTCGTTTTTATCACAATCCTTTTTATGATCGGACGAATAGTATGGTGTCCCTCTGGTTCGCCCGCGAGTTTTTGCAAGGAAGCGACTGCTTGCTGTTGAACGCCGACGTTTACTTTGAATCGAAGGTACTGGAAGTCGTGTTGCAAGAGACCGCGTGTCCCGTCATGTATGCTGATCCAGCCCGCCGCTATGAGGGAGATTATAAATTTGGTTATAAAAACGGACTGCTGCTCCGCCACGGGAAGGGACTCTCGCTGGAAGAGACAACTGGCGAATACGTTGGAATTGCTAAACTACACGAGAGCTTTCTGCCGATATTTTTGCGTCGATTACAAAGGTTGATTCAGGAGAAGCAGTATGATCTGTGGTGGGAAAATGTCCTCTATTCTTTTTTGGGCGAAAGGAATGTATATGTCGCACAAATACCACCTGGATTGTTTTGGGCAGAGGTTGATACGTGGGAGGATTATCAACGAATCCTGCAATTCACCAACCATCTGGCGCACAGGTGAATGATGATCAAGGAGAAGCTCTCACCGGACAAGGTTCTACTTTTGCTATATGTGGTGCTCAAGCCCTTCTACTTCTTCCCAAGTGGCAATCCGCAAATCGCCGATTTTATTATGCTCATCTTGATCGGCTACAGCTTCTTGTTTCGCCTGGGTCGCATTAACCGCAGACTCGGACTTTTTCTCTTCCTTACCCTTCTGTTTTTGTACGACATTATGATGGTGAATGGCATATGGACGATTGCACTCGGCGGGGAAATGGATATATTCAGCTCGACCAAGTGGTATATGTACAACGGCGCCGTGATGCTTGCCCTGGTTATTTTGTTCAGGCGCAACCCTCAAGAGTACGTCAAATGGGTCTTCCTGGCTACGTCCACTTCCTTGCTCATTCAGGCATTCATTCTCGTGTCAGGGCTGTCACCGGATAGTGACGAGTTCAGGCAATCCTTGTTCTTCAACAATCCGAACCAGCTCGGCTATTTTGGGCTTTTGTGCATGGGGATATGCCTGCTGTGTGCGCGCTTCGTATCTGTGAAGACCCTACCTCTCTTTATTGCGATCGGCACGGCGTTCAGTATCATTGCCGCATCCTTGTCAAAAGCAGCGATCATTAGTGCTGTAGGGATGTACCTCGTTTTTTTGCTCCTCTCCATCAAAGAACGAACGGGCTTGTTTTGGATGAATCTGCTTTGTGTGCTCGTCTCGTCCTTCACTGTCTTCTTCATCTATTTGTACACCAACGAAAACGTACTGAGCGATGCATCTATTTACACACAAATCGAAGAGCGAATGGTATCACTCGGGGAAGATTCGGATGACAATTTGGCGGCGCGGGGCTATGACCGGATTGCCAACCATCCGGAGTACATTTTGTTCGGAGCAGGGGAAGGGATGTACGATCGATTTAACAGCAGCATTTCATTGGAACTCCATTCTACCTTAGCCAATCTGTTCTTCTCCTACGGTGTCATGGGCACGGTGTTGTTCATTCTCATGATTTATGGGGCGGTCCGTGGGCATCGATTGGTTGCTTGGTATCCACTTGTCTTCCAAATTTTGTACGGACTCACTCATAACGGAATTCGCGAAACGTTTTTCTGGATCATGCTCGCGCTGTATTTCGTGACAGCCGAAATCAATACGCGTCAGATCAAAAATGGCGGTGATCTGCTTGAAAAAAATCTTGCAAGTATGCGCAATTGACCGCTCTGTAGAAAGCTTGCTGTTTCCTCTGATTGAAAAGCTGATGGGTGAAGGCTACGAGGTGCATACCGCGTGTTCGGATACGGGGCGCTTTGATGTGTTAACAGCAAAGGGATTGACGCTCAAAAGTATCCCCATTAAGCGAAAGATCGACCCGATTTCCAATTTGGTGACAATTGGGGCATTGTATCGACTGATGAAAAGGGAGAAGTATGATGTCGTGCATGTCCATACGCCGATTGCCGCTGTTCTCGGGCGCGTGGCGGCAAGGCTGGCAAGAGTGCCACATGTCATTTACACAGCGCATGGCTACTTCTTTCATGAGGGCATGAGCAAAAGTACGTATCAGATGTACTACACGCTGGAAAAATGGTTTGCCCGGCATATGACTGACTATCTTTTACTTCAGAGTCGAGAGGATTACGAGTTGAGCGTGAAGGATAGCTTCTCCTCCCAGACGGAGCGGATTCTGCACATTGGCAACGGCGTTGATCTCACAGAACGCTTTCACCCGCGACACGTAACGAGAGAAAAGGTCAAGTCTATCAAGGCCTCTCTGGGGCTGCGGGATGAGCATGTGGTGATCACCTATGTAGGACGTATGGTCTCGGAGAAAGGGATTTTTGAGCTGTTGGAAGCCTTTCGCAAGCTGGCGGGCGAATTTCCGCGCCTGCGCCTCTTGTTGGTGGGGGATGTGTCTTCCAGTGAACGCGATCAGCGAGGTCAAGACTTCGTAGGGCTTTGCCGCCAGCATCCGCAAATCATTTTGGCTGGATTCCGCACAGACATCCCGGATCTGATGGCCGCCAGCGATATATTTGTTCTTCCCTCTCATCGCGAAGGACTGCCTCGATCCATCATTGAGGCGATGGCGATGGCAAAACCAATCGTCGCCACGAATATCCGTGGATGTAGGGAAGAAGTCAGGGACGGTGTCAACGGATTTTTAGTAGAACCGAAACAAGTGTGTCCCTTGTATGCAGCCTTAAAAAAGCTCGTAGTTGATTCCAGACTCAGAGAAGCATTCGGGCAGAATAGCCGCAGCATCGCGCTTGAGCACTTCGATGAGCGAACAGTCCTTGCGAAGCAGGCGGCCTTGTTTGCCCAACTGACTGGTCAGCTACGAGAAGAAAGAGGGCAGGAGAAAGGAGGCAGCGGAGAAGATTGGACAAGACGGGAGCATTCGTCATTTCCCTAGACTTTGAACTTTACTGGGGCGTCCGAGACAAGAGAACCATTCAGTCATATGAGCAAAATTTGTTAGGTGTTCGTCAAGTGATCCCCGCACTTTTGGAGCTGTTTGCCAAGTATGAAATGCACGTCACCTGGGCTACTGTCGGTTTTTTGTTTTGCGAGTCGCGCAAGGAGCTAGCAAGTGTCATCCCACGGCATCTCCCGACGTATTCCGATGATAAGCTGTCACCCTATCCCTATTTGGACACAGATGCGATCGGTGAGCATGAGCAGGTCGATCCGTATCACTTTGCTCCTTCCTTGATCAAGCTGATTTCCTCTTACCCGCATCAATTCATCGGAAGCCACACCCTTTCCCACTATTATTGTCTAGAGCCGGGACAGACTCCCGAAGCTTTTGCTGCTGACCTTGATACTTTTCACAGAGTGACTCGCAAAAAAGGGTACTCATCTTCCAGCATCGTTTTTCCGCGGAATCAGGTGCAGCCTGCCTATTTATCTTTGTGCAAGAAAAAGGGGTTCCGTTCCTATCGCGGCAACGAGCAGTCTTGGATGTATCACACAAGAGGGGCTGCCGAAGAGACATTGTTCAAACGAGCCATGCGACTGATGGATGCGTATGTAAATCTCTCCGGTCATAACAACTATGAATCATTGCGGCGTAGTCCAGAGGGAATGGTCGATGTTCCATCCAGCCGGTTTTTGCGTCCTTATTCTCCTCGCCTACAGAGGTTGGAAAAATGGCGCATGAAGAGAATCAAATGCGACCTGACTCATACGGCGGAGCACAAGCGCTTGTATCATCTGTGGTGGCATCCGGAGAACTTTGGGAGTCACATCGAAGAGAATTTGTCCTTTTTGGAGGAAATCCTCCAGCATTACGCCATGTTGCGCGAGAGGTACGGCATGCAGAGCCTCAGCATGGAGGAAGCGGCAGCGAAGTGGAATCAACAGGAGGTGCGGCATGAAGTCCTTGTTTGATCGTTGCGTTTCCTTCCTGATGCTCGTCATTCTGTCCCCCTTGATTTTGCTAGTGAGTCTGCTCATCCGCTGGAAGTTGGGCTCTCCGGTTTTGTTTGTACAAGAGCGACCAGGTTTGCACGGAAAACCATTTTTCATCTATAAATTTCGCACGATGACCAATGAACGCGATGAGAGTGGAGAGCTTCTCTCTGACGAGCAGCGACTGGGATCATTCGGAACGCTTCTGCGCAAGTATAGCTTGGATGAACTGCCGCAAATATGGAATGTGCTTCGTGGTGAAATGAGCCTCGTAGGACCGAGACCGCTACTGATGGAGTACCTGTCCCTGTACACGCCGCGGCAGTTGAAGCGACACGACGTAAAGCCGGGGATTACAGGCTGGGCGCAGGTCAATGGGAGAAATGCGATTGACTGGGAGCAAAAGTTCGAGCTGGACGTCTGGTATGTAGAAAATGGCAGCTTTTTTCTGGATATGCGGATCATCGGTCTGACGATCAAGCGCGTTTTCCAATCGACAGGCATAAATCAGCAGGGCAGCGTCACGGTAGAAGACTTCAGAGGGAGTGAAAACACAGAGCGCGCTGGGAGGGAAGCATGTGAGCCTGATCGTACTTTCGGAACTGGATGATTGGACCGAATATTTGCGACGGTTTTTAAAATTAGACGTGTCCTACACGAAAGAATACGTACAGCTGTACGCCAAAATGGAGCAGGGCACGCCAGAAGCTGTTTTTTTCAAGAGTGGGGAGAACGAGGTTTTCTACCCGTATTTGGTCAGACGTCTAGATGAGTGGATTCCTGGCTATGCCGATTTGGTTTCGATTGGATACGGAGGGCCATTCGTCGTGGGGGGACAGACGGCTGCTCGATTGTTCCAGGAGCAATTCCATGTCTACTGTCGGTACAAAAACTACCTGACCGAAACGGTTCGCTTTCATCCGTTGCTGGGGAATGCGGAGCTGTTCGTGGGTCAAATGCGACTGGATCTGGTGAGAATGGTAACGGCAGTCGATTTGCGCCCCACACTTGCATACATTCGTGCCCACTATACGCAAAACGTGGGACGAAATATGAGGAAGGCCGCAGCAAACGACGTCCGGGTTACATTGGGCGGAACTGATTGGCTTCCTTCTTTTATCCAGTTGCATCGGGAGACGATGGACCGCAACCAAGCCGCGGCGATCTACTACTATGCTCCAGAATTTTTTTTAGGACTCATGAAAAAAACAGCACTGTGCAATCCGCGGCTTCTGCTTGCCATGCATGAGGATCGGCCGGTGGCGGGAGTGCTTTTGCACAGTGGAAATCAATTCGCCCATTATCAGCTAGGGGCATCACATACGGAAGACATGGCGCTTGGCGTCAACCACCTCCTCTTCGACGCCATGATCCAGCAGGCAAAGCTGGATGGAGCGGAGCTGCTTCTCCTTGGAGGAGGGAATCTGGACGGAGATGGCTTGTTCCGTTTCAAGTCCTCGTTTGCAAATGGCAATCATTTTGCTTACTGGATGGGCAAGAAAGTTCACGATGAGGAAGTGTATTTGGCTTTGTGCCAAAAACTACAGGTCGATCAGGCTGGCGAGCAAGATTTTTTTCCTGCCTATCGCAATGGGGGGACGTCGAAATGAGTGTGCAGCAGCGGATCTTTTTATCACCGCCACATATGGGGGAGGACGAGCGGGACTTGGTGGCAGACGCCTTTGCCTCCAATTGGATCGCGCCGTTGGGGGAACACGTCGATGCTTTTGAGAGAGAGATTGCCCAGTATGTGGGCGTAAAAGCTGCACTGGCTGTTTCCTCTGGTACGTCTGCTATCCATCTCGGGCTTAGGTTAGCAGGCGTCGCTCCGGGTGATACGGTGTTCTGCCCCAGTCTCACCTTCGTTGCCAGTGCCAATCCGATTCTGTACCAGGGAGCAGCTCCGGTATTCATTGATTCCGAGGAAGAGTCTTGGAATATGTCACCGCTGGCATTAGAGAGAGCCCTGCGGGAAGCGGCAGCAGCGGACAAGTTGCCCAAGGCGGTGGTCATCGTTAATTTATATGGGCAGAGCGCGGAAATGGGTCAGCTGATTGCGCTTTGTGAGCAGTATGGAGTGTACGTGGTGGAAGATGCCGCAGAATCGTTAGGGGCTGTATACAAAGGGAGAATGAGCGGTGCCTTTGGTCATGTTGGGACTTTTTCGTTTAATGGCAATAAAATTATGACGACTTCAGGTGGTGGAATGCTCGTCTCCGATGACGTTGAGGCGATCGAAAAGGCTCGCTTCTGGTCGACGCAGGCGAAGGAGCCAGCCAGGCATTACCAGCATGAAGAGATGGGCTACAACTATCGGTTGAGCAACGTATTGGCGGCAATTGGTCGGGGGCAGCTGCACGTTTTGGAGGAGCGAATCGAGGCAAGGCGAGGGATTTACAAGCGTTATGAACAAGCTCTCGGACAATTGCCTGGTATTTCGTTTATGCCAGAGCCGGCGACAGGGCGATCCACACGATGGCTGACGGTGATGACACTGAATCCAGCGGACACAACCCTCTCTGCTGCACAACTGATCGATGCACTGGGCAAAGCAAATATTGAAGCCCGTCCCGTGTGGAAGCCGATGCATCTGCAACCGTTGTTCGCGCAGTGCCAATACTATCCGCACCAACCTGATGAGAGTGTATCAGATCGGCTATTTGCCCAAGGTGTTTGCTTGCCGTCTGGTTCCAGCTTGACCGCTGAACAGCAGGAGCGAGTCATTGGTGTTATCACGAACTGCCTCCTGAACCAGGAGCAGGGGGTGCGCCATGTATAGTTATGAGCAGATAGAAAAATGGCGTAGTCTGTGCTCGTCTTCTTTTTACGTACTGGACACAGTGAAGCTCTCCGAGAACTATCGTCGTTTCCAACGGGCTTTTACTCGACGCTATGAGCATGTGGTCGTCGCGTATTCGTATAAGACCAATTATTTGCCGTTTTTATGCCAAAAGCTGCATCAGTTAGGGGCGCATGCAGAAGTCGTTTCTCGACTGGAGTACGAATTGGCACTGAAACTCGGCGTCGATCCTGCGTCCATCATTTTTAACGGCCCGCTCAAAACGGAAGAGGACATTCACCTTGCCCTGGAGCAGGGGAGCCTGATCAATCTGGATTCCTTTTCGGAAATTCCGTGGGTGGTGGCCTACGCCAAGCGGTATCCCGAGAAGACGTTTCGGATTGGGCTACGGATTAATGTGGATTTGGCCAGGGGTGGAGTGAGTCCTCTGCAAAATGGGTACGAGGTCAGCCGATTTGGTTTTTGCGTCGAAAACGGCAATTTGGAAAAAGCCCTGAGCTATTTGGCTGTCGCCCCGAATGTGCATGTAGTCGGGTTGCATGGACACTTTTCCACCAATCGCAGTGTCGGTGTGTATCGTCAAATTGCGCGCCATCTATGCCGTGTGGGGAAGCAGCTTCTGGGCGAACGGCTTGCTTTTATCGATATGGGAGGCGGATTCTATGGCGAGCTCCCGACCTCGTTCGGGATGACGGCTGCACCAACCTTTGAGGAGTACGCCGAAGCGATTACGTCAGTTATGAAGGAGGAGCTGGCAGAGCTGGATCATGCGCCGTTGCTAATTCTGGAGCCAGGTATTTCACTCGTGGCAGATGCCCTTGATTTCGTGTGCCAAGTCATTGATGTAAAAGAAAACAGAGGAGAGCGGTTTGTTCTCGTGGATGGAAGCATTCACAATGTCAAGCCGACGATGCACGCGCACCTCTTGCCAGCCCGACTTGTGTGCAACCGCAAGTCAGTTCCCGAAGCGAGCTATCATGTTGTCGGGTATACGTGCATGGAAAAAGATTATTTGCTTCAAGGCTACACGGGGCCTCTGCCTGATATTGGGGATTATTTTGTCTTCGGACACGTAGGGGCGTATACGCTTGTCTTTAATCCGCCTTTTATTCGGGAGAGGCCGCCGGTTCTCGCCATCGACGGAAAAGAAGCGATCATTGTCAGAGGAAAAGAGACTCTCCAACAATTCATTCCCGAATCGGTTTATCGTTTTCACGTTGACAAGCAGGGGGTCGTGAACTAAATGAACATACTTGTGACCAGTGTAGGCAGGCGAGTCAAGCTGCTCCACTATTTTGTACGAGAATGGGGTGACACTGGCAAAATCATCGCAGTCGACTGTGACCCGACGGCCCCCGCCCTGTACGCTGCTCATTATCATGAGCAGGTGCCACGTATCGATGATCCTGGTTATCTCGATGCCCTGCTACAAATTTGCCAACGGTACGAGATCAAGGCAATCCTCTCCTTAATTGACCCTGAGCTGACACTGTTGGCTGCGCAGGCAGATCGGTTCTACATGCAGGGCATCGAGGTAATCGTGTCCAGCCGGGATGTAATCGAGATGTGCTTGGATAAATGGGCAACGTATGAGTTTTTGTCCGCGCATCAGATTCCCGCCATTCCCACCTTTATGAAAATGGACGAGGTACAAGCAGCGCTTTTTGCAGGGCAGATTATGTATCCATTGATCGTCAAGCCGCGGTATGGAAGTGCCAGTTTGGGCATCACACGTGTGGAGAATGATCAAGAATGGTCTGTGCTCATGGAAAAAACGGAGGATGTCGTCATTCAACCGTTCTTACAGGCAGAGGAGTACGGAGTGGATGGCTATGTGGATCTGATCTCGGGAGAGCTGGTGACACTTTTTACCCGCAAAAAGCTGCGAATGCGGGCAGGGGAGACAGATCGCTCCCTCGCGGTAAAAGATCCGCGTTTGCTATCACTAGCGAAGGAACTCATTCGTGTCCTAGAGCCGCGTGGGGCAATTGACATCGATTGTTTTTTGGTGGGAGATCAGTACGTTGTGTCGGAGATCAATCCCCGTTTTGGCGGCGGATATCCGCATGCGCACGAAAGCGGAGTGAACAGCGTGCGTGCGCTTCTCCAAAACATAAAGGGTCTGGTGAATGTGCCAAAAGTGGGGGAGTACAAGGAAGGAAGCATCATGATGAAATACGATGAGGTCATGCTGCTGGAATGAACGCAACCATCGTCATTCATGAGCGGAGCATGGGCAGGAAGCAAAACGGAGTTCCTGCCCTCTCCCTGCATTCCGGCACCAACATATTATTGTATCAGTATATTTCTCTACTGTGCTACAATCATAGTTGGGCGAGTCGCTCATTCGATTGAAGGTCAGGAGTGTTACTTGGTATGGTTATGATCCAGTTCGTTCGTAATCGGTAATGTGAGGTACAGATCAACGTAATCCCGCATTTTTTGAAAATGCTTGGGGTTTATTTGACTGTGCCTTTTTTCATTCACCGAAATACGAATGAATGGGGTGCTTTTTTTGATGTCTACAGCTATCTCTCAGCATGTGGAGATTTTTCGTTGTCCAATTTGCCAGGCGGCTATGCGCAACGTACCTGCAACCAGCTTGGTATGCAACAATCATCATTGCTTTGATTTATCCAAGCACGGCTACGTGCACTTGGCTACGCGAACCTACAAAACAAAGTATGACAAGCAAATGTTCGCAGCGAGAAGGACGATAATGAAGCAAGGTTTTTTTGATCCATTGTATGACGTGTTAAGCGAAGTCATCCTGCATACGACAGAACCCGAGGAAAGCCAGATGTATGTACTGGATGCAGGATGTGGCGAAGGCTATCATCTGTCGCAGGTTCGGCAGAGAGTGATGCAGACGAGCGAAGTCCCCTTTATCGGAGTGGGTGTCGATCTCGCCAAAGAGGGAGTTATGCTCGCGGCGAAGAGCGATCCAGAAGTAGTTTGGTGCGTTGGCGATTTGACGAAGGCGCCGTTTGCGGACAGACAGTTTCCGTACATTTTCAATCTGTTATCTCCATCCAATTCGGATGAGTTTCATAGACTCCTGGCTGATGATGGACGGATGATCAAAGTCATTCCCGAGGCCAACTATTTGCGAGAACTACGAGAAGTCTTGTATCAAGAGACACCAAAAACAAAATATGCGAATCATCGTACGATCGATCACTTCAAAGCCAGCTTCCAGCTAATCGGCAAAGAACGGATTCAGTATCAGTTCCGACTGGATGAAGGGAGTCTTTCTTCCCTGCTCCAGATGACTCCGTTGGCATGGGGGGCGACACCTGAGCAGTTGGAACGGGTGTCTGACTTGGCAGGAGCGGACATGACGATAGATTTGGTTGTGTTGATTGGCAGGAAATAACGTAGCGACTGTCCTGAACGGGAAAAATCCGTTCTGGACGGTCGTTTTCTTTTGTTTGACAGCGTTCCTTCTTTTATCGAAAATAAGTGTGAATAGTCAGAAAGGTTTTGGGGGGATAGTATGGGAGCGGATCAGGAAGAGGCTTCCTTTTTGCGCGTAAAACCTTTTCTTGCGGATATCCAAAAGCATTGCTTGTCCCTCACGAAAAACGACTGGGATGCGCAGGATCTCCTGCAAGAAACATTGACGAAGGTGTATCGTTCCTTGCAGAAGGCTCCAGGCAGACAACTGACCAAGGCATTTTTGAGGCAAATTGCCACGAATGCTTGGATCGATCATTGCCGGAAAGGAAAGGCGAATGAGCACAGGATGAAAGCCCATCCAGCAAAAAGAAAATCGACAAAGCTGGACGTCGTGGTTCGTCTGGATTGGTATCAAAAGAAGGGTTCGAGCAATTTTTGGCTGCTTTTCGTGCGGGGGATGCCTATGCGATTTGTCAAACGTACCTACGCCTCGCAGAGCAGGGCGTGAGCGTGGAAAAGGTTTCGGTAGCAGGCGATCGCCTTTTCTTTGCTGTTCGTGACCCGGATGGACATTTGCTGCATTTTTTTCAGAAATGGTAGAGGAACCCGTTTCTTTTTGTTGGTTTCTTTCGTTCATGAGGGTGAACGTATATTGGAAATAAAGGAGCGAACACAAATGAGTATTCATGTACGTAATTTTGCGGTTGTACAGCTGCCAGTCAAAAACTTGGAGGTATCCATAAAGTGGTACCGCGATGTGCTCGGCATTCCGTTTACTTTTGAGTTTTCACCTGGAGATAATGAGGCTTGGTTGAACGTAGGCGGAGTAGGTCTCGGACTCATCCGTTGTCCGGAAGTTCCGCGTTTGGACTTTACTGATATGGCCGGACAAGCCCAGCCGATCCTCTCTTTGCAGGTAGACCGAATCCATGAGGTTTATGAGGAACTGAAAAGTAAAGGAATCGAAGTAGGTGAAATGACGTATAAGAGAGGCGGGGGCTATAGCTTTAGATTTCGTGATCCAGATGGGCATTTGAACCACCTATGGGGTGGATGGCCATCTGCTGAAGATGAAGAGAGAAACGCATAGAGTCATTCTGTTCGAAAAAGCCACCTGTAAGAGGTAAGCAGGTGGTTATTTCTATATACGGGGCTGCAGTGGAGAGAAGAATATTTCCAGTCTACGCTCCGGGCTACGTCCTGCTAGGAAGTGGAGACTGTCCGCTCCGCAGTGATCCTGCGGTTCAATTCGGCCAGAAACGCAAGGGAATGTTCGTAACAATTTTTTTCGGTCCTTCATTAGCGAAAAGGTGGTGCTTGCCATTATGCAGAACATATAGAATAACTGCAGATATCTATAGATCAATGAAGCACGTAAAGAGGGAAGCAGGTGATCACCAAATGAGAGCAAACCGGATGGAAGCGTTCAGCGATGGCGTACTGGCGATTATCATTACGATCATGGTGCTAGAATTCAAAGTACCAGAAGGACACGACTGGTATTCGTTAATCGAACTAGGCCCAAAAGTACTTAGCTACATCTTTAGTTTCGTTTATGTCGGCATCTACTGGAACAACCATCATCATCTGTTGCACATGATTCGAACAATGAACGGGCGGCTAATGTGGCTCAACTTGATATTGCTTTTCTGGCTATCCTTTATTCCCTTCACGACCGCCTGGATGGGGGAAAGTCATTTTGCCCCCGCCCCGATGGCATTGTATGGGATCGTTCTTCTGCTTGCAGCGACTTCTTACAGGTTTCTCCAGCTCGCAATCATTAGCCAGCATTCCGGCGATTCCGCATTCGTAAAGTCAATGGGCAGAGACTGGAAGGTGAAAGTATCTCCTTTTCTCTATTTGCTCGCAATATTGACCGCGTATGTGGGTCCATGGGTTTCCGGTTTCTTTTACGTACTCGTTGCTGTGATCTGGGTCGTGCCGGAAAAGCGAATCGAGCACATCTTGAGAAGCGAATAATTGGGCCGAAGCAAAGCCTCCAAACCGGAGGCTTTGTTTCAAGTAAATCCGAAATGAATTATTTTTCGAAAAAATAGGTTTCTTTACAGCTTGATTAAACGAACGGAGAACGATCGTCGAATACAACGAACTCAAAAATGGCCATCCCGCAAAGGATGGCCTTAAAACTTATTATCAACATTGCTTCACTTTATTCAGTAATCGCGTGCTGCGTCGAACCAGCGTTGAGCCATCTCCTCCGTTATAGGCTGGCCGATTTGGTGGTCAGACTGGCTTAGTTGCCATACAGCTTCACCAAGGTCTTCTCGTTCAATGGTTTCGATACCTTTGAGGGTGTTGAAACGCACGGTGAAGGCGGTAATGGCTGCCTCCGCATCAGCAAGGCTGCGGGCTTGAGCCAAGGCCGCTTGTGCAACGTCATAAGCTTCATTAGCCAGCTTGGCCAGACGTTTCGGCCAGGACGAAAATGGGCGGCCAAACTCGGTCGTCCACCACTCAGACTTCCGTAATTGGCTCACTGAAGCGTAGCCCGTCCACGGGCGGGTCTTAGCTCGCGCTTTCATTTGCTGTCTCAGTCGCTTGCCAGCAATCTCCTCCACGTTATAGGCGATAAATCTGTCAAGCAAAGGCCACACATGTAATGGCGGCAAGTCACCCAGATCAGGCATGAAGCGCAGCTCCAAATTCGTTAACTGGGACTGACGAGCTAGCAAGTCCAAATCGCAGAAATTCCCCCACAAACTCAGTGATGTAAGATTCTGAAATCGACTTAGGCACTCCAGTGAGATAGGCTGCGCCAGCGGTTCGTTTCGAAGTGTCAGGCTCGTGACCTGGTGCAGCTCGCCCAGATCGGGTAGCAAGAAGGGATCATTATTCTTGCGGCGGCTGGTGCGCGGCTTCAGTGTTAGAGAGTAGGGCATGTCGCCATCGACAGAGAAGCGCGATAGAT
The DNA here is from genome assembly GCF_028369215.1 of Brevibacillus sp. AG. Lineage (NCBI taxonomy): Bacteria > Bacillati > Bacillota > Bacilli > Caryophanales > Paenibacillaceae > Brevibacillus > Brevibacillus sp. AG. The sequence goes on along the minus strand of NZ_JAQMYO010000005.1, from coordinate 137,333 downwards.
CGCCAGCTACACTCAGACGGAAATATTCAGAGACCTGGTGCTTCGGGAGTTTTAGATGCAAACGGCTTTCAAACTTGTCCAGCTCGATAGACAAGTCGTGCAATTTGGAATGGCTGGCGTCCACGACTATGTCATTAGGCAAGATCGGAACCCATGACATTCCTTCAATGGGGCGTTCTTTGGCCCAGTCGAAGAAGCCCACGTCGCTACCTGTGTAGTACAGAACTCGCGGCCAGGGCGATCCAGCTGGTGTGGCAAAAGAATCGAATACGTTCCAATTGATAGGTGTATAGGGATCGATGTGAAGGTCTGCTTTATTGCCCAATTGTGACGGTCCGATGGAGAGGCTCCCTACGCCGGGCTTGAGAACAAGCGTGTGGCTCTGTGGGCCAGTCAGGTCGATGGGATAACGACCATCTTCTCTAATAGAACCAATAGGAGAACGAGATTGCTTATGAATTGGCATTTCCTTCATCCTTCCTTCTTAACTCCTGACTTCTGTGCTATGTATCAATCCATCTCAGTACTTTGGAGATTAATAAAAATATAGCATATAAATCCAGACTGAACTTGTAGTTGCTGCGGTGGAGAGAAGAATATTTCCAGTCTACGCTCCGGGCTACGTCCTGCTAGGAAGTGTGAGACTGTCCGCTCCGCAGCGCTTTGCGGGGAAACGCAAAAGTGGTAGCCGCTCCGTCGCAGGGGCACGTTGCGTTTCTTTTGCCCGCAAATCGCCGCGAAGCTGGGTTGGACTTCGAAAGTCGCTAGGACTGGAAATATTCTTCTCTGGCGTAGCGAATGGTTTGTCCTCAATCTTTCAAAGCCTATCTGAAAACCAACAGCTTGTAAGGAAACAGGAGGAATAAGCGAAGATCTTTGGGGCACCTACCGAGGTGCAATGGAAAAAGCGAAACACGCCTTTAAGCGTCCACCTCTGAAAAGCATCCCTGAACCTCTACTTTGGACGCGGTTTCGCTTTTTCCATGGAGCCGTGCAGTCAATCCCCCAAGCTGGTGACCCAAGAAGCTGGAGCGTTTTCTCCTGTTTCTTCCCACCACGACAGCTAGAATGACGAGTATCAAAACAAGACTTAAAGTATCAAATTGATACAATCGAATCTCATTTTGATACGATTGCCACCAAACTAATAAGCCATCGACGCCTCGAACCGTTGGCACGATCCTTGCTCTATCAAAAAGGATGAAACCACCCGAGGAGGAACCCATCGATGGATAAACGCCCACCAATCTACGTTGTGAAAAATAATAGAAAAAATAGCGAGACTTCTCTCATTCCTACCTATTTGACTGAAAAAGAAACCCGTTTTGCCAAAGCCTTTCACCAATCTCTTGCAAACTACGAGCCGACTCCCCTCGTTACATTGCCTGTACTAGCACGTGAGCTGGGAGTAGATCAGGTACTTGTAAAAGATGAGTCCAAGCGATTTGGTCTCAATGCCTTCAAGGTTCTGGGAGCTTCTTATGCGATGGCTCGTTTCTTGTGCGAAAAGCTGGGGAAATCGACAGAAGAGATGACCTTTGAAGCATTATGTTCCCAAGACATGAGAGACCGAATCGGAGAAGTCACCTTCGTCACTGCGACAGATGGCAATCACGGACGGGCAGTTGCATGGGCTGCTAAGGCGCTAGGACAGCATGCCGTTGTTTATTTGCCCAAAGGCTCCGCCCAGCAACGGGTAGATGCGATACGGGAGGCGGGTGCACATGCCCACGTCATCAATGGAAACTACGATGAAGCTGTGCGTCTCTCAGAACAAATGGCGAAGGAACGTGGTTGGCAAGTGATTCAAGATACAGCATGGGAAGGCTACATGACCATTCCCACGTGGATCATGCAAGGCTATACGACGATGGCAGCAGAGGCCATGGAACAACTCACAGCCCTCACTGACGCCAAACAGCCGACGCATTTGTTCTTGCAGGCAGGGGTAGGCTCCATGGCCGCCGCAGTCTTGGGACATTTCGTAGCAGCACAAGCAAATAAAGACCTAACGACCGTGATCGTCGAGCCGCATAGCGCCAATTGCATGGTCCTCTCAGCAGAAAAGAACGACGGACAACCACATGCAGCTACGGGCGAGCTAGGAACCATTATGGCGGGTCTAGCATGTGGTGAGCCGAATCCGATGGCATGGGAGATCTTGCAGGAGCATGCAGACTTCTTCGTCAGCTGTGCCGACTACGTGGCGGCAAACGGCATGCGTCTACTTGCGGCACCGACTGGAGCCGACCCTTCCATTGTGAGTGGGGAAAGTGGAGCAGTCGGGGTAGGGCTTCTTGCTGCCTTGATGAGCAAGCCTATGTATCATCAACAGCGTGAGCAGCTCGGCTTGAATGAAAATTCCGTTGTTCTGTGCTTTAGTACGGAAGGGGATACGGATCGGGATATCTACAGACGTATCATCTGGGAAGGTGCATGCCGAGAAGAGGAGGAGATGACAAAATGAACGTGACGATCAATCGAGACGAACTGATTTCATTGGTACAGAATTTGATTCGGATTGATTCGGTGAACCCGTACCTTGATGAGGATGGACCGGGCGAGAAAGCGATCGCCGCATTTATTCGAGAGCGTTTGGAGGCGGCAGGACTGGAGGTTCATGTCACGCCTATTAACGACACCGCAGTCAATGTCGTCGGGATCCTACGGGGAGCAGGCGGAGGCAAATCCCTGATGCTAAACGGACATATGGATACGGTGAGCGCCAAGCGCATGGAGATTCCGCCGTTTGAGCCTACCCTTGTGGACAACAAAATTTACGGTAGAGGCAGTCAGGACATGAAGGGTAGTCTGGGGGCCATGATCGCCGCAGTAGAGGCGATCGCACAAGCAAAGGTTACTTTAGCAGGAGATGTCATTTTGACTTTTGTCGCTGACGAGGAGTATAAAAGCATCGGCACAGAGGAGCTGGTAAAGGCGTACAAAGCAGATGCGGCGATATGCTGTGAGCCTTCCGATCTGGCGATTGGCGTCGTTCACAGAGGATTTGCCTGGGTCAAATGCGAGGTGCTGGGCAAGGCAGCTCACGGAAGTCGTCCAGCAGAAGGGATTGATGCAATCGTTCGTGCGGGCAGGGTTCTGCAAGAGCTGGAGCGTCTTTCAGACAGATTGGCTCAAGGCACGGCTCATCCGATACTCGGTGCGGCATCTGTCCATGCTTCACTCATTCAGGGTGGAACAGAGCTGTCCACCTACCCAGATTATTGCCGCATCGACTGGGAGAGAAGGACGTTGCCGGGCGAGACAGAGGCAGACGTGGCCAATGAAATAGAAGCAATCCTACAGAAGCTGCGCGCTGAAGATGAGACGTTCCAAGCAAGCGCCGAGCTGTCATTTTTGCGAGAGCCGTTTGAAGTCGGGCTGGATGAACCTGTTTATATCGCTCTTCAGGCAGCGTGTAAGAGCGTGATGGGGAAAACACCCGAAGTATGCGGATTCTCGGGGTGGACGGATGCGGCATTATTGCAGGAAGCGGGAATCCCTACTGTCTTGTTCGGACCAGTGGGAGCCGGTCTGCATGCGGCAGTCGAATATGTAGAGGTAGATAGCTTGGTAGACATGAGTGCCATCTTGGTGGAGACAATTTGCGATTTTTGCCAGTAAAAAAATGCATAAGGGCTGGCTTCCCCTGTGATGCGCTATAATGTAGGCAATAGATTGACGGGAGGGGAAGCCCGATGCCCTTGCGAGATATTCAAGAAAGTGTGCAACAGATTGCTTCGGCTGTTGCATCCGTTCTGCGCGTAGAGGTAGAGATTGCGGACAGTCAGTTTTTGCGAATCGCAGGGACGGGGAAGAATGAGGCTGGCGTTTTGCGGACGATGGCAGGAGAGGACCATATATACCGGGAGTCGTTGCTCGCCGGGCATCCTGTTGTGATCATGCATCCAGGGCAGGATGAGCGGTGTCGTCCCTGTATGCATTATGGAAATTGCACGGAGACGGGAGAGATTTGCTGCCCGATACAATTAGACAATGAAAATATAGGTGTGATCGGCCTGCTCGCTTTCGATGAGGAGCAGCGCGAGCGGTTGTTTGCGGATGTGGATGCAATATTGACCTATTTGCAAAAAATGGCCGAGCTGATCGCCATTAAGCTAAAAGAGCATTACTTGTACGTCGAGCAGTTGCATACGGTAGAAAAGCTGCGTGTCGTCATGGATGAAATGGACAAAGCCATGTTTCTCGTCGATCAAGACAATCGGATCATTCAGGCGAACCAGCGTGCCCGTCAGTATTTGCAGCTCGATCACGACGACAGTCAAATGGCAGGATGGATAGACGCTATTCGCGATGCAGATGCCGCGCAGTCTGCGCCAAAGCAGGTCGTTTTGTCCATCGGGCAGGAAGAAAAGACATTTTTGTTTGCCATCAAGCCCATTCTCCTGGCAGGAACGGTCAAAGAATGGGTGATTACGCTAGATGATGTACAGGAAGTCGTGCAAATCGCAAGGCAGGTGAGTGGATACTCGGAGCCCGACGCTTTTCGGATGATCGGTGGAAACAGTCCTGCGATTGTACAGGCAAAGGAAGTGGCAAGACGTGTAGCAGCCAGTGATTCGACTGTCTTGCTCCAAGGTGAAAGTGGAACCGGAAAGGAGCTCTTTGCTAGAGCCATTCATCAGGCAAGCCCGCGCCGTGACGAGCCGTTTCTCTCGATTAATTGCGCCGCAATCCCTGAGCATTTGATGGAGAGCGAGCTGTTCGGTTACGAGGAAGGCTCATTCACAGGAGCGCGAAAGGGTGGAAAACCGGGGTTGTTTGAGGTCGCAGGAAAAGGCACACTGTTTCTCGATGAAATCGGGGATATGCCCATGCACTTACAGAGCAAGCTGCTGCGCGTGTTGCAAGAAAAGGAACTGTATCGAATTGGAGGTAATGGCAAGCCCATACGCTTAGCGGCAAGGATCATTGCAGCAACCCATCTGGATTTGCAGGAGCGGGTAGACGCGGGGTTGTTTCGCTTGGACTTGTACTATCGATTGCATGTGATTCCCATTCACTTGCCCTCGCTGCGAGAACGTAGAGAGGATATACTTCCTTTGGCGAACGATATCCTTTTGGCGCATGCGAATCGGGTGGGGAAGAAATTGCACGGCTTTTCCCAAGAGACGCAAAACGTCCTGTTTCATCACGACTGGAGAGGAAATGTCCGAGAGCTGGAAAATGTAATCGAGTACGCAGTCAATATGGAAGCAAACGCTTGGGTTCAGCCTTCGAGCTTGCCGATTCGAACGGGAATGCTGCGTGAATCTTCCTCGCATTCCAATAAAGAAAGTCAGGGGTCATTCGACTGGCAAAAGCAAGGACTTATGCTGAAAGAACTGGAACGAGCAGCAATCGATACTGCGATGCAACAAATCCGGGATAGAAACGGACGAAAAGAAGAAGCAGCTGCACTATTAGGCATAAGCCGGGCAACGCTGTTTCGGAAACTGCGCGAGTATGGTCTCACCTGATCTTGCTTCTAGCTGATTTTTTGGGATTGAGCGGATAATGTGGTATGATGGTTTCGATGAATGAAAGAGAGAATGGTATAAGGAAGGAGTGCCAAAAGAAAATGAGAGAAGTATTAGGATGGATTCGATCGATAACCTTTGCTGTCGTTTTCGCTCTTGTCCTCGGAATCTTTGTATTTCAACCGTTCAAGGTTGATGGGCATTCCATGGACCCTACCTTACAAGACGAACAGCGCATATATGTGTCTAAACTATCACACACGTTTTCTTATTTGCCAGATTACGGCGAGATTGTCGTGATCGACAGTCGGGTAGAGCGAGACCGTACATTGATGGACGATATCGTGGGGCATCCCTTGGTGTCGCTGGTCACTGGTCAAGGCGATGATCACACGATGTATGTCAAGCGGGTCATTGGAAGACCAGGCGACGTACTAGAGTTCAAAGACAACAAGGTGTATCGAAACGGTGAGGCATTGAACGAACCATATATCAAAGAAACGATGGAATATGTAGCAGACGGAAAGATCACGGTTCCAGCCGATCATGTTTTTGTCATGGGAGATAACCGGAATCACAGCACGGATTCCCGCGATATTGGTTTTATTCCGCTGGATCATGTGATGGGAACCATGATCGAAAATCCTCTCAAAAAGTAAGAACGTGAGTGAGAAAAGGTTGTCCAATTATGGGCAACCTTTGTTTCATAGAAAAAGATGTCCCACTCTTCTGATAGCTCTAAAAAGGAGGACGGCTTATGCCCAGCATTTTGATAGCGGATCGGGACCAGAACGAACGAATCGGAATCGGATGGCTCGTCACCAGCTATGCCATTCCGTATGACAAGGTGCATAGTGCCGGGACCATGGAAGACGTTTACGAAATGATGGAAGCGCATACACCGGAAGTGATCTGTATTGAACTGGACATGATTGGACGCGGGCAGTGGGATCGGCTGAAGCTTCTGGTGGATCAGTATCGTCCGACTGTTGTGGTGACCACATCAGAGGCGACATTCGAGCGTGCGATGCAGGGGATTGGACTTTTTGCACGCGATCTATGGCTGAAGCCACAGACACCTGAATACATCAGGAGAATCCTGACGAGATGTTGCCAGGAGCGCTTGGATCGGAAGCGAATGAACGAAGAGAAGGGAATGGGAGCGGACAATGACAGGGATGTCTCGTATCTTGACCTGTTTTTCCCTGGGCATGCTCAAGCCAAGTCTTTTTCGCTCATGCTGGCTCAATTGGAGGATCCGAAGCGGCATCCGGAACTGCTGCGCTTTTTTGAGGAATATCCGTTTCGCGACAAACCCGATCTTTTGCCGCTAGGGGAGACCATTGTGGGGGTTTTTCCAATGGATGCTGCGGTCTCGCCTTCTACGCTCCACCAAATGGGCAAGCGCTTGCTGATGGACTGGGAAGCAAACAATGATGCGCCGCTCTTTTTGGTCATGTATGACGCAAGCAACTATGAGCAGAGCTTGAACGAAACGTATGCGGAAGCGAGCCAAGCGCTGCAAGTCCGCTTTTTCAAAGGATATCGGCAAGTGACGGTCATTGATAATCGTGTGAATTGGACGATGATTGACCCATTTTTGACCCCCGCCGAACAGCGTGCGTGGGTTGAAATGCTGGATGAAGGCAATCGGGAAGAGTTGAAGCAGTGGCTGTATACACACTTTTTTTTCAAGGAAGAGCCTTATCCGGAGCCGGGACTGTTGCGTATTCGGCTGACGAGTATTTTGGCCCAAGTCAGGAGATACATGATATCACGTGGTCTTGACTCTGCACCTTTGGAAGAGGAGTATCACCGGGTTTTCGAAACGATTCTTTATTCGCCGATCTTGTATCGGATCGTAGTGGAACTGCTGCTGTTCATCAATCAGCTTCTTGATGTCGCTCATCATCCCATCGACGAATCCCGTGCAGATGTTGTGGAACAGGCGATTCGCTATATAGAAGGCCGCTACACCGATCCAGCACTGCGCTTGGAGGAAGTCGCACGCTATATCGACCGCAGCCCTTCCTATTTCAGTACGCTGCTCGCACAAAAGCAAGGAAGCTCTTTTCGCCAAATACTCACATCGTTGCGAGTAAAAGAAGCACGCCGATTGCTTCTCGAGACATCCTTGTCTGTCCAAGAAGTGGCAGAACGATGTGGATTCATCAACGCCAATTATTTCAGTAAAATTTTTAAGGAAAAGACCGGGACAACTCCACGTTTGTTACGAAATCAGAGAAAAAGATAGAAATCGAAAGAAAAGACAGATTTTTTTGTCAAACCATGAATGCGGTTGCATGCGAATCGAAAATAGAGGCACCAAATCGAAAGTGCGGTGCCTATTTTGTCTTTCCTTGCTTTTTTACAATGGAGCTAAGAAATACATCCTTTTAGAAAAGCAGGTGGAAATGATGACGACGACACAATCCGTTGAGCAATTGATCCAAGCCTTTTCAGGTACCCAATTACATACAAAGGGATGGGTGCAGGAAGCGGCGCTGCGCATGCTTTTGAACAACCTCAATCCTGATGTAGCTGAGCGTACTGAGGATCTGGTCGTATACGGCGGAATTGGCAAGGCGGCACGGAACTGGGAATGCTTCGATGCGATTGTCAAAACATTGCAAACGTTAGAGGGTGATGAAACACTCCTCATCCAGTCTGGGAAGCCGGTTGCTGTATTCAAATCGCATACCGATGCACCGCGTGTGCTGCTGGCAAACTCGAATCTGGTGCCTGCTTGGGCGAATTGGGAGCATTTCCACGAGCTAGACAAAAAGGGTTTGATGATGTACGGACAAATGACAGCGGGAAGCTGGATTTATATTGGCAGCCAGGGCATCGTGCAAGGGACGTACGAGACGTTTGCAGAACTGGCACGCCAGCATTTTGAAGGCACGCTGACCGGAACGATTACCTTGACAGCTGGCTTGGGCGGCATGGGTGGTGCGCAACCGTTGGCCGTATCGCTCAATGGTGGCGTCAGCATCAATATCGAGGTGGACCCGACTCGTATCCAGCGCAGACTGGACACGAAATACCTGGATGTGATGACAGAAAGTCTAGACGAAGCGATCCGTTTGGCGGAAGAAGCGAAACGCGACAAAAAAGGCATTTCCATCGGACTGTTAGGCAATGCACCGGAAGTGCTGAATGCCATGCTGGCTCGCGACTTTATCCCGGATGTGCTAACGGACCAGACCTCCTCGCATGATCCACTCAACGGCTACATTCCCATCGGCATGTCACTTGCGGAAGCAGCCGAACTGCGGACACGCGATCCGAAAGCGTACGAATCCCGTGCAAAAGCAAGCATCGCTGAACACGTTCGCGCCATGCTCGCCATGCAGGAAAAAGGAGCAGTCACTTTCGACTATGGCAATAACATCAGACAGGTGGCAAAAAACGAGGGTGTAGAGGATGCATTCCGTTTCCCTGGCTTTGTGCCAGCCTACATCCGACCGCAATTTTGTGAGGGCAAGGGGCCGTTCCGCTGGGTAGCGCTATCCGGCGATCCTGAGGATATTTACAAGACAGACGAAGTCATTCTTCGCGAGTTCTCCTACAATACCCATCTGTGCAACTGGATTCGCATGGCGCAGGAGCGCATTCAGTTCCAGGGACTGCCTTCCCGCATTTGCTGGTTAGGCTATGGCGAGCGTGCGCGTTTTGGTCAAATCATCAATGAGATGGTAGCGCGTGGTGAGCTTTCGGCCCCTATCGTCATTGGGCGTGACCATCTGGACTCCGGTTCTGTCGCTTCGCCAAACCGTGAGACGGAAGCGATGAAGGATGGCAGCGATGCGGTTGCAGACTGGCCGATTCTCAATGCCATGATCAATGCAGTAGGCGGAGCGAGCTGGGTATCTGTGCACCACGGAGGAGGCGTTGGCATGGGCTACTCTCTCCACGCCGGAATGGTCATCGTGGCAGATGGTACTCCAGAAGCAGCACGTCGTCTGGAACGAGTCCTCACGACCGATCCAGGCATGGGCATCGTCCGACATGTCGATGCAGGGTACGACCTCGCAGTTCAAACAGCCAAGGAAAAAGGCGTCCACATTCCGATGATAAAGGAGTAAGAGCCATGACTAAACCTGTATGGATTCGCCACGCCAGTCAGCTTGCTACGCTGGCTGGCAGCTCCTCTTCCCCGGTAGTAGGAGCGCAAATGAATGAGCTGTCGATCATCGAGGACGGAAGCATCTGGCTGGAAGACGGCGTTATCCAGCGTGTGGGAACAGATGAGGAGCTGGCGCTTTACTATCGAGACCGTGCGCATGAGGCGCAAATCATCGATGCTTCGGGTAAGCTGGTCACACCAGGGCTGATCGATCCGCATACACATCTGGTGCACGCGGGCAGTCGGCAAAACGAGTTTAACATGCGGCTAAACGGTGCGACGTATATGGAGATTATGAACAATGGCGGGGGAATTCACTCGACAACCGCAGCGACGCGCGCAGCTACCCACGAAGAGCTGTTTGCTCAGAGTAAGCAGCGCCTTGACCAATTTCTGTTGCATGGGGTTACAACTGTCGAGGCGAAAAGCGGCTACGGCCTGACATTGGAAGATGAGCTGAAGCAGCTGGAGGTCGCCAAGCAGTTGCACGAGGAACATCCCATGGACATCGTCAGTACCTTCATGGGTGCACATGCGGTGCCGCGCGAATACAAGGAAAATCCGGATGCATTTGTAGATGAGGTCATCGAGGAAATGATCCCAGAGGTCGCTCGTCGCAAGCTGGCTGTTTTTAACGATGTGTTTTGCGAAAGAGGTGTGTTCACCCCTGAGCAGTCCCGACGCATTCTCGAAGCAGGGGTCCGTCATGGGTTGCTGCCGAAGATTCATGCGGACGAAATCGAACCGTATGAAGGGGCAGAGCTGGCAGCTTCGGTTGGAGCGGTATCAGCGGATCACTTGCTACGAGCCTCTGACAAGGGGATTGAACAGATGGCAGAAGCGGGTGTCATCGCTGTGTTACTGCCCGGTACGGCATTTTTCCTGATGGCAGAGTCAGCAAATGGCAGGAAAATGATTGATCGTGGGGTCGCTGTCGCGATTTCGACGGATTGCAATCCGGGCTCGTCTCCAACAGTTTCGCTCCCACTCATCATGAATCTGGGTTGCCTGAAAATGGGGATGACGCCAGCCGAGGTGCTGACGGCAGCTACCATCAATGCTGCTCACGCAATCCGCTGCGCGCATGAAGTCGGCAGCCTTGAGGTAGGGAAAAAAGCAGATGTCACGATTTTTGACGTCCCTGATTTCATGACTTTGCAATATCGTTACGGAATCAACCACGTAAACACAGTAATCAAAAACGGAGCGATTGTCGTTGCTGGGGGCAGACTGGCGTAATATGACCCTCTCCGGACTTCCTGCTTCTGCCATGAGCAAGAAAAGTGGTATGATGGTGGCAGGCTTGAACAAGCAGAGGAAAGAGGGGTTATTCATGTCAGGATTCGGAATTTTCCGTGATGTGGTCACGTCAGAACAGCAACTGCGCGAAATGGTTGGAGAACCAAGTCGTCTCGTACAGAACAAGGCGATAACCCAGTTGGATGACCATAGCCGCAACTATATTGCCCAAGCGCCATTTCTCATCATTGCCACAGCAGACAAAGATGGCCATTGCGATGCTTCGCCACGCGGAGATGCGCCTGGTTTTGTGCATGTCATCGATGATCATCATCTCGTCATCCCTGAGCGCCCAGGAAACAAGCGGATGGACACCATCACGAACATTTTGGTCAACCCGCATATTGGGCTTATCTTTTTGATTCCTACGCTGGAAGAGACGTTCCGCGTGAACGGCAAGGCTTGCATTATTCGCGATGAAGAAATACTGGCGAAGATGGCGGTCAACGGGAAGGTGCCTACGCTTGGGATCGGTGTGAAGGTAGAGGAGTGCTTCGTTCACTGTGCGAAGGCATTTATGCGCTCTGGTCTATGGAAGCCGGAGTCATGGCCGGCAGAGGGGACGACTCCTAATGTCGCACAAATGCTGGCGGACCATGTGAAGCTTCCGGGTGTGACGGCAAAAGAAGTGGCGGAGGGCTTGCAAGACAGCTATACGAAACGATTGTACTAATCATGTCGAAAGAGAAACGGCAGCCATCCATTGAGCGTGGCTGCCGTTTCGTCATGTTATTCGCGAACAGGATCATCTACCAGCCACCCTGCACCGATTTCACCCCAGTAGTAACACTCCAACGAATACGATTGCATATTCGAATAGCGGATGTGTTCCGGGATAAGGAATGCGGGATTTACGCCACCTGTTCCGCCTGTGGGCGTTCCTTTGGTGATCCCGCGGAAAATGACCTTGATATTATAGGTGGGCAGATTGGTCATGCTCCTCAGTCTATTAATAACTCTTTGCTTGAGATCGCCTAGTTCGGCAGCCGCATTGTTTTCCGTTTTTGTGTAAGGCCAAGGATTTTCCGAATGATACTTTTGAATGACGATGACGTATTCATCATAATTACCAGTGTCGCGCCGTTTGTCCAATTGGCCGATCGCTTCGTGAATGCGGGCGTTAATTTGTAAATCATCATGGGAGCTGATCGTTTTGATCTCCATCGCAACGCGTTTATTTACTTCTAAAACGTTGGAATGATCCTCGTCTTCGTCCATCATGTGGACTCTCTCATCGTTGGCGTTTTCCTGCTTCTCCAAATAGTTGTAATCGATGTCAGGATCGTTGTCCTTATCTTGACCGAAATATGGCGTGATCTCCTGTCCGAAAAGACGCTGTGCTTCTTCTAGTTCTGTATAGTTCCCACCTGTAACAGAGAAAATGTCCGAAATTTTGGAGTGCAGACTGTAGCTGTATTTCACTTTGTTAAAGTAAGACAAGTAGTTTGTCTCGTCAAAAAGTTCATTGATTGTTCCTTCATGCAAATCATTGGTTTTCGCCACATGCTTATTCCACATTCTGCGTGCATCTAACAAGGCTTCATCCCACGTTCCTTGTATGATTGGGGATGATACAGAACTTGTTGTGTTATGCTCCGTGCTGTCCAGCTTGGTACCAGAAGCCGCAACAGATCCGTAGCGATCAGCTTCCGCTTCGAGAGCAGGATCGTCATTGATCGGCAGGCTGGCATCCGGAGCGTTCGCTTTTACCCGTCCTTGTCGTTGCTGAACCACATGTGTCAGTTCATGACCGAGCAGTTGTTGACCACTTCGCGTCTCCGGCTGATAAGTGCCGGGAGCAAAGTGAATGTCATTCCCTTGGGCAAAGGCAACAGCCCCGATTTGGGAGGCGACAGACGATTCTGGATGAATCTGTACATCTGAAAAATCAGTGCGAAAAGCCTTCTCCATTTTTGCTTGGACGGAATCGGGGAGTGAGCGACCGCTGCCGGAAGAGAGATTCTCCGATTTTTGCAAGGGAGTCCTCGATAACATGCGCTGCACAGCCTGATTGCCAAGAGTCTTTTGCAGAGAAAGGATGTGGGAAGAGTGACTGGCCTTTCTTTGGACCTGGCTCGGTTGGAGCAGGGGCCTGGAAGCAGGTGCTTTCGTTTTTTCATGAGTCGCATCCATAGATGGCTTGCTAGATTCATAGCGTCGCATGATTACACCCCCTCTGCTTTTGTCACGTCCAATTGAATGGGTTCCTTTTGCTGTGCTTGATAGAAATAGAGATACAAATACGGGTCGACCAAATAGCTCGTGATAGCTCCAGTACGGTTAGAATACGTGGTGGACGTCTTGGGCAAAATGGCAGATTTGCTGTCGAGCTCATTCCGATCTTCTTTGACGATAGAGATGATCTGTGGGTGATATACGTGGACGGCAGTGACAATCTGCTTGCTAGGGTGTCCAGGTGCTGGTTCAAGTCTAAAAGCCATGTTCATGTCACGGTAGGTAAGCTTTTGAGACGATAAGATGGCCTCGTTTGCTGGTGGAGCTTCGGGTACTTTTTGATCAGCAGGAGGAGTGACAGCTCCCTCGGCTTGTTTTGGCGCGTCATCGTCGGGCTTGCCCATAATCTCTTCCAGCTTGCTCCTGGAGATGCCGATGAATCCAGGTAAATAAATACGTCCTTCACGGAAGTACCCCTTGTACAACGGCAGGCCTTCCTTGTCGTAGAGCACCCCGATGCCATCGTAGGAACCTGCGCGAAATTGCCCTTGATACAACAGAGCGTCTTCGGCAGAACGAAGCTCTCCCGTTCCGTGATAATGCCCTTCGGCAAAGCCGCCTTTATACAGCGTTACGCCACTTGCATCACGAAGCTCGCCCTGCCCGTGATATACACCCAGCAAAAAATCACCTTGATAGACGATGCTACCACTGGTGGAGAGTTTGGTTCCGGCTCCATTGAAGTGCCCATTTCGAAAATGACCCTCATACACGAGCTTGCCGTCCCGATCAAAAAAACTTCCGGTTCCATTGTATCTGCCGTCCACAAATTGCCCTTTGTACTGCACGAGCCCGTTTTCGTAGTAATCGGTACCTTCACCGCCGTAGAAGCCATTGTCAAGCAGTCCGTCGTAGAGCAGCTTTCCATCCTTCGTAAAAAGCCTGCCAGCTCCGTTGTACACGCCATTTTTAAAAGCGCCCTCGTATTTGATTGCGCCGTTTGTGTACAATTCCTGACCGGCTCCATCGAGCTTCCCATTCTTGAATTCTCCCTGAAAAACGACTTGCTGGTTGTCGTTGTACAACGCTCCCTGACCAGCGTAAACGCCATTTTCAAACCCACCTTGATAGACGAGAACGCCTTTCCGGTATCCTTTGCCTAAGCCTTGTGGAGTGCCACTTTTGAACTCGCCATTGTAAAGGAGTTTCCCATTGTCGTCATAGAGCTCGCCTTTTCCGTCATACAGACCATCTACGAGCTGGCCATGATAAATCATCGTGCCTTCCGGGTTGTAGATAATCGCCAGACCCGTGTCGGAAATCTGTTGATTTGGAGTTTTTAGATGAATGACGATGGGACGCTGCAAATAGCGGTTAAGCGCATCGGGAGGATTGATGAACAGGAAGTAGACCAGGACAAGGAGGAATAGTCCTGTCAAAATGAGAAAGCGTTTGGCGATGTAAAAACGGCCGATATGCACGTAATCGTTGAGTGAAGTTTCTTTTTTGGCGAACAGTCCGGCAATGCCGTTCTTGATCCAATCGAGGGCTTGCTTGGGGAGGGCGGCTCCTTTTTTTATCCAATCCTGCACCCATTTTTTAAGCGGATTGATGAGCGGGTCGACAATCGTTTGTTCCGTTAGCTTTTGGAGTTGTTTGTCCATATCGTTTCCTCCCTATCTGTCAGGGAACCTGAATCGTCGCTTGACCGGGGTTCGTGATCTGGATGACGCCACCCCAGCTGCACATGAGCTTGGAGGTTTGATTGAGGGCAGGCATGTTGGCGACGAGAACAGTAGGGGAGCCAGGAACCCAAGGGGCGGCGGTGACAGGAACGCAGGGGACTGGAGTGAAAACACCCAGCTTCGCCGCTGTGGCTGCTGCGACCTGAGGGTTGGACATCGTATTGCACATCCCGAATGGAAGGACGTTTACCATCGGTTTATTGTCCATGATGTTTGCGATCGGCATACTGGTTGTGACGCGGTTCACTGGGAGCACCATGAGTGAGCTGGGAGCTGCCCCGAAGCTGCACTGTAGCATGGCTCCTCCGCAGACGAGTTGTCCCATAAAGCCAACTCCTTTGCATAAGTCATCTGGTAAGATATTGAAAATCAATCTGTATAGTAGTATAAATGTCAAATAGAGAAGATGTATAGCGAAATTTGTAATTTTTAGTATAATGTTGCTTGGTATCATTTTCGAAAATATGTTTTCGAGAGATGGGAGAACCGCAAACGATGGGAAATAACAAGAAGTATTCCTGGTTGACCGGACTGCTGATTGTGTTTGTTGGGATCGGCTTGCTGCTCGTTTGGAACGTGGATAGAAGCGGGAAGCAGGGCGTACCGTTTCGAGGGATCGACAGCATCGCGGTCAATAGTCAAAAGGATGTCATCCTCATAACGGATGGACATCAAAAGCTGACTAGCCTGTCCCCTGATCGGTCGCTAAGGTACCAACAAGTATTGGAGCAAAATCCAGAAGAAGGCTTGGAAAATTTCACAGAGGTAGCCATCGACGAAGAAGGTTATGCGTACGTGCTGATTACAAAGCTCGATAGCTTTGGTTTGCGAACCGTATCCGAGAGAATCGTGCGAATGTCGCCAGATGGAGAAATCGTACAAGTCGTGTATGAAGATTCATACGGAGCGAACAGCTCGTACAAGCGCATTGGCAAGGTACGCTCCCTGCAAGTCGCGAAAGATCGTCTTTCCTTTTATGTTTATCAACACCCTGAAGTGATTGCCTATCAATTTGTACCCTCTGATTCCCCCCCCACACAACTCTATCAAATCCAATTGCCTAATGAAGTATACGTCAATGAAATCATAGGAGTAGATCCGCAATATACCTATGTCACTACCAAGCGCGGAGAGGTTTTCCAGGTCGACGTTCCCCTTGGGAGCCGGGAAGCTCAAGTGAAGGGTCCGCTCTACATTCACTCCGAACGGTCCGAAAAGAATCAAACCGTCCCCAATCATGTAAAAGTGGGGCCAGCAGGTCGTCTCCTTTTCTACAATTCCGATCAAAATGTCATGGAACGCTTCGATCCCGCACACCCAGATGAAATCGCCTTGATGGTGCCTTCCAAAACATTCGAGCAGATCAAGTCGAGCGATAGCAGTGCACTAACGGCGTTTGCTGTAACCCCCAATTATGAGTTCGTAGTAGCCACAGATAGTCAGCTCGCCTTCCTAGATCAACAAGGAAATGTGATGACCAAGCTCACGTCCCCGTCAGTATCCGAAAAAGACCGCTTGAAGGAATGGACCTGGTGGACAGGATTGGGCGTGGAAATTCTCCTGTTTGGCGTCATTCAGTTTCTGTTGTTTCGCCTCTTCCGGATTCCGTTGATTATCAAGCAAACGATCGTGATAGCTCCACTAGTTGTTGTCCCCGTATTCCTTCAACTGGAGGGAACGAAGCTGACCTTTGCGTTTATGGAGCAGGAAAATCAAACCGATCTTCGCCTCCAAGCCTATGTTATTTCTACCCTGATCGAAGGGGACAAGCTGGATGGAATCAACGGAGCCATTGATTACATGAATGCGGATTATCAAGCAGTACAGGCCAACCTGAAAAAACTGGAGGTCCCAGATGATGTGAATGTGAACAGGGGGCTGTACAAAACGATTTACAAATACAAAGATGGCGAATTGTTTCTCATGATGGATGACAATGACAGCGCAGAAGTGTTTGAGAATGTGCCCATTGATGACGAGTTCCGCAGTGTGGTCATGAAAAGGGAGATCGTCTCCGGTAAAGCACAGGATCGGACAGGCTACTGGATGTACGCGATGGCCCCGATATACAACTCCTCCGGTAAGCTATCCGGTGTGTTGGAGCTGGGCAGAGAAATGAACGGAGTCCGTATGCAGCACACCGACATGTCCCGTGAGCTCGGAAAAGGCGCTGCACTGGTCTGGTCTATTTGTGCGAGTCTATTTTTCCTTTTCTCGTGGCTGACATACCGAAACATCCGTAATCTGCAAACGAACGTCTCCGATATGGGAAAAGGCGACTACAGTGTGGTGGCGAGGGTTCGCTCCATGGATGAAATTCAAAAGCTGGCAGAAAGCTTCAACCAAATGGCAAAGCGCATTCGTCAGTACATCTCGAATATCACGAGGATGAGCGAGGCGAACAATCGTTTTGTGCCGCAGCAGTTTATCCATTTTCTCGGGAAGGAAAGCATACTCGACGTGGAGCTAGGTGATCAGGTGGAGCGGGAAATGGCGATTATGCGCATGAGTCTGCAATCGTTTCATGACATCTCTCATCGTCTGCGACCAGAGACCACCTTCCGCGTCATCAATGCGTTTCTCAAGCGCTTTGCTCCGATTGTGAACGAGAATCAAGGAATGATTACCGAATATCTCGATCCCGGCGTGCTTGCTGTTTATCCAAAAGAAGCGAAAGACGCGCTGGATGCGGCCGTACAAATGCGCCGTACATTAGCGGACTATAACGAGCAACGGGCGGAAAAAGGGTACGATCCGATTGATTTGCGGGTTGCGCTGCATCACGGTCCACTGATGCTCGGAATTATTGGCGAGTCGACGCGTCTGGAGGCTGCGATCATATCGGATCACGTCCGCGTGGTGGAGAAAATGGAAAAGATGGCAGAAACGCTCGGAGCCTGCATCCTAATGTCCGATTCGCTGTTTGCCAAAATGGGAGAGAGCACGCCGTACCGATTTCGTGATTTAGGCTGGGTGCATATGGAGGGAGAGGCTCAGCCGATGCATTTGTATGACGTCTACGAAGGGGACACTGACCAGATTCGTGCACACAAGGAGGAGACGAAGGAATTGTTTGAGCAAGCGATTGTGATGTATCAAAATGGGAGGTTTCACGATGCACGCTCCGCTTTCCTGTCCGTCATCAAGCAAAACCGCTGGGATCAGGCGGCGCGACAGTATTTCTACTTATGTGACGAATACGCTCAAAAAGGGGCCGAACGAGATTGGTCTGGCGAATTGAAAATATCGTAGGAGCGGTGAAAAAGCGAAATGACTAGTCCCGAATCGAATCACAACCAGTGGAACTATTACGAAGAAATGCTTCGATGGCTGGATGTTCATCTGATGCGCTTGCTGGCAGTGCGAGCACAGCAGGGGGATGATTATCCGCTTGATCAAATGAGGGGGGTGATTGTCACAGAGGAAGAAGTCGTGCAATTGCTCGAGGCAGCCCCGCCAGCAACGCAGCTATGGGAAGCTTTCACAGAGCGGGTGGCAGCATGCGAGGAACGACTGGATGCCCTGCACATGCAAGAAGCAGGTAGCGTACCGATTCTGGCAGTGGCAGAGGCTTTTTTGCTCAATCGCTTCGAGCTGGGATGTTTATTTCTTTGCCTGGCAGTCGAGCTGGATCGGAAGTACGAAAAGCTGTTTGGCTACCTCCTTGATGATATTACGTGCAAGTCACCTACTCCCGAATTAGCGATGCAGCTATTTTGCCAGACAGCTGCTGAGAGAATAGAGGCCTGGACAGCGTTTACGCAAAAAAGCAAGCTGGGCCGATTGCTGCTTTTTACCGAGGCGGACATGGGTGGAAGCGGCTCTTGGCTCTCTCGGCCGTTAAAGCTGGATGAACGCATGCTGCACTTTTTGACGACAAGGGATGGAGGTGATGCCAGTCTGCCGCCTTGGCTATCCTGGAGCTTGCCAGATCAAGAGTTGGAACCATTTGTAGGGGAGAGCGCGATTCATTTGCAGGAGCGCTTTGAAACATTGTGGGAAACAGCAGGAGCAGATTCAGAGCGACTTCTCCTGCACTTGCATGGTCCGACTGGCGTTGGTAAAAGGCATCGCGTTAAGCATTTGTTTCATCGCGTCAGGCGGCCGGTGCTGTTCGTCGATGCAGAGCGCTTGATCCGGGAGGAAGCTTTTGCACGAAGATTACAGCAGGTATTGCGGGAGGTGCAGCTGCGGCGGGGTGTACTGTGCTTGCATCAGTTCGAGGTTTTTCTGACAGAAGAGGTACAAACAGCTGTGCGCAAGCAGCTGGTAATGGATGAACTCGAAAGCTTTTCAGGACCCACTGCCATTGTGGCGAAAAGTCAATGGAAGCCGAAAAACGCTCTGGGGAAGCGGATTTGGCTGGAAATGGAGGTGCCTAGTCCAGATGAAACGGAAAGGAGGCGATTATGGGAAACGGGCAGTGCAGGCATGAGCTTTTCTCAAGAGATTGACATAGGCGTTTTCGCAGGGAAATTCAAGCTGAATGCGGGGCAAATCAATCAGGCGCTTCACAGAGCAAATGAGATGGCGATGCAGACGAAAGAAAGGATCATTACGAAAATACACCTGCATGACGCTTGTTTCCTGCAAATGAGACATGCGCTAGAAAAGCACGCTTCTCGATTGAGACCCAAATACAGATGGGAAGATCTGATTTTGCCTGAGGAGCAACTGACTTTGTTGCGAAACGCCTGCAATCAGGTGACCTATCGAAATGTTGTTTTTGGGGAGTGGGGCTTTGGGCGAAAGCTTTCTTATGGCAAGGGCGTCAGCATGTTGTTTGCAGGTCCTCCGGGTACGGGCAAGACGATGTCGGCGGAAGTCGTGGCAAATGAACTGGGTCTGGAGCTTTTTAAAATTGACCTGTCGCAGGTGATCAGCAAGTACATTGGGGAGACGGAAAAAAACCTCCACCACATTTTCTCAGAAGCGAGAATCGGCAATGCCATCCTCTTCTTTGATGAAGCCGATGCCCTTTTTGGCAAGCGCTCAGAAGTGAAAGATTCGCATGACAAATACGCGAATGTGGAAACGGCCTACTTGCTGCAAAAGATGGAGGAGTACGAGGGGGTCTCCATTTTGGCGACGAATCTCCTGCAAAATTTTGACGAGGCCTTCATGCGCAGAATCAACTACGTGGTGAAGTTTCCTTTTCCCGAACCGTTCTATCGCGAAGAAATATGGCGCAGCATGTTCCCGGCCGATACGCCGCGAGCTGCTGACATCGATTTTGAGTTTCTCGCGTCCAAGCTACACATTGCTGGGGGCGGGATCAAAAATGTGGTTCTCGCTGCCTCTTTCTTGGCTGCATCGGAAGGCACGCCCGTTTCCATGAGTCATTTGATTGCGGCTGCAAAGCAGGAGTTAAAAAAGACGGGTAAGCTGCTATTGAAAGAGGATTTGGGGGAGTATGCCATCAGGTAGTGCGTATCAGAAGAATGCATGATTTTACAAAATTAGATAAAAATTCATGCAAAACCATTAATTTCAATGTTATGATAAGTATATTCTGTCAAATAATGTCGAGGTGAACGGGTATCAGCCAGTACACCGCCATTGCTGAAGTAGGAGAGACGCTGCTCACTCTTTTGCGCAAAGAGATGACGCCGGAGCCGATTAGTCAGCCGGAGTTGATTGGCCTAAGCTCGCCTGCTCAGCCAGGAGATTTGGCGCTAGCCTTGTTTTTATACGAAATCCGGGAAAGTCAGGAGAGGCAGCACATGATGATCAGTGAAGGTACTGATCAGTTGCGATATCCCCCAATGACGGTCAATCTATCCTACATATTGACCGCCCATTCCCCAGCAGAACAGCATACCCGCATGCTGGACGAGCATCGCATCCTCGGGCGTGCCATGCAGGTTCTCTACGACAACGCCATTTTGCGTGGCGATCAGCTTCAAGGCTCCCTCGCAAACATGGATACAGAGCTTCGTGTCGTCGTGGAGCAGCCTCCCGTTGATAAACTCATCCAACTATTTCCACATGTTCCGTACAAGCTATCCATCGGCTACTCGGTAGGGCCGGTTCATATCGATTCAACCCGAGTTCGTTCAACGAAGCGCGTACTGGAACGGGATATTCGCATACGAGGGGAAGGTCATGGTTAATGGATCAGCATTTCCAGGTGCGCATTCGTTCCGTCTTCTCGTATGCCGTCCGTCTGGTGGACATGTATACAAGAGGAGCCCCTTTTCGCTCGAGCTTGTCTGTTCGCTTGGCGAATCATCCACAAGTGCCCGTATGTAAAGGGGACGGATGGTATATCTTTACGGACTTGCCTGATGGGATTTACACGCTCTCCATAAGCAGCCGGGAGTATATGGATCACTCCATGTCCTTCTCCGTGATCACTGGGAGTACATCTTACACGGAGTCCATCATTTACTTGCAACCGAGTCCAGCCTATCCATTCCAGGCAGGAGACTCCCTTGTTCGAGGGAGAGCTTGCGTGGAGGATGGTTCCCCAGCTGGCGGAGCCTATGTGCAGGCTGTCATCTCGTATGAGCGAGATGCCCCGGTGAGATTGGCCGAGGACGCTGACAAAGAGGCCACGGAGCTAATCGTAGCCAGTAAAAAAGGTCAAGTCGATTTGGCTGACGCTTTTCTTCTCGAAACACCCACATGCAAAGGGACGATCATTCGTTTTGCAAGTCCCCCAAAAGGTCGGGTTTATCCCTTGACCGAACCTCTTTCTTTTGCCTACCCAAGAGGCACTGTCTTACTCCCCCTGCTCGAAACGCATTGCGACGACAGAGGAGAATTCGTAGTTGCCCTTCCGTTGTTTCTGGAAAAAACTCATGCTCGTATGAATATTGAAGTGCGGCGGGAAGAAGCCGCTGGTTTTGCCGAGCTTTCCATTCAAGCCGGTACGACCCAATCCATAGGTATCATCCAAATGAACAGACCCAAATAGGGTGATCCGGCAGTTGTTTGGCGTCGGTCCATGACATCCTGCTGCCTGATTATAGAGCAAGACTCACGTATCAAAACGGCTTTTTTCGTAAGTGGTAAAGCCAGTGATGAAATTATTCGGAGGGAGGGACTGATTGCAGGTTTCTGCTGTCTGATACAAGCGGAACTCTCCAATCAGGTTACGATGCCAGAGTACTTATCACCAGGGGTGTATGTCGAGGAGTTTGATAGTGGCCCCGTTCCCATGGAGGGAGCGAGTACGAGCACGGCCGGCTTTATCGGGTTGGCCCAAAAAGGACCCGTTGCGGGATTGCCTGAGCTGATTACAGGTGTCAATGATTTCCGCAAGTTGTTCGGTTCCTATTTGTCTGAGAACGCGTTTGGCGAATACCGCTATCTCGCCTATGCGGTGGATCACTTCTTTCTGAATGGAGGCTCCCGTTGCTATGTGATGCGAGTAGCGCCAGCAGATGCGAAGCCAGCTTCCAATGAAGGCAACAGCGAAGGAGCTGTCCTTCGGATTACTGCAAAAAACCCTGGGGCATGGGGAAATCAGATCCGCGTAAATTTGATTCCGTCGAGCAAGGCAAAAACGCAGATTTACGAGCAGCTAGGCGAGGCTCCCAAGTACCGTGTGAAAAATAGTGCAGGCTTTCAACCAGGTGATGTCGTCTCTTTCTATGACGGTGAAACCAAACAGTACAGGGAAGTGGTTTCATCCCAAGACAATGTGATCGAGCTGTCAGCTGTGCTCACAGGAGACGTCGTCGATAACAATTTGCTGCCAGTCAAAATTTTGTCCACATGCGAATTCACGGTGCAAGTCTTCTACAACGATGAGGCTGAAGAGTTCGACAAATGCTCGCTCAATGTCTCTGCTGCCAATCATGTAAGCAAGCTGCTGTCCAAGAGCAATATCGTTGAGGTCGAAGCGGGTGCTGCTCCAGCAAGCCCTGAAGTCATTCCTCCTTTTACCGTTATTTCAGGGATGGCAGAAGAAACTCAATCCGAGGGAGGAAAGACGGAATTCGGTCTGTATCAAATCTCTTTGGCAGGAGGTAGCGACGGTTCTGTCGCCAATCTGTCAGCGGGCGAATACATGGGGGAGGATCACGGACCGGGGAAACGTACGGGAATCCAAGCCTTCATCGATAATGACGAAGTGAGTATTATGGCCATTCCTGGCGTGACAGACCCAAATGTGCAGCTCGCGCTTGTGGCTCATTGTGAAAACTTGAAAAGCCGCTTCGCCATCCTCGATATCCCACGCGACAAGAAAAAAGTAAGCGATGTGTTGACGCATCGCAATATTTTCGATACGCAATACGCGGCCATCTACAATCCTTGGCTGCAAGTGTTTGATCCGCTGGACAAGCGCAACATCTACATTCCGCCATCAGGCTCCATGGCTGGTATTTACGCACGCTCGGACAATACCCGAGGCGTGCATAAGGCTCCGGCAAACGAGGTCGTGCGCGGCTGCACAGGACTGGATTGCCAGTACAATACGGGCGAACAGGATATTTTGAATCCGAAGGGAGTCAACCTGATTCGCGCGTTTACAGGTCAAGGAATTCGCGTCTGGGGTGCGCGGACGATGTCATCGAATGGGCTATGGAAGTACATAAACGTACGCCGCCTGTTCATTTTCCTCGAACAATCGATCAAAAACGGGACAAACTGGGTGGTATTTGAGCCAAATGACGAGAGGCTGTGGGCCCGCGTCCAACGAACGATTGATTCTTTCCTGACGCGTGTTTGGCGAGATGGCGCATTGATGGGCTCAAGCCCGCAGGAAGCCTTTTACATTCAAATCGGCAGAAGCACGATGACACAGGATGATATCGACAATGGCAGATTGATCTGCGTGATTGGTATAGCACCTGTCAAACCAGCAGAGTTCGTCATCTTCCGTATTACGCAAAAAACGTCTGATCAGCAATAATTCACGACGGAAAACGGTGTGAGGAAAGGGGTACAGTATGGCAGATCGCAAGGATCCATACCGCAAGTTTCGGTATCGGGTAGAGATGGACGGGATTCAGCAGGCTGGCTTCAGTGAGGTTTCGGGTTTTGATGCGTCTGTGGACGTAGTTGAGTATCGCGAAGGCAATGAGGTAATTACTCCGCGCAAGCTCCCGGGCTTGGCGAAGTACGGGAATATCACGCTGAAATGGGGCGTGACGGATTCGATGGATTTGTACAACTGGATGCAGGACACCATCCAGGGCAAGGTCGCACGCAAAACGGTAACGATCATCGCCATCAATGAAGCTGGGGATGATGTCGCTACATGGAAGGTCATCGAAGCATGGCCGACCAAATACACGGCGCCTGATTTTAACGGTACGTCCTCAGAGGTAGCGATTGAGCAGCTGGAAATCGCCCACGAAGGAATGACACGCACGAAATAATAGAAGATCCCGACGCCAAAGAGTGGCAAGGAAATGACTTTTCTTTGTCACTCTTGCTGGCCAAGGGTGATGAGGAGGATGATACCATGGCATTTAAAACGGAATACGAATTCGAGCTCCCGCGCGGCTATGTTGATGAAGAAGGAAACCTTCACAAACGAGGTGTCATGCGCTTGGCGACGGCTGCCGACGAAATTTTGCCGATGCGTGATCCACGTGTCCAGCAAAATCCCGGTTACTTGACGATTATTTTGCTGACGAGAGTGATTACCAAGCTGGGAGATGTACGGGGAATTGACACAAGAGTGGTGGAAAGGCTGTTTACCGCTGATCTCGCGTACCTGCAAAACCTGTACAGACAGATTAATGAGTTGGACAGCTCGATGTTCAAGACATCTTGCCCGAAATGCGAGCATGAATTCCAGGTAGACATGGCTTTTTCAGGGGCGCTGGAGGGAGTATGAGTGGGTATCCCATCGACAAGATCTATGAAGAAGCCGCCTTCATCGCCTACTATTTTCACTGGCCACATGACGAGATCATGTCGATGGAACACAAGGAACGGCGGCGCTGGTGTGAAGAGATATCCGCGATTAACCGCAAGCAAAATGACGAACCCGAAAACGTTTTTGATGTGTTCAAGCGGAGGTGATTCTGGTGTTCGCCAATGAGAATCCGTATTACACCAACCTCCGATTTCGTGTGGACTTTCTTCCGTTTGGATTGGAGATGGATGGCATCTGGGTCGCTGGATTTAGTGAAGTGTCCGGATTGGCCGTCGAAACAGAGCTGGAGGAGTACCAAGAGGGCGGCGTGAATCATTTCGTCCACAAGCTGCCGAAACGCAGCAAGTTTCCCAATCTCGTCTTCAAACGAGGGTTTGTGAGATCAAACGAGCTGTGGAGATGGTATGAGGACTTCCACTTTGGCCCGCCAGAAAAGCGCAAGCGCAAGCAGGGAGCGATTATTCTGATGGACCCAAACGGAAATGATGTGGGGGCTTGGGCATTTGAAGGGGCTTATCCGGTCAAGTGGGTTGGACCGGAGTTCCGGGCCACGCATGGAGAAGTGGCCATCGAGACATTGGAAATCGTGCACCACGGCTTAAAAGCGTATTTTTAAGCCTTATCCCGTCTGCAAGGAGCAAAAGAAACGATGATAACGATCAAGGCGCTCCCACCTTCGCGTGGTCCATCACTGCTGCCAAGGGCGTCCAGCCAAGGCTTTGCACAAAGCATCATGCAGAAGTATCGGCACGGGGAAGGGCGCGATCCCGGCTACCTCGCTTTGATCCATCGTGATTTTTCGCCGAGTATCGGAGGGCAGGAAAACCACTTTCATCAAACCTTCATTCATGTACACATGCAAATACAAGTGGACTCCTACCTCGGATTGAATCGAGAAATGTTGCCGAACGGACAGGCTGGTTTCCCATGGCCAAAAGAGCGTGCGGTGATAACGCAAGCATCGGGATCAGGACGAAAAGTACAACCAGCTACTTTGATACATGAGCTTTTTCGAAAGTGGGAGTCATCCAAATTAATCGAGAAGGTTTACCTGCCTCGGATCATGGTTGTCTCAAATGGGAGAGATAGATATCGCTGGTCTAGCTATGTTCAGTCTTCGGTTCAGCGAGCAAGCTCACTTGAAAAATGGTTGCCGCTGGGTCGATTCAAAGAGCAAATAGACCCGGTCGATATTACCACGCCTCTTGGGAAAGCAATCGTTTCAGACAGCAAAGAAACCGTACGGGAAAGATTCAGGACGCCTGAGACTTCCTATGGTTCACCAGAATTTTTGGTACACGGTGATCCTGGTGGACGCAAGAGCATGCAAATTGCACGTGAGCGGATATGGCTCGAATCAGCGACAAGAATAGACGCGATCTCGAATTCACGTGTCAGAGCGACGCGTTCTGAAACAGGGCGATTCGAACGGTTTGGGGTTCGCAATTTTTGGCAGTTGATCGGTAGAGGAATGGAACCAGAGATTGGGACGTGGTCCTTTCCTGTTTTGCTAAAACGAGCAGAAGGACGGGCTGCGAGCTCTTTTTTTGATCGCGCGGTGTGGACAGAGAGAGCCGGAATTGACGGCAAAGATATCACTAGACGAATCGTTCGTGAAAGTGAAAGTACACGTTGGTCCGTAGCTTCCCAGCAGACTGAGCTTTGGGGGCGCTGGTGGGAAAACCTGAGTCTGTACTGGCAGAAAAGTAGAGCAACATGGCTGCCAAGGACGATGACTGTGCATCCACGTCTACGTGTTTTACAGCAGATTGGTTTCCCGAAAAGCCGTCAACATCCGCAAGCGAAAAGCGCATGGATGCTAGAAACGCTGTCCCCATTAGAACGGAAGATATTTCAGAGCAATGAGCTTTCGAAGATGTTCTCGTCCGTATTGCCTAGCATACTTCATCGAGCTGATGCTGGTCGGACCAAGCAGCAGGCTGTAAGGGAACGGTTCAAACAGCTGTTCCATTTGGCTCAACAGTTTTCGAGGGCAGAAAGTGAACGTCGGCAAGCAGTGCTTGTTTCTCGACAGAGGTTGAAGCAGATAGAAAGCAGGCGGGAAGAACAGTCGAGTGCCTTGGCGCATTGGTTGCGTCACCTTGTCATAAGTCGAGAGCGACAAGCAATCGTGCTTGCATCTAGGGTGGAGCAGGAGCAGCCGAGTAGCATTACATTTCACCCGTCACAACTGCTGCTTCCTTTCGAATCCATCGGAACAAGGAATCAGCAGACATACGCGTTCCTTCAACAACTGATATTTCAGGAAGCTAGGTTGAACGAGATTGTCCGGGAGCAGTCCATTCGCTTGCGATCAAGCCATGAGCAAACTCATCCAGGCAAAACGAACATGATCCCGGTTGTCTCTCATGCATCGTATCAGCAGCTTGACGTGCTACAGCATGAGTGGTGGACGGGTTTGTCGTTACGCCTTTTACACCCCTTGCAGGGGCTACTGTTCCCATTGCGTATGACACGTATCACAGATAGCTCCCAAACAGTTCCGCTTCTCTCGCAGCCAATTGTCAGGAAGTCGATCGCTGCTTATTGGATACAGAGCTTCCAGTCCGCCAATGCTCCTGTTTTCTTTGAAAAACGAGGATGGTTGAACCAGCCTTGGATCAAGGAATATCTTGAAACGCATAACGAAATAGAGCGCGGGCCTGCTGGTATAGCTAGTGCTGCACGATTTGCATGGAATCGCTTCGTACCTGTCTTCCATGTGAATCGCCAACTCTGGCAAACGCTACAGAATCAAATCGTCAGTTCTACCCATCAGGAGACGAACAGGAAGTCTGTGATGGCGTGGGTGCATCTTCAACAGAGAGTGGCAAAACAGCTCAGCGCAAGGGAATTCCTTGCAACTAGAACGCATGCGCCAAGGCACCTTCCGTATGAGCCGAGGAATCAATCTCCGTATCCTGTAGGCATCTCCCAACCGTTTTTTCAGTCACCTATTCATTTTCCGGGAAATAAACACGTGTATCAGTTGCCATACGAGACGGTACGTCAGCTACTGTCGTTCCAGGGTAGGAAAAACAAGCGGGCAGATGTTGCTTTCTTCAAGAATCAAGAAAAGTTCAGCCTACCGGGACGAAAAGCGACGATCTCGATGGTACACGAGCATGAGCATAGACTGATACGGCACACCTTCTCCCTAAAAAATGAACAGAGTACAAGTCGAGCATTCTTGCATACTCATCGTCATGATCGGGATGCCGTTTCCCTCAGGTTGAACGGCTTTGGTTCTGCAATGCTTCGTGTCACAGAGTGGATTGGACTTGAAAGAACAGAACATCAGCGATTGTACAACACGTCTGCGAAGTCGTTTTCAATCAGAGAGGATGTCTCTGACAGGAACTCATTGCGACGGATCGCTGCTGGATGGAGTGCAGAACTAGGACTCACGATCCTCTTGCAAAAAAGCGCGAAGCTGGCTGCGATGCGCGAGTTTTCAAAGGTAGGCAAAATTAGCACAAGTGGGAAAGCTCCCCCGAGCAGTGAAAAGCAATCGAATGATCATCCAAGGTCTCGCCAGGGCGAAAGCAATCCAATACGAGAGAGCCGTCCATCCCGTGAAAGCTACCACTCCCGTTTCTTGCACGAGACAGCCAGCTTGTGGACAAGCTCCGTTGCCCTGCGTGCTCGTCTCTATCTTCAAGTCATGGAGCAAATCAAAAAGGCTATCCAGACTGATTTCCGGACGGAAGCCTATATCCAAAACCATCACTCACTCTCGACAGTACTGAATCGTCACGATACACAAATGGTTGTTCAGAAACAATGGGGACCACTCCCTAGCCTTGTGCATGGTCAAAGCGTGAGGGTGCCTGACAGTTTCATGCATGAGAGTGGGAGCATACGTGCAACAGAGCTACTACCACGAAAAGGTCGAGTCAACAGCTGGGAGAAATTATCTCGCCACCTTCCAATCAACTCCGTTCGATTCGCGAGAGAAAAATCCATTGATTCAATCATCGACAGATTGAATTCCAGGCAGCTTAGTCGCCACAGCCGTTTTCAACAAACGAACCATGAGCAGATTCTGACGGTCAATCAGAATGGGCAGATGGTCAAACGGCTAACTCATAGTGAGTCACAGAAGGTTGAGATTCAAGACGCTCGACTCACCCCCTTGCAAAGAGCAGGGATATTCAACCTGACGTCAACAACGCCAATGGCGGCGGAAAAAGTGGAGCATGCGAAAGAAAACACATCCCTAGCACTTTTGCCAAAGCCAATGCTTGCGATGGCGAAGCAGCCACCACTCCTGCAAGCTTTGCAACAAGCTCAAAGAGCGCCCGGAGAATCCGAACAGCGCTCCCTGTCCGAAAACGCAACCCATACTCATCGACAATCGTTACGCACAGCAGACAGCTATGCAAGCCCTGCTGCTACCGTTCAGTCCCCGCCGTCCATGGAGTTTCTGAGAAAAAACATTCAGCCTCAAGAAACCGCAGTGCAGCAGACGACAACACTTCCACTCCAACGCCAAGTCGATCTAGACGTGCAAGAGAAGGCTGGCAATCAGACGTCGTTATCCCCACAAGAGGTGGATCGATTGATGGATAAAATGATGAAGGAGCTGGACAAGCGCCTCATTCAAGAGCGGCAGCGACGAGGTTTATAAGCAGGAACTGCCGCATTCACATACGACTATTTCTTCGGTAAAGAGAGGCAAAAGCCAATGATGGGTCAGGAGAAAAAGGCCAAAATTTTAGTGGATCGCAACGGGCAAGGAGACTTCAAGGAGAGTATTTCCGTTCTCTTTAACCCTTCCGAATACAAGGTGGATGCTTCCAATAACTACTCGTGGCAAAAGATATTGGGACAATCGGTACCAGTGGGGATGTTCACGAGCGGAGATATCGAGACATTATCGGTCGACTTGTTTTTTGATACATACGAGGCTGGAGTGGATGTGCGTGCATTCACGAATCAGGTGCTGGGGCTGATGGCCGTAGAAAAGAAAATCAGTACACCACCCCTATGCAAATTCGTCTGGGACAGCTTTCAATTCACAGGCGTGGTCGAAAAGGTTTCGCAGCGGTTTACGATGTTTCTCGATCAAGGGACACCAGTACGAGCCACGTTAGGCGTCACGTTTAAAGGCACGAGTGTGAAAAAGTCCGCGGACGATATCGGAGCCGCAAGAGAAAAAGTCGCACAACAAACGGTCAACCAAGGAGACCAGCTGTACTTGATGGCGTATCGCTCGTACAGTGATGCATCGAAATGGCGAAACATTGCGAACGCCAATCGGATCGACAATCCCAGACTTCTAAAACCGGCTACTACCCTGCATGTGCCACTTGTGAGGTGACGAAGGAATGAGCGAATTGAAATTGACGACAGACCGCCACTCCTTCGATGACCTGCGCCAAACGTACAATAACTTTCATTCCCCAGCCTTGGAAATACTCGTTGGAGGGAAAAAGCTGATCAGCCAGGTAGGTGTCGCCATTACCAAAGCAACGATCAACTCCAGCTTGGACGGCAAAGCCGATACGTTTTCGTTTTCGGTAACCAATGCTTTTGATACGGCAAAGTGGGAATTTCGCTGGGCAGATGACCATTTGGTTCCTGGAAATGAAATCGAAATTCAGTTGGGCTACGGAACTGAGCTTTCCAGTCTCTTTTACGGGCATATTACAGCCGTTTCGTTTGCATGCGAGGAGACGCCTACCATTACGGTAAAAGGGATGGACAAATCGTTCCTGCTTATGGTGGATAACAAGTCTACCTCCTGGAATAAAAAGAAATACAGCGATGTCGTGAAAGAGTTGGGACAAAAATACGGCTTGTCGACGCATGTGGATGATACGGTTCAGACAATCGAGACCATTACAAAGACGGTCTCCGAGACTGACTTTCAATTTTTAAATCGTCTCGCAAAAATTTGTAACTACGATTTTTTTATCGTCGGGAAGAATTTATATTTCCGTAAGCCACTGAGCAACATGACGCCGGTCCTCACGTTGATCTGGGGAGTTTCCTTGCGCAGCTTTTCCGTCGATGTCAACATCGCTTCCCAAGCTTCCTCCTATACGGTGCGATGGGTAGACAAGGACAAATCAACGGTGCTCCAAGAAGCAAAAGCAACGAGCACAGATATCGGGAAGCTCGGGACCAATTCGAAGACAAGTGCTGATCTGTTGAAAGCAATCGGTGATTATTTTGATAAATACGAGTCAACGAAAAAACTGGACTCACCTGAGGAGATAAAAGCGGTTGCCAAAGCACGCTTGAATCAACTCGCCATGAACCTTCTCGACGGCAGCTGTGAGGCAGTGGGTCTGCCAGAAATTCGGGCTGGCCGCTATATCAAGCTAGAGGGTCTGGGGAAAAAGCTGAGTCAGCCTTATTACATCACATCCGTCACACACACCATCGATGTGGCATCTGGCTACGTCACGACGTTTCATGTGAAGGGAAATACGATATGAGCTTTGATCATTGGTTCTACCAGGATGAAATCACAGAAGAAGAACGGGCGAAAATCCACGGTGTCATTGTCGGCATTGTGACGAACAACGAAGACCCGGAAAAGCTCTCGCGAGTGAAGCTGAAGCTGCCTCTGGTTGATAATGAGCGGGAGACGGACTGGGTGCGAATCGCCACGCTTTTTGCAGGAAAAGATCGCGGCAGCTTATTCATTCCGGAGGTAGGCGACGAGGTGCTGGTCGCATTTCACTGGGGAGATGTACGCGAACCATTTGTGATCGGGATGCTCTGGAATCAGGAAAACAAAGGCCCGGAAATGGCGGAGAAAAACAATATCCGAAAAATCACGACCCGTGCAGGCCACGAAGTGATTTTTGGTGATGATCCGAATGATGGGAAGATCACGATTGCTACGAAAAAAGGACAACAGGTGGAGCTGTCGGACAAGGATGAGAGTATTGTGCTTACGGAGAGCAGTGGAAACAACCAAATCTCCATCAAAGGCGGCAGCACTAACGAGGTTACGGTGAAGAGCGGTTCAAGTACGATTACGTTGAATGCAAAAGGGCAAGTGACCATACAGTCAGACACATCGCTGACAATCAAGTCCACCCAGCTGAATCTGGAGGCGCAGGGAGCCATGTCGATTAAAGCAGGAGCGTCCCTGAACATCAAATCTGACGGAATTGTTGCCGTCAACGGTTCGGTGATCAAATTGAATTAATTCATGGGAGGATTCCATGCGGCAGCCATTCGGTGAAAAAGGATGGAAGTTCCCTATTCAGGTGGATCAGGCTACAGGCCGGATTCGTTTGTCCAACTACGAGGATGACATCGCTGAAGCGATTCGCATCATCCTTTCTACGGCAAAGGGAGAGCGTGTGATGCGACCGAAATTCGGGAGCGGATTGCAAGGCTTCATGTTTGATGGCACGGACGGAACGAGTCTAGCTTTGCTCCAGTCGGACATCGCAGAAGCGATCATGATCTGGGAACCGCGTGTGCGGGATGTGCAGGTGGAGGCCAAGGTCGACAAGACTCATTCCGAAACGGTGAACGTTACGATCAGCTATACGGTACGTGCAACAAACAAAGGCTATCAGCTGTTGTATCCTGTCCATCGTCTTGGTCCACATGGATAGCGCAAGAGTCACAGTCGTATGAAGAAAAAAGGAAGGGAGGTGGGGAACGTGAAACCACCGTTGGTCGTTCCGCAGGACATGCAGGCAGTCATCCGAAAAATGCGCGAAATGGTGCCATTCTATACCCCGGAGTGGCGCTTCACTCCAGAAGATCCTGATTCGGGTACGGCTTTATTTCTCCTTTTCACAGACATGCTGATGAATAATCGTGAGCGGTTGAATCAAGTGCCCGAGCGAAATTTTATCGCTTTTCTCAATATGCTCGGTGTCGGAATGGCTCAGGCTAGATCGGCAGAAACCTTTTTGACATTTGAATTGAGTACAGGTGTGCAAAAGCCAGTGTGGATTCCGGCGGGCACAAAAGTTTCGGGTAAGTCTGCCCTTGGCGATGAAATGGTTTTCGAAACCGATCAGCCTATGCTGGCTACCCCCTCTCTCCCGACAGATCTGTTGTTTTCCAATGGCAGTCGAGACTTTTTAACAGATGTAACGAGTTGGCTTGGAACAAATGCACCGCTCTCTCTCTTGGACAGCAAGGCTTTGCCGAATCATCAGGAGCATTGCTGGTATTTGGGGCATGAGAACTTGTTTTGTTTAGGAGATCGTGCTTCGATCCAGCTCACGATGGTTTCCAATCAGGAACGCTATCTGGAATCCTTGCTGACAGAGAAGCTGGCGAATCCAGAGCTGGTCGAGTGGACGTATCTGTCAGAGGGCGAATGGGTTTTGTTCGACAAAGTCGAGTCTGATCAAAATCGGCTGTGCTTGGAAAAAAAGCAGCGGAAAAAATGGGAGTTTAGTGACATGCAAGGAATCGAAAATCGTTGGCTCCGTTGCAGAGTGAAGCTAGGCATGATTCATGAATGGGTGAAAAATGGCGGGAGCACCTCTCTGACCCAAATCCAGATGAAGACGGATTATTTGCCAACAGATGACCTGGAGGGCCTTTCACCCGACATGCTTTTCTCCAATGATGTACAGGTTTCTGGGAGCGGTTGTCTTGCGTTTGGCGAGCAGCTCGCACCGTATGGCATGTTTTTTTTGTCCTGTGAAGAGGCGCTGACGAAGCCTGGAAGTACGGTTGCCCTTCGTTTTCGGATGAAGACGGTGGCTTATCCCGCTACGCATCTGTCACAACCGGAACCGAAATGGAAATGGATCATGAAGGAATCTTCCTTTGACCCTCCTGCGACGACACCCGTCACGGTCAGCAAGGTGGTATGGGAATACTGGAACGGCAGTGGATGGATGGTGCTCCTGGCAGGAGAGGATCGGGAGAAGCTGTTTGCTGGCACCGATTCGGATGAAGAGATTGTGGTTATCTTTACGTGTCCAGATGATTTACAGCCGACAACCGTCCAATCACAGCTAGGTTATTGGATCCGTGTGAGAATTCTTCAGGTGGAAGGTTTATACGGACCGAATCCTGTATACATGGCCCCGTGGCTGGGAGACATGCGCCTGACCTACTCGTACCAAGAGTCGCTACATGAGCCGGAAGCGATTCTCACACAGAACGACTTGGATTGGCAGCACCCTGTCCGTACAGGTAATCATCAGGCTAGCTTCCAGCCGTTTTTGCCGTCCGAATGCTTGCATCCCGCCGTCTACTTTGGATTTGAACAGCCGCCTTTACAAGGACCGCTCTCTTTCTACTTTTCTTTTCTACCGATGGAAGAATCCCCAGGGCCTGCTCCGGTTGTGCAATGGGAATACAAGCGCAAAGAAACAGGAACAACGTCTTGGGCCAAGCTGCAGACAATTGATCAGACCGCTGGTTTTACGGAAAGTGGTACCGTTCGTTTCGCTGGTCCTTTTGATATGGAAAAAAGCAAAATGTTTGAGCGGGAGCGTTATTGGATTCGCGCCGTCAACGTAGACAATCGTCTGGGAGGAGGCGCTTTGGATGCACGACATCCCGTGCTAAGCGGCTTTTATCCGAATACGATACGAGCCATTCAACAGGAGACGATTCGCAATGAAATGGCAGAGCGGATAGCAGAGGGGCCACAAGCCGAGTACAGACTCATCCGACATCCCGTCATGGGCGAAGAGGTATGGGTAGATGAAACAGGCTTCTTTTTGCCGAGTGAACGAAAGAGCTGGCTGGAACATCCAGATAATCGGGTGGAACTTCTCTATGATTCGGAAGGGAACGAGCAAAAATGCTGGGTTCTGTGGAAGCGAGTAGGGCATCTGCACGATTCGGGCCCGGATGATCGCCATTACTGCTTGGAGAGCGCTACCGGAATAATTTTGTTTGGCGATGGCAGACACGGTAGGGAGCTTCCACAAACCGGACTCGGTTCCGTGAGAGTGACGTATAAGGTCGGAGGAGGAACAGTAGGGAATCTTCCAGCTGGGCAGTTGAATCAACTGGAACAATCGATTCCGTTTGTCCAAGCTGTCAGCAATCCGGTGCCTGCACTTGGGGGAAGTGAGCGGGAATTGCTGACGGAAGCCTTGCAGCGAGGTCCTCAAACCATCAAGCATCGCTATCGAGCGGTGACGGCTGAAGATTTCGAATGGCTCGTCCGTGAAGCGCATCCAGGGATAGCCAAGGTGAAGTGTTTACCGAATCGGAACAGCCGCCTGCAAAGAGAAGCAGGGCATGTCACTGTGATCGTATTACCCGCAGCGGGATGCTTCGGCACACAATTTTTGGAGCTTCGGCGTTCTGTCACGAACTCCTTGCTTACACATGCGGCAGCGACGGTAGCCTCTCCCGAGCGGATTCATGTTAGGGAGCCTGTCTACTTGGAAATTGCGGTGACAGCAGAGCTAGCAGTGGGGTCTTTGGAGGAAATCGTTGAGGTGGAGCTGGAGACACTCAGCAAGCTCGCGCGATTCCTTGACCCGATATCGGGAAATCTGCATGGTGGAGGCTGGGAAATAGGACAACGTGTGCACCCGTCGCTCTTGTTTGCCTTGTTGAAATCTGTAAAGGGCGTCCGCTTTGTGGATCATCTGACCTTGGCTGTATTTCGAACGGAAAGTGGGCAACGAAAGGAAATACTCGCTTCTGAATACGAGACGATCGTACATGGGATCGTCACAGAGGGTGCGCATCGAATCAGCGTCCGCGTTCACGAAAGCCAGGCTTTCTTCCCAACCAAACATTGAAAAAGGAAGTGTGCGCTATGCTTCCATCCAAGAATCTGGATGATCGCCACTTTGAAGAGATCCTAGAACAAGCAAAAAACGCGATCCCCAAGCTGCAGCCAGAGTGGGGTGATCACCGTCATCACGATCCAGGCATTACGCTTTTGGAGATGTTCGCGTGGTTGATGGAAATGCAACAATACTATCTCAATCGGATAACGGAAAAGAACGAACGTAAATTTTTGCAGCTCATGGGTGTACACCCACAAAATCAGTCATGTGCGACGACTGATGTTACGTTTTTCGACGTGTCAGAAGAAGCGATTCTTCCGGAGAAGACGAGATTGTTCGCGGGGAATCTTCCTTTCGAGACGGAACATTCGCTTGTTCTGGTACCCGCCAGTCTGGAGCGTGTTCTGGTTCATACAGAAAGCGGGACGGCGGATGTGAGTTCATCCAATGCGCATAACGGTGTTTCCTACTACGCATTTGGCCAGGAACCAAGGATAGGGAACAAGATTTACTTAGGCTTTGATCGGCCGCTGCCAGTGGGGGAGGCAGTCTCCATCGGTTTGCGTCTGTTTGAAGACTATCCTGTCCCAATGGTCTCGCTTACACCCACGTCCCTTTTCGTTCCATCGGCGAGTCTCGTTTGGGAGTACTATGGACAGAACGAGCGCACGCAAGAAATGGGATGGAGTCCGTTACCGGTCTCGGATGAAACGATGCATCTCTCCTTTTCGGGACGAGTCCTGATCGAGCTTGAAGGGGCAATGAAGCCAATCATGCTTTACCCCGCCAATGATCGGCCTCGATTTTGGCTCTGTGCGACATTGCGTGCAGGTCGATTCGAATTGGCTCCACGCATGGAAAAAATCGAGCTGAACACCGTGAGCGTCATCCAACGCGAAACCTTCAGTCAAGTGTGGGAGTACGATGGAACGGGTCAAGTGGATCAGACGATCGTGCTTGCAAGCTCGCTATCGTATGAAGGCACAGTAGAGGTTCAATGCAAAAAGGGGCGTTATTGGCAAAGTGGATGGGATCAAGATGAACCAGATCAAGCCGATACAGGTGCATTCTCTTTTCGCGTTTCGCGCGGCTCAGAACAGGGAGCTACGATGATTCGGTTTGGGAGTGCAATACCTGAGGGCCGCAAAAATATTCGGGTCATCGCCTATCGGAGTGACTTTGCAAGGCAGCGATTCATTGGAGAAAGCAGTGGATTGCCACATCAAATGTTCCGGTTGAATGTCCAATCGATCTTGCCAGAAACGTTTGTCATTCAGGTGGCGCGTCAGGTCGAAGGCAGTCCGTTTCCCGTCTGGGAAGACTGGTCGCTGGTCACTGATTTTGACCGATCGGGACCACAGGACCGCCATTTTATGTTGAATGATTCGGACGGGGCAGAAATCGCGTTTGGCAACAATGAGCACGGAGCCATTCCCGAAAGGCTGGAAGGCATGGCGGGCATTCGGATCATATCGTGTCAGACAGGCCAAGGCGCGAAGGGGAATGTACAGGGTGGCCAAATTACCCGGTTCCTTCCACTCGCCAGGCAGCGAACTACCGCGCAGGTGACGAATCCCCGTCCAGCCAGTGGGGGAAGCGAGCGCGAAACGATCGATCAAGCCAAACGCAGGATGAGAATGGAATGGAAGAAACCGCAGCGGGCCGTTACAGCAGAAGATTATGAGGCCATCGCGCTGTCAACTCCCGGAGTGCGAGTGGCCCGCGCGAAGGCGATCCCCCTGTATAAAGTAGGGGAAATGGGGGCTTCCGAGCAAAACGCAGCCGCTCAAATGACCGTCGTCATCGTCCCGTTCAGCGACCAGCCGACACCACAGCCAAGTGAAGGCTTCCTGCAGACCGTTCGTCACCAATTGGAACAGCGAAGGCTGCTGACGACAGAAGTCCATGTGACTGCTCCAGCCTATATCAAAGTGACCGTTTTCGCGACAATCGTGGTGGAGCCTGCGTTTGCAGACAAAAAGCAGATCGTGCTACAGGCACTGAAGCGGTATTTGACGCCATTGAATTTCCAAGATTCTTCGAATCATCAAGGAAAAGGATGGGAATTTGGTCGACCTGTTTATAAAAGCGATCTTTACGAGGTGTTAAACCAGATCGAGGGTGTGCTATACGTGACGGATTTGTGGGTTTCCACAGAGGGTACAGGCATCATCAGGGATGAAGGGGGAGATATTCAGATTCCGCTCCATGCACTGGTGTACTCAGGAGAACATGTTCTGGAGCTCGTTGTGGATAGAGAAAGATAGACGGGAACAAACGGAGGAGTGGGCGTGGATACAATGAATCGTTTCTTTTCCCTGAACAATCCGTCCGATTGGCAGCGGGGGGCTTGGTATAACCTTCACGTCTCCAACGAGGGGATCGCGCTGAACAAATCGCCCGAATATGTGATCGATCATGTGCATCAAGCTGGGACGACACATCACTCTCGACTCTTGGATTTTTCCATTGCACGCGTCGGTTCGTTGCTTTGGCTGGATGAAAGCGGGCATATCACGCATTACGATGACAGCAACAACTTCAAGGAGACGGTGTTTCGCGCTGGACGCGGGTTGTTTTCCAAAGACTCGTTTCTCGTCGCTGACGATGAATACGTGTACATTATCGACCCCGAAGCGAGGCGAAAAGTCGGAGCGTATTCCATAGCCAACGGCCAATGCGTTTGGAGCTGGGAAGATGGGGACGGACAGCGGCTTTTTCCTTTGGATGCAGGGGTGGATGAAGAAGGACATCTTTACATCACGACACCCGTGGTCGTAAATCGAGACAACGAACGGAAGGAAATCGCGGCGGGAACACAAGTCGTCGTCCTTCGGCTGAATCGGGCAGGCAAAATAGACGCTACATACGCGCATGCGGAATTGAAAGTAACAGAGACAGCTACACTCCGTGAGATCAGGCGAAGAAGGTTGTTTCGCCTGTCTGTTGCCGAAGCGGGCGAGGCCTATCTATTTTGGGCACAGACGAATCAAGTGTTTCGATTTTCTTCGGAAGGCTCCGATGTGTGCACCCTGGCGATCCCGTCAGGCACCAAGCCCGCGGGATTTGCAGTGGGTCCAGGTCCCATTCTCTACGTGGGTGATAGTCGTTCCATCGATTCGGCTCATGATCATACCCGATTCATTTTGCGTTTTCAACCAACGGGAGAAGCACTCGCGCCACTAACCAACTACCATGGACGAGCAGACAAGCTCGTTTTTGACAATCAGCAACGTTTGTATGTTTGGGACGCACAGAAAAATGTTCTGACCATGTTGAGGCTCGTCTCGCGGACGTCCACCTTGGATGCGACCGGAATACCGATGGGCATCTACTTCTCTCGTGCATTGGATAGCGCGGAATTTGAAACGGTGTGGCATAAATTTACGCTGGATGCAGACATACCGGAAGAAACGCAATTACTCATCTCGACGTTTTCTTCTGATCGAAAAGAGCATGTGATTCATGGAGCCGTACACAACCTGGATGATTTTTTGCTGGCACCCGACATGGACTGGAAAACCAAGCTGCAAAGGACGGCCAATCTATGGTCGGAGCCGGTGATCAACGCCTCAGATGCGTTGTTTCATTCAGCAAAAGGCCGCTATTTATGGCTCAAAATCGAATGGCTCGGTACTGACCGTCACTCCCCGTTGCTCAGGCAATTGCGGATTTACTCGCCGCGCGACACATTTTTGCGGTATCTACCAGCGACTTATCAAAGTGAACCTGCCAGTGCTGATTTTTTGGAGCGCTTCCTCTCCCTTTTCGGGACGTATTACTTGGAGCTGGAGGAACAGATTGATACCATTTCGCGGTTGTTCGATCCTGATACGACACCTGGCGAATTTGTCCCTTGGCTCGCTTCCTGGTTAGGGATGGGCAGGGAAGAGCATTGGACAGAGGCGCAGCGACGAGAGCTGATTCGTCGTGCGCCGGAGCTGTACGCAGAGCGGGGCACTCGTGCGGGCTTGGAAAAGATGGTGGAGCTGTATACCGGGGAGCGCCCGATGATCGTGGAGTATTTTCAAATTAGGGACATGAAGGCGATCCCGGAGCTGCACGAGCTGATCTCTTCCTTGTACATGGATCATCCATATCAATTTTGCCTGATCGTTTCGCAGGAATGCGCGAAAACAGAGCGGG
Organism: Brevibacillus sp. AG; assembly: GCF_028369215.1. Lineage (NCBI taxonomy): Bacteria > Bacillati > Bacillota > Bacilli > Caryophanales > Paenibacillaceae > Brevibacillus > Brevibacillus sp. AG. The sequence goes on along the minus strand of NZ_JAQMYO010000005.1, from coordinate 97,821 downwards.
AGCAGTCGGTTCTGCAAAAGATTTTGGAAGATCAAAAGCCTGCTTTTACAGAAGCGAAGCTCATCGTTCTGCGCCCGGGCATCTACGCCGACTTCCATAGCTACGTGGGGATTAATTCTTATTTGACAGAGCCGTCGTTCCTAACGCTTGATCAAAATTTATCCATGCCATACAACACAGTGCTAAGCGGGAAGGACCGCAGCAGACGAATCGATTATGACACGAGGATTGGCCTGGATGCAGAGCTGGAGTAAGAAGCCGAGATTTTTACGCAAAGTGAGGTGTTCGAGATGAAGAATCTGCGTTATTTTCCACATGAACGGAATGTGTATTTCAAAGGGAAGCTGTTGACCGTCAGAGATTTCGAATCAGAACAGCGTTATTTCAATGACAAACGTCGACTTACCAATCGCTTGCTTCACGGGGGTGGAGTGGTATGCGGTTTGCAAGTGATCGCTGTGGACGAAAAGCAGATTTCGGTCGAGGCTGGAGTCGCTCTCGATTATCTCGGGAGGGAAATCGTACTTCCTGAGCCTGTGAAGCTGAAGCTGTCTATGATGGAAGGCTTTAGCAACAACGATTACGCGAAAAATGTGTACGTCTGCTTGTCCTATGATGAAAAAGGCAAAGAACAGGTCTTCTCCGTCTCCGAAACGGTCGAGCAGGAAATGGCTGAATACAACCGAGTGGCAGAAGGATATCGGCTCTTTATCAAAGAGGAGGCACCACATCCTGCTTCCATCGAAGGGGTGCAACTAGTAGAGCAAAGAGTGCTGCTATTTGCAGATCCACAGGTGCGCATCTGGCAGGCGACCCCACGATACGTCAATCCGGGTGAAGTATTTTCCTTACAGTTGCACATTGAGAAGACGGTACAAACGTCGCGTGTGCAATTCCAATACAAGCTGGATGCACCAGGGCTGACAGTCTTGGAGAGCAGTGACGGTAGTGTATCCTTCTTAGAGCCTGTTGACGCGAAAGAGACAGATTACGTCATCTCCATTCCGATCAAGGCTGGCTGGGATCGTGGAACGGTGGAGCTGGCAGTGCTGGGGGGCAAGGCAGAGGTTCAACTCGGCGATCGCTTGGTGCATACCGATCTCGGTTCTGTAGGAAAAATCGAAATCACGCCAGACGATCTGGTAGAGCGTCTCGTGTCCGATTACTACAATCGCAAGCTGGATCAGGTGACACATGCAAACGAACAGCCTTTTCTTTATTTGGCAAAAGTATGCTTGCTGCAAATGAATGCGACCTATGTCATTGAGAAGGTTGTTCCTGTTCCGTTTGGTGAGTACGTGTATACCCCAGCGCTTTTGCAAAAGCTTGCGTTGCGTGCACAGAAGGGAAAGCAAGTCGAGCAAGGGTCCCATGCGGATTCCTTCCGGGTGACCACGCGTGTGAAAGAAATCGCGGCAGGCGATAAGCCGCAGTTTGATGTGAGCTACGATAATCTGGCGTCCGTCTACCAGTTTGAGCTTGGTCTGCCCCGACCCGGAAAGGCAAATGAACAAGTAGCAACTGGCGTGGTGGAAATACCGATTGAGCCATATTCGTCCAACTGGCCGTTTGGAGTGAGGATCGGCAATCGATATTTTTCTGACGAGATCAAGCACTCCCTCGGAAAAGGGAACGTGTATGTCAGTGCAGGAGTCGAGGATTTTCATGCAGATGTGATCGATGAGTTGCTTTCCCAACATGAGCAAGTGATGTACGGGCATAGTAGTGTTTTTGATGATTCAGAGTATGCGACAGATGCAGCGCATTTTGCCGTAGGGGTCATCGTTTATCCGCAGAAAGGAACGTTTCGGATCGGCGTTCAGGTAAAGGGACCTGTTCAGACAGATCGGGCAAGGATCAGGTGGTGGGCGATCAAACCGCTGGCAGCTGAGACAGAGGACGTGGCGTATCAAGATTCACAAGAGTAGCAAGGTTTGCTTCATTCTGTATTTATGCTACACTTTCTTAATGTAAGTACATATCAGCGTTAGACGGGAGGAGATCCAATGGCAACACATATCACAGATCATTCCGTTTTGAACAACGGGGTGAAGATGCCCTGGCTGGGTCTGGGTGTCTGGAAGGCAAAAGACGGAAACGAAACGTTGGCCGTCCGTTCCGCGATTGAGGCGGGCTATCGCAGTATAGACACAGCAGCCATCTACGGTAACGAAGCCGGCGTAGGCGAAGGAATCCGTCAAGCCGGGATTGATCGCGATCAATTGTTCATCACGACCAAGGTGTGGAATGCGGATCAAGGCTACGAGTCAACGCTGAAGGCTTTTGATGAAAGTATGAAAAAATTGAGTATCGATACGCTGGATTTGTACCTGATTCACTGGCCCGTAAAAGGCAAGTACGTAGATACATGGAGGGCTTTGGAAAAGCTGTACCGTGATGGATATGTACGTGCGATTGGCGTCAGTAATTTTCATAGCCACCACCTCGAGGATTTACGCCAACATAGCGAGATCATTCCGGTTGTCAACCAAGTCGAGTATCATCCATTGCTTACCCAAAAAGAATTGCATGCGTATTGCAAAGAGCACCATATTCAACTAGAAGCATGGAGCCCGTTGATGCAAGGAAACCTCGATCATCCTCTCTTGGTGGAATTGGGACAAAAATATGGCAAGTCTCCTGCACAAATTGTGCTTCGCTGGGATTTGGAAAACCAAGTGGTCACGATTCCGAAGTCGATCACACCAGAGCGGATTCGCCAGAACGCAGATGTTTTTGACTTCTCCCTCAGCGCAGAGGATGTAGAAAAAATCACTGCCGTAAATGACAACAAGCGGTTTGGGCCAGACCCAGATAACTTTGATTTTTAAAGGGACAACGATAAGGCATAAAAGGGGAGCCGCAACAGGTCGGCTTCCCTTTTTTTCATTCCTGTCTTTGAGTGGTCCTTGGATTCGCTCTTTACTATGCTTTATTTTTTCGTATACTGAAAAGTAGCATATTCGTTTCATCAGACGAAACGATCGGAACAAAGTAGGAAGCAGGTGTCAAACACTTATGGAAGAAGAACAAAAAGCAAACGTTCGGGCAGTCGATCGGGCTTTGGATATCCTGCTCTGTTTTACAGACGCTACGGATCTGGGCCTGAGTGAGATAGCGAGTCGACTCTCCTTGCATAAAAGTACCGTGCATCGTTTGCTGGCAACGCTGGAGAACAAAGGATTTCTGATACGTGATGTTCAGACGGAGAAGTATCGACTTGGGTTTCGGGTTTGGGAGTTATCCGCCAATTTGTCGCAAAACGATGATCCAGCGATATTGCTGCTGCCGGAGATGGAGCGATTGCGGGATTTGGTGGAGGAAACAATCAGTCTGTACGTGCGGGATGGAAACGAGCGGATACGCGTACAGGCAGTCCAAAGCAAGCAGCCGATTCGCAGGGTGGCGCCAATCGGAGCGCGTATGCCACTCACGGTGGGGGCATCCAGCAAAGTACTTGTGGCATATGCAGAGCCTTTCATTTTGCAGGAAGTCATCAGCGACCCGAATTGGCCTGACTATGTGAACAAGGAGTCTTTTATTGAGCAATTGGATCAAATCAGGAAGCAAGGCTTCGCGACTAGCGTGGAGGAACGGGAGCTGGGAACAGCAGCCGTAGCCGTCCCGATATTCAACCGCAACGGACAATTGGTAGCGTCTATTGCAGCGTCGGGTCCTTCCAACCGCCTGACTCCTGAAAAAATGAGCCAATACGCGCCTTACATCATGGAAGCAGCCTATCGGATGGGGAAAATGATGAAATAACGAAGAAGCCAGTCAAAACACGAAGAGAATGTGTTTTGGCTGGCTTTATTTATTGAACGATCAATGCGTAATCATTGTCGCACGGTTAACACCACGTTTCCTTTCTTATGTCCCAGCTCCACATAAGAGTGGGCCTCCACTGCTTGCTCTAGCGGATAAATGCGATCGATGACGGCACGCAGCTTGCCAGCCTCGATCAGCTCCTTTACATACCTCAAGTCTTCCGCGTTTTCCTTCGCGGTCCCACCAATCACCTTCTTACCGCTCGTCATGTTCGTCCATAAACCGCGAACGATTGGCAGAGGGCTAAAATGGACCGCTCGCAGGTAGTAACCGTTCGGTGTGAGTCGCTCGACGCATGCCTGAAACGGACTCTTTCCGACCGTATCGAAAATGATATCGTAGATCGTATCGTCGTCCTCGAAGTTTTCTTTTGTATAATCGATGATTCGGTCGGCCCCCAACGATCTTACCAGCTCCACATTCGATGTGCTGCATACTCCGGTCACTTCCGCACCGAAATGCTTGGCGAGCTGTACCGCATACGTCCCGACACTGCCAGAAGCACCGTATATGAGCACACGCCTGCCGTGCTGGATATTGCCCTTCCGGAGAAATTGCAAGGCAGTATAGGCACCGACCGGAACCGCGGCTGCTTCCTCAAACGTCATGTTCGCAGGCTTCAGCGTAATACAACCGTTCTCAGGTAAGCATTTGTATTCGGCATACGCGCCGAAGCCGTTTCCGCAGGCAGCATAGACGGCATCCCCCGGTTTAAACTGAGAAACACCACTGCCCGTTGATTCGACCACCCCGGCTAATTCGAAGCCGAGAATCTTGATTTTCCTCGGCTTCCACAGACCATTGAACAGACGTGCCAGGAAAGGATCTGCCTTGCGTAAACGCCAATCCCCCGCTGCGGCAGTTGCAGCATAGACTTTGATTAATACCTCGTCGTCCTTTGGTACCGGCTTGGCGACATCCCGGAGCTGTAGGACATTGGGCGGTCCGTATTGCTCGTATATGATCGCTTTCATCTCTTCGCCCTCCAATTAGCCTTGGCTGTTTTCCTAATTTATACGGAGTCATTTGATTAAAGTTTTCATTTTTTTGAATAGGAGAGCTGATTTTTTGCTTACTTGAATAAAAAACTTTACTCAAGTTAATTTATATACTATTATAAATTTAAAGTAGAAATATGGAAAAAGGAGTTCAAGATGGCAGAAGCATTATCGCTACGCGAGAAAAAGAAAGCCAAAACTAAATTCGCCCTTCTGGACGCTGCCTTGGAGCTGATAGGCGACGGGAGCTTCCGAAATGTCCTAGTGGATGACATTTGCGAACGAGCAGAGGTGTCGAAGGTCACATTCTTTAAATTTTTCCCGCAAAAGGAAGAGCTCTTGATTTATTACATGAGCATATGGCAAGCAGAGTGCTTTGTTGAGTTGCGGAGTACAGGTAAGAGGGGATGGGAAGCCGTTCGGCATATTTTTGCCAAGGTTACACGCGATAGTGAGAAGCAACCTGGGATCATGCTTAGCCTTATCAGCTTTTTAGCCGAGCAACAAATGCACCCGTGTGTCCCACTTTTATCTGATGCTGAATTGTATTTGCGCTTCCCCGAGGAAGAGGAGAGAGAAGCCATTCGAGCTACTGATCTGCATGAAATGTTGCAAAAGTGCGTGCAAGAAGCAGCCGAAGATGGACAGCTTGCCCTTCACTTGTCGGAGGAAGAGGCCGTTATTTTGCTATTCTCGATCTTTTACGGAGCCTATCTGACTGCACATTTGTTTCATGTGTCTGATTATATGGCGTTTTACGAGTTGCACCTCAAATCTTTGATAAGGTAGGGGAGTCAGATGGCAAAAGTAGTTCCGGGGCGTTTTACAGCACAAATGGAAGGACCTTTCGTCGTATTTATCATCGGGATGCGAATCAATCGTAGGCTTGCGGTTCACAAATGGATGCCAGTAGCCAACGCCATGGGAGGCATGATGCGAGAGTTGTATCAGCACCCGGAGCTCGGACTGTTGGGTCACACTTCGCATTTTAATCTGCGTGAAATCACCCAAATCCAGTACTGGCGATCCTATGAGCACTTGGAAAATTACGCGAGAAAAAGCCACAATCATTTGAGCGCGTGGAAGAAGTTCAACCAAGCGGTAGGAACGGATGGAACGGTTGGGATTTTTCACGAGACGTACTTGGTTGATGCTGGAAAATACGAATGCCTTTACGGAAATATGCCTGTCTGGGGATTGGCCAAGGCAGGTGAGCATCTACCGGCAGTGGGAAAAAGGGAGACGGCACGCCGGCGTTTGGGCGGTGAGAACGAGCCAGCGGTACCTTCTCCTACACAATAAAAGCTTGTCGCAAACAAGCGGCCCTTTCTTCTTTTTTGAGCGATGCAGCATTGGACTGATTGTCCAACTGCTGCAAGGTCTAAGGAAGAGAGGGTCGTTTTATTCGAGAAAAACATTAAAGCTCCATGACGTGATGCTTCGTCTTTCTAGCAGTAGTAAAAGGGTCGTTTTTGCAGTAACCTTGGCACTTGCATGAATGTTGTATAGTAGATCAAGCAGGTCGGTCTTCGTCAGCGAAAGGGACTGACATTTCAATCATGAAGGAGGTTTTGTGCATGAAAGACTTGATTCGCATTCGGGGAGCAAGAGAAAACAACTTGAAAAACATTTCTCTCGAGATTCCCAAGCATCGTCTCGTGGTGGTAACCGGACCATCTGGATCGGGTAAATCGACACTGGCACTTGATATTCTGCAACGAGAATGCCAACGACAATATTTGGAGTCCAGTGGAATGTCATCTGAATCACTAGCGAAGCCTCGTGTGGATTCGATCGAGGGACTGTCTCCCTCCATTGCAATCAGTCAACATGTGACCAACCGTAATCCTAGATCGACAGTGGGAACCGTTACAGACATGTATACCTATCTGCGGACAGTCTATGAAAAGAAGGGGGAGAGACACTGCCAGAAGTGTCACGCACCAATAGCATCTGCTGCCAATGGCAAAGAAACAGAAGCCGTCACGTGTCCGGTATGTGCCTATATTCATTTCCCTCTGACCAAAGCAGATTTTTCGTTTAATACGCCCCAAGGTGCTTGCCCGACTTGCAGTGGATTGGGGACGGTCGTCGATATTGATGTCGAAGCCGTGTTTGATGAAACAAAGAGCATTCGGGAAGGAGCTGTTACCTTTTGGTACGAGGCGATTAATGAATATCAGGCCAGCGTGATGGAGGCGGCAGGAAAACATTACGGCTTGTCGATGAATCTGCCTTTGAACGAGTACAACGAAGCGCAGTGGGATTTGCTCAAATATGGCGTGGAGAGCGAGGAGTTTTCTCGACACTTCCCTTCTGTTCAGCCTCCGAAAACGGTAGGAAAGGGAAGGTTTAAAGGTGTGATCACAGGGATGTGGCAACGCTATAAGGAAAAAGACGGACAATCGGGTGAAGCTGCTTACTTTCTGACCCAGCCTTGTCACGACTGCCATGGTGAGAGGTTAAAGGAGGAGAGTCGCCTCGTTACAGTGGAAGGGAGGACGCTGCCGAGCCTATCCAAGAGCTCATTGGAGGAGCTGGGGGATTGGGTGGAGAGTGTGCTTGTACGAGCTGTCCGTGAAGGAGACACGATTTTGGAGGCTGTCCTTCATGATTTGCTCATCAAGATCAGGCGCGTCATCCATGTGGGGCTGGGCTACTTGACCCTCGATCGACAGGCCATCTCTCTTTCTGGCGGTGAAGCACAGCGATTGCGGCTCGCTTCCATTCTCGGCTCTGGCTTGACGGGTGTACTTTATTTTCTGGATGAACCAACATCGGGATTACATCCAAAGGACACGGATGGACTCGTGAAGGTCATGAAGGAGCTGCGTGATTTGGGCAACACTGTGCTGCTCATCGAGCATGACCAACGAGTCATTCAAGAAGCGGATCACGTGATCGATGTAGGGCCAGGAGCAGGACGTTTTGGCGGCGAAATCGTCGGGCAAGGTTCGCTGAAAGAATTGCTGAACCAACCGCATTCTGTCACAGGTCGCTACTTGAAAGAACAGAGAGTGCTGTCGTCCAAAGAGCGCAAGGGAACAGGCGAGTGGATTACGATTGAAGGGGCCACGTTGCACAATTTACGGGATGTGACGGTATCGTTCCCACTGGGAAGGCTGGTAGCAGTTTCGGGTGTCTCTGGCTCGGGTAAATCGACACTCGTCTACGATTTGCTGGCAGCCGCTGCCGAGAAGCGAACGGGAAAAGTAGCAGGATGCCGCGCAATTACAGGACTCGAAGCCATTCAAAGCGTAATAACAGTGGATCAGTCGCCGCTATCACGCATGCAGCGCTCCAATGTCTCCACGTACGTCGACTTGTACACGCTCTTACGCAAAATATACGCTGCCTTGCCCGCAGCCAAAAAGCGTGGTTTGGATGCCAAACACTTTTCATTCAATACGCCGGGCGGAAGATGTGAGCGATGCGAGGGACTGGGGCGAGTGGAAGTGGACATGCACTTTCTATCCAACTTACAGGTCGTCTGCCCGGATTGTCGCGGAAAAAGATTTCGTTCAGAGGTCTTGGAGGTATCGTACCAAGGCTATTCCATTTCCGATATATTGATGCTTAGTATTGAGGAGAGCCTCTCCCTGTTCAGCGAGCAAAAGAAGATGACGCAATTGCTGACCCTGCTGTGTGAGGTAGGACTCGGCTACTTGCAATGGGGGCAGTCCGTGACGACCTTGTCCGGTGGTGAAGGACAACGGTTGAAGCTGGCTAGGGAGCTGAGTGCATCTTCTACAGGTCATACGCTGTATTTACTGGATGAGCCATCGACAGGACTGCATCCAATTGACGTCGAGAAGCTTCATGTCCTCTTGAGCAAATTGGTTGACGCCGGAAATACCGTATTTATGGTCGAGCACAACACAGAATTGATCGGCGCTTCTGACTGGGTGATTGATATGGGACCTGGGGGCGGTAGTTCTGGAGGGAACGTGGTTGCGAGCGGGACACCAAAAGAAGTGGCGGCCACGAAAGAGTCGATTACCGGAAAGTTTATCTACTAATCCAATACGCGTCGATACAAAAAGGTCGCCCCGATTCTGCTGTGGGCGACCTTTTTTCCGTCAAAAGTCAGGCAGACGATCCAAATTGTTTTCCTTGATTCCGTCTGGCTCACTCCGCAGAATGTCTCTCCCATACTTGTGAAACACGTCTACATGAGTCAGCTTGCCAGCCTTTGCATCGTTGAGTGCGGTGATATAGTCGAGCTCACGGCCTGTGTCTGTTTTAAAGGCGATCAAGTCTCCATCGTCGTTTTTCCTGACAGCCACGATTTGCTCTTTTCCTGTATTCGTCAGTGGGCTGTTATCTCCATTTTCCTGGATCGCCTGTTGTTCTCCAGCATTTTTGTAGGCCTCATAAATTTGTTCAAAGCTCCGTTGATCCATGCATCATCCCTCCTCATCAGTAGGGTGCCTAAAACAAAGGAGAACATGCATTCGTTTTTTGCTTTCGGGGACTATGCTCGCTGTGCACTAAGAGGAAGTAAGGTCGCTGCTATCCGCTTATATTTTTCCTGGTCGTGGATGCGATAGTACAGGCTCCGCAAAAAGTTTTTCACATTGATTCGCCCCGTATACGCTTCGATTGTATAGCTACTATCCAAACGATTCGCAAAACTCCGAACCCATCCATCGATATCATTCAAGGAGAGTTCATCACGATTCCAGACAGAAAGGACAGCAGTCACCAAGCGCTCATCTTCTTCGTGCGCATAAACTGATTTCGCCTCTGTGATTGTTTCGCGGATGACTCCGAGAATTTGCTTCAGGTCAGTCTGATCCAGTTCACTGCATTGGGCCAGGTCATCGAGAGCGTCAGCAGCATGAGCGGTAGCATGTGCCCAGCCCTTTTCTTCCACATAGCCTCGCAGGTCTGTTTCTTGCCGTATGTAAGCGAAAAGTTTGTCTTTCACGTAAAGGATCGCTTCTTTGGCGAGAAAAGGATGATTCCGATGCAGGATCAGGATAAGGGGAAGCAATAAAACGGAAAAGGAGCGTGTGAATACCGAGTCAGTCCCACTTTCACCTATGCGATAAAATAAATGCTGGTCGTCGAGTGCAATCGCTAGCAGCTCTTGCAGCTGTTCAGGGGAGAGCACACCTTCCTCTATCCAATGAGAAAACGTGGAATAGATGAGCTCATCACGCAGTTGGGGATCGGGGGAACCGATGTGCGTAACCATTTCGAGCGCCAATTCAAAAGCATGTGGCGGCGCCAGAAAGCTATTCGCCCGAATCGCGAGCAAGGTTTCTTTTAATGACATCTTCTCAGCTCCTTTATTTTCCTAATTTTACAACATTGCTGGAGACGGCGAAATAAAAAGAGAAGAAGGCAGATTTGCCGATACTGCCCTTTCTCTAAAAGCTGATTCGCTCATTCGGTTGTCAGACGCAGCAGCCAGTCTTTCAAGTCGACGATACGCAAAGTTTGGGGCCCCGTGGCGATCCCGGTTACCAGCAGGGGAACGAGTGAATCCACCTCGTGCAAGGAACCGTGTGCTGCTCCGCCGATATGGGTGGGAGAACTTTCGGTAATGAGCTCATGCCCTGGCTGAACAGTAACGACCACATATCTGCCTTCATGCGAATTCATCGCACCGTAGAGCCTCGCCAAAACGTCCGGATATTTCCCATACGTGATCCGGTTCTTGTTCATGGTCATATCGAGCAGACGAGGATCGCCGCTGAAGGTCCATGTTTGCTCATATGGATCGGTAAAGGGACCGTTTGGTTGATAGCTAAACTCTCGGTTGATCTTGCCTGCTGTAACGACAATCTTTTTGTCTTCCTTCCTTGCAAGGATGTCCAGCTTTGGTTCACGCTGCAAACGTTTCACGATATCGGATAACGGAATACGTGAGTCTAGGGCATAAATATAGGCCATCCGTTCGTTGGCCGAAATCACGATTTGGTCAGTGGGTGTGACAGGCTGACTGATTTTGGCTATTTGATAGTCGGTCAATAAGCTGCGCAAGTCAATGGTAGCGGCCTTGCGATCATCCAGAACAGCACTCTGGGCACTGTCTCCCATGACGATCCACCGCGCTTCTTTGAGTGCCTTGTCCCAAGATCCAAATGCATCGAGTACGGCTTGAAGCGCTTTATCCGCTTTTTCAATCCCTTCGATCGTAGCGGGGCCATTCTTATGTACTTCCATATCATTTTCCGGCAAATAGGTGATGGTAAGAGGCGGGAGCTTCTTGTTGGCGATGAGATAGGCAGCCTCCTGCGCGGAAAACTCATCATTCATCCCGTATTTTCGCCAAATGCGCTTTTCACTCTTTTGATTCGGATCCAGCTGGACAAATGCTGCATACGACATCAGTTTTGGTCCGGTCACATTCAGTTCGTCTGGCAAACGCGTGCCGAAATCAATGAGACGGGGGATTTGTAAGGCGTGCGGCGTTTTGCCTCGCCATAGAATAGCATTGATGGAAGCAGTATCCTTGCCTTTTTCCGCCAATTCTTCATGGATGGTTTTCGTATCACGATTGAGCTGGACCAGGTTCAATTGATGAAGGATATCTAGCAGCACTTGGGGCTGATCGATCTTCAGACCTTCTTTGGGACCATACCCGTAATAAATCATCCGCTTTTCCTTGTTGCTGAACCAGGATAATCCCGGTACATGATGCTCATTGGCATACGTTCCTGTAAGGAGCGTGCTGTCGATAGTTACCGACATGGTGGGAAAAGAACTCACAACTTGCGGGTAATAGCGCCCGTTTGCAAGCAAATAACCTAAAGCAGGAGCGCGACCTTGCCGGATCGCTTCTTGAAGTGGTTTGTCCATTAACGAATCAATGAGAATGAGCAGGACAGGCTTTTGCGATTTATTTCTCTCAGCTGAGGGTTGAGCCCTAAGGCTATGCTGACGGATTTGGGAGGCTGAGTCTGGCTTGCAGCTGATCACAGTCAGACTCAGCGCCAACAGGAGAAGGATGGCGTATGTGAATCGCGACTTCATGTTTCCATTCCTTTTTTGCGAATTTGATTTTCCCTATTTTTTGTTTTCGCGGAAAAATTATTCACCAAGCCTGCCTCATTTAACCTTCCGGCAACAGATGAGAGATCTCGACAACCACCCCTTTTTCCAAAAACAAGCGAGGGATGCGATTACTAAGGGTGGCAACGACTTCATAGTTGATCGTCCCGAGCATTTCGGCAATCTCATCGACAGTAATCTCACGGTTTCCTTGCTTGCCGTAAATCACGACTTCATCGCCTTGCTTTCCACTGCCTTCTCCCAAGCTGACCATCATCTGATCCATCGTCACTCGCCCTGCGATCGGCAACCGTCTGCCTCGATACAGAACAAATCCCCGGTTAGAGAGTGCGCGGGAATAACCATCGGCATAACCGATTGGAATCGTCCCGATGACCTCTCCGCGCTTTGCTATGTATGTAGCACCATAACTGATCGTATACGGTGGCGTCAGCATGGTCTTTACATAGGAGAAGCGCGATTTCAAGCTGAGTGCCGGAACGAGCTTGACGCGATTGAGTTGTCGGATATAAGCGGACGGATACAGCCCATACATGCCGATTCCGAGGCGGATCATATCGGCGCTGAATGCGGGAAAAGCAATGGTAGCAGCGGTGTTGCACATGTGTACGGTCGGAAGCTCGAACCCTTTTTCCTTCAGATAACGAAGATATTGAACAAACAACTCGTGTTGCGCTTTGGTCAATGTGTGATCGGGTTCATCCGCAGTGGAAAAATGAGTGAAGATTCCGGTCCATGCAAGGGAAGAGCTTGACGTTAAGGCCTTCACGACTGAAAGCAACCCAGATCTTGTCCGTACGCCCAAACGTCCCATACCTGTATCGATGTTGATATGGATGTTCAGACGATTGGAGAAAGCTGTTGATTTGACAATTTGATCGGCTTTTTTGATCCAATCAGTCTGGAAGGCAGACAGCTCAATATTCCAGGCGACCGCCTCTTTGATACGTGAAAGAGGAGTGAATCCCAGCACGAGTATAGGGGCTACAATTCCTGCCTTTCGTAAGACGATACCTTCTTCCAGAATGGCGACAGCGAGGGAAGTAGCCCCGTATTCGAGGGCATGGCGGGCTACTCCAACAGAACCATGGCCATAGGCATTCGCTTTTACAACCGCCATGATTTTCGTCTGTTTAGGAATATGCCGACGTATCGCTCGAATGTTTTTCTTGATGGCATCGAGATTTACCTCAATCCAGGTTTCGCGAAACAACTGTTTCATCACGAATCCCTCCCTTTTTCTGGGAAACGGCTCCCTCTTCCATGCGTATTCACCGTATCTTCCACTTAAGCGTGGCCTACCGGGAAGAGATAACAAAAAGCAGGCCATGTGTAGAGTGGCCTGCAAACGACAACCATGTGTCTGGCTGGAAACGTAAAAAGAGCAGACTACCGAATACTCGGAGTCTGCTCTTTTCGTTGGGTGGGTGCTGATACGAACTTATTTTTTAATCGTTTGCTTACGCAGTTACTGGTTTACCTTCATCCAGCAATTGGCGCAGAACCGTTTGCAGGATACCACCATTGCGGTAGTAGTCTACGTCTACCATGGAATCGAGGCGCACGATTGCTTCGAATTCGAAAGTGCTGCCGTCTTTCTTAGTAGCTTCTACTTTTACGCGTTGGCCAGGTTGAACATCATCGGAGAGGCCTACAATGTTGAAGGACTCAGTACCGTCGATGCCGAGAGACTTCCAGCTTTGGTCACCAGCGAATTGCAGAGGCAGAACGCCCATACCAACCAGGTTAGCACGGTGGATACGCTCGAAGCTCTCAGCGATAACCGCTTTGATACCCAAGAGGAATGTACCTTTTGCTGCCCAGTCACGGGAAGAACCAGTACCGTACTCTTTACCAGCCAGTACAACGAGTGGAGTACCGTCTGCTTGATACTTCATGGAAGCATCGTAGATGGACATTACTTCGTCAGTTGGCAAGTATTTGGTTACGCCGCCCTCAGTTCCAGGAGCTACTTGGTTGCGGATACGGATGTTTGCAAATGTACCGCGCATCATTACATCGTGGCTACCACGACGAGCACCGTAGGAGTTGAAGTCTTTGCGCTCTACGCCGTTTGCTTGCAGATACAGACCTGCTGGGCTAGTTGGCGAGATGTTACCAGCTGGGGAGATATGGTCAGTTGTCACAGAATCACCGAAGAGTGCGATCGTGTTCGCTGCTTTGATGTCTGCGATTTTAGCGATTTCTCCAGCCAGGTTTTGGAAGAATGGCGGCTCTTGGATGTACGTGGATTTTTCATCCCACTCGTACAGGTCGCCAGTTGGAACGTCGATTTTGTTCCAAGCTTCGTTTTGCGTGAACACTTGGCCGTACTCAGCGCGGAACAGAGCAGGATTCATAGCTTTGTCCATTGCAGCTGCGATCTCTTGTGGAGAAGGCCAGATGTCTTTCAAGAATACAGGTTGACCGTCTTTGCCAGTACCGATTGGCTCTGTAGTCAGGTCGATATCTACAGTACCTGCCAGTGCATAGGCGATAACCAATGGAGGAGAAGCGAGGTAGTTCGCTTTTACCTGTGCATGGATACGGCCTTCGAAGTTACGGTTACCGGAGAGTACCGCTGCAACTGTCAGATCTTCGTCAGCGATTGCTTTGCTGGTTTCCTCTGGCAATGGACCGGAGTTACCGATGCAAGTGGTGCAACCATAACCTACTACGTTGAATCCGATAGCATCCAAGGAGTCGATCAGACCAGCGTCAGTCAGGTATTGCGTAACTACGCGGGAACCAGGAGCCAGGGAGCTTTTTACGAAAGCAGGCTTTTTCAGGCCTTTTTCCACAGCTTTTTTCGCCAGGATACCTGCACCCAGCATTACGCTAGGATTTGATGTATTGGTACAGGAAGTGATCGCTGCGATAACAACTGCACCTGTTTTCAGCGTAGCTGTTTCACCGTTTGCATAAGCAACTGGTGCGCTAGCTGCGATTTTCTCTTCGGAGAGACCAAATCCGCCTTTGTCGATCGGCGTACGCAAGCTGTTATTGAAGGATTCCTTCATAGCAGTCAGTTCTACGCGGTCTTGAGGACGTTTTGGACCAGCCAAGCTAGGTACGACAGTGGACAGATCCAGTTCCAATGTTTCGGAGAATACTGGGTCAACAGTCTCGTCAGTACGGAAGAGGCCTTGTGCTTTGGTGTAAGTTTCAACCAAGGAGATGAGGTCTTCTTCACGACCGGTTTGACGCATGTAGTTGATTGTCTCAGCATCTACTGGGAAGAAGCCCATTGTAGCGCCGTACTCAGGTGCCATGTTCGCTACGGTAGCGCGGTCAGCCAGCGAGATGTTGGACAGGCCTGGTCCGTAGAACTCCACGAATTTACCTACAACGCCTTTTTTACGCAGCATTTGCGTAACAGTCAGAGCGAGGTCAGTTGCAGTTGCACCAGCATTCAGTGTGCCAGTCAGTTTGAAACCAACTACTTCTGGCGTTACGAAATACAGAGGTTGGCCGAGCATTCCTGCTTCTGCCTCGATACCACCAACACCCCATCCAAGAACACCAAGACCGTTGATCATAGTGGTGTGGGAGTCAGTACCTACGAGAGAGTCAGGGAAAGCAACCAATTCGCCATCAACTTCGCGAGTAGCGATTACAGTAGCGAGGTACTCCAAGTTTACTTGGTGAACGATACCAGTAGCTGGAGGAACCGCACGGAAGTTGTCAAACGCAGTTTGTGCCCAACGCAGGAAGCGGTAGCGCTCTTGGTTGCGTTCGAATTCCAATTTCATGTTGTTGTCCAGAGCGGACGCGTTACCGAAATCGTCAACCATGACGGAGTGGTCGATAACGAGGTCAACTGGAACCAATGGGTTGATTCGTTTTGGATCTCCACCAGCGCGTTTCATCGCGATGCGCATTGCTGCCAAGTCAACTACAGCTGGTACACCAGTGAAGTCTTGCAGTACGATACGAGCAGGCATGAGAGGTACTTCTTGGTTTTCGTCGCGGCCTTTTGTCCAGGTCGCCAATTGTTGTACGTGTTCTTTCGTGATTGCACGGCCGTCGAACTGACGAACAGCAGCCTCGAGCAGAACTTTAATGGAGAACGGCAGTTTGGAAACATCGCCCAAACCTTGTTCTTCCAACCCTTGCAGGCGATAGTAAGCAAAAGACTTGTCGCCTACTTGCAGGGATGACTTTACTTTGTAAGCATCTTTGTTAGCCAATGTATACAACCTCCCTATAATAACTTGGAGTTTCACCAGGTGAAACGTTGTTTCGTTTCTTCATTACGAACCTATTATATACGATTTGTTTCCCGGCTTCTACCCCAAATTCATCATTATTATACAAAAATCATAGGTAAAGAAAAGTGGATCACGAACGTCTTCTTATTATAAAGAAGAAAATTGCACGCACTTCAATTATTATCCCGTTTATATTTCGTTTACATTCATGCAGTATCTTATCTCTTGCAAGAGAAATGAGTGGAGGAAAAAGGGGAGAAATAACGAATGGAACAGACCAATCGCGTAGCGAAATGGGGAAACTGGAGGCCTTTCTTTCGATTAATTAAGGAAACAAAACCATCCAAGCTAAAAATCGGTGTTGCATTGTTCATGAGCATCGCCACCACACTGGTTACTTTAGTGATTCCGCTCTTTACAAAAGACTTGGTCGACAGCTTTTCCCTAGCTACGATCACGACAGGACAAATTGTGCTATTGGTCGTCGCTTTTGTTGCACAAGCCATTGCGGGAGGGCTGTCCATCTACTTATTAAACCATGTTGGCGAAAGTGTGGTAGCTTCGCTCCGTGAACGACTCTGGAAAAAGCTCCTCGTCCTGCCGATCTCTTATTATGACAACAACCGGACAGGTGAGACGATCAGTCGAATGACCAACGATACGGGCGTCGTGAAAAGCCTGATTAGTGATCAATTGTCCAGCTTTTTCACCGGATTGATCACGATTGTTGGTTCCGTCGTGACGTTGCTATACCTCGATTGGCAAATGACCTTAACGATGCTCGTTGCTGTTCCGTTGTGCATGGGGATTCTCATGCCGCTTGGCAGCCAAATGTACAAAATTTCAAAAGGATTGCAAGATGAGACTGCGAGCTTTACAACGATCATGAATCAGGTGCTTCAGGAGATGCGGCTCGTAAAATCCTCCAATGCCGAGGTGTACGAATTGGGGATGGGGACAAAGGCAATCGGAAACCTGTTCCGATTCGGGTTGAGAGAAGGAAGAGTCCAAGCCATCATTGGACCGTTAATGTCCTTTATCCTGATGGTGCTGCTCGTGGTTGTCATCGGCTATGGCGGCATGCGGGTGTCCTCGGGAGCATTGACAGCTGGTGAGCTGGTCGCGTTTATTTTGTATCTGGTGCAAATTGTCATACCGCTGGGGCAATTCACACAGTTTTTCACCTCCTTGCAAAAGGCCATGGGGGCAACAGAGAGAATCATTGCGACACTGGAAGCAGAGGAAGAAGATCTTCTGGCAGGACGGACCCTTGATAACGCAGGGCTGCCGATTCATGTGAATCATGTTAGCTTCGCGTATGAGAACGGGGAAACGATTCTTGACGATGTCAGCTTTACGATTGGGGCCGGAAAAGTAAATGCGATTGTCGGGCCGAGCGGCAGCGGCAAAACGACGTTGTTTTCAATGGTCGAAAGGTATTATCAGCCACTGAATGGAGAAATCAGGCTGGGCAATGATCCCATCACGGATTTTTCATTGAAGTCATGGAGAAGTCAAATCGGCTACGTATCCCAGGAAAGTCCTTTGATCGCAGGAACCATCCGAGAAAATATTTGCTACGGGATTTCACGGACGATTAGCGAGGAGGAACTGAAGGAGGCGGCAAAGATGGCCTATGCGGATCAATTTATTGAAGAATTGCCGAATGGCTATGAAACAGAAGTAGGGGAGCGAGGTATGAAGCTATCGGGCGGACAGCGTCAACGAATCGGCATTGCCCGTGCACTGCTTCGTGACCCGCAAATCTTGATGCTGGATGAAGCGACCTCTAGCTTGGACAGTAATTCCGAGATGATCGTCCAGAAGGCGTTGCAAAATTTGATGAAGGGACGTACCACCCTCGTGATAGCCCATCGCTTGTCGACTGTGGTGGAA
The DNA here is from genome assembly GCF_028369215.1 of Brevibacillus sp. AG. NCBI lineage: Bacteria > Bacillati > Bacillota > Bacilli > Caryophanales > Paenibacillaceae > Brevibacillus > Brevibacillus sp. AG. Next base: position 79,865 of record NZ_JAQMYO010000005.1, on the reverse strand, counting down.
GCAGATCAAATCATCTTTTTGGAAAAGGGAAAAATCACAGGGATGGGTACACATGAAGAGCTTTTTCAAACCCATGCGATGTACAGTGAATTAGCTAGTCAGCAATTGCTCGTAAAAGAGAGGGTGTAGAACGTGACCACAATTATGGTAGTCGACGACGATCCGCATATTCGCGAGCTCGTCAGCGTCTTCTTGCGCAATGAAGGCTTTACGATAGTGGAAGCCGCAGACGGACAGGAGGCACTGGATAAACTAGAGTCGGTTCAGGCACAACTGGTGATTCTTGACATTATGATGCCGAACATGGATGGCTGGGAGCTGTGTCGAAAGCTTCGCAAGCATTACGATTTTCCCTTACTCATGCTGACTGCCAAGGGAGAGACATCACAAAAAATCAAAGGCTTCGAGCTAGGGACAGACGATTATTTGGTGAAGCCGTTTGATCCGCAGGAGCTGGTCGTCCGGGTAAAAGCGCTGCTCAAGCGTTACCGGATTGCCGCTTCGCATCAGGTTCAAGCAGGAAAACTGCTGCTTGATCGTAAAACGTTTGCAGTCGCCAGTGGCACGAAAACATGGAGCATTCCACTAAAGGAGTTCGAGCTGCTGTTCAAACTGGCCAGCTATCCCGGGCAGACCATCTCCCGCGAGCAGCTGATCGAACAAATATGGGGCTATGATTTTGAAGGCAATGAACGTACGGTAGACGTGCACATCAACCGATTGCGGGAGCGATTTCCGGAAGCGATGTACGGCTTTTTGATCCGGACAGTCCGGGGACTTGGTTATCGTTTGGAGATCGTCGTATGAAAAAGAGGAGGCCAGAACGTCCCCATGTTTTGCTGAAAATCGCAGGCGTAGTGGGCTTATGTGCTGTTTTTGCTTTATGCGGGCTAGGTGCATTCGGAATTACCTCTCTCTTTTATGGCTATATGGACTATGATCCCCATGATCTTGTAAAAACGTTGGTCAATTCAGTTTTGAGCTGCATTCTGTTTATTGGGGTAGGCATGATCATTTCTTTCTTCACCATGCCAAGACATCGGGGCAGGTTTCAACCATTGATTGATGCGCTCAGACGGATTGCCATGGGGGATTTTCGGGTCAATCTCGATATCAAGCTGGCGCACGAATGGGGGGAGTTGGTTGAGGGCATTAACCACGTGGCGGAGCAATTAAACGAGATGGAGAAGCTGCGGCAGGAGTTCATCTCCAATGTTTCCCATGAAATTCAATCGCCCTTGACGTCGATCAGCGGGTTTGCTCGCGCCCTGCATAATGAAAGACTGAGCCCAGAAGATCGTAAACGTTACTTGGAGATTATCGAGTCGGAAAGCAAGCGCCTATCCAAGATCAGTGACAACCTGCTTAAACTCACTGCGCTAGAGGGCATCCAGCATGATTTAGAGCGGAAGCGGTATCGGCTGGACACGCAACTACGCGCAATCATCCTCGCATGCGAGCCGCAATGGATGGCGAAAGAGATTGAAATGGACATAGACTTGGAAAAAGTCGAAATCGTCGCCGACGAAGATATGCTGAACCAAGTCTGGACTAACTTGCTTGGCAACAGCATCAAATTCACGGAGGCAGGCGGGAAAATTAACGTAAAGCTGGAGAGGGTAAACGGAGAAGTACTCGTGAAAATAATCGACTCGGGAATCGGGATATCCAAGGAAAATCAGGAGCGCATTTTCGAAAGGTTTTTCAAGGCGGACCCATCGCGGAACCGAGCCAATTCGGGCAGTGGCCTGGGACTGGCAATCGTGAAAAAAATAATCGATTTGCATCATGCCACGATCGTCGTTGAGAGTGAAGTAGGGATTGGTACCACGTTTACGATTACATTTGTTCAATCAGATAAAAAAGCTGCCCCTTCGTCCGGATGACGGTCTGGGACAGCTTATTTTCATTACGGGTACCAGTTACGCGCCGATATACTTGGCATGGAGCGAACGTGCTAGGCTAATGTCATCTGTGCCTTGCACGAGGACACGACCATCCGGGAAAATGACGAGCGTGTACGTATCGACACGGAATCGCAGCAAAAATTTGTTTTGCTCGATTTGTCCCAAAGGGGAGAGTCTATCAGCCAATGCGTTCAGATCAAGTGTCATGGCAGCGGCGGGCGAGATTTGTACGGTGTCTCGACCACAAAGCGAAACGGCTTGTCCATCCTGGGTATCCGGCTGCAAAAACGAAAATTGCTTGTGCCCACATGTCGGACAGTCGTCTCGGCGGGCATTGACCACCTTGATTTGCTGATGGCGGTTATGCCAAATCTCAAAGTGCTCCAAATTCGGATTAAGCTCATCCGTTGCATCAACTAACAGCTTGAATGCTTCTGTTGCCTGATAGGAGGCGATGATGTGAATGATTGGTCCGATGACGCCAGCCGTGTCACAGGTAGGCATCTCACCCGGGTTTGGGGCTTCAGGGAAAAGACAGCGCAAGCAAGGCGTGATCCCCGGACGAATCGCGGTAAATGTTCCAGTCGCACTCACAGCGCCACCGTACACCCACGGAATTCTATGCTTAACGCAAAGATCGTTCACTAGATATCTCACCTGAAAATTATCCGTCGCATCCAGAACGAGATCGACATCTGCCAGCAATTCCTCTGCATTGTAAGCGGTGAGGTCTGCGACAATCGGTTCGATCGTGACAGCTGAATTGATCTTTGTCAGCTTGGCGTGAGCGGCGATTGCTTTTGGCAAATGCTCGGCTGCATCGGATTCGTCGTAGAGCATTTGACGCTGCAGGTTGCTCGGCTCGACGAAGTCGCGGTCAATGATGCGGACAAAACCTACTCCAGCACGGACCATATGATTGGAGAGAACAGTTCCAAGTGCTCCCATGCCGACGATCGCTACGCGGCTTTGCCCCAATTTTTCCTGTCCACTGGGCCCGATCGGATGAAACAATGTCTGACGGGAATAGCGAGTATCCAAGGCGTTACTCCACCTTTCCTTCTGGCATCGCAAGCGGATTCCACGGTCCTTGCTGATGTCCCTTCCATTCGCTTCCATCTTCCCACATTTCTTTTTTCCAAATGGGAACGATCTCTTTGAGTCGCTCGATGGCATAACGGCCTGCTTCAAACGATTCATTACGATGCGCTGTTGCAACGGCACAAACAACCGCAATTTCTTCTACAGCCAAGTTACCGATACGATGGTGCATCGCGACTTGCGCTCCCGGCCAGCGTTCCTCGATCTCTGCTGCGACCTGCTTCATTTTTTCAACAGCCATAGGGGCATATGCTTCATAGGACAAATACACGGTGCGCTGGCCATGGGTAAATTCCCGAACAGTTCCGACAAAAGTAAGGATTGCGCCTGCATGCGGGTTGCTCACCAGACGAACCAACTTGTCCGCCGAAATGGGCTCCTCGGTAATGGCGAAGCGCGGGTCTTCTTCTCCGCCGCTTACAGGAGGTAAGAGGGCAATCTCGTCGTCGGCTGAAATGACCTGATTTTTCGCCGCATATTCATGATTGATGGAGACAAAGCAACTGCCCAAAAGCGCAGAGAGCGCAGGATATTCTCTTTCCACTGCTTGCAGTAGGTCGCTAACGGTCGCGCCTTCAGATAGGGTCAACTGTACTTCCCGGGCATTCGCTCGTTCAGCGAGTCCGGCAAATAACAAGATCGTAATGGTCAAGACAATTCCTCATTTCCCTGGATGATACTACACTCTAGGCTAGACGATATCATAAACCGATCAAAGTTGCCAATGAATGGGGTGTTTCAATCAGCGGTTGATTCTAAGGAGCGAAGCCTTCCTGACTCAAATAGATCTGGTTCGGGGGAAAAATACGTAATAGCCGATCATAGACGATCCGATAGGCGGTAGGATCATACCATTCTTCCAGTCCAAGCTGTTCATAGAGAGCGGGAATGCCGTTTCTTTTCGTTCGTTTACCTCCGCTGCCATCTCCCATATAAAAGTCGTCGACACAGACACGTGTTACCAAGGGGCGCAAAATCTCGGGGAATGACTCACTGCTAGGCAAAACAGGGGCAATGGTTGCTTGTGTAGGGATGCCTGCTTCCGCCAAACGCTGGAGTGTTTTTAGCCGCGCTTGAATGGGGGGAGCTTGTGGGCTAAAGTGCCTGCGAATCTCCTCCAAATCGGTCTCGACGGTCATGCTGACGCGGACGCGATCACCCAGCAGGAGCAACAAATCGGCATCTCGCCAAACCAAGGGACTTCTTGTCTGCACCAGCAAAAAATCGGGTGGATGCTCTACCATGACTTCGAGTAAAGACCTCGTTACCTTTTCTGTTTGTTCGATGGGCTGGTACGGGTCTGTACTCGAAGACATGAAGATGGTCACCTTTCCTTTTTTCTTAGCCCGCATTAGCTCCTTGCGCAATAAATCGGCAGCTTGCTGCTTAATGTCAACCCATGTGCCCCATTGCTCGTTGCGAAACAAAGAGACAGGCATTTGCCGAACATAGCAATAAGAGCAGGCGAAAGAACAGCCCGTATACGGATTGAGCGAGTGGGTGTAATCCGCAAGAAATCCGCTTCCTTTATTGAGGAGGGTTTTCGGCATTTTATAGGAAAGGATGCTCTTCATATTGTGCGTTCCTCACTTTGCATCATGAAAAATAATTCCGAGGCTGTAGCGCTTTCCTGAGGTAATCGTGCTGACACCGTGGCGCAGCGTGTTTTTATAGAAGCCTCGCGTTCCCTGCACAGGACGATAGGATGTCGGGAAAATCAGTCCAGCGCCTTGGTCCAAGGTTATCACATGTCCCCGGCTCTGCGCGCGCGGCCGTTGCTCCATCAGCAGAAATTCTCCGCCAGTGTAGTCCTTCTCCTTCTGATTCAAGGCAAACACGACTTGAAACGGGAAGAACACCTCGCCGTACATATCCTGATGTAAACAATTGTAGCCACCCGTTTCGTATTTCAAAATCAATGGAGTAGAGCGCAGCTGCCCCTGGTCGTGACATTGCGCCAAAAAATCAGGGAGGGTAGCAGGATAAATAGCTTCACGTCCAAGCATTTCCAGCCACCGATTCGCAGTCTGCGCAAGCATCGGATAAAAGCCTTCGCGAAGCTCCTGCAAAAGTGAGGGAAGGGGAGCCTGATAATAACGATACTCCCCTTCACCGAAACGGTACCGTGCCATCTGGATCGTATTGCGAAAAAGATCATCCTGTCCATACGAAGTGATTAATTCTTCGCACGCATCCGAGCTTATTAAGGAAGGAAAAGCTACATACCCTTGTTCGTCCAACTTCTGTTGCAGGGAATGCCAGTCAAGTGCAGCGATCCTTTCTGTCAGTGAACTAGCCATGCTTCACACCCCGATTCGACTTTTGCTCCAGATCAAGCAGAGTTGTCTTCATGGGCAGTCCTCCACGATAGCCAGTCAGTGAACCGTTTTTACCGACAACGCGGTGGCAGGGGACTGTAATGAGAACCGGATTGGCACCGATTGCTGCACCGACTGCACGAACAGCAGCAGGCTTTTCAATGATGTTTGCAATGTCGGTGTACGATGCCGTTTGACCGTATGGGATTTGACGGAGTGCCTCCCAGACAGCGAGCTGAAAAGGCGTTCCAGAGAGGTCGCAATTCATGGAAAAATGCTCGCGCGTTCCCTGCATATATTCCATCAGTTCTGTTGCAAAAGGCTTTAACCATGGGTCGTCTTGCACCAGTGAACTTTGTGGGCGATGCTTTTCAACCCAAGCTTCCAATTCAGCAAAAGGCTGGTTGACCGAGCCGACATAACAAAGTCCGGCAGCCGTTGCAGCCAAATAAATAGTCCAATCACCATGCACAAGCAATGACCAACGTACCGTCTGATCCTTCATCGTTTCCATTTCCATACGCCTCCTTTGAGCTGTGTACGCACAGTATACCTCCAGCACCTGTTCTTCGTACGTTTTTGGGAGTGGATGAGCAAGATAACGAAACGATGTCCTCTACATTCCCATTGCTTTTATCCAGCGGCGGGAGTAAGGTAGGAGAAGATAGAGGAGGAAAGATACTCGTATGACTGATCAATTAACACATTTTAATGAACAAAATCGCGCGCGGATGGTGGACGTGTCTGAGAAGGACGTCACAAAACGGGTGGCTGTAGCCGAGAGCCAAATCAGCATGAAACCCGAAACACTCGCCCGAATCCGTGAAGGTCGAATCGAAAAGGGCGATGTACTCGCAGTTGCGCAGGTAGCAGGTGTCATGGCTGCCAAAAAGACGTGGGAAATCATCCCGATGTGTCATCCGCTGCCATTGACTGGCATCGACATACAATTTGCTTTTGTAGATGAAACGACGCTTGCGATTACAGGAACCGTGAAGACGACAGGGAAAACAGGCGTCGAGATGGAGGCGTTGACCGCTGTCAGTGTAACGGCTTTGACGGTGTATGACATGTGCAAAGCCATGGATAAAGAAATGATAATCGGTCCGACCAGTCTGCAATCCAAAACAGGCGGAAAAAGCGGCGATTTCCATCGGGGTGAGAAGTAAGCCATGAGGCAAAAGTGGGAATCCTATCCGAGCAGCATTCGTTTATTGGCGATTGCTGCCGTCATTTTTTCTACCGGAATGGCGTGTATTTGGCCGCTGGTCACGATCTATATTCACAACCATCTCGGAAAGCCGCTGACTGTAGCCGGCTTCTTGTTGCTTTTAAATCAAGGCGCATTCCTGATCGGGAGTATTGTCGGCGGGATGATGTTTGACCGCTGGGGTAAAATGCGCACCATTGTTGTAGGCTCCATCGGTGGAATGATTATTTCGGTCTGTTTAGGTGTTACACAAGATTTTACCGTATATGTCCTACTGTTATTATTGAATGGTCTGTTTTATGGATCCCTTTCTCCCGTTATGAATGCGCTGGCAGTGGTTTTATGGCCGGAGGGAGGCCGTAAAGGAATCAATCTGATTTACGTCGCCCTCAATGTGGGTGTAGCTGCCGGCTCTGCTTTAGGCGGCTTCTTGGCAAGCGTTTCGTTTGCTTGGACGTTTTTCGGAAATGCGATCACACAAGTAATTGTACTGACGATGTTTATGCTCATTTTGCCGCGTCAGTTAAAACTGGCAGAGCAAAAACGTCAATTGCAGACGACTGCTCCCGAACAAGCTGAGGGAGAACTTCTACGAGAACCACAGCAAGAGACCAAGGTCGTATGGGGAGCATTGCTGCTCTTATGCGGAGGGTTGCTCATTAGCTGGATTGTCTATGTCCAATGGACAACGGTGCTGTCGACCTACATGCAATCCCTGGGCATTTCACTCCGTCAATACAGTCTGTTGTGGACGCTAAACGGTGGTTTGATCCTGTTTGGTCAGCCATTGATTGCGTGGGTCATTCGACGCTTTGCCCGTACGCTAAAAGCACAAATGCTCTTGGGCGCTTATATTTTTGCCATGTCGATGTTGATTTTGTCTCAATCAACGGTTTATGCAGGCTTTGTTGCAGGCATGTTCATCATGACGCTGGGAGAAATGCTCGTATGGCCAGCGGTGCCGGCAGTAGCGGCACAGTTTACGCCAGAGGGACGAGAAGGCTTCATTCAAGGTCTGATTGCAGGGACTGGATCTGCTGGGCGGATGCTCGGACCACTTCTCGGCGCCTTCATTTTCCAATCGATTCATGCGCAGGGACTATTGTTCGTGATGGCGGGCTTGTGTCTGTTGTCTGTCGCATTCTTTGCCTTCCACACATCTTTTCAAAAAAGAAGGCATCAGGTACCCTTACAGAATCAAGCATCTTGACACGGTTTACGTGCTCAAGTAGTATGATATAGACGAAAAAACAGTATATTCCGTGTGTTTGACTTATTCAGAGAGGTGGAGGGACTGGCCCTATGAAGCCCGGCAGCGGATCTGTTCTATGTGATGGACAGATGCTGTGCCAATTCCAGCAGGATTTTTTCCTGACAGATAAGGACGTGACCAAGCTGATCTCCCCCTTTTTCTGTATGGAAAAAGGGGGTTTTACTGTATTGGGCCCAAGAAAGGAATGGAAGAAAGATGCGCATTCAACCCTCCGACATGATTGATCGACTCCCTACCCAGTTTTTTGCGACCCTGGTGGCAAAAGTAAACAAGGTCATTGCGCAAGGCCATGACGTCATAAACCTAGGGCAGGGCAATCCTGATTTGCCGACACCGCCACACATTATTGAAGAATTACAGGCGCAAGCGGCACAACCACTCCATCACAAATATCCGCCTTTTCAGGGACGCGTGGAACTGAAGCAGGCAGTGGCTCATTGGTATAAGCAAGAATTTGATGTGGACCTCGATCCGGAGGAAGAAGTCGCGATATTGTTCGGCAGCAAAACCGGACTCGTAGAGATTTGCCAAGTCCTTATGAATGCAGGCGATGTTGCACTGGTTCCAGACCCAGGCTATCCGGATTATTGGTCGGGTGTTGCTGTCGTAAACGGACGGATGGTCATGATGCCGTTGAAGGCGGAAAATGACTTCTTGCCAGATTACAGCCAGCTCTCCCAAACTGATTTGGATCGAGCGAAACTGATGTTTCTCAACTATCCGAACAATCCGACAGCAGTCAACGCACCACTGGAGTTTTATGAGGAGACCATTCGTTTTGCCCGAAAACATGAAATCGTCGTCTGCCACGACTTCGCCTACGGGGCGATCAGCTATGACGGGAAAAAGCCGGTCAGCTTCATGCAGGTTCCGGGTGCAAAAGAAGTGGGTGTAGAATTTTATACCTTGTCTAAAACGTACAACATGGCAGGCTGGCGTGTTGGTGCTATGGTAGGAAATCGCGAGCTGGTTCGTCTGATTAATCTCATTCAGGACCATTACTTCGTCAGTCTGTTCGGAGCGGTACAGATGGCGGCAGCGAAGGCGATGACAGAGTCACAGCAGTGCGTTCGCGATCTCGTTGCTGTCTACGAAAGCCGCCGCAATGCTTTGTACTCCAATCTGCATCGGATTGGCTGGCAGGCGCCACCATCTCAAGGGTCGTTTTTTGCTTGGCTTCCTGTTCCAAGCGGCTTCACATCCGTGGAGTTCTCTGACCTGCTTTTGGAAAAAGCGCATGTCGTCGTAGCGCCAGGAAATGGCTTTGGTCCGACAGGTGAGGGTTATGTGCGAGCAGCTTTGTTATCAAATGAAGAGCGTCTCTTAGAAGCGGTTCAGCGAATTGAGCGGTTGGGGTTATTTACGAAAACAAAATAAAGGCGAGGTAATTCGGCCACACTACCATACAAATGGAGTGTGGCTTTTTTATTCTAGAATAAAAATCATTCTCATTATTGACAGATAATGATTTTCATTATACGATGGCATTGTTAATGATAATTAGTCTCATCGAGAGCGGGAGGGTACCATGCGCTATCAGATTAACGGTTACACGGATATGTATACGGTGATCGCCAACGAGCGGAAAATCGGCGGAGCCATTGAAGCAGGCCAGATTCGCCTGCGGACGGGAGAAGTTTACGCCAATGCTGTTCTCACTCGTTTGGAAATGTCAGGTGCGCATTTTTGCTCGATCGGTTTTGTTACGGAAGAAGGCAAAAGACTGATTGTCCATGTGAATGATATCAGCATGATCGCTGATGCTCGTCACGTCAACGTTTGTGAGCTGACGAATGAAGGCATGAGAGTGGAGAAATCCGCAGAGAGACTGAAGCGTTTGAAACGTCTCTGTGAACTGAATGAAGGCAGCTGTACGCCGACCTTCCTGGAAGAGGCATTGCTGTTGGCAAACGATATTGGCATGGAAGAAGCGTCCACGCACGTAGACCTCTCTTTCCTCCCACACACAGAGAAACCGCGTGTGTTTCGCATCGCCTAGGAAGATATAGCCCATACATATTGGACCCCTTTTCGTTTTCGGTTGAGACGAAGAGGGGTTTTTTGCATGCAGTGGTCAAGACTAACGATTGAACAACCGCTCGACATAGTCAAAACCTATCCACTCATAGCTACCAAGGATTGGACTTACGCTGTGGACAGTGATAAAACAAGGATAAGCAAAATCAAGGGGGAACGGAACATGGAGTACTCATTTTCAAAATCTGTCGAAGCACTATCCTCCTCGGCTGTCCGGGAAATCTTGAAGCTGACCCAAGGCAATCAAGTGCTCTCGCTCGCAGGTGGACTGCCAGCAGAGGATTCTTTTCCAATTGCAGAGATGCGTGAAGCGTTCAACCGCGCATTTGAACAAGGAGCTAAAGCTCTTCAGTACGGATTAACTGATGGATACTTGCCGCTTCGTGAGTGGATTGCATCCCGCATGAAGCAAAAGCATATGAACGTCGGTGTAGATAATATGATCATCACAACGGGCTCTCAGCAAGCGGTAGACTTGTTGTGTCGTGTATATTTAGACGAAGGCGATGTCGTTCTCGTTGAAAACCCTACTTATTTGGCAGCTGTTCAGTTATTTCAATTCCGGGGAATCAAAGCGATCCCTGTAGACGGTGACGCCGATGGGATGGATTTGGACGATCTGGCGAAAAAAATTGCCCAGTACCGCCCAAAAATGGTGTACGTCATTCCTACCTTTGCCAATCCGACAGGAAAGGTATGGAGTCTCGAACGCCGTCTCGGCTTGCTTCGTCAATGTAAGGCGCAAAACATTCTCATCCTAGAAGACGATCCATATGGAGAGATCCAATTCGATGGGGAAGCACCGTACCGCTCGATTTTCTCACTGGATGAGCATCCGACTGATTCCTGTGTGGTGTACACCAGTACCTTTTCCAAAATTGTCGCGCCAGGCTTGCGTACCGGATGGGCCATCGGAGATACACGTGTGATTCAAATGATGGTGAAGGCGAAGCAAGCAGTTGATTTGCAGTCAAGCACAATCGACCAGTATGCTCTGTATGAACTTTTGTCCCGCTTTGATCTGGAGCGCCACATTGAGAAGATCCGCGAGTCTTACAAAGCGCGCATGGAATGGATGCATGAGCTCTTGGTTGCGCAAAACTGGGAGGGCGTACAGTGGGAGAAACCAAGAGGCGGGATGTTCCTCTGGGTGAATCTGCCGGAGCATATCGATGCGGAGAAGCTGCTGGCCCGTTCCGTACAGGAAGGCGTGGCATTCGTACCAGGGAAGCCGTTTTATGCAGCTGAGCCTCAAGTTAATACGATGCGCTTGAATTATACACTCTTGAACCGGGAAGACACGGAGCTTGCAATTTCGAGATTGGGCAAAGCATTCCACGCCTACAGTGAATCTCTCGTGACAAATGTTTAATAGAAGCAAAAAGACAACCATTGCCATTGAGCTGGTTGTCTTTTTTGATGCATGTTTACAGGGAAAGCTCCCTTTGCGCCCGATCCAGCCATTCATTCACAAGCTCCGTAAACAAAAGTGGCTGCTCAATCTGCAAGTTGTGTCCCGCACAATCGAGTGCGGCAAAAGAAGAGCGGTGATAGCCCTCAATAATATTCCAAATATCGCGATAGCCGACAGAATGATCTTGTTTGCCCACAACAAAAAGACTCGGGTGGGGGAAGGGGGCCGTATCCAATGGGAAGGACACGCCGTAGGACTGTCTGATTTTACTGAGGAAAGATGGGTCAGACAGCATGTAGCCGTCGACAATCTCTTTTTTATAGCGATTCCACGTATATTCAGTAGCTACTACCGCCATCGACTCAAACTCCGCTCGTTCCGTCTCACTCAACTTCTCCCAGAGAGAAGGCTCCTCTATTAAGACGGGTTTATCCGGCAGTGTGCGCTTTTCTTTTTCAGGAATGACGTTCGGGCAGATGAACAGGGCGCCCTTCACTTGATCCCGGCGCTTCTCGATAACTGCTCGTGTAAGATATCCGCCGTATGATTCACCCGCAATGAAAAAGGGTTCACCTGGAATGAGCTGATCGATGAACGCGAGGACAACCTCCAGAATATCGTCCGTGGTGTGGATATGTTCGTAGTTTTCCGTTTGTCCCATTCCAGGCAGGTCTATGTAAAGTCGTCGGTATCCTGAGCGTTTCTCAAAAATTGGTTCCAGACAACCAGTCATGCAGCGGTGATCAAGTGAAAAACCGTGAATCATCACGACAGGAAAACCGCTTCCGATCTCCTCATAATAAAGGTTAACGCCATTGACCTCGCATCTCATATAAATCCCCCCAACGACATTTGTGTCAGATTGTTTCGAAAGTTTGGAACGTACGTTCTTATTATAAGGGATCTGTTACATATTTCAAGGATGAAAAAACACACCCACAACGAGAATCGTCAATGGGTGTGCCAAAGGGCTTCCTATTCTTCTGTTTCTTCCAAAGTGCAAATTGCGCTTGGACGCTTGATCCGCAATACAACGCACTCGTAAACACGGAACAGACTGTTCATTTGCTCGTCTCCGAGGAATGCGGAGTCGAAGTCTTCTGCAATCGCCAGATCGAGATTGTGGCGGCCAGTCGCTACCAATACGCCGGAACGGCCCTTAATGGTAGGAGATTGGAAGACACCGTCTGTAACGAGATTGCGTACATGCTCGATCTCAAGCACGTTGGTGCCTTTATGCACGCGATGCAAGAGTGAGTAGAGCTCAGGAGAAACAACCAGTGCATACGGACCGCTGTGGCCCATTTTCAACAGCTTGTTGCGTGCTTCCACGATATCAGCAAACGCATTGCCAGATTCCATCCAATCGCTCTTTAGATGAGTGAGACGGCCTTTTACGTTCATCAGACCTGGGAGGTCGAATTCCGCAGCACCGTTGAAGATCAGATCGTCTTCCATCAGTGCACCACCAGCAGCTGCATTGGCAGCCGCGCTCATGTCCAAAGGCATGCCCAGTGTGCGTGCTTGGGCAACATCACGCCAGTAGAGCATGAAATCCTTGTACAGGATTGGAATCGTCATGCTGACACGGCGGCTAGGCTGTGTCATTTCCAGTGATTCTCCGCGCAGGGAGAGACCTCCAAAACGGGATTCCTCATATACATCGTTGGTAATGGTTTGGATACCTTCACCTAATGGTCCATAAATATCGATAAAACGACGTCCTACCAGCTGGCGGCGAGCCATGTCAACGACAGTTGCATCCAACTGGTTCCATTCTTCAGTCGTCAAGGGAGAGTCTGGGTATTTACGAAGCTTGTCCATAGTGTAACCTCCATGTTATTTCAGGATTTCCGATTCTTTACATTCCTTTCAAGCTGCCAACTGTCAGTCCTTTTTTGCCAGAAACTGCAGGAGCGGAATGCTTGACCACGGAAGCAACACCGTGAGGAGCGGAAGCCGAAGCTTTCAAATGATCTACCTGGTGAATGTCGTGCCCCTCATCGTGATCAGTGAGATCAGGATGAGCAGCATCAGAGAATCGTTGGCTCATGTTCGCCATGATCTCTTTGACTGTCAAATAGTCTGTATGCGTTTTTTCACGCATGCCATCCAGGAGCTGACGTGTTTCGTCATCCTTGAATTCATACAGAGAGAGCTCCAGATGCTCGCGGAAATTGTGCAGTCCAAAACGTTCCAGATTCACATCGGACAGCATTTGCGAGAGGTCGCGATCACTTAGCTGATCCAGGCTTTTTCCTGAGGACACCTTCTCCAGGTAGGGAACCAATTCCTGCAAGCGACCCATGCGCTGTTCTTCTTCTTCCAAAATATGATGGTAGTAAAGACGAGTATGCTCGTCCGTTGCCGCGTCGATAATCGGCTGGATAACGCCCATGAAGCTGTTGATATAACCTCTGGTGCGATCAAAAATGGCGTGCAGCTGTGTAATTTCTTGCACCCTACGCCACCTCCTCATTACAATCTATTTTTTCATTATACCGTTGGAAAAAACACCCGGGCAACACCTATGTACATTTTCTTATGATTACGAAGAATATGGTGCGGTGTAATTTGGAAAAGAGGGCGGGAGCGCTAGAGCGCCGTGGCTTTACCTAGAGGCTTCGTTTCTAGTTTTGTTTTTTGACAAAAAAGTTATCATGGAGAGTATTGTCAAAGTCAATTGGGAATGATAATATTTATCAATAAGAGTGATATTCATTATCAATTAGCATTCTGAGAAGAAAACATAAATCCTACATTACCTAAATTTAAGGAGGTAACACGTTATGTCATCCATTTTAGTAATAGGCGGAGATCGCCTGGGCAATATTATCGAACTTCTGCAAGGGCAAGGCTTCAAGGATATTCACCACGTAACTGGACGGAAAAGCTCGCAAACCGGGGTGAAAATTCCAGCTGGTATCCACATGATTTTGGTGTTGACTGATTTCGTCAATCACAACTTGGCCAAAACGGTGAAAAACCAAGCCAAAGATCGCGAGCTGCCCATCGTTTTCTGCAAGCGTTCGTGTTCTGCGATTGCCAAAGCCTTTGATCTCACTGCGTAAATACATACTCTCCAGAACGGGCAGACTACGTTCGTGAGTCTGACACCAACGGAGGAATGACGCATGGAACAGAATCGTTTGAGTGAACTGCCTATCGCACAGCTTACGGCCGCTCAGCTGCAACAATTAAAACAGGCAGAAGAACAAATCAACACAGAAGGTCCAAATGTATATCTTATTGCATTAGAGAAGCAATCCCCGTCCTCCTAGACGGGGTTTTTTTGTTGAATCGTTTGCTTCTCACTTGAATACGTATTGCTCCAGTTGCATTTTGAGGGCGTCAATCCCGATGGCGAAGCCCAAGCATTGGCTGGATTGAATGATGAATGCATTGAGGCCAACGACTTCCCCATTCAAATTAATGAGTGGACCTCCGCTATTTCCTGGGTTAATGGCAGCATCCGTCTGAAAAATTTCTTCGTACATTCGCTTCGCAACCTGTAAGCGGCGGTTTTTGGCACTGATGATTCCCGCTGTCACAGAATTTTCCAAACCAAGTGGGGAACCACCTGTCGCCATACAGGCAAAATCAGGGGCAATTTTAGTGAAAAGACAATAGATGCAGGCAGACCTCTCGATTTTTCTGACCAGAGGCAGTGTCTGTTGCTTCCACATCAACACGTTGGATGAGTGTGCATACGAGCAATTGCCGTTCTTTTTCATTTGCATACGTCCAAATCAGTTTCCAATTGGAAAGCGCATCTAGATCAAGCCGTTGTCCTTTTGAAACAGAGGAGTAAGCGCGTTCCTGTTCTTTTGCAGCTCTCTCCAACGCACTGATTTTCTCTCGTAAGGCAGGGAGAGTAAGGAATCCCTCTTCATAAGCTTGTTCCCAGCGCTGCCTCCGAATTTGCAGCTGTTGCTCGGTTTCTTTCGCGGGAGCGCGGGAATTCGTCTGTAACACAGTCTGATACACTTCCTTCAACGCAGCGATTGACTCTGGCGAATGCTGCATCAGCTCGTGCACAATGGCTTTTTCCAAGCGATCCTCACGTATGGCAGGAGCATCACACGTACCAGCCAGCTTGTTTTTACATAAATAGTAGCGGTGCGTGTAACGTTTTTCTCCTTTTCCCGTAATCGTGGTTGTTTTCCCGCGCATAGAGGAGCCGCAACGCGAGCAGTACAGCAATCCGGAAAAGAGGTAGCGGGAGCTGAGAACGCGGGGATGGCTTGTTCCGCGAGCACTCATCCGCTCCTGCACTCGCGAGAAACATGGCTGATCGATAATGGCTGGGTGAGTCGCCTCTTCGATAATCCATTCCTCCGGGTCATTGCGTTGTTGATCGGCGTCGGTGTAATTCCAACGCAACGCACCATGATAGACAGGATTTTTTAACAGTCGAAGTACGGCACTTGCACTCCATGAAGCGCCATTTTTCCCGCGCAATCCGGAATAATTCGCCCATTCAGCGATTTGACGCGGGGACTCGCCTCGATCATAGCGCTCGAACATACTACGTACGCCAGCTGCTTCCCTTTGATTCACGACCAGCGTTCCTCTCACCAGATTGTATCCATATGGTGCAGGTCCTCCTGGTCGTTTTCGTTCTCTTGCCATCTGGCTCATTCCCAGCTTGACCCGTTCTGCCAAGTTTTCTCGTTCCCATTGTGCGAGGGCAGCCACTAAGGTAATAAACAGTCGCCCGATTGCCGTAGTCGTATCGTATACCTCGGTGCAGCTTTTAAAGTGTACTGCATGTCGATCGAACTCCTGCAGGAGCTGATACAGATCAAGGACAGAGCGAGTGAGTCGATCGAGTCGATAGACGAGGACGACATCGATTTCACCCGTTCGGATATCCAGCAGGAGCTGACCGAGTGCGAGGCGATTCGTATCTTTGGCACTCACGCCTTCATCTGCGTAGACGGCATGGACTTCCCAACCTTGGGAGTGAACGTACGAGAGCAGCTTTTCCCTTTGAGCGGGAATCGAAAATCCTTCACGTGCCTGATCCTCCGTACTGACACGAATGTAGACGGCCGTTCGCATCGCCCGCCCTCCCTTCACCTTGGGTTGCTAGAGTGTACAGCAAAAGGGAGGAGCTTATGCCTGACCGCACATAAAAAACCCCGCTTATCCGTCTTGGACAAGTGGGGTTATGCTACATCCATTTTTGGCCCCATTCGTGAATGGAATCAATGACAGGACGCAGATCTTTTCCTTTTTCGGTCAATTCGTATTCAATGCGAACCGGGATCTCTGGGTACACTTTGCGCTCCAAAATTTCCAGCTCCTCCAGCTCTTTCAGCCTTTCAGAGAGCATTTTATCGCTCATATGCGGAACCATTTCGCGGATATCTTTGAATCGTACAGTCCCACGTAGCAACACATGAATAATCAGGCCGGTCCAGCGCTTTCCAAGGACGTTTATTGCACATTCATATTTTGGACACATGTGTTCGCCAGAAAAATCTTGACTCATATCGGCGTCACCTCTATCTAGCAGCATTATTGTTGCCCTTTATTCTAACAGATTAGCTTGAAAAAAGTAAGTAACGAAAAGTTGGAATGACACTTTGTCTATGGTTGAGTAGTCAAGCCCGTTTTCATGGACAAATGTTTCCCAATAAGGTGTCCACACATACACTAATCGCGAAATAAGAAGCGAAGAGGGTGTTACGATGCTTTCTAAACGGGTAATCGGCATTTTAACCTGGCGGGAGGGTGTACGCTTTGAGGAACCAGATTATTTGCGAAGGTTGGTTCAAACAGGGCAAAAGCTAGGCGCAGTAATCTACCTGTTTTCGCATCAGGACGTCAATGTTCCCGCAAGAAAGATCAAGGGCTTCATCCCCAAACCGAACGGGGGCTGGATAAGTAAATCTTTCCCTTGGCCAGAAGTCGTAATCGATCGGTACCGACGTAGGGTAAAAGAGTATATCCGGCTGCGGAATAGCGATCTGTTTTTCTTTGCAAACAGTCCGTTCAGTAAGAAATGGAGAGTGACGAATCTACTCGCTTCCGATGATCGTGTCAAACGCTGGATTCCGGAGACACATATTTACGAAAAAGGCTTGGTCCGAAACATGCTCGCACGCCATGGGCTCGTCTATGTCAAGCCAGGCAATGGCACAGGGGGAAGAAGTATCCTCAGAGTGAAGAGCAGCGGCAAGGACTATAGCCTCTCCGGACGTGACAAAAAACATAACCATCATGTAGCTCGGATTGATACGGTGGAAGGCGTGGAAAAATGGGTCAAAACGTGGGTGGCGGAACAGCGTATTCGCGATGGCAATTTCCTGGTGCAGCAAGGTTTGAACCTGGGGCTGCTACGCAAGCATGTCGCCGATGTACGGTTATTGATTCAAAAGGACGAGCGTGGGGAGTGGGTGGTGACAGGCTGCGCAGTACGTATGGGGGAGAACGGCAGTGCTACTTCCAATTTGCATGGGGGAGGCAGAGCGATTCCCTTTGAATGGTTTATGTTCAAGCGATTTGGAGAGGAGCGGGGAGAGCAGATCAAGCAGGAATGTTATCAGCTTGCTTTCGAGGTAGCAAAGACGCTCGAGGATTATTTCGGTCGCATGATGGAATTCGGTCTGGATATTGGGGTGGATGTGGACGGACGTGCGTGGTTAATCGAAGTGAACCCCAAGCCGGGGAGAGAGGTTTTTCGCCAGATGGGTAACATGGGACTATACAAAAAGGCGATCGCTCGTCCCGTTCAATTTGCGCTGTATTTGGCCCGGAACCAGGCTCGTTTTTTGTCTCTTTGAACACAAATGGTGAACCGACGCTGATGACCCATTCTCCTACTTTTGTATGAGAGGAGTTGCCTAGTGGCAGTGGATATAGCTTGCAGTCTGCATCAATTTTGATGACGGCGTAATCCCGGACTCGATCAGCTATAATGCGTTTGGCTTCAAACACTCTACCGTTATATAGCTTCACGAAAATGTTTTTGGATTTACCGATGACATGCTCGCTCGTCAAGATATACCCTTTCGGATGAAAAAGAAATCCGGAGCCAAAGCTTCGTTCCGTGGGTGGAGAATTATCCTCTTGATCAATAAGGCTGCGAATTAACGAATCCACGTCTTTGGAATGGGGAGCATCTTCGGTCACGATGGAGACTACTCCTTCTTGAACTCGCTCGACAATGGGAACGAAGAAATTGAATGGGTGCAGACTGCTGCTGCTCACAGGGTACTTTACCCGCGTATATTGGGACCATTTTTTACTTTTCACCGATCTCTCCCCCTACAGCAGATAGGTATGTATCATCTTATGGGGAGTGGAGTGGGAAGGGACGCCCAATTTCTAGTCACGTGAAGGATATATCATTAATTTTGATTGATATAATAAAGAAATAGCATTGGTATAATTATTTAAATCCATTTATAATAACATGTAGTTAAAGAATATTTTGAACATAAAGGCTAAGTCCTAGCCGCTAGAGAGAGAAAAAGAACGGTAACGGAGGATGCGAAGAGATGGATGTTAAAACGATCATACTGGGTTTCTTGAGCTATGGGGAAATGAGTGGCTACGATATTAAGCAAGCGTTTACAAACAGCATTGGATTCTTTTATGACGCTAGCTTTGGTGCTATTTATCCAGCATTGCGCAAACTGGAGGAAGAAGGCTTCGTGACGAAGCAAGAAATCATTCAGTCTGGCAAGCCGAACAAGATTTTGTACCGTATTACAGAAGCCGGAAAACAATCTTTCCGTCAAGAAATCCAGACGCCTATCTTGCCGCCAGTATTGCGCTCAGACATGCTGGTTAAGATTTTCTTCGGCAAGAGCCGCACGATCGACGAACAAAAGGATTTGCTAGAGGGCTGTTTGGATACGCAACGTCAATTGCTCCAACAAAGTAAGGCCTCTTATAAAAAGCTGGAAGTGAATTTTGACGAATATCAACGTTTTTGCTGGGAGTATACCATTCATCATCTGGAGTCAACGATTTCCTTCATGGAACAAAAAATGACTTCCTTGATGAAACAACCAGCTTATTCCGTTTAGCCACATAAAGCGAAGGGCTCATGTCTTGTGAACAATGAGCCCTTCGCTTATTTTCATTTATTTAAGGTTTTCTGGATTGAGGCATTCGAGCTCTGGTACAACGAAACGTCCGTCTTTGCGGATCAGGCGATCGTCAAACCAAATTTCTCCTCCGCCCCACTCAGGGCGTTGAATCATGACCAAGTCCCAGTGTACGGAGGATTTGTTTCCGTTAAACGCTTCATCGTATGCCTGTCCTGGTGTAAAGTGGAAGCTTCCATCGATTTTTTCGTCGAAGAGGATGTCTTTCATCGGGTTTTGGATGTACGGATTCACACCAATCGCAAACTCCCCAACGAATCTGGCACCTTCATCGGTATCAAAGATTTCATTAATCTTTTCTGTATCGTTGGCAGTTGCTTCGATGATTTTGCCATCCTTGAAGGTCAGCTTGATATTGTCGTATGTAAAGCCTTGGTAAGGAGATGGCGTGTTGTACGCGATCGTACCGTTGACAGAATCACGGACAGGAGCAGTGAATACTTCTCCATCAGGGATGTTGGCTTCGCCTGCACATTTGATTGCAGGAATATCTTTGATGGAGAAGGTCAGATCGGTGCCTGGCCCTACGATACGTACCTTGTCGGTTTTCTCCATCAGCTCGACCAGGCTGTCCATGGCCTTATCCATCTTGCCGTAATCAAGTGTGCACACTTTGAAATAGAAATCTTCGAAAGCGGCGGTGCTCATGTTAGCCAACTGAGCCATAGATGCATTTGGATAGCGAAGCACGACCCATTTGGTATGCGGTACGCGAATATCCAGTACAGGACGCGCTAGCAGCTTGGAGTGCAGCTGCATTTTGTCTCCAGGCACATCAGAGAGCTCGCTGATGTTGTCGCCGCCGCGGATGCCAATGTAGCAATCCATTTGCTTCATGAAAGCCACATCTGCTTCACGCATGATACCCAATTGTGTTTCGTTGGCACCCATCAAAAGTTCGCGCTGAACGGATTGGTCGATCAGTTGAACAAACGGATTTCCCCCAGCTTCGTATACCTTGGCAATAACGGCTTTTGTCAAATCGGTAACGTTGCCAATGGAGTAAATTAAAACGTTTTCACCAGGCTTGACAGTCACCGAATAATTGACAAGGACGTCAGCCAGTTTTTCAATTCGTGGATCTTTCATAGGAAGGGGATCCCTCGCTTTCCATATCATTCATATCCATTGTACACAACTCAAACAGAAAAAAGCTACCCACTGGCGAGGGTAGCTTGCGGAGGAAACGCGCTTGAAGGATTCGGTATTTCATGTATATGCAAGGACCTGCTGAATATGGCTATATCTTCGGGGAAGAAAGATTAGTCGCAGCTGCACCCGATAATAACCAGCAGGATGAAAAGAATCAAAACCAGAGTGAAGCCGTCGAATTCTCCATTAAAGATGCCGCTCATCGAATAAACATCCTCCTCATATGTGTGTTAAGCCTCTTGTGCTTACATCTACAACATATGGGTGATCGCATAGGACCGAACCGGGCATCCGCCCATTTTTAAGAAAATTGTTTGGGGAATCTCTCTTTTTCATACTCTTGCAGTTCTCGATGTTTATTATTCTGAAAAGCAGGAAAAGCTAGAGGATACCAAAAGACTTTGCAAGTATGAAAGGATGTTTATGTGATGCAAAGATCATTATCGAGCCTGCAGCATGAGTTGGTCCAAATTACGATTAATGTTGGCGAAGACTTTAAATCCATTGTGTGGAAAGCGCAGTACGATATGGACTTCAATACAGAATGTCTGTTTTGTTTTTCCGAGCAAATTACTGGCTATCGTGTAGAAGATGAAGACGGAAAAGCAGGGAAAGTCGCTGTTTGTCCGCATTGTGAAAAAGTAAACGCTATCTACGCGTGAGATTGAAGTTTGATCGCAAAAGAAAGATGATGCTGCTTGCTAGCATCGTCTTTTTTAGTATGTTTAAGTTGTTGCTAGTTTTCAAAGGTACCGATGAACGCACAAAGCTGGTGAGAAGAAAAAGCACAGGGCTCGTAGACCTTGACAACGCCTACCCAGTCGGAACTTAAAAAAGGGGACCACGCTTGTCGAACACTTCTTCCTTGAGAATCTTCCGCCCGTAGGGTGGCTTTGGCTCGACGGTCCCCTTTTTTAAGTGTAGACGGACAGTTCCCCCCATGCTGGCGTGTCAGAGTCGAAGAGAACTGTGCTTTTTCTTCTCCTCCACTATGTTGACTCTAGTCTATATCTGACTCTATATCCACCAAGTACCACCTGTTCTTTAGCAGGATTGAAAGGAGGCTTCTCGAATAGTATGAGAGGCATACATAAGTAGATATAGGGGTGAACACCGTGCAAAAGAGATGCAGCCGCTGCGGGAACGAAATGGAGATCGAGCTGCGCAACGTCGTGTACCGGAAACGGGTTAAAATTATGAATGTACCTGTACACGTCTGCGTGGACGAAGACTGTGACCATTCCCAAGTGGTAGATGTGATTAAGGATGATTTGAAGTCACTCATGGAGGAACTGGGCCAACATCCGCAGCGCAAGGCAGTCGAATTCGAGGAAATGTCAGAGTTATCCAACTTATTGGTATTGATTGCTAATGAGAAGGTGAATTCGACCGTAAGAGAATTACTTGGTGAAAAAGTCAACGAGCTATTGGATCTGTTTTTGTTGGCGCAGTCCCTTGGCGATGAAAAATGGATGTTGGAGCTACGCGAACGTCTCACGAAAATTATGGTGTAAGGATAAAGAGATGCCTGGAAGAGAGGTATCTCTTTTTTCATTTCTCCACTGCACCGCAAATGTAGACTTTGCTGCTTGGACTTATGTATACTGATAGGCACATAAGATAAGGAGAGATGAATCATGTCACAAATACAGCTTCACTCCATTGAAGAACTGGATGAGTTCGTAGCGAAAAATGGGAAAAAGCTTTTGTTTAAGCATAGCACGATTTGCCCAATCAGTACGTCTGCTTATGAAGAGTTTCAGGCGTATTTGTTGAACAATCAAGTGGAATCTGCGGTCATTCTGGTACGAGAGGATCGCCCTGTCTCCAACGCCGTAGCGGATCGTTTTTCCATCAAACACGAATCCCCGCAAATCTTTTTGCTGGAAGACGGCGAAGTAAAATGGCACACGTCTCACTGGAAAATTACAAAGGACGCGATTGGCCAGGCGCTCAACGCATAATCATTCATACAGGAAAAAAAGCTGCTGACGATAAATAAAGTCGGACAGCTCTTGAGTAAAGCAAAAAGCCGGGACACCCGATAAGCGAGGTGAATCCGGCTTTTTGCATGGAGAAAAAGGACGCTGGATAGACTATTCCCAGAATAACTCCAACTTGTCTCCACTTTTCAATTCTGTCTGGAAGTTGGCTTGTTCGCCGTTGACGAGCATGACGAATCCGGAGATACTCTCACGGTCGGGCTTTTCCAAGGAAACATCGACAAAACGGAAGACGTCGCTAAACACAGGTGTAGACGCAGGTGAGGATTTTACCGTGATGTCGGCACCTTCGCTCACGGGATCAGAGGCATTCGCCGCATTTCCGTCTACGGTAATCGTTACTTGTGCGACAGGCAATACGACCCGTTCACCATTGAAGTGTACGATCATTGTCTCCTGTACCCATTCTTCCAAAGGGATGACATCTTGTATGGAAGGGGTAGGGACTT
The DNA here is from genome assembly GCF_028369215.1 of Brevibacillus sp. AG. Taxonomy (NCBI): domain Bacteria; kingdom Bacillati; phylum Bacillota; class Bacilli; order Caryophanales; family Paenibacillaceae; genus Brevibacillus; species Brevibacillus sp. AG. The sequence continues at coordinate 56,878 of NZ_JAQMYO010000005.1, read as the reverse complement.
CATCCAGCCGATATACGAGGACATCACCTTTTCGGACGATATCTGTCAAAGCTGCTGGTCTTCCGTTCAGCTCGATCACCTCCATACGGGACGGAACCGAATAATCTTGTCCATTCACAGAAAAACGCAAGCCTGATTCCTCTGACGTTTTCAGTTCTGCGAGCTCGAGTACTTCATAGACAGTACGTGGAAGGCGGATGTCCACCTCGGCACGATCAGAGATCCATGTATCGAGAGTAGCAACCGCTCCGTTAACATGTACGACTGGACCGAGCGAGTAGGGACGGTCATTGCAGATCACTTCAAGCGTGTCTAGCTCATCGAATAAATCTTTGGCAAATACACGTGCATCATCGCCATTTGTACCTGCTACTACGATGATTTGGTCCCCGTCATTGATTGGCGTGTCGAGACTGACGCTCTCTTTGTTGCGCTCAATCACCGGCGCCGTCCCATGACCACCCGGAATCATTTTCATCCGTCCGTTTACGGTGACTGTCATCGCCAATCCGGGGCGACCATACAGACGGCGGATATCCAATCCAGATGCAATGAGCGCATCACCCAATGTCATTTTTCGCAAATCGAAAATGCGCACAGGAGTATCATTGACCGTAACGGTTACATAGCGCAATGGATGACGACGCGCAGCAACAGCGATACCGACTGGCGTTACGAACTCAGGTCCACTGAGCGCAGGATTGTCTCCGACGTACTGTTTGATCGCATCGCCGCCTCTGACAGCAACACGGGCGGCAGGGATATTCAAGACCTGAGCGACTTTTCCAGTAAGCCCAGGGGTGAGGCTGCCGCCGCCGATCAGCATGACCGCTTGCGGAGCTTTTCCGTTGAGCTCCAATATTTTAAAGGCAATTTTATCGGCGAGTTGCTGGATGTCTGCTTCAATCGCACTCGTTACCTCGGTAGCGCTCATCGTATGCTCCATGCCGAGAATGTCGGTGAAGGTGACGGACTCCTCGGTGGATAAGAGACGCTTCACTTCTTCTGCCATCGGAAAATCCATGAGAAAGGCGTTCATGAGCGCATCCGTGATTTCATCACCTGCAACAGGTACCATGCCGTAAGCGGTAATCGCCCCTTCCTCAGTCAGCGCTACGTCAGAAGTACCTGCCCCGATGTCCACCAATGCGATATTCAGTCGGCGCATGGTCACAGGAATCAGGACATTAATCGCCGCAATAGGCTCAAGTGTCAATGCCTGCATTTCCAGATCGCATCGTTTCAGAGCAGCAATCAGCGAGTCGACAACCACGCGTGGAAGGAAAGTTGCGATCACATCTGCGCTTGCTATGTCACCCCGCTGGTCAATCAGACTCCCGATCAACTCGCCATCCAGATGGTAATTGACGACGCTGTAACCGACGCAATAATAGCGGGTGACGTCTTGATCCTTTAGCTCTTGGGCTAATGCGGCTTGGGCCTCCTGTACAGCGGAAAACTCCAAAGCGACAACATCTTCACGAGAGATGAAGGCATGTCTGGCTAACGGCATGTCCACTCGAACGCGGCGGGTGCGCAATGACCGACCGGCAGCAGCGACCGCTACCTGATGTAGTTTGCCATATTTTCCTTCCAGCTCTTCTTTTATTTGTTGAATCACCTTAGCTACGGCGACAATATCGTGAATTTGCCCATCGAGCATGGAGCGTTCATCATGCTCTCGAATTGCGCAGTCCAATACGCGGTACTGCTCGCCGGTCGTTTCTACGATCAGGCCGACGACGCTGCGCGTTCCAATATCTAATGAAAAAATAAGCTCAGGGGCTGTGATGTCAGACAAAAGTAGGTCACTCCTTGTAAGAGGTTGTTCAAAAAGTCTTTACAATACTTATCGGTGATTTTGGACTGCATCGGAAAGGAACAATCACTTTTAGCTAGAACATATATCCAAAACTATTCGATTCAAAAGGGAAAGAATCCTGTCGAATCAAGGAATCTTCTTCGGTTTGACGAATAATTTGAAAAGATAAAAAAACAGAAAAAATTTACTTTCGCGCTTTTTGGCGCTAAACTGCTGACAAGGGTGTTTGAATCGATTATAATTACCCTAATTTATCGATAAATCCCTATATAAAAAGAGGAGAGTGGAGAGAGATGGCACACGATCAAATCGAAACCATGCGCAAGCAGATAGACGAGATCAACCTGCAAATTCTTGAATTGATCAACAAACGAGCTACCTTGGTTCAAGAGCTCGGCAAAGAAAAAGAAAAACAGGGCAGCAACCGTTTTGACCCAGAGCGTGAGCGCCAAATGCTCAATCTGCTCGTTGAAAACAATAAAGGTCCTTTCAATGACAATGCGATTCGTCATTTGTTCAAGCAAATTTTCCAAGTTTCCTTAGATCTGCAAGACGACGATAAGAAAAAAGTACTCCTCGTTAGCCGTAAGAAAAAGGCAGAGGATACTGTTATCACTGTAAAAGGCGTTGAGTTCGGAGGGAAAAATCCGATTCTTATCTCAGGTCCATGCTCCGTGGAAAGCTACGAGCAAGTAAGAGCAGTAGCAGAAAACCACGCAAAACGCGGACTGCGCACACTGCGCGGTGGTGCGTACAAGCCTCGTACTTCGCCATACGACTTCCAAGGTCTGGGTGAAGAGGGCTTGCAAATCCTCAAGCGTATCGGGGATGAATTCAACCTCGTAACGATCAGTGAAATCGTGACGCCAGCAGATCTCGAGATGGCGACGAAATACATCGATGTCATCCAAATCGGTGCTCGCAATATGCAAAACTTCGAGTTGCTGAAGGCAGCAGGTCGTGTGAACAAGCCGATCCTCTTGAAGCGAGGCCTCTCTGCTACGATTGAAGAGTTCATCTACGCGGCAGAGTACATCCTGTCCGAAGGTAACACACAAGTCATGCTGTGCGAGCGTGGAATCCGCACGTATGAAAAAGCGACACGCAATACGCTCGATATTTCTGCTGTACCACTCCTCAAGCAGGAGACGCACTTGCCAGTGTTTGTAGACGTGACGCACTCTACAGGTCGTCGTGATCTGCTCTTGCCTTGCGCAAAAGCAGGCTTCGCAGTCGGTTCTGATGGAATCATGGTAGAGGTTCACCCAGATCCAGATGTGGCACTGTCTGATGCAAAGCAACAGCTGAACATTCCACAATTCAACGAGTTCGTTGATGAACTGCTCGCTTCTGGCCTGTACAAAGGTGAGATTGTGGCAGCGAAAGCATAAGAATACCTTTCGGTTACGTTTTGAGGGTCCTTCCTGCGCGCGGGGGGACCTTTCTCATTTGACGAACCATTGGCGACCAAGTAAGCTAGAATTACGTGCTGATATTGGTGAAGGAGGATAGGCCATATGGAAGACAACCATCAATGCTGCTCGACTGATCGGTCCACCGAAAGGCCAGATAAAATCAAGTCTAATCTCATCTCCCGTCTGAATCGGGTAGAGGGACAAGTTCGCGGAATTCGCGGAATGGTAGAGAAGGATGTCTACTGCGACGACATTCTCAATCAAATTGCGGCTGTGCAATCTGCACTAAATGCGGTTGGGAAAATGCTCCTCGAAGGACATATGAAAAGCTGTGTGATGGATCGCATTCAGCAAGGCGATCATGAAGTAATTGATGAGCTTTTGAAAACGATGAACAAACTTATGAAGTAACGGGTGCGCAAGCCGTCAAAAACGATTGCAACGGCATACGGCTTGTCGTATCATAGGTGCATATATTTATGAAAACGCTTATGAAAACCAAAAAATAGGGAAATGAGGGTGCATGATGCCGGTTACTATATACGACGTAGCAAGAGAAGCGGGGGTGTCGATGGCGACAGTTTCCCGCGTAGTCAACGGGAATCCCAACGTAAAGCCTTTGACCCGAAAAAAGGTATTGGCTGCGATTGAGCGCTTGGGATATCGACCAAATGCGGTTGCTCGTGGACTCGCTAGCAAAAAAACGACAACAGTTGGTGTCATCATCCCGGATATCTCCAGTTTGTTTTTCTCCGAATTGGCGCGAGGGATTGAAGATATCGCTACCATGTACAAATACAACATCATCCTGTGTAACTCTGACCAACGGATGGAAAAGGAATTGCAGCTCATTAATACCTTGCTCGAAAAGCAGGTGGACGGGCTTCTGTTCCTGGGCGCAGAAATCAAAGAAGATCATTTGCAGGCATTAACAAGCACGTCTGTACCGACTGTACTCGCCGCGACTCGCGATGCAGACAACGTACTGCCGTCGGTTAGCATTGACCATTTCCAAGCCGCATACGATGCGACAGAAGCATTGGTTGCACGCGGGCACAAGCGCATTGCGATGATCGCGGGTCCTGCAAACGATCCATTGGCAGGGTTAATGCGCTATGAAGGCTATAAAAAGGCGTTGAAAGATGCGGGTATCGAGTTGGATGAAGAGCTGATTGCGACAGGCAACTACTTTTATGAATCTGGCTTGTCCACTACAAAAGCTTTTCTTGCCCTTAAAAATCCGCCAACGGCGATTTTCGCAGCGAATGATGAGATGGCCATTGGCGCGATCCACGCCATTCAAGATTCTGGCCTGAACGTGCCAGGTGACATCGAAGTCATTGGTCACGATAATATTCGTCTGGTTGAAATGGTACGTCCACGACTGACTTCTGTCGTACAGCCAATGTATGATATTGGTGCGGTGGCGATGCGCCTGTTGACCAAGTACATGAATAACGAGAATGTCGAAGAGCATGTCGTGCTGCTGCCGCATCGAATTGAGTATCGGGAGAGCACTAAGCCCGAGCAAGCTTGATTGCAAAGGGATGTAGGCAATTGACAGCAAGAGGAGGATGGGAAATGCGTTACGGAATTATCGGCGCGATGGATGAAGAAATCGCGCTTTACTTGGAAGCGATGCAAGAGACGACTACTGCGACCAAAGCAGGCATTACCTATTACACAGGTAAAATGGAAGGCAAGGATGTCGTGCTGTGCAAATCAGGTGTCGGCAAGGTGAATGCTGCCGTGACGACACAAATCCTCATCGATTCATTCCAAGTAGAACGTGTCATTTTCACAGGTGTGGCAGGAGCTGTTCACCCTGAATTAAATATTGGTGACATTGTCGTTTCGACGGATTGCATCCAACATGACATTGATGTGACACCGCTTGGCTTTGAGCCAGGACAGATACCGTTTACAGAGCAATGGACTTGGCAAGCGGATGCTGGGCTGATGCAGCAAGCGATCGATGCGGGCAAGGAGCTGGAAGCGGGAGTTCAAGTAGTGAGCGGGCGTATCTTGTCCGGCGACCAGTTCGTTGCCAGTCGGGAAAAGGTGCAATGGCTGTATGAGCAATTCGCAGCACATTGTACCGAAATGGAAGGGGCATCTGTCGGACAAGTATGTGCGATGAATGGCGTGCCGTTTGTCGTTGTTCGTTCGATGTCGGATAAAGCAGACGGCTCCGCGCATGTAAACTTCGTGGAATTTACCAAGCTGGCTTCCCAGCGCTCGTATGCGATTGTCCGTAATATGCTGACAGCTTCTCAAGCATCGACAGCTGCGGGAGTGATCGTCTACTCGACGAAAAACTGTGTGGATTGCGACATGGTTAAAAATTGGTTGACAGCAAAAGATGTTTCCTTTGAAGTGCGCGATGTTATGACGAGTCGTGCCTATCAAGAGGAAGTGGAGCGCTTTGGCTTCATGGGTGTACCTGTAACAGTCGTAGGCGATAAAGCGGTAAAAGGCTTTGCACCTTCTGAGCTGGAAGAGCTAGTGAAATAGGGTTTGGAATAGAAAAAGCGTGCTGACCAGTACCCAAAGGTACGAGGGCAGCACGCTTTTTTTTACTTTTCATCCAATAGGTGCGTTCAGCATCGCACGTTCTAACGTAAGACGATTTTTTTCCGTGATCTCTGCTCGTCGTGGGATTGTTGGGAATGGTTCGTCAAAAAGCCGAGGTGGCAAGGGCAAATCCGTCTCAGGTTGCCAGCGCTTGAGCCAAGCTTCGGGAAGATCACTGTCTGTCAGAGGCTGATCGCTCATCTCACTCCATACCAGCGTCCACGCCCGCGGCACCACCCGCCAAATATCGTATCCCCCGCCGCCTACAGCGATCCAACGACCGTCGCTATATTCATGAGCAAGACGGTGGGCAAGACGAGGAATGGTTTGATAAATTTTCATTGAGCAAGACAAATGGGTGAGGGGATCAAACGCATGAGCGTCACAACCATTTTGGGTCAGAATGACATCAGGCTTGAAGCCAGCTGTTAGCTTTGACACCAGCTCTTCATATACTTCCAGAAAAGAATCGTCTTCCGTGAAGGCATCGAGCGGAACGTTGACAGAATAACCGTAACCGCTTCCATCTCCACGTTCAGACAAATTCCCTGTTCCCGGGAAGAGATACTTTCCCGTTTCGTGAATGGACACAGTTAGTACAGAAGGGTCATCGTAAAACGCCCACTGTACCCCATCTCCATGATGGGCATCTGTGTCGATATACAGCACACGCGCATTCCAGTTTTTTCGCAAATAAGCGATCGCGACGGAGCAATCGTTGTAGATACAAAATCCAGAGGCGCGTCCACGAAAGGCATGATGCAGTCCGCCAGCGGGATTGAAGGCGTGTTCTGCCTGTCCACTCATAACCGCGTCCACTGCGTTTAACGTACCTCCGACGATCAGCGAGGACGCTTCATGCATGTTCGAAAAACAGGGAACATCCTCTGTTCCCAAGCCATAACTGGCTGCCTGCGGAAGCTCGTGTTCACTATGGCCCTGATCGCGAACAAATTGGATATAACGTGGGTCATGCACCAGGGCAAGCTCTTCATCTGTCGCCGGTCGGGGAGTCAGGATGTCTGAGTCTTTGAGTATTCCGTAACTGCTCATCAGATCGTGTGTGAGGAGCAGACGACGCTGGTTAAACGGATGATCATCATGAAAATAATATTGCGTGTAGTCTGGAGAGTAGATCAGACGAGCATTTCGGCTCACTGGGGTATCCCTCCTTCCGTAGGTCCGATTACGGAAAAGCCTTTTTCAAGGAGTAATTGCGTCACGATACGTGGATCAATTGTCTGTACCCGAAAAACAAGATTCTTTTTTGCAGGCTGTTTCCCAGGAAAGACCACAACGCTCGTGACATTTACTTGTGCATCGCGAAAGACTTGACTGACTTCTGCCAGCATGCCGATGCGGTCATCTACTTCGACTTCGATATGGGAGCTAGGCTTGTTAACGCCGAAAAGTTCGATCAAGCTAGAGAAAAGATCCGATTCTGTGATCAATCCTACGAGCCGATTCCCTTCGACGATGGGTAGCGAGCCGATTTTGTGCTCATATAGTTGGAGGGCTGCGTCTTCGATGAAATCCAGTGGGTGGGCAGTGATAACTTGTTGATTCATGATATCGGCTACAGGCTTGTGCAGGACGGTGTCGTCATCGTCATGCGTCAGCAGGCGAGAGGGGAGAGCGTCTCGCAGATCACGGTCCGAGACAATGCCTACGAGTGAGTCGTTTTCAATGACAGGCAAATGCCTGATTCTGTTTGCGCGGAGGAGAAGAAGCGCTTCTCCGATGGTAGTGGATGGCTGGATCGTGACAATTTTTTTTCGCATAATCTCTTCAATACGCATAAGAGTGACCTCCTGGAATCAAAAGGCATCCAAACTAGTAAAGAAAACGATTTTGAAACCGCATAGCATCAAAGGCAACGACTGTTTCTGGCGGTACACGCTTGCCGATTTTGGCCATGAGACAGTTGGCGGGATGTGAGCATATTTCCGGATCGTCTGTCGCCATCCAACTAAGGCCTGCGCTGCCCATGACCTTTTCCATAACCTTTCTGTATTGCCATACATCGAGTCCTGTTCCTTTCAGATCCCAATGCCAGTAATACTCCGTTGTAATAATGACGTAGTCTTCCATGGCGTCGTCCATGAAGCCGACTTCCAGCAGCTTTTTGCCTACGCCACCCGCTCTCACTTTATGACTGATTTCAATCGCGCCGAGCTCCAGCAAATCGGGCAGTTGCGCTTGTGACCATCGCTCCAGTGGATCGGGGTGCAGAAAGGTAACGTAGCCGAGGACGAGGTCTCCTTCGCGTGCAATAATAATGCGTCCTTCAGGCAAATCTGCGATTTCGATGAGAGCTTCATGCTGCTGTTCAGGGATACGAAAAGCTTTCAGACCCTCATCAAAGCGTAATGAGGCCAGATGACTTCCTGTAATCGGTCCTTCGACGAGCAGCTCCTTGTTGTTCACCATTAGGCTCAATGAATGATAGCGTTTGACGTGCTCCATCAGTTCCCCCCCTTACGTTTGTAGAAAAACAGAGATGGCGTCTAACCATCTCTGTCAGTTGTTATTCCAGTTTATTCTGTGGTGTTGGCAGTTACGATGTTAGAATGTGGCGATTCTCCGTAACTGTTGACTGCGGTAATGTAATAGTTGCTGCCATTCGGTACTTCTGCTGCGTGAGTAAAGCTTGTGCTAGAGACTGTACCGAGTAGCAAATAGCCGCTTGCTGAGTCTGGGCTAAAATATACGTTGTACATCTGCTCAGACGAGCTGCTTCCTTTCCACTGTAGCTGCCAACCGTTTGGCGTATTCTTGATGGACAAGGATTTCGGAGCAGCAGGTGGTGAAGCGGAATCTGTGTTTGTATTCGTGCCTCCTGATCCATCTGGTGGGTTCGTCGCAGTTCCACCTGGATCTGTTTGACCATTCCCGTTATTGTCCGTCGGATTCGGGAGACCTGTTTCCGTACCTTGATTTGGATCAGGCAACTGCCATGTCTGTGTAGATCCGACAGAAGCGATTGCGGAAGGCTGCGATTCATTGCCAGCGATATCCACAGAAGTGACATAATAGCCTAAATCTCTATGGGTTGCAGTCGTATCGGCAAAAGTCAATTCGGATGGATCTTTCACAGTCGCTACTTTGACAAAGCTGTTCTGCGCATCAGCGCGGTAGATGCGATAACCGACCAAGTCAGCTTCTTTGGCTGATTGCCAGGTAAGCGTAATTTGCTTGCCTGAGCCCGTAGCTGTTACACCGCTTGGCGAAGATGGTGTTCCACCTTGCTCTGTACGAGGGTCTTCCTTATCAGGCAGGCGTTGCTCCCAATCTGGTGGTTGGGTGGCGACCCTATTGTTTTTCGCTTGAATTTGCTCCTTGGTAGGGAGCGGATCAGGTGAGCGGTAGAAGACGCCTTCGGTAACAAAATCTTCAGGTGTTCCTTCCTTCGCCAAATACCGTTCGCCATTATACGAAATGAGTCGTGCTTTTTGGTGGGTGTCGTCCACCTTCGTTGGAACGAATTTGCTGTTGAATATATCAGTGATCAAATGGCCAGCTTCTTTTGAAAGCTCACTTGGCAAAAGACCTGATTTCGAGTCAACAGTCGCGCTGACAATTCCTGCCGGCTTTTTAAAGGTGGAGTCAGGAGGCGAAAGGTTCGGATGCTTCGCAATGACATCCTTCATGACCTTACCCCATACGACCATCGGAACATATTTGTCCGCGTCTGGCATTGGATATGGCTCGTCAAAGCCAACCCATACCCCCATGGACAGCTCTGGCGTGTAACCGACGAAATAGAGGTCGTTGCTGTTGTTCGTTGTTCCGGTTTTACCTGCCACATCGACTTTGCGCGGCACGTATTTGCGGATGTGTGTACCTGTACCGTTATTGACAACGGAACGCATCATATCAGTGATCAAGTATGCTGTTTGCTCGCTGTACACTTGCACAGGTTTGGTTTCATGGCGATAAATTGCTTTTCCAGTGTTATCTTCAATTCGGTCAATCAGATAGGCATCCACGAAAGAACCGTGATTTGCGAATGTCCCATAGGCGTTTGTAATTTCCTCGACAGTTGTTCCGTAAGTAAGACCGCCAATTACGCCGGTGGCTGCATAGTTGTCAGCATCCACCAATGTTGTGATCCCCATTTTCTTCACGTATTCAAGAGCCGTTGGAATGCCAACTTTCAAATACGTCTTGATCGCCGGAATGTTCCAGGACATCCGCAGTGCTTCGCGGGCACTCATCATCCCTTGCCATTTGTTGTTCCAGTTCTTAGGTAAATGGGAACCGTTCTGGCCGTCAGCGAGTAGCACCGGAGCGTCATCGATTGGGGATGCTGGCTGGAGCAATCCCAGTTCAAAAGCAGGAGCATAAGCTGCAAGTGGCTTCATGGCCGAACCAGGCTGGCGTGGTACGGTGGCGTGGTTCGTCTGTTCCACCTTGAAGTCACGTCCCCCGATCATGCCGAGGATGGCTCCTGTTTTGTTGTGAATCAGCATTGCGCCGACTTCTTCCAGAGCATTTTCGATTTTTTCTGTTTTGCCGTTCGAGCGACGAATCGTATAGGTACGATTCTTACCGAAGTTTTTCGGATCGGCTGCAACAGCCTGCATGATGTCATATACGCTCTTGTCGATTGTGGTATGTATCTTGTACCCTTTTCGCAGTATGTCGCGACGTTTCTCTTCAACCAGCTGTCGGTATTCGTTGCGGCCGATGGTTGATTTGTCTCGACCTTTTTCCAAGAGGTCTGCATCCACAAGTTGACGTGCGGCACGATCTTCAATTTCCATCATCAAGAAAGGTACTTCTCGATAAGCTTGCTGCGTCGGTTTTGCTAGCTGTGCCTTCAAATCACTGGCGAGAGCTCCATCGTATTGGGTTTGTGTGATGTAGCCATTTTCCAGCATGCGATCCAACACCATTTTTTGGCGTTCCTTCCCGCGCTGATAGCTTTCTGCACGGAATGGAGAGTAGGCACCTGGGTTTTGAATCATGCCCGCAAGATAGGAGCCCTCAGCGAGCCCGAGCTCTTTTACATCTTTGCCAAAAATCCCTTTTGCGGCAGCCTGAACGCCGTATACGTTTGATCCGTTGGCGTTTTTTCCGAAGTAAATTTCGTTCATGTAGGCTTCCAGAATCTGATCTTTGGAAAACATGCGCTCGATCCGAATCGCAGTAAAGATTTCACGGGCCTTACGGGTGTGGCTAACTTCAGCAGAAAGGATTGTATTTTTTACAAGCTGCTGTGTAATCGTACTACCACCTGTTACGACAGGCTGGTTGGTAATTTCCTGAATCGCTCCACGCATGGTAGATTGAAGCGAAACTCCAGAGTGGTGGTAGTAGGTTTTGTCTTCAGTTGCAATGATGGCATTAATTAAATAGGGAGAAACGTCTGCTTTCTTCACCAAACGTCGATCGCCTTCTTCGGCCCGCAATTGGCCGATCAGAGAGCCGTCGCTGTAGTAGGCGAATCCAGTCAGATAGTTGGTGAAGATTTTATTCTCCAGTTCCTCCTTGCTGCGCACAGGCTCGTCCTTCACGAGTGCGGCAACATAACCTGTCACGATTCCTCCCGCGACTGCAGCTCCCATTAGCCCGAGTACGAAGACGATTTGGAAGATGATCCAAAACGTTCTACCACGGCTTCTGCGTCGCTTTTTCTTCGTCGGTTCAGAGGAAGATGTGTGGTTATTCGACATAGTCTACGACCCCCTAGCATACCCCCTGATTATACCATACGAGGAACCTAGAGGATAGAAGATGCGAAGGAGATAGCAAAATGTGTCAAAAACCGTTGAAAGTTGTCGGGTGTATGAAGGCAATAAAAAAAGAGCAGGCCGACAAGCGGCACTACTCTTTTTCTTTTTATCCTCAGACGATTAACGGCTGTAGAACTCAACGATCAGAACTTCGTTGATTTCAGCTGGCATTTCTTCACGGTCTGGCAGACGAGTGAAGGTACCTTCAGCAGCAGCATCGTTGAATGTAACGTAGTTCGGCAGGAAAGTACGGCTTTCCAGAGCGTCCTTGATCAGTTGCAGACCACGGGACTTTTCACGAATGGAGATTACATCGCCCGGTTGTACGCGGTAGGATGGGATGTTTACTTTTTTGCCGTTTACCAGGAAGTGACCATGGTTTACCAACTGACGAGCAGCTGGGCGAGTTGGAGCAAAGCCCATGCGGTATACCAGGTTGTCCAGACGGGATTCCAGCAATTTCATGAAGTTTTCGCCCACTACGCCAGCCATTTTGCTAGCATTGTCGAAAGTGCGGCGGAATTGTTTTTCGTTAAGGCCAAACATGTGGCGCAGTTTTTGCTTTTCTTGCAACTGGATTCCGTACTCGCTCAGTTTACGACGGTTGTTGTGACCGTGTTGACCTGGAGGGAAGTTGCGTTTGATGTCTTTTCCTGTACCATCGAGGGAGATACCCAGACGACGAGCAAGTTTGTGACGAGGTCCTGTGTAACGTGACATGTATTCATTCTCCTTTAATATGGATTCGCAGGTGTTTACTTCCGGCAGGTTAGTTCCTACTTTATCTACACGAACTTCGGACGGTAGCGTTTCCGCATCGTGCTCCTCACAGATGATCAGCCGCAGTCTGTAAGGGAGGGAACTAAGAGGGTACATCCTTCCGTTTTTACCTACAATCAATGCTACCCTGTACACATACATTCAATAATACTAGGCGCGATATAGTAAAGTCAAGGGAAAAGAAGCGCGCCATCCGCCGCAAGAAGTGGGATGGATGGCGCTTTTTGGGTTTATTTTCGCAACAGAGTAACAGGACCGTCTGGAGTATCCCGTTTTTCAAGGAAACGGGTAAAGGTAATGGCTGCATCGGCACGAGGGACGAGGCTTTGCGGCTGGAACTTCTGTTTGTCAGTCGGCACGATACCGAGTGTAGTCGCGATGATGATCGAACCGCGGTACTTCGAATTGGCAATGTCTGAGAGCTCAGATTGGAACATGCCAGGGAAGTCCGTCAGTTTTTTGTAACCGAGTGCACGAACAATCATATCCGCGAGCTCTTCACGTGTAATCGTCTCATTTGGATTCAGCTTGGAAGCATTTTTATCGAGAAGTCCGCGATCAACAGCACCTTCTACGGCTGAGAAGTAGCGCGAACCATTTGCCACATCGCTATAGGTGGCCTTACGTTCCAGAGAGTACTGCGGATAGTGTCTGCCCTGGTTGAGACTGATCATGAGCATTTCAATCATTTCGCCACGTGTGATCGGTTTTTGCGGCATAATATTGCCGTTTTCAAGCGATAGTGCGTCATATTCATACATCAACGAGAGTTCCTTCTCTGCTGGATGACCTTTCAAATCGGCAGGAGCCGGGCGATGCAGCGCAATCGTTTTGCCAGTAGAGGTAGAGCTCCACTCGCCTGTTACAGCGTCAAGGTAGTACGGCTGCTCAAACGGCGTCATTGTTGCGCGATAGACAATCTTGGCCGTTCGCTTCGGTGTGTAGGAAGGCTGCTCTTTTGCGCGTTTGGCATCCTCAGGAGTAAGGGGGACGAGGGCGTAAACGGCCTCTGCTTTTGTCTCAGTCCACCACTTTTCACTCGCTTCGGCAGCAGGCAGATGCTTGGGAACTTGTGTCGGGTATGTTTCGTTGCCCAATTCAGCACTGTAATTCAGCAGATCGCCTGTTTCGATGTCAAACGTGAAGTGGGCAGAGCCGCTAGCTGCAGCTATTCCATTGATAAAACGCTCAAATCGGATCTGCGTCCGCTCGGAATCAACAGGTTGGTTTTGGTTTTCCTCTTCAATAGGCTCTGTCCAGTAAAGCTGGTGGGCCATGGTTGGCGCCAAATCACGAATTGTTTCCATCGCTTTTGCCTTGAATTTTTCCGTGTCTGGTTTTTTAGAAGCGGTTGTTTTTTCTTTATGGCCACGGAAGTCCTTGTTCAATCGGTAGATGTCCCCGGTTACAGCATCCACGGAGACATACGCAAATCCGTCTTCGCTATTGCCCTTTTCGCCAAATTCGAGATCCCAGATGGGACGATTGCCACGGTAGTCTCTTTCATTGTAATTGGCAGAGCGAAGCTCGTAGTTGGACAAATTCAACGTTTTCGATGCCCATTGTACAGCTTCCTCTTGGGAGAGCGGTTGTCCGCTGCGGCGTGCAGGAAGGACTTTGCTGCTTACAGGCTCAGGATCTTTCGCTAGTTGATACGAGGTCAACGATTGTGTCAATGCTTTGCCAGTCTCCGCATCAATGTAGAATGTGAAGGGATTCATATACCCGAGAGACGGCTTGTTATTTTGAGTTTCCATCCGCTCCCATGGCAGCAGGTAAACTGGTTTTGGATTCGCTTGTTCTTTAAACAGTTTCTCAGCTTCTTCTTCTGAGATTTTCGTATCCGTGTTCTCGAAAGTCACGTCGTTCCAAGACAGAGAATAGTTGGTCACTTTGCCGGAAGCATCTACCGTGATATCTGCGCCGTTGTCAGGAAAGAGAATGCCGTCCACGTCACGAACAAAGCGGAAATTATAGTAGACTTCCGAGTTCAGCGGAGTTTTTGGCTCTGGCATATCACGTGTATACAGTCTTGTTTCCGCTGCTTTTCCTGCATTGTTTTTCTCGAAAAAGCGCTTCGCCTGCTCTTGCGCCTCTGTATAGGAAATTCGTTTTGCATAGGGAAGCTGAGATGCTTCCTGCTCTTGACGCGAATAGGAAGTCAGTTCGCCTGTATTGGCGTGGATACTGACGCTATAGGATAGACGGACTTCGCCGTTTTCTGGATCTTTCTTCACCCAACTAAATGACCATTCTGGAAATGGGCGCCAGCTATCCGCTGAACGAAATGACACATTCTGCACCGTCATCCCGGCGGTAGGCACTATTTTTGTAGCGAGAGCCAAGGCTGCTTCCTTGGACAGCTTTGCTTTGGCTTGTGCCACAGAGTCTGCTTGTGCCACAGTAGTCGCCATTTTATTGGTACTCACATGAGGTGATTGTGCATGCGCTTGAGCCACAGGCAGCAACAGACTGACAGATAGAACAAATGAGCTAGACCGAATGATCCACGGTTTCATAGGAACCCCTCCAACGATGTCATATTCTTCTTATCACCTCTGACGAGAGGAAGTAAAAGTTCGTTTCAGTTCAAATTCATGAAAAAAAAGTGTCCGGTATTTGCAGAAAGGAATGAAATATAGGAATTTTGTACCAAATGTTTTTTTATCAATCTAGAATTGTGAACATGCATCTTATATAATAAGAAATACTATCGAATAGAATACAGAACGGTAAGGAGATAAATCGTTTTGGAAACCATCATGTATCTCATTCGTCACGGAGAGACGGAGTGGAATCAGATTCGTCGTATACAAGGCCACAGTGACATCGCATTGAACGAGCTCGGGGTACGTCAGGCCGAGCGAGTAGCAGACAGGTTCCAAGGCGAGAAGATTCACGCTTTTTATTCGAGTGATCTCAGTCGGGCACACGATACGGCTGCCAAGATTGCTGGTAACTTCCAATCCTCTGTTTCTACGCGGACAACCTTGCGGGAGCGCTGCTATGGGGAGTGGGAGGGGCTCACCTATGAAGAAATACGTGAGCGATTTGAGAATCAGGATGAAGCCTCCTGTGGAATTGAGACATTCGAAGACATGCAGCGACGAGCTGTAGCTGCCATGACAGAAATAGCAGGGAGCCACCCAGGTGAGGCGATTGTCGTTGTCTCGCATGGCGGTCTCATTAATAGCTTCTTGCATTATGTGACGGTAGGAGAACAAGGAACGGGTATCACACGTATCGATAATACCAGTATTACGATATTTCGGTATGTAGATCGTAGGTGGGAAGTTCTATCCGTTAATGATACAGACCATTTGAAAGCTTGAGAAAATGCTGAGAGAGGGAGTTTCTCGTGTCAAGTAAAATGTTGGGGAAGTTAGAGACGGTCTTTTCCTACACGGCCCATTTTATCTTACAATCTTGGCCGGAAAAGCGCCCAGGCATCCTTTTCTTGACAGATTCCGGGGGCCGCGTAATCAACTTCATGGAAATGCAGGTTGGTCCATCTCGGAATTCTCAAGGGCTTACCCTGCAACACGATGTATCGATTGGCAAAGTCTTTGATTTTATTTTAGAGGCACTTTCCTCCAAAGAGATCGTAGTCAAAACGAGAAGTGAAACGAACAACGTGTGTGGAGCCTTTCCTTTGTGTGAAAAAGATGGAAGGGTTCGAGCTGTCATTGGCATGATAGCGCCCGAAGACCATATTCATTTCGATTTGTCATCCTACATGCGCGGGCTAGAGCCGTTGATTCGCATGGGATATGATGCTTATATTCAACACGTCACAAGCCAGATTGTCATGGATTTGACGTTGCATGATACGACCAAAGAGCTGCTGCAAAGCTTGACGGGTCAGATCAGTGACATTATCCAAAAAGGCTATTGTTCGGCCGTGAAGCTCGCGGACAATGCCACATTGATTCCGCAGGAGAGCGTAACAACGCAAGCGGTCGAAGTTGGACAAACCCACATTGCCCAACTGGTTTCGAGATTCGGTACGACGCAGGTCGTGCCTTCCATTTTAGACGACCACAGGCTTGTCGTCGTTCCTGTCTCCTTGAACCAAACACCGCTCTACGCACTGTTTTTGCATCTGCCACCCGAAGAGTCAGATTGCGTGTACGATGAACGGGATGTTGCTTTTTTGCAGGAAGTAGGCGCGAAGGCAAGCTGTGCGCTTTGGCGTTCGATCATGTCGGACGACCTACGCCGTGAAGCGAGCAAAAAAGATTTGTTGTATCAGTTGATGTCAAAGATTCAGGCATCGATTGATGTGAATGATGTTTTGCATGAAATCGTGACGAGCATTCCCAGCCTTTATCCGTACTTGTCGGCAGAGCTTTTCCTGACGGTTGAACCCAATGCAACCACCCCGGTCAAACAGCTTTCTTTTCAAGAAGTAGAGCCGTCTACCAGTACCAAGGCCTATTTGGAAGGACGTCTCATTGCCGAAGAAGTGGGAGAAGGGGAGCAACAGGTGACGGTGATCGCAGCGCCACTCTTAGGCAAGCAGGGAATCTACGGAGTTTTACAAGTGACGTCCGATCAGCGAATCACCTTGAATCAGCATGAAAAGGACTACATCTCAATCTTGGCGGATACGGCTGGCACTGCGTTTGAAAACGCACAGCTCTATCAGCAATCGCGCAATTTGATTCGAGAATTGCGTTTGATTAATGAGATGGCGCGCCAGTTGAACAGAAGTCTTGATTTAAAGGAAATTCTCGATTTTGTTACGACGATGATGCGGGCTACCTTTGATGCAGAGTTTTGTGCTATTTTGCGAAAAACGCCAGGAGAGGATTGCTTCGATGTGCTCTCTTCCTCCATTCCAGCGTTCAATGGCATGGCTATCGATTCTACAGAAAAGCCATTTCAGCAAATCTTGCAAAACAAGCAGGCATTGCTGCTGGCTCAACCAGGGGCAGGACCGCTTCCTTTTTCGCTCTTTTCGTGCTGTTCCTTCATGGGGGTACCGCTCGTTGTTGAGGGTGAGATTAGTGGAGTCCTTTTAGTCGCAGATTCCCGTTATCATTTTTTTAGTTTTGACGACTACAAACTCCTCGAAATATTTGGACAACACGCGAGCTTGGCAATGACCAACGCCGTCCTGCATAATGAAATGGAACGAATGGTCATTACGGATAATTTGACGGGTCTGTACACGAGAAGACATTTGAATGAACGAGTAAGAGGGTCATTACAAAAAGACAACTATGGCTCGTTGATCTTGATCGATATTGATTATTTTAAAACCGTGAATGATACATTTGGCCATCAGGTAGGGGACGAAGTACTGATTCAGGTCTCCAATCTGATTCGACATAGCATCCGAGACAGTGATATCGCGGCAAGATGGGGTGGAGAGGAACTCGCTGTTTATTTGCCGCGTGTGGACAAAAACACCGCGCATTCCGTGGCAGAGCGCATACGGGAATGCGTCGAGCAGGAGACGTCTCCACAAGTCACGATCTCGTGTGGACTAGCGAAATGGAGCAGGGAGATGGATGTAAACCTGAGTGTAGAAGCGCTGTTCCATCAAGCAGATATTGCTTTGTATGAAGCCAAAAATTCAGGTAGAAATCAAGTTGTTCTCGCCTAGAGCCAAAACAATGGCTCTTTTCTCATTTTCGGAAAAAAAGGCAAAAAACTTGAGGGGTAGATAAAAAATGACAACGAACGATGGCAAGCAAACGATCGCGACCCTAGTAGCACCTGATATTTTTTGTCTGGAAATACCTACGCCTTTTGATGTGGGGGCAGTAAACGTCTACTTGTTAAAAGGGGAGCGCTTGACCTTGGTTGATGTGGGTCCATTGACCGACGATGCGTGGGCGGCCTTAACAGAAGGCTTAGAATCGATTGGGGTCAGCGTGGAAGATATCGAGCAAGTCATACTGACGCATCATCATGTGGATCATTGCGGGCAGTTAGAAAAAGTACGGGAACGATCGGGAGCGAAGACGTTTGCCCATCCGCAGGCAACACCTTATGTACAGCAGGATGAGCAGTTTATGACTTTTCATGATCAGTTTTTCGAAGAGCTGTATATCCAGAGTGGTGTACCAGAAAAAATGATGGTCATTATCTCGAAATTTCACAAGCTGATGAAGACGTTTTCTGCGCCAAGCCAGATTGACTTTCATCTGAAGCATGAGCAAAAGGTACCGTATTTGGAGGACTGGCAGGTACTGTATACACCAGGACACAGCCAAAGCCATCTGTCGTTGTATCGGGCAAAGGATCAAGTCATGATTGGTGGAGACCATATCATCAAGCGAATATCATCCAATGCCTTCATTGAACCACCCCGGAATCGTTCGAGTACAAGACCACTGACCTTGATTCAATACCGCACAGCGTTGCAAATGTGTGCGGACATGGAGATCAAACAGGTCCTCAGTGGGCACGGTCAACCGGTGTACAACCATCGAGAGCTCATACTCGCTCGACTGCAAAAGAACTGGGAGAGAACAGACACGCTCCGCAGGCTTCTTGCAGATGGAGAAAAGACAGCTTTTGAACTGAATGCTCTCTTATTTCCAGGCTTGTACCAAAAAGAATTGCCATTGACGCTATCCGAGACATTAGGGCACATAGATTTGTTGATGATTCTCCACCAGATTGAAGTGAGAGAGCAGGATCGCATCTTGTATTTCCACCTGTAAAACCTGATCGTACAAGAGAGGCTTGCAAGTAGAATAAGCCTATTCCTCCCCGGAAACGCTAAAAGGGACTATTACCCTGGGACCCCACATGAGGTTAACCCAGGGTAGCCGAGGGAGGGTAGCATCTATGCAGAAGTATTGGCCCATTTGCGTGATGGCTCTTGTGTGTACAGTTGTTGTAGGTGGCTGTAATCAAATGAGTGTGAAGCAGGATGCGAATACAACGTTTGAGCAGGTACGTGACAAGTTCGATGCGCAGAAATCGTATGCGTTCTACGGGCAAACCAAGCTGTTGACGGCGAATAGTGCCAATGCGAACATGGTTAACTTTTCGGGCAGAAAGGACGGAGAGGCTGTTTACATGAACGTGAAGCTCTCTGTCCCAGAAGAAAACAGAGTGGACAACTTATCCTTACTTAGTCATGGGAACAAGCTGTATACCAAGCATGGTCAAAACGAAAGCTGGAAACATGTCGCAGGGGATAGTCCGGCCCTGCATCAAGAAATGAACAACTGGAACCCTATGGCTTCCTTTCAGCAAATCGACAACATGAAAAGAAACGTTCGAATGCTGCCTGATGAGAATCCAAAAGACGATTTTGAGGCGTTCGGAGTTGTATTGGATTCTGCCAAACTAAAGAGTTGGCTTGTTTCCCAAATGCAAGAACAAACAAAGTCGGGAGCAAAAGTCCAATCGATAGCAGGGCGAGAGAAACCCTACATACCGAAGCTAAAGATAGCGATGTCACTCTCGGAAGGCAATTGGAGAGGGACGCCTGCACAACATTCTGGACCCACGATTCAGTCCAAGAAAAAGGTGGACGTAAACGAGCTCGTGAACCAGATGGAAGTGGAGGCAGAGTATACGATTCACTACAACAAAAAAACGATGCTCCCCACGAACATGACGATGTCCATTCGATCTGCGTACGATTTAAACGATCAGCGTGTAAAAGAGCATACGCAAGTAGAAACGTATTTGCAGCAATACGGAGCAGTAGCCCCCATCACAGCTCCATAGGAAAAAGCAAATAGGGAGTAAGAGTAATCAAGTGAGACGTTCCTCTTGCAAAACAGACAGGAGCGTCTTTTTTCTGTCAGGGAAAATTTAAAAATGGAGGTAACGTGTTCGATGCTTTTTACGTACTTCTTATGTGGAAGAAAATCTATGCGATAGCGGTTTTTTTCGATGGAATCAGCATTTCTAGAAGGAATTCTGGAAAACATTGTCGAACATACAACAAGACTATCTTTTTTCGTCGAATAATCTGTACAATGGGAAAGATGCCTGATGGATCAGACGAAAATGCGTATTTTATCCGCAGCAGCGAAACTTTTTGATGTTCATGGCTACAAAGGGACCTCCGTAAGACAAATTGCCTCTGTTGCTCAAGTAAATTCCGCGCTGATTTCCTATCACTTTGAAGGGAAGCAAGGAGTCCTGGAGACGTTGATTGCTTCTTACTTTGAGACGTTGTTTCGCCTTTTGGAAGAACTGGAAAACGAGCAGGAAAACATCCCTGCCTATCAACGATTGGAACAAGTTGTGCAGCTGTATTTGCAGTTTCAATGTGAGCATGCGCCTATCACGCGTTTGATTCATCGTGAGCTGAGCGTAGAATCCATGCTTGCACGTGAAGTGATGACGCTATATATGAGCCGCTGGAAGCACGGTCTTTCTCGTGTGATCGAGTGCGGTGTCGTCTCGGGTGAGTTTTTGCCCGTCTCTATTGATTGTACAGTGCTGGCTATGACGAGCCAGATGATATATCCTTTTTTGCAACCACAAATGGTTCGCCAGGTCTATGATCTGGAACCATCTTCCGAGGAGTTCGTCCAATGGCTGCAAACCTCGATTATGTGTTATCTGCGAGGTTCTTTGCTGCCCGTTTAGGCGTGGCCTCTCCCAATGAATGATTCTAGTAAGGGGATGTATGACAAGTGAAACGAAAACTATTCATGCTCTGTTTGGCAGGCATGTTGTTATATACGAATCCGGCTTATGCGACGCCGTTTCCAGATAAAAAAGAAGAAGTTGTTCAGGACGCTGACAACTATTTGAAAAAAGAAGACAGGACCGCCTTTGCCAATTCATTGAACGGCATACCGGGCAGCTACAAAGTCGTGGTAGTGGAAAGCACTGCACCAGAAGCCGAATCTCCGGATATCTACGCGCAAAAGCTGTTTGACAATTACAATTTAGCCGACGATGCACTCATGATCGTACTCGACATAAACACCGAACAGCTGGGGATTTATGCAGGTCCTAGCTTACAGGCAAAAGGTGCCACGATGGCATTGCTGCATGACAAGATCGCGTCTTTCTATGAACCATTCCGTACACAAAAGCAGTATTTGACCGGGATTCAGACGTTAATTGCGGAAGTAAACCAAGAGCTTAGCCGCATGGAAAGCAAGCAAGCAACAGCAAAACCGGGTGAGACAGACGCAAGTAAAGCGGGAGAGAGTGAAAGCAGTAGCGCTCTCGGAGGCATTCCATGGTGGATCTATCTGGTGGGGGCGGTATTTGCTGGCCTATCGATCGGATTGATTTATGCGATGATCAGACGCCGTGCTATTTTTGCTCAAGTAGACGATGTAGAGGATTGGAAGGAAGAGCTCGTTGAGAAGCTCAATGTCATCGAGGTGGAAAAACCGCTTCGCCGTTCCAGCGGCATGACAGAAGTACGTTACCACCACTTGGCTGACAAAAAAGAAAATCTGTTGCGCATTCGCATCCCTGATGTGGAAATGATGATTCTCGATGCGGAAGAGGCTTGTGATCGCTTCCGTTTTACGTTGGCACTTGGCATGCTGAATGAGGCGAGAGAGGCCATTTCAAAAATTGAAGAAGAGCTGAATGAGCTAAAAACAGACACTTCCAAAGTGGCCGTTACCAAGCAAGAAAACAAGGTTGTTGTTCCAGAGATCGGAAAGCAAGTGGAGCAGATGGAACGACGTTTGTCCGATTTGCGTCTGGAATACGGATTGTCTTTCCATGAGCTGAAAGCATCGCTCGATGAAGTAGACACAATGCGAAAACTCGTGAAAACTGCGCGTGCGGCAGGAGACGACATTGCTGCGTACGAAACCACACAAAAAGCGCAGCAAGTACTGGAGCAGGTAGGACAAGCAATGGAGCTCATTCCAAAGCTTGTGCAACGTGTGAAAAAAGAAATGCCGGAAGAATTCAAGCATCTGGAAGAAGGAATTGAGCAGGCCTTTCGTGACGGCTTTGATTTAAAACAGGATTCCTTGGACAATGCCCTTTTGCAGGCGAAGCAATTGGTCATGTCCGCGAAAAGCTCTTTGGAAGAGGGCAGCCTGGAAATGGTGTTGACCCATGTCAAAGCGTTCGAAGTACTCATTGATGCAACGTATCAAGCGATAGAAGATGGCGTTCTTGCTCGTGATGAAGCAGCAGCGACGGTATATACAGAAGCGGAACCGCAAGCAGAAGTGAATCAAGGCAATGATGAAACAGAATTTGTGCAGGTAGAAAAGAGAGCAGAAGTAGAAGAGGTGGAACAGGATGATTCGCTACAGCAAGTAGCTGCGACATCCGCGCCTGTGGAGCCGGAGATTCGTATACCTGAGCCGACTCCAGCTAGCAAGATCGAGCATTCTACCAGCGAAACAGATCCTGAAAAGCCGACTCATCTCCAGCAGTCGAAAGTGGAAGAAGAGCGACCAGTGCGAGGAAAATCCTCAGAGCTGAGTGAAGCTGAACGTTCCGTTTTGTTGCAAGCAATTCCTCAGCTTTTCAATAAAAAAGCACAAAAGCCTGTGCCAGCAGTTAAAGCAGAGGAGCCTACGTACGAAGAAGAAGAGTATGAACTGGTCATGCCAAAGAGTCAGCCTGAACAGGAAGAGCTGATTCCGGAAGAAGAAGAGCAAACGTATTTGGTCATCGAAACGGAAGACGATGCGCTGGATGAACTGGAGCGAATTTCTAACACATTAGTCCGCGTCCGTCAGCAAATCAAGCGCAGCTACTTGCCGGGGATTCCGGATCAATTGAAATACATGTTTGAAGAAGTCGTGCAGACGTTGGGCCGCGTGCAAACGATCATGGAGCAATACCGCTATGATCTGGAAGAGGTGGCTATGCTGGTTCAGGACGCAAGTGATTTGGTCGGCGAAACAGAGCGGATGGCAGAACGCATTATTACAACTTGTCAGATGGCAGAGGGTGCCATTCAGTATACGAACCGTTATCGCCGCCAAAATCGCCAGGTCAATGAATTGTTGACGAAGGCAGAGATATCATTTCGACAACTAGCTTTTGCAGAAGCCTATCAGCTTGCCGAGGAGGCCCGTCTGGTAATCGAAGGCGCACCAGCCGAAGAGGACAACCGTTGGCTTCTACGTCGTAAGAAAAAGGGATGAGTCCGATGATGATCTTTCCTCTCTTCTTACTGGCAGCTGGCATTCTCGTCATGGTACAGCCGAGGACAAAACGCTGGCAATCGCGGATGAACGCTCATTTTCAAGGAGACGAAAGGCGCATTAAGCAGCGTGCCAACACGTTTTTTCTGTTGGGCCTAGCCTTTTTTTTCGCTGGGTTTGCGTATTTGTTTCGCCTTGTCGGATAAACCAATAATGACGAATAAAGCACCTGCTATGAAAAGATGGCCTAGCCTTCTTTTGTAGCAGGTGCTTTTTGTTGGGCAAAAAAAAGAAGCATCGCTCACGCAGGCGATGCCCATCTAGGAAGATAAAGGGAGTAAGGTCTGTTAAACCAGCACATTACAACTAGGGGGGAGTAATGTGCTGATTTCTCTTTTCATGAAAAGAGAACCTGATTCATAGTTTCCCCAATCCCACTTCATCTAAACGTCATTCTCGTAAAAAAATTCAAATGCTTCCTGCGCACTATGCGTACCCGCAGAATGGCCGGACGAAAAGGCGATGGTGATGTTGTAACCACCGGTATGGGCGTGGACGTCCATAACCTCGCCAGCAAAATACAACCCATCCATGAGCTTGGACCTCATTGAGCGTGGATCGATCTCTTTTACGCTTACACCACCACCTGTAATGAACGCTTCCTCAAGAGAGAGCGTCCCCGTAATGGTGAGTGGAAAAGCTTTGATCAAGCTCGTGAACTTGCTCCACTCTTGTTTTTTCATATGGCTGTAAGTCGTTTCTTCCGAAATTCCTGCCATCGCAAGCAAGAGTGGGATAATCCGTTCGGGGAGGAAGCCTTTGATTGCATTTTTTATTGCCTTTTTTGGCTGCTCCTCAATCAACTGCCAACTTTCCGCCATGATTTCCTCGGCTGTTCTGTCAGGCATGAGATCGATTGTCAGAGATAGAGGAACCGCACTGTATTTTCGTTGCGACACAGAGACATAGTGTCCCATGCGCAGGGAGGCGGGGCCTGATATTCCGAAATGAGTGAAGATCATATCGCCTTCTTGGGTGTTGATCTTTTTCCCATTGGGCGCATACAAGGTCATCGTGATGTCACGCAGCGATAGACCCTGAATTGATTTGTCGCGAATAAAAGAGTCATTGGCTATAAGCGGTACTTCAGTAGGATACAGCTCTGTGATTGTGTGCCCGGCTGCTTTCGCCCATGTATAGCCATCGCCTGTAGACCCTGTCTGTGGTACAGAACAGCCTCCGACAGCAATAATCACACAAGGCGCGGTGATTTTCTCACCGGACTGGAGCATGATGCCACCGACTCTCCCTTCCGAATAGAGAACTTCTTTTACAGCGGCATTTAAATGAATGGTGGCACCTTGGCGCTTCAATAAATCAATCAATGCTTGAGCGACTGTCACTGCTTTATCTGTGACAGGAAACATACGGCCCCGATCCTCTTCTTTTAACGCGACACCCATCTCCTCAAAAAACTGGATAATCTCTCGGTTGCCGAATTGGGTGAGAGCACTGTACATGAAGCGTCCATTTCCTGGCATTTGCTTGATTAATTCATCTTGTTCCTTGGCATTGGTTACATTACAGCGTCCGCCGCCCGATATGATGAGCTTGCGTCCGAGCTTCGAGCCTTTTTCCACGAGACAAACTCTCGCTCCTTGGCCAGAAGCAGCAATTGCAGACATCAGCCCAGAGGGGCCGCCGCCTATGATGATAACGTCATAATTGTATTGTGATCGATTCATTTCATTCTCGTCCTTTGTTGTATAGGGTTGGGCAACCACCATTTTACCACAACCTGATCACCCGACGCGCAATTCTAGCTAAGATAGAGAGGACGAGGCACCTAAAATATCAGGAAATGGCTGCTTTTCTAAGACGTAACGAACGGTGGATGGACCACGGAGGATATTCGTGACAACATATCCTTTGGCAAAATACGATGTGAACAATTCGCGCGTCATTTCTCTCCACAAGGAAGCGACGCTTATATCCGCTCGTTTTACATCTTGGAAGAAGGCAGGGACAGGGAGCAGTACCGCAGGCTCATCGCGTGACAAATCGATTTCGATAGGATGTGGAATACCATCCTTGATTTCAAAGCGCAATAGGTCTGGCGCCTGTTGAAAAGAGGGAGCAGAGCTCTTTCCAGACTGACGAGATTCCACACGATTGCTTCCGATAAACCATTCCACGAGGAAACGGTCTGTCGGCAGTCCACGATTGAAGTCGTCATCGAGCTGGCCGTAGCAGTTTGGCAAATAAGTTCGAACGATACCTCCCAGCTTAGCGATGTTCAGAACACCGTTTACAGTCTCAAGCGGATCGTACGTCCATGTGATTTTGGAATAGCCTGCTGCTGCTGCTTCTTCTTTTTGCAGCCATTTCATTTGTACGCCCAGCCCCTGCTTGCGATACTCTGGCAAAAAGCCGAGCATGTGCGAGCAAAGATGGGATTCTCCGTTGGTGAAGCCCGGGAAGCTGTATAAAAAGCCGATCATTTCCTCGTCATCGAATGCCCCTAAAAACAGACCGCCAAACTTTTGCATGGTAAGTGTCATATGGTGGGGAATAGCAGTAGAAGGGTCCCATATTTTCCCCTCCATTGCTTCTAATTGCTCAATCTCACTGAATTCGGCCAACTTTCGCAACGTGATTGTCATCTACTTTTTCCTCCTCAAACGATTCGTGTTTTTTTCTTCATTCGGGACAATCGCTTGCATTCCTGCTTGGGAGGAGTTGCGTCTGAATTCTCTCTCGCGGATAATAGAGAAGGATAATAGGCATGAAACTAGGGTCGAGGAGGATTTGTGGCGATGGAAAATAAATTTCAAATGGAGCTGTGGAACCGTTTGACGCAGGCACCAGGAGCGCCTGGCTTCGAAGGTCCGGTACGCGAGATTATGCGGGAATACATAAGCAGCTATACGAGTGAACTCATGTACGACAATTTGGGCAGTATTTTTGGCGTTATGCGTGGTGACGAGAACGGTCCGAAAATTATGGTAGCGGGTCACATGGACGAAGTGGGCTTCATGGTCACCCGAATTTCTGATAAGGGATTTATTTCTTTTCAGACGTTGGGAGGCTGGTGGGGGCAGGTCCTGCTCGCGCAACGTGTACAAATTATTACGGACAATGGACCAGTCGAAGGCGTAATCAGCTCGATCCCACCGCATGTCTTGAGCGACGATCAGCGCAATCGCCCGATGGATGTACGCAACATGTACATTGATATCGGCGTAGATTCACGTGAGGAAGCAGAACAGGTAGGAATACGGGCTGGCCAGCAAATCGTTCCGGTTTGCCCATTGCAGGTCATGGCCAATCCACGCCGCATAATGGCTAAAGCATGGGATAATCGCTATGGTTGCAGTTTGGCAGTGGAGCTCGCAAAAGAGCTGCACGAAAAACCAGATCATCCGAATGTCGTCTACGTCGGGGCTACTGTACAGGAAGAATTGTCCGGGCAGCGCGGCGCGAAAACTGCGGCTGCGTCCATCGATCCGGATTTGTTCTTGGCTGTGGATGCGAGTCCAGCTACAGACATACCAGGTGTAAAAGACGATGGCGGCAAGCTCGGCGGTGGACTTTTGATGCGCATCTACGATCCGATGTACGTCATGCCGGTAGGATTGCGTGAGCTTCTTATCTCCACGTGCGAAGAAGAGAACATTCCGTACCAGATTTATGTGGCAAAAGGCGGGACAGATGCAGGGGTCGTACAGTACCATGGCAAGGGAGTACCGTCTGCCGTTATTGGCATTCCTTCCCGTTACATTCACAGCCATGCTTCGATCATTGATCGCGAGGATTACGAGGCAGCCAAGCGTCTCTTGTTCAGTGTCATTCGCAAGCTGGACCGTGCCACGTGGGAATCCATTTTGCCTAGATAAATGGTCTGGAGAATATCGTCGAGGAAAGAGAAAGCGGAGGAGTGCTTTTGAACGCGATCAAATTGTATACACGGCGTCAGGGCGAAGTTACGTCCTTTGAATTTAATGTATTTGACAATCAATTCGCTACGGAGAATCTGGCAGTGCGCAAGGTGTTGATGGCAATGCTTGCAGCCGTTTCTAACAACTTGACCGATCTGGAAGTGGAGTACAACGATAGCATATTGGTGGAAAAGGTCGGGGCGAAGCGTGCTGGTGAACTGCTTCGTTTTCTCGGGGCAACAAAAGAGAACATGCGGGAAAATCTGAGCAATGGTGTAGTCGTCAGCCGGATCTTTCAAGTGCCTTTTACACAGGAGCACTATGAATACTTCTACAACTTGACGGACATCGCGCAGCTGTCCCACTATCGCTTAAAAGAGGGCAAAGAAGATCGCATCGTGTTTTATTTCACGCGCTATCTGCAACTGATTGCGCCTGATGAAAAGTCTCGCCAAGCATTTTTGGAGAGATTGGAAGGATTTTCTTTGCCGTACATGCTCGTGCCGATTGCGTAAATGAAACGAAAAAAGTCATTTTGCCCTTGCATGAAGGCGCAAAATGACTTTTTTTATTGATTGCCTGCCTGAGGGTTAGGTGGACGGACGATTTGGCCCCTCCAGTTTTTTGTCTCCATAGCCCGGTGCATCGTTTTGAACAGTTTTGGGCTGGCGATTGCGCTCATCTGGTCGATTTTGCTGTACAGAGGAATCCTTGCTTTGCTTGGTCATGTAACTACTCCTTTCCTAGAGCCATGGCTGCCAAGGCGAATTTGTTTTTTGGCGAATGCGGGAGGATACATGGTCCTCCAGTTGGATGAATAGGGAGGTGAGCGGCACTCGCCTAAGCACTTCCATTTGCTTTTCGGGTTGATGCTGTGTGTGTTCCTCTGCGCTCATGTGGCGCCTTCCCTTCTACGATTTTTTGAGGGTGAGTCAAGCACAGTGTTTTTGTGGCGAGGAATTGCATATACGGCAAACAGACCAAGAATGGCCGCCAAAAACAGCGTAAGCACTCCATAGCCGATCCACGGATAATTGCTGCCGACTCCTCCTAGCTTTTCAACCATCGCTCCACCCAATCCCGTCCCAAGAGCCGTTCCAAGACCAGATACGAAATTGGAAAAGCCAAAGTACGCTCCCAGCCATTCTTCCTTTGCGAAATGAGTGACGAGACTGTCCAGCATCGGCATAAACAGCATCTCACCCAAAATGAAAAGAATAGCTGCCCCGCACAGTGTTAGAAAGTGGTTCGCCCATCCCATGAGCGTAAGCCCTGCACCCAACAAGATCGTTCCCATCGTTACAGACAAGTACGGATTGATGCGCTGTAGAACAAAACGTGAGATAAACCCTTGCAAGACGACGACACTGAGCGAGTTGATCGTCCAAATGAGGCCAATCATCGTAGCGGAATGCAGGACATGCTCTCCCCGCAGCGGCAGGATCATGGCGAATTGAGCGTAAAGCGCCCAGATTAAGAGCGAGATCCCGGAAAAAAGCAGAAAGCTGCGATGGGTCAAGATGTGACGATACTCCTTGATCGGCGTTTGCTTGCAATCTGTTCCCACACACCGATCATCGGGGAGGATGAAGCGAGAAAAGACAGCAAGTGCTCCGTACACAAAGGCAGCTACGAGAAACGGTTGTTTCCCACCCGCAGTCATCCACGTAATGACCAAGCCAGCGACAATGATCCCGCTATGAGCGAGTATCCCTCTCCACGAGAAGGCAGCGGTTCTTTGGCTCTCATCCACTTCATCCGCGATCATGGCTTTAATGGTAGGAGCGAGCAGGCCAAGACCTAAGCCGTTGACAGCGGAGAATAACAAGAAGAAACCATAAGAATGGCTGAAGTGATAGCCTGCCATGGCACATCCTTGAAGGAATGCCCCAAAGGCTAGGATGGAGCGTTTGCCCCAGCGATCTGACAGCAAGCCGCCTGCCAAGCTTCCGATTTGGTATGTGATGCTTCCCGCTGCCAAAATGATGCCGACTTGGGAGAGAGAAAGAACCCGTACCTTTTGCAAAAAGACTGGGAAGACGGGAATGACCAGATAAGAGGCCATGTGCATGAAAAAGACGACTATCAGTAACAGCAAGTAAGGCTTGTTGCGTAACAGTGATCCAGTAGAGGCTGTCATGTTCGTCTCCTCTTTGATTCATTCCTCTCTAGTATGCTCATCCTGTTGTATGAAAAACGTCTAGCCGTTTTCACAATCAAAATATAGGCCAGCACACAAAATCGATATGAACGCAGGCAAGCGTCCAATCCAACAAGCGTGGAACGACATATACCTATAGGGAAAGGTACCATGGGCGGTAGGGAATGGTGCGAGGAGCGCGGCAGGATGAAAGGGGGATCTGACGTGAGAGGATTTGGTTTCTTCAACGAGGAAGGTTTCGAAGTGATCATCTGGATCATCGTGATCGTTTTTCTCCTCGTTATATTTTTTGACGAAGGGATAGATTAAGATGAGCGCATATCGGCCGGTTCGTCAATTGAATGACTATTACAAATCAAACGAAGGTTTCAAGAAATGGATTCGTGCCAATGAGCAATGGTTCAAGCAAAATCCAGAGGTGTTTAACCAGATGCTGCGTAATCCGAAAATGGTCAACTTGTTTACGGATCTTATGATCATGAATTCGCCGCGCATTGAAAAGAAACTGAAGAAATGGAGAAGGAACCAACGCTGACCGATCCGGCATGCTGCCAAATAGAGCATGCCGCTTTTTTATTTGGAACGCTGACAAGTCCTGTTATAAAACCGGGATGATGAGCGTAGGGATAAGCATATGCAGCTTGTTCGAAGAAAGGATGAAGCACAACATGGCACAAGTCATTTTGACGTTTTTCGTGGCTTATGGCATTGTGGTCGGCGGCGCTCTTTCAGGTGGGGTGGGCGCATTTCTCACAGAAAAGCCCCCGCTGTTATCCATGGCCCAATTGGCTGACCAGCTCAAAATATGGGGATTAGTTGGGGCATTGGGTGGAACCTTTGATTCGTTTTTGCAGATCGAAAAAATATTGATGGGAAATTTGACACCTGTCTTTAAGCAGCTTTTGATGATCGTCGTCGCATTTTTGGGTGCCCATATCGGAACGATTTGTGTGCATTGGCTGGTACAGGTGCGCTCATGAAGGTGACTCTTTGGAAACGTTACCTCGCTCTTTTGCTCATGGGGTGCGTCTTGGGCGGAAGCGTGATTTTATTTACATACGGACGCGAAATGGAACAGATGATGCTGATCAAAAAAAGCTTGGAGCTACAAAATAAAAAACTGTACGAGGAAAATCTGGAGCTGAAGCAAAATCAGCGGGTCTATCGGAAAAAGCAAGAGACCGTCATCGAAGACGTACGCGCTTCTGTACTCACTGCGGATCAGAAGCAGCCACTCCATGCCACCATTGTGGTACAAGTAGTCGATCGCGTGGAAAAGGATCTCGCTTCGTTAAAAGGGAAGAAGGTTGAGCAGGTTGCGGAGGTCCATCAGGTCTTGCATGAAATGCTGCGACGCCGCGAATACATTTTGTCTGATCGAACGACAGTGGAGGTACGAATCAAAACGGTGGTAATCAGTAGAACGCTGCATGTGTTCGTGACAGCGGACGTTATACCTGATGATGTTTGGCAAAAGATTGCGCGAAACTTTCTATTTCTTCCGCCGTATATTTCAATATAGAATATCTGATAGCCAGATTATGTAGGTCTGGGTCGGTATAAAGGAGAGGCGAACACATGTCTATGTTCAAAAAATTGTTGGCTAGTGTAGGTATTGGCTCTGCGCAAGTAGATGCACGTCTTGAGCAGGATTCACTCATTCCCGGAGATATGGTCAGAGGTGAGGTCCATATCAAGGGAGGAGATGTGGCCCAAGAAATCGACGAGATTTACATGTATGTCGTCACACACTATGAAAGAGAAGTCAACGACACCAAGACGAAGGAAGAATGCACACTTGTAAAATATCGTCTGTCTGAGCGGGTACAATTGAAACCGAAAGAAGAAGCCGTTCTGCCATTCGCTTTTCAATTACCTTATGAAACGCCATTGACGATGGGGCGCCAACCGGTTTACTTGCGGACAGGTCTCGATATTAAAAATGCGATTGACCCAGGGGATTCCGATTTCATCGAGGTTCGCCCACATCCGTTAATGTCTAAAGTGTTGGATGCGGTTCAACAGATCGGATTCCAGCTGTATAAGGTAGACTGTGAATACAATCGCCACCTAGGTCGCAAACATCCGTTTGTACAGGAATTTGAATTCCGTCCGACAGGGCCTTACCGCAGCCAATTGGAGGAACTCGAAGTAGTCTTCTATCTTCGCGATGGCGAACTGGAAGTTTTATTGGAACTGGATAAACGTGCGCGAGGCTTTATGGGATCTTTTGAAGAAGCGTTTAATCTCGATGAACGCTATATTCGTTTCCGTTTAACGAATGCGGATGTGAACAAGCATACGCATGTCATTGCAGAAGCGATTGAAGCACTCATTAAGCAGCAGCTTCGATAGAGAATATACAAAAAAGGCCTGACGGAGTGAAAACCACTCTGTCAGCCTTTTTTCTTTATGGAGGTCTTAATCATCGCCAACGCCTACGATAGTCAACAGAACGAACAAGACGAGAATTAGCGCAATCCCATTAAAGCCGCCGTTAAACAAGCTCATCGATTTTCCTCCCACATGTAAGGCGTAGTCAATTCCCTATAGGATAGTCATTGATCTATGAATCGGTGTCGAGGCTTCTACCTAATTCCTGTACACAACTTTCTTTTTAATTTTTCGATTTGCATGTATAGGGCTGGATTTTTCTGACAATACTGTGAGCATGAAGAATCCAGAGGAGGATATTATTATGAATTTGTTAGAAAAAACGAGAAAAATTAATGTGATGCTTCAAAAAACAATGGGTGGCAGCGGAGTAGGCTTCCAGGATCTCGCAAGGCTTTTATCTGAAGTGATTTCTGCAAATGTTTACATCATTACCGCAGATGGCTCGATCCTGGGAAGTGGAATGAATCAGGAAATTTCCCTGCAAGAAGACGGTCGTTCTTCCACGCAGCTGCAGGAAGGTGTACATCAAAAGCTGCTGGAAGTTACACAAACCTTGGCGAACGAGCCGGTTACTAGTCCGTACAGCCTGGTTCCAAAAGAGTTGAATTCGATCTTCCCGCAAATGATGACGACGATTGTTCCTATCAATGCAGGGGGAAGCCGTCTTGGCACACTCGTCCTGCTGCGTGCTTACGGTCAGTTCGAAACAGAGGATCTGATTTTGGGCGAGATCGGTGCTACCGTGATCGGTATGAAAATCGTTCGTCAGCGCACAGAACAGATTGAAAATGAAGTGCGCGACAAAACATTTGCCAAAATCGCACTCTCTTCATTGTCCTACAGTGAACAGATCGCGATTGAAAAAATTATGGAGCAATTGGATGCACGCGAAGGTCTGCTGGTAGCTAGTCAGCTGGCAGATCAAGCAGGTCTGACACGTTCTGTCATCGTGAACGCTCTTCGCAAGCTGGCAAGTGCCGGTGTGCTGGAATCCCGTTCGTTAGGGATGAAGGGTACATATATCAAAGTGCTGAATGACAAGTTCCCATCTGAATTGGCAAAATGGAAAACCTCATAAATGGCATAAGCTACGAAAGAAGCTCTCCCTGTACTAGGGAGAGCTTTTGTTTATGAATCAACGAGTATAGCAGAATAGATAAAACGTTCATGATTTAGCGATTGAATAAATGATTTTCTTCCCTTTATAATGTCCACAAAGGTTGAAACTTCAAAAAAATCAAAAATTTAAAGTTCATACTTCAAAAATGAATGGAGGTTCTAAGAATGAAGGTGATTATTGGTGGGATTGCGCATGAAACAAACACGTTTTCCAATGTGCCCACGACGCTTGAGATGTTTCAAAGCTATGAGTGGGATTATCATGAAACGATTGTAAATCGCAATCGGGGCGTTCGCAACTTTCCAGGAGGGATGGTGGATCGCGCCGAAGAGCTGGGCATCGAGCTACTACCGACCTTTCTCACCTTTACGTATCCAGCGGGGACGATTTTGCGAGAAGCGTACGACCGGATTAAAAAGGAGCTTCTTGACACCATTGCCGCGACAGAAGGTGCAGATGCCATTTGTCTAGGGCTTCACGGAGCGGGGGTCGTTGAAGGAATGGATGACCTGGAAGGCGACATTCTGGCGTCCGTGCGTCAGTTGGTCGGTTATGACATTCCCTTAATTGTTACGCTCGACCTCCACGCAAACATGACACAAAAAATGGTGGATGAAGCCGATGCGCTCCTGGGTGTCCATCTCTACCCACACGTGGATTGCTATGAACGTGGAATCGAAGCGATCGATCTGGCACACAAGATGGTTACGGAAGGTATAAAGCCGACCATGCATTTGACCAGACTGCCATTATTGATTCCGACATCAGCTACTCATCATTCCCCGGCACGCGAAATAAACGAAGCCTGCTGGGCGTGGGAAAAGGAAGAAGGCGTCATCGACTGTGCATTCTTCCACGGATTTCCGTATACGGACATTCCTGAGCTGGGCGTTTCTGTTTTGAGCGTCACCAATAACGATCAGGAGCTCGCCAAAAAAGTGAGCGAGGATGTCGCCAGTCTGATTTGGGAAAAGCGGGATGAGTTCGAGCTGAACATGCCCGCGCCTGCCGAAGGAATTGCGATGGCACTGGAAACGGAAGGGATGCCCATTGTAATCAATGAGACCTCAGATAATCCAGGCGGAGGCACACCCGGAGACGGTACGCATTTACTGCGGGCCATGCTGGAAGCCCAGCTGACAAATGCATGCTTTGGTTTTATTTACGATCCCGAAGTGGTACAGATTGCCCATCAAGCTGGAGTAGGCGCTACCATACAGCTATCCCTTGGTGGAAAGACAGACTACTTGCATGGAGAGCCACTTGAAGTAACAGCCTACGTTAAAGCTTTGACAGATGGAAAATTCATTGCGACGACGCCGATGGGGCAAGGCGGTCATGAGAATTTTGGCAAGTCCGTTCGCTTGCAAATTGACGGGGTTGATGTACTGGTTTGCTCCGTGAAATCGCAAGTGCTGGATGAGCAAATTTTTCTGTTGCACGGAATTGACGTGACCAAATACAAGATCGTGGCCTTGAAATCAAGCACACATTTCCGGGCATCATTCGAACCGATCAGCGCACGCGTCATTACCGTTGATTCGCCGGGATTGACGACACTAAACTTCCGCTTTTTCAAATACGAGCGCGCCATTCGTCCGATTTATCCGTTAGACCCAGCCACAGAGTGGAACCTACATCAATTGACAAGGAAGTAGATGATCATGGAATCCGTACAGGAGCGCATCCGCAAGCATTATCCGGAATTGACCAACCAACAAAAACTCGCAGCCAAATACATTCTCGCCGAGCCGAAGAGCGTTGCACTGCAACCAGCCAAAGTTGTCGGGGCATTGAGCGGCACAAGCGAAACCACAATCATCCGATTATCATACGCTCTCGCCTACTCCGGGTACAGCGAATTGCAAAACGAGATCCGCAGCTCCTTATTGGAAAAAGTCCCAAAAGCTGATGCCATCCACAGTTTTCGTACAGCGGCTGTGGAGATGAAGGGGAAACAAGACCTGATTTCTTATAACATGGAGCAGGATGTTGCGTATATTCGGCAAACGTTAGGGGAGCTACAAAAGGACCAACTTTTGCAAGCGGTTTCAAGTATTATGGCAGCCAAACACATTCTTGTCGTAGGGTTTCGCAGCTCCTTTGCTCCGGCCCATTGGCTCGCCTTTACACTGAATGTCGTCCGAGGAAACGCGCATCTGTACAATGGGCCAGTTGATGACGTCAACTATCTGTTGACCCAGATCAATCAGGAGTGGCTCGTGATCGCACTCTCCTTTCCCCGCTATACGAGTGAAACCATCCTGTTTGCAAAAGCAGCCAAAGAGAGAGGTGCCAAAATCATCGGGATTACAGACGATGAGCTATCTCCGATTGGACCGGTAGCCGACCAGATTTTGAAAGTCAGCGCACCTGCTCCTACTGCCTTAAAAGGAATGACGGCGATCTTTTCCATGCTGAATATTTTGATCAGTGGTGTGGTTCAGGCTGATGGTGAACAGGTACAACAAAGACTGAAAGAATACGAAGAGACAAGTCGACAAATATACCCGTTTGTGGAAGGGACAGAAGTGTAACGGCCATTGATAAGGGGGATGGGACATGAAGATTCACAAGTGGAAGCAAGGGGCCTTGAGTGTATTTGTGGCAACGGCGTTGATTGCAGGCTGCTCCTCACAGCCGACCAATCAAACGGGGAATGACACGTCGGCCAAAGGGAACACATTAGTCATCGCTTCCTTGACGGACCCAGACTCGCTTGATATGCACAAAACGAGCTGGCTCAGTATGGAAAACAGTTTAATATACGAGCCTCTATTGACCCGCGATGCAACAGGCAAACTCCATCCGGGTTTGGCAGAGAAGTACGAGATCTCGCAGGACGGCAAGGTTTGGACATTTACCCTCCGAAAAGATGTCCGCTATCACTCCGGCGATCCAATGACGGCAGCATCCGTAAAAGATTCGTTTGACCGTTTGCTTGCCATTTCTCCTGTGAAGGGGCTTGCAGGTCCGATTGAAAAAGTGGAAGCAACAGACGAGCATACGCTCAAGGTGCATTTTAGCCAACCATTTGCTCCTTTTGTTAACGTCATTGTCGGTGGATTAGTCTCACCTCTTGACGCCAAAAAGGCAAAAGAATTAGGGGATGGCTTCTCAGATAACCCATCTGCAACGGGGCCGATTATCTTTGACAAACGCGAGCGGGGGGCTTCGCTCACCTACAAGAAAAATCCTGATTATAACTGGGGACCGGAGTACGCTACCAACAAAGGTCCTCTGCAATTCGACAGCATGATGTTCCGGTTTATGAAAGACGACGATACACGCCTGATGGAATTCAAAAAGGGTACGGTCCATGTGTTGTATGATGCGCCGCCGAACTCGGTTGCGGAGCTTGAGGCACTGCCCGGAGTCAAGATTGAGAAAGCGATGGACGTTGGAAACAAATACATTGCTTTTAACAATAAGCACCCGCTGTTTTCAGACGTTCGTCTGCGCAAAGCAGTAGCACTCTCCGTAGATCGTGATCCACTTGTTCAGGTAGCATTGAACGGATTCGGCAAGCCAGTCTATGGTCCATTGGCACCCACGATTTATGGCTACAGTGAAGCGATTGAAAGTAAGGCGAAGCAGTTGTATACGAGAGATTTAGGCAAAGCCAAGCAGTTGCTAGCGGAAGCAGGCTGGACGGATAGTAATGGGGATGGCATCGTAGATAAGGACGGAAAACCGTTGTCTGTAGAAATGCTCGTCTCTCAAGAGCCAGCATTTCAACGAGCAGTGCAGATTTTGCAGAGCCAGCTGAAAGAAGCAGGTATTGATATGAAAATCAGCGTGCAAGAAATGACAACCATCAAAGAGCGCATTTCGAAAAAGTCGTATGACATGGCTTTGATGTACTACGGCTGGTTTGATGCTGATATCTTGTACCTCATCTTTGAAAAGAGCAATTCAACAAGCCGTACTCATTACAACAACCCTGAGTTGGATGTGTTACTGAACAAAGGACGTTTGGAAATGAATGAGCAGGCGCGTCTCAAGATTTACGAAGATGCACAGGAGATTTTGCTAAATGATTTGCCGTGGGTCCCTTTATGGGTTAGTGAGACGGTGATAGCAACTCGCGGCGTTAAAGGCTTCACGGTCAATCCGTACACGCAAGGTATTACGTTGCATGATGTCATGCTCGAAAAATAGACAACTGGGGTGAGGGCATGCGCCGATATGTAGTAAAAAGATTACTTTCCCTGGTAGGTACACTGTTTGGCGTTTCCGTCCTGATCTTCTTGATGGTGCACCTTATACCGGGCGATCCCGCAACACAAATCCTCGGACAGTTTGCAACACCAGAGGCCATCAGTCAAATGAGAGCGTCGCTAGGTCTGGATCAACCACTGTGGCAGCAATACATGCGATTTGCTGGAAACCTGTTCGCTGGCGATTTGGGAACATCGTTATTCACTGGCGAAAAGGTATGGGATCAGATTATGAACCGTTTCCCGATCACCATGCAGCTTGCCATCCTTAGTGTAATCATTGCCGCAATATTCGGTATCTTGTTGGGCACGATTGCTGCCGTCAAACAAAACACCATCATCGATCGGCTTGTCGTGCTTACCTCGTTACTCGGTATTTCGGCACCTGGCTTCTGGATTGCCTTGTTTCTCATCTGGATTTTTGCTTACAAACTTGCCTTGTTTCCGATTTCCGGCTATGAGGGGATTCACTCCTTGCTGCTGCCAGCGATTACGTTGGGTATGGCGGAAGCGGGGATGATCGCCCGTATGACCCGATCCAGCATGCTGGAAGTCATCAAGCAGGATTACATGCGGACAGCTGAGGCCAAGGGGGCAGCACTTTTCCGAATCATAGTGAGCCACGGTCTGCCGAACGCCATTATTCCTGTTGTCACGATGTTAGGCTTGCAGTTCGGTTCGCTCATGGCTGGAGCTGTGGTGGTGGAAACCGTGTTTTCTCTGCAAGGGATCGGCAGCCTGGCGATTGAGGCGATCAGTAAACGGGATATGCCGACCATACAGGGCATGGTGTTTTTCATGGCGTTGATTTTTGCCTTAACCAATTTGATCGTGGATCTCATTTACAGCCGGATTGATCCGCGAATCCATTTCGACTAAGGAAGGAGCAGATGGATGGTGAACAGTAATCGTCCGGAGTCGTATTGGGGAGGGATGGGCAAACGGCTGAGACGCAATAAGACAGCAATGGCGGGTGTGGTTATCCTAATCGTCTTCACACTGGGTTCGCTTCTTGCTCCAGTCATTGCCCCTCATCCTGTCGAACAAATGAACTTTAACAGTCGATTAAGCGCTCCGAGTACGACTCATTTTCTCGGAACAGATGATTTTGGCAGAGATATTTTTTCCCGTTTATTGCACGGGGGACGGATTTCCTTGCTGATGGGTTTGATAACGGTTGTGCTTTCTACCTTGATAGGTGTAACGCTTGGTATTATCGCTGGCTATTATCGTCGCGTGGATCTGTTTATCATGCAGGGCATGGATATTCTCATGTCACTTCCTGCTCTGCTTCTGGCGATCGCTGTCATTGCGGTCTTGGGTCCCGGTTTAACGAATGCCATGATTGCGGTAGTGATTGCCGTTATTCCGTCTTATGTGCGGGTCGTTCGCTCTGCAGTCTTATCCATAAGGGAAAAAGAGTACGTTGAGGCTGTTCGTGCTCTGGGGATCAGAGACTGGCAGATTTTACTGAAGCATATTTTACCCAATATTCTCTCCCCGATCATCGTGCTTTCCACCATTCAATTCGGCGTGAGTATTTTGGCGGCAGCTGCCTTGAGCTTCCTCGGACTGGGTGCGCAACCGCCGATGCCAGAGTGGGGAGCCATGGTTTTTGTCGGCAAGGCATTCTTGAGTCAGGCCTGGTGGATGTCCATTTTTCCTGGATTGGCCATTATGCTGGTTGTCCTTGGCTTCAATCTGTTAGGTGACGGATTACGGGATGCATTCGACCCGAAAACGAGGTAATGGATGAAGGGGGCACAAGCTGATGAAAGAGGTACTCTTGGAAGTAATTGATTTACGCTTGCAGTTTAAGACGGATAAGGGCGAGCTACCAGCGCTGCAAGGCATTTCTTTTCAACTGAAAAAAGGTGAGACGGTCGCGCTGGTAGGCGAGTCTGGCTGTGGAAAAAGTGTGACGTCCTTGGCGATCATGGGGCTCTTGTCACGGGCGAATGCGCAGATGGAGGGAAGCATTCGGTTTCGTGATACCTTATTGAACCAGTTGAGTGCCAGTGAACTTCGCAACATTCGCGGAAAAGATATCGCGATGATTTTTCAGGAACCGATGACGTCACTCAATCCGGTCCATACGATCGGACGACAGCTGGAGGAAGTGTATCAGCTGCATACCGATTTATCGAAAAAAGAACGCCAAGCAAAAGCGGTTGAGATGCTCAAAAAAGTGGGCGTGCCGCGGGCAGAAGACATCATGCGGGAATATCCCCATCAGCTATCAGGTGGGATGAAGCAGCGTGTCATGATTGCGATGGCGATGGCTTGTAACCCGGATTTATTGATCGCGGACGAGCCGACGACTGCACTGGATGTGACCATTCAAGCGCAAATTTTGGAATTGATGAACGATCTGAAGGAGAACGATCATACCTCCCTGCTGCTCATTACGCATGACTTGGGAGTGGTGGCTGAAATGGCTGATCGTGTACTTGTCATGTACTACGGGGAGATCGTAGAAGAAGCTGACGTTGCCAGTCTGTTTTCGAATCCGAAGCATCCCTATACGATTGGACTTTTACGCTGCATCCCCGATCTGGATGAGGAGGAGAAGCTACGCCTCGATCCGATTGAAGGCAGTGTCCCGCTACTGGGTGAAGTGACACAAGGGTGTGCATTCCGCTTCCGCTGCTCGCAGGCCGAAGAGCGATGTTACCAAGAAAAACCGCCGCTTAAGGCAACGGGCACAGGCACACAGGCCGTTCGATGCTGGCTGTACGAGAACAAGGAGATGGCGGTATGAGTGATATCTTGTTATCGGTAAACGATTTAAAGACGTATTTTCCCATTAGCAAAGGAATGTTTCGCAATAGCGACGAAGTGATCAAGGCAGTCGATGGGGTTTCTTTCCAGTTGCGAAAAGGCGAAACGCTTGGATTGGTAGGAGAAAGCGGTTGTGGCAAGTCAACGACTGGTCGTAGCATCATGCGACTCATTGAGCCGACAGGTGGAACGATTGAATTTGAGAGGCAAAACATTTTGGATATGTCGGCTGCACGATTTCGTCCACTCCGCAAACGAATGCAAATCGTGTTTCAGGACCCGTATGCGTCGTTAAATCCACGGATGACCGTGCAAGGGGCTTTGGAGGAAGCGTTAGGCGTCAAAGATCCGCAAATGTGTGCGAAAGAAAGGCGCGATCAAGTAAAAGAACTGCTTCAGATGGTCGGACTGAATGCTCAATACGCTACTCGCTTCCCCCATGAGTTCAGCGGTGGGCAGCGGCAGCGAATCGGGATCGCTCGAGCATTGGCGGTAGAACCTTCATTGATCGTAGCAGATGAGCCGGTTTCAGCACTTGACGTCTCCATTCAGGCGCAGATCGTGAATCTGTTGCAGGATTTGCAGCAACGTCTAGGCTTGAGCTATCTGTTTATTTCACACGATCTAGGTGTCGTTCGCCACATCAGCGACCGAATTGCGGTCATGTATCTTGGAAGAATCGTCGAAATCGCCAGCAAAAAGGATTTGTTTGCGCGACCGTTGCATCCGTACACGGTAGCGCTCATGTCAGCGGTTCCCAAGGCCAACCCGTTTCGGAAGAAGGAGAGAATCGTTCTTTCCGGGGATGTTCCCTCTCCAGCGAATGTTCCAGTTGGTTGTGCGTTTCATACCAGGTGCTCCTATGCTACGGATGTTTGCCGCACAGTGCGTCCTGTCGCTACACTTGCTTCGCCACAACATTATGTTGCTTGTCATTTATATGGAACAGAAGGGATGAAGTACATTGAAAATCGAACGAATTGAATTGCAGCAACTGCACATGCCACTTCGTTTCCGTTTTGAAACGAGCTTTGGATATACGACCATCAAGGAGCTCATTCTGGTCAGTGTGTATGGAGAGGGAGAGGTAGGGCACGCGGAAAGTGTGGCGATGTCGGCCCCTTATTATAGTGAAGAAACGACAGAGACAGCATGGCACATGATGGAGAAGTTTATGATTCCGAAGCTGTTCACGAGTGAAATCGAGACCCCGGAAGATGTGGATCGGCTGTTTGCCCCCATTCGCCGTAATAACATGGCGAAGGCGGCTTTAGAAGGCGCGATCTGGGATCTCTACAGCAAGCAGAAAGGAATCTCTCTCGCCAAAGCATTAGGAGGCGAGAAATCTGTTATCGATGTAGGGATCAGCATCGGTATTGAACCGACTGTCGATCAAGTTTTGGCAAAAGTAGAGCGCCATCTCGGTGAGGGCTATAAGAAGATCAAAGTAAAGATCAAGCCGGGCTTTGACGTAGAGGTGATTCGAGCAATCCGCGAACGCTTTGGAGAGGGTGTCCCGCTGATGGCGGATGCGAACTCCGCATACACGATGGAGCATTTGAATGTGATGAAGGAGCTGGATCAATATGGGCTGATGATGATCGAACAGCCACTCGCCCATGATGACATTATTGATCATGCCAAGCTGCAAAGGGAGCTGTCCACTCCAATTTGTCTCGATGAAAGTATTCATAATGTGGATGATGCCAGAAAAGCGATAGAGCTAGGCAGCTGCGGCATTATTAATATCAAGGTGGGGAGGGTCGGTGGATTAACAGAGTCCAAACGCATTCACGACTTATGTCAGGCACACGACATTCCGGTTTGGTGCGGAGGCATGATTGAGTCGGGTGTCGGCCGCGCGCACAATATTGCGATTACCTCTTTGCCGAATTTCACGATCCCTGGTGATACAGCCGCCTCCAGCCGTTACTGGGAGGAAGACATCGTGGAGAATGGAGTAGAGCTGATGGCTCCCGGTCAATTGGCTGTTCCAGATAGCCCGGGCATCGGTTACGTCCTGAACCAAAAGGCGATCGGTAACTATGTGATTCGTACGGCAAACTTCCGGCCTTAAACCAAAAGCTAAAGTGAAAAGGGGAGAAGGAACATGGCGGATTGGGTACAGTCGTTTGAGGAATACGCGCAAAAGCTACTTGCAGAGGCAAAAGTAACAGGAACAGCGGTCGGATTGGCAGAGCAAGGAGAGCGGAGGTATTTCCATGGCTTCGGTTTGGCAGACAACACAGAGGATGCAAAAGCATTAACGCCTGATACAGTGTTTGGCATTGGTTCTGCTACCAAGTCCTTTACATGTGTGGCCATTATGCAGCTTCAGGACGCAGGAAAGCTATCC
Organism: Brevibacillus sp. AG; assembly: GCF_028369215.1. Taxonomy (NCBI): domain Bacteria; kingdom Bacillati; phylum Bacillota; class Bacilli; order Caryophanales; family Paenibacillaceae; genus Brevibacillus; species Brevibacillus sp. AG. Next base: position 14,510 of record NZ_JAQMYO010000005.1, on the reverse strand, counting down.
GTTCATGATCCGGTCATTAAGTATCTCCCAGAGCTACGCACACCTAATGAAGCTTATACTCGCGAGATGACCATCCATCATCTGATGACACATACGGCTGGATTCCCTCCTTTGGATACATTAGCTGGTGCGATGAAAAGAAGTATTCTGAAGGGTGGGGACGTTAAGTCCTCTAGCTCCGGTCTTGAGTTTGATCTCGATAAAGTGGAAGAGATCAATACAAAAGAAGAATTCATGGCCTACATCGGCAAGCTGGATTACGAGTTTTTAGGTGCGCCTGGAACGGAGTTTAGCTACTCCAACGACAGTTATGCCATGCTCGGTCTGATTATTGAACGAGTGAGCGGGATTTCTTACGAGCAGTTTGTGCATGACCATATTTTGGTGCCAGCCGGGATGAAGAACAGTGCCTTTCTCGTCGAAGATTTGCCAGAGGGAGCAGAGGTAGCTACCTTGTTTACCCGAAAAAGCCCAAAGGATGGCGGTGAGGTATACCGTTCCCCCTCGTGGTGGGATTCACCATCGATGCGCTCCGCTGGTTTTCTGAAATCGACGATTCACGATCTATTGCGCTATACCGAAATATTCAGAACGGGTGGATTGGTAGGAGAGAATCGCTTGCTCTCACCGGAGAGTGTGCAGGCCATGATAGCGCCTCATTTCCCGATTTCTCCGTTTCAAGCATATGGCTATGGATTGTTTGTAGCCAATTGTCATGATGGAACACTCATTGAGCACGGTGGAGCGATCAAGGGAGTTGCGGCACAAATTTTTGTATTGCCGGAGCGGGGCCTGACAGGAGCCATATTGATGAACACAGATGGCGGGCCAATGGCAGATTTGATGCACGGTATTTTGAATGCGACCAACGGACGTTCTACGGATACGGTACCGTTCCCATATCCGGATTATGAGCTGGCTGTCGAAGCACTCCCTGCATTTACAGGCGAGTATCGTTCTTCCGAAGGGGCGATCGTATCAGTTGAAATCGAAGAAAATGAGCTGGTAGCAAAAAGTAACGGAACGAACATTCCGCTACGATCAGTGGGAGAAGACAGCTTCGTCATGAAACGTGGAGAAACCGACATGTTTATCCGCTTTGTACGAGATGAGGCCGGAGTAGTCACACGGATGGGCTTTGGTGGTCGTCAGCTGGTAAAGGTCTTTGCTGAAAAAGAACAAACTGTTTAAATAGCAAAACGCGTACCTGCAAGAGCTCATGCTTGCGAGGTGCGCGTTCTTTCTATTTATAATAGAGGCGTTACGAAGAAAGGGTGGCAGGAAGCTGCTGCTCCTCTACCATAGGTCGTTTCCAGTTCGGATGCTGCTCCATTTGCCAGAACGAGCGGAAAAAGAACAGGCTAAGGCTGATACTTGCAAATATGATACCGCCAAAGAATAATAGAAGCCTCGGTGTTGCGATGTTTTTGGCGAGAAGAAAGGAGCACAGTGCATAGCTGACTGGCCCAAAGCCGACGGACATCAAGGAAAGCAATGACATGACACGACCGAGCATGTTGGCAGGGACGATACTTTGAATGTAGGTGATAAACGGAATATTCGTCATACTGAGTGCCATTCCGATGAGAAAATGAGAGACAAGTCCAAAGGAAAGCTCCTCAATGAAATAATACGAGCTGATTCCAACTCCCATACATCCGAGAATGACAGGGAGTAACATAAATTTTCCACGGAATCCTTTAAACAATCCAGTCAAAATACCGCCGACAATCATGCCCACTCCAAGTGAGGTACTGAGTGAGCTAAAAGCACTCCCGTCCCATCCGAGGTCATTTACATGAATGGGAATGATCATGTTAACTGGGCCAGAGAACATCATGTTGGTGAACAGTGATGTCGTTAAAATAAGAGCAAGGATCGGGATTGAATACGTAAAACGAATTCCCCCCACGATATCTTTGAAATATGAGCTTGCCCTTGATTCTGTTGAAGACTCTGAAGTCGTGTCTTTGGTGTATGAGTGTGAATGGAGAGAGAGTACAAAGAGTGTTCCTACGAAGAAGGTGCATGCCAAGATCATAAACATGATCGGATAACTAACAGTTCCAATTAATAAGGCAGTAACTACCGGTCCGGCAACCAAGCTAATCTGATGGCATAGTTCCATTAAGCTGTTAGCTGGCGCAAGTTGTTCTCGAGAGACAAGAGAGGGCAGAATCGAGCTGCGTGCTGGCCAAAAAAATGCATCGACTGTTCCGAATAAAGCTGCCATGACGTACAGGCTTACTGGGAACCAGGCGCCATTTCCTTGAAGCATAAGCAAACTGAAGCAGGCTAAAATAATGCCCCTAACCAGAAGGGAGGAAAACATAATCCATTTTCGATTCAAACGATCAGCAGCCACCCCGCCCGCCAGCATAAAGAGGAGACGGGGGATGGACAGACAAATCAAAGTCGTGCCGAGGATTGCTCCTGAGCCCATGGTATTCACGATATACCAGTTGAGCAGGATGAAGAAAGCCCCGTCAGCCATTGCCGAAAATAAAGTGCCGCACCATAACCGGACAAACGATCCATTTTTCCACAGGGAATTATTTGTCGCCAGAGTGCTCATCTCCATTTTCCTCCTTCTTTTTCTTCACCACAATCTTGCTGGTGTAATGCTTGAATTCAGACTGTTGGTGCTCATAGTTATCTGGCAAGGATTCGTCTTCTGCGACGTAGTAACGTTCATTTGTCATGAATCCGACCGTGACCATGTAAAAGTTTTCAACCGTATCCTCCGCTTCTCCAGTAGCAATCCTCTCTAAGTAGCGATCTTCCATTTCGGATAGCTCCTCAAGTAAAGCCTGATATTTTTTGAGCCAAGCAAATATTTCTTTTCGAGGTGCTCTCACTTCGGAGCTAGCTGCAATGGCAGGAGGACGATCCTCTTGATCCGAAAAGAGCATGAATGACTCGTCTGGTGCGTTATACAGGCGATTAATACCGGAGCGCAGGTGATTTATCATCGTTTCCTGCAACAGGATACTGTCTTCGCGCAGGGAGGGCAGCAAATCATCACTAACCTTGAAGTCGTAAGCAACAGCCCGATAAAACTTTTGTACGATCCCATTCTTTTCTTCCGTACGCACGACCTCAACGAAGCCGTGGCTTTCCAATTCCTTCAGGTGATAATGCACTTTAGAGGGAGAAAGGGAGAGAAGGGTCGCGAGCTGCTTGCCGGTGTATTCCTCCTTGACCAGCATCGTGATGATCTGTAGGCGCAAGGAATCGCTGACAGCTTTTAATTGATCCAAAGTTTCCACAACTACGTAACGTTTCAAGTCGATCAACCTCGTTTCGCTGAACGTAAATGTTTTTTTATTTTTAAACGTTCAGATTTATTTGAACGTATTGTAACAACAAAACGATCTGTTTCGCAAGATCAATTTGCGCTTATTTTTTGACAAGTGCTACAATATTGAAAACGGTGAGAGGGTGCATTCCTGTGGCGATCTTGCAACATCCCGTCTTTCGTCGTTTGTATACGGCCCACATTGTACACATCATCGGAAATGAATTTACATTTATTGCGGTCGTTGGACTTTTACATGATTTAAGTGGATCGGGTCTTTCTTTTGCGGCAGGTACGGTGTTTCGCATGATCCCTTATGTGTTTGCCAGCTTTTTCGCAGGGACGCTTGTAGAGAATTGGGATAAACGGAGGGTCATGATTGTCGTCAATTTGCTTCGCGGCATTCTCGTCAGTTTGTTTTTCTTCATCACATCCGCGGCCTACTTATGGGTGGCTTTTTTGTTATTGATTCTGGTCAATATTTGTAGTGCTTTTTTTCAACCAGCCATGCAAGTAGCGATCGTACAATCCGTGGAGGAAAAGGATAGGCTGGCTGGGAATTCCCTTTTGCAGGGGACGACTTCGTTTCTCATTATTGTTTGTCAGGGTGTGGCAGCAGTTCTGGTTTACTTGTTCTCCTACCGTTACAACTTTTTGCTCGATGCCGCCTGTTATTTGTTGTCGCTGTTTATTTTGCTTCCGCTCCCGCATATCGCTAACCATGTTGTATCGAAAGCCGCTGTACCTTTTATGGAAAGGCTAAAAGAGGGCTTCCGTTATATCGGCAAACATCGGGAAATTGGCAGTGTGATCGGCTATCAGATGGCGGAACGAGTATGTGGCGCCTATTACATTATGCTGATGTACTATGTTCTTACGGAGCGGGGAGAGGGCTTGTATGTATTCGGACTCTTGGATATTCCGCTGGGCCTCGGGGGTGTGATCGCTGGGATTGCCGTGAACAAGCTGTCTGACAGCCTGAGTGAAAAGGGAACGTGGCGTGTCCAAGGCTGGGCACTCGTTGCGATGGGCTGCTCGATTATCGCTGTGTTTCATACGAAACCACTACTTGGGCTGGCCATTGCCATCCTCTTTGCATCAACGGCTCAGTTTGGCTCGTCGATATTGTCTGTAACGAAGCTTCAGCGACTGTCTGATCCTGCTTATTTGGCTCGCGTATTTTCCATTCGGGAAATGGGGACCATGGGAAGCTTTTCTGCGAGCTGCTTGATTCTCGGATTCAGTGCGGAGCAGGTCGGGAGTGCCGCTGTCTCCGTGTGGCTTGGTTTCTTTGGGGTTGCAGCAGGACTTCTGTGGCTTTGGAGCCGTCGTAAGTTGCAAAAGATCTCAGACGTACAGTTAGACTTAGGATAGATTCCTCTGCTTATTTGGAGCAGAGGCTCTTTTTTTATACAAAACGAAACTTTTAGATTTAATAAATATAATTATTGAAAAAGTATGAATCCAATTATACAATGAATGGAAAAAAGAGAAAAAGGAAGATGCAGAATGAAGGAATTATGGCGGCAGCGTTCATTTCGCTGGTACTGGCTGGGGATGTTTTTATCTGGTCTGGGGGATCAGTTTGGCTGGATGGGCTTGACGTGGTTTGTCATGAATAAAACAGGCTCACCTGCTGCGATGGGTGGAGTTGTTCTTGCGTATATGCTCCCTGCTGTTTTTGCTGGTTTAGTGGCAGGAGTTTTGCTGGATCGGTTTGATCGACGCAAGCTCATCATGATGGACAATGTGGCACGAGGACTCATTTTTATAGCATTGGTCGCATTATTGCAGATCGATCAAGTTCCGCTTTTTGTGATATACGTACTGATTGTGATTGCAGGAATCCTTTCTCCGCTGAGCACAGCTGGGGCGCAGACTTTGTTGCCGAGAATCGTTTCGGACAAAAATCAATTGGTCAAAGCAAATGGCGTGATGGAAACACAATGGCAAATTGTTTATATGTTTGGACCGGCACTCGCGGGTGTTTTAATCGGGTTGATTGGTGAAGCTTATGTTCTGTTGATCGATGCGGCCAGCTTTTTTGTATGTGCCTTCTGCTTCTCCCGGTTGCCGCGTGAGCTTACGAAAAGTGCAAATCCTACTGCGATGGTAAAAGGTCAAATGGGAGTATTCTTTCGTTCTCTCTTGAGTGACATGCGGACAGGGTATCACTACATATTGGGACGCAAGCAATTGATTATTCTTATCTTTTTTACATTTTTATTTAACATGTCGTATGGTCCCATTGAAATTGCACTACCTCTGTATGCGAATCAGGATTTGGCAGGAGGAGCTGTTGCATTAGGGATGCTGTGGTCTTCTTTGGCAGTCGGGGCATTACTAGGCTCTCTCTTTTTCTCAACGATTACGTGGAAACTTCCGTTGGGTTCGACACTAGCAGGGATTATCGTAGCGTGGGGATTGACCACATTGCCGATCGCATTATTCTCGAGGTTGGAGATCGCGATGGCTTCGATGGTTGTGGCGGGCTTTTGCTTTGCTCCTTATAACATCATGTACAGAAGCTATCTGCAAAAACAGGTGCCTGATGCTCTCTTGGGGCGGGTATTGACCAGTGTTCGTACGATTACGGGGACAGGAATGCCAGCAGGAGCGGCTGTCTCTGGCTTCCTCATACCCTTTTTGGGCGTTCAAGGGATCATTGGAGCCGGAGCAGCCGTATGTATCATTTTCGGTCTCCTTGCATTCGGGGCATTGAAAAACTTGGAGGATTCCTCCTCACTTCCGATTGAGGAGAGGTGAGACGAGATGTTTTAGCCACTGAGGCAATAGGAAGTAGATGCGGGAGAGCGCATGCAGACGAAATGGCATGGCAACCTCCGGACGCTTTGCTTCCGCTGCTCGATAAATGGCCCTTGCCGTTTGTTCCGGTGTCAATAAATACCGACTCACTTTGCTGCGATAGCTACCCGTTTTGTCAGCTTTATCCAAAAAGGGCGTGTCGATCGGTCCTGGCATCGCACACGTCACAGCAATTCCAGTGCCTTGCAGTTCGTGGCGCAATCCTTCACTAAAGCGAATAACAGCTGCTTTGCTGGCTGCATACACCGCAGCTTTGGCAGTTGCGACCTGTCCGGCAAGTGAGGCAACTGTGATAATATGACCTTGCTTTTGTTGAAGCATCATCGGCAAAAAGGCGCGGGTTGTGTAGAGAACACCGGAAATATTCGTCCGCAATGTTTCTTCCAGCTCTTCTACGCGCATGTCGATCAGCGGTTCAAAGACAGCCATCCCGGCATTGTTGTAAAGAAAATCGCAACGCTCGAAACGGATGTTCACCCATGCAGCGAACTGCCGAATGTCTTCGTTGCTGCTGACGTCTAACGGGTAATGATGGAGATGATTCGGATAAGCGTTTTGTAACAAAACGAGTTCCGCGTTGATAGCTCTGCGACTCGTGGCAATGACACAATCCCCTTTTTCTAAATGAAGTCGAGTCAAAGCTAGACCAAGGCCACCAGAAGCACCGGTGATGACGACAATACGGGGAGTCGACATGTCATCCACTTCTTTCTTGTGTAGAGTTTTGATTTCCACTGTGAATGGCAAAGTATAAGCCCCCTAGTTGTTGTGAAGGCTAGCCTCTAGGGGGTGAATGCACATGCCAGCAGTAAAATGTTCTGTAGCAAACTGTGAGTACTGGGCGCAGGGCAATCTTTGCAGCGCCGAAGAAATCATGGTAGAGATTGACGCACACGCCACCGTAAACGTGAAAGAAGAATTCGCGGGCGAGTACGGTCAAAACACGCAGCATCAGGATCAGGCAAAGACATCGTCTGAGACCTGTTGTCTGACGTTCAAGCCGAAGACATCAGCGAAGAAATAACGCTGTCTCGGCGCAAAAAGGACGTATCCCAAAACGGTGATACGTCTTTTTTCTATTCAACCTATACGCTTGTCCTAGCTGGAAAAAGCTCGTTGACTTTTTGGGCAACCTCTTCCCAAGAAGTGACTCGATGGACGAGTGGAGGTAGGGACGCTTGATTATACGGAGTGTCAAACAAGAACACGGGAATTTGCAGCGCTTCTGACAATTGCAAAGCGTTCTCCAGACGATCCTCCAAAAAGAGGTCCACGCCCCATTTTCGGGCAGCTGACAGCTTGTCGTGGCTCCCAATCAAATCCACTTCATGGTGAGGGATATTGTAGCGAGCAAACCATTGTAAGGTCACATCGCGATGACGATCCTCTCGAGCACTTATATATACCAGCTTGTGGGAGGTAAACCAATCGCGCAAAACCTGATCGGCAATTCCGTGAACAGGCGCACCATCATAAAGGCGTTCCCCGTTTTGATCCAGCCACATTTCAAACTCTGCGTCTGTGATTTGATACACGTTGGCTAAATTGTACTCCACACAGTCTTCATATCGTAAATCTCTTCCAAAGCTCTCATTCATCAACGGAACAATACTGCTAGGTGATGTGACTGTGCCGTCAATATCAATGCCAATCGTTAGGATTTTGTCTGGTTTCATTCTCTCGCCTCCCGTTTAAATTGTACAACGTAGGCAGACAATAAGGCTACTTCCTTCACTTAAATAATCCTTTACCAAAAAAGGGGCTGAGCATGCTATGTTGGATCGACACGAACGTAATGATGCGAAGCGGAAGGAAGATACCGGTTTTTCCGAGACGGTTGATCAGCACGACAGGGAGTTTGCAGCGAATACTTGGACACAGGCCGTCTTTGACGAAGAGGAAGAGCGGTCGAGGCGCAGGGTTCACTATGACCCCCACTCCTTTACAGAGCGCTATACAGGCGAGCTGGATGAGGAGCGTAACGACTTTTCGGAGCGTTTGGATGGCGTTGTCCTGACAAAGGAGGACCGTTCACCGGTCGCCAAAGTCAGAGATGACGACATCGAGGCAGCGGCGGAGATCGCCGAGCCGTTTCCGACCAGTCGTGCTGCCAGTCAGATCGACACAGACGAGGACAGCCGGGAAAATGGGGCCACCGGTATTGGAATGACTGGCTTGGGCTTATCGATCCTGTCCCTGTTTCTCATGCCGTACTTGGTGGCTCCAATTGGTATGGTGCTTGGCTATCTGGCGTATCGACGCAACTCGAAGACGCTGGGAGCCTGGGCGATGATCGTAGGTGCTATTGCCATTTTGGGCGCATTAGTCATCTACCCGTACTATACGGCTCGCTAAAAGTATCAAACCGCAAAACCTCTCCGGTTCATTCAGCCGGAGAGGTTTTTGTGTTGCCCCACTGCTATTTGTACAAGGAGGAGACGAAAGGTGTAATCGCTGCGATAACAGCGTCACAAAATACATCAGAACGACTTACGCGATTATCCGTTAAAAGGGAATAGGCGCCGCCGCGGTGATTACTGCCGACGGTTTTCCCCCATTCATCTATGATGGTACTGAGCTCGATTTGCTCGTGCTGGATTCGGTGGACGGCTTGATTCGGGATAGGAAAAGCCAATCCCTTTCCAATAAAGAGCTCATTTCCATTCCAGGCTGCGCAGATGGAAATCAAATACCACTGTTTGGTAAACGGCTCATCGTACATAAGTCCGCCTTCCAGACCTAGCCCAATCTCTGCTTCTGGGGTTTGACTATGTGCAGCTTTTGCTCGATTGATCGCTCCTGTAATCGTCTCTTCTTCACTCATCGGCTGAGCCGCTACGCCAGAGGGGACAGATAAGCAGAAAGGTTCCGTTCCGGTTGCTTTTTGTACAGCGAGACGTTTTGCTTCATTTTTCGTTCCGAGTGCATAGCGGAAAATATGATAATCCAACGGCTTGTTCCACCTCTTTCCATCATCGATGCTAGTGGTAGTATACCACCTTTTGATTCGACCGCGATTCCCCAGGTTGTGATAAGATAATGCATAGAGAAAAGTCAGACCTAGCATACGAAAGAGAAAGAGGAGTGGACGATGAAATTTACAAAGCTGCATGGCTTGGGTAATGATTACGTTTACGTCAACTGTTTTGAGGAAGACTTGTCGGGTGTAGATTTACCCGAATTGGCAAGAAGGGTGAGCGATCGGAATTTTGGCATTGGTGGCGATGGACTGATCCTCATTATGCCATCTGAGCGAGCAGACTTTCGCATGCGGGTATTTAACAATGATGGCAGCGAAGCAAAAAATTGCGGAAACGGCTTGCGTTGTGTGAGTAAGTACGTTTACGATCATGCTTTGACTCAGCAAACAACGTTTACCGTGGAGACGTTGGGAGGGACCGTTACTCCTGTTGTATCGCTTGGAACAGACGGTAAGGTCGATCAAGTAACAATAGATATGGGAGAGCCTCATTTTGAGCGAGCAGCAATTCCGATGACAGGCATTCCTGAAGAGCAAGTGCGAGAAGAGGTAATCGAAGTCGGTGGAACTGCGTTTACGATGACGGCTGTTTCGATGGGCAATCCTCATGCCATCCTTTTCGTGGATGAAGTGAAGGAAGAAGATGTTCGTCACTACGGGCCAATGATCGAGTATCACGAATGGTTCCCTGAGCGAACCAATGTCGAATTTATCCAAATATTGAATCAAGAGGAAATTCATTTCCGTGTATGGGAGAGGGGTTCGGGTGTAACGCTTGCCTGTGGGACAGGAGCTTGCGCTGCTGCAGTAGCTGCCCACTTGAGTGGAAAGACCGGTAGAAAAGTCACTGTTCATCTGGCAGGAGGCGATCTCTTTATTGAATGGAAGGAAGCGGATAACCGTGTCTATATGACGGGTCCGGCTACTGAAGTTTTTTCTGGTAAGTATTTGGGGGATATCCCATTTAAATAACAGCAAGCCAAAACCGTTCCGTCGAAATCGACAGGAGCGGTTTTTTCACAAAAAATAGCGTGGTCACGGCGAATCCTTCATGCCGTCACCACGCTATCGAATTCGAATAAGTGTCACGCGTTGTACACCTCATTTAGGTATGCGACGTCCGTGCGATCGTACTGAGGAGTATTTTTGTTCATCTTCGCCAGTTCCGCTTGCAGTCTTTTCAATTCGGCTTCCATCTTCTTGATTTCTTCTTGCATGGCTTGTGCTGTCATGGTGGTTCTCTCCTTGTTGTCGTTTTTATCTAAATTTATTGACTATTCTAACGAAAGGCTAAAACAATGTAAATAGCCTATATCTGGATGTAAGCGTTTTATTCGTGAATAGTCTGTGAACGCTTGTTCAGATTGTCTGATTTGGCCTTTTGAGAGCAACGAACTCGGGGAAAAATAAGGTCGAGAAGTGTAATACTTTATATGTTCTTTACGAAAAGTCATGTTATGATGAAGCGTAGTATTCGGGCATCTTGCCCTTAGGAAGGTGTGTACTGGTGATTTACTTGGACAACAGTGCGACTACCCGGCCTCATCCTCAAGTGATTGAAACCGTTAGACGCGCGATGGAAAGCTACTATGGAAACCCGTCTTCTTTGCATCAAAAAGGAGTAGAGGCGGAAAATGTACTGAAGCAGGCGCGAAAGGTTGCCGCTCAGTATTTGGGCTGTAAAGAAAGTGAAGTTATTTTTACTTCAGGTGGTACGGAGAGCAACAATACGGCGATCAAGGGTATAGCCTTTCAATATCAAAACAGAGGGAAACATATTATTACGACGCAGGTAGAGCATCCGGCTGTTTACGATGTTTGCAAACAGTTGGAAGGCCTAGGGTTTACTGTGACGTTTCTGCCGGTAGATCATGAAGGTCGCGTATCGGTAGAAGCTGTTCAGAAAGCAATGCGTCCGGATACGATTCTCGTTTCGGTCATGCATGTGAACAACGAGCTGGGAACTATTCAACCGATCTTGGAAATCGGACAATGGTTGAAGCAATTCCCGAAAGTCTTGTTTCACGTCGATGCTGTCCAAGGAATTGGGAAAGTTCCTTTGCGCATCAAGGATTCAGGGATTGATCTGTTGAGCGTCTCTGCTCACAAGTTTTACGGACCCAGGGGAGTCGGCATTTTGTATAAACGGGAAGGCTTGATCATTCACCCGTTGATGATGGGTGGCGGCCAAGAAGGCGGAGTTCGCTCAGGTACGGAAAACCTCCCAGCCATCGCCGGTATGGCAAAAGCAATCCGGATTTTAGAAGAACTAGGCAGCGTGGAGATGATCAGGCTGCAACAATTGAATCAACAGCTTCGTCAAGGGATTGCAACGATTGAAGGTTGCATAGTGAATACCCCAGAAGCGAATACGGCTCCCCATATTATGAACTTGTCAGTACCAGGAGTAAAAGCGGAAGTCCTGTTGCATGCTTTGGAGGAAAAAGGCTTTCTGATATCCACCAAGTCTGCATGTTCATCCAAAGTCAATGAGCCAAGCAGAGTACTGACTGCGATTGGCATTGAGCGGGATTGCGCGTTGTCGTCTTTGCGGGTTAGTTTGGGCCGGGAAAATACAGCGGAGGACATTCAGCAGTTTTTGAAGGCGTTAGAGGAATGCGTCAGTGTGCTTCGTTCTTATATAAAACAACAACCTGCCCCCGCTCATAGAAAATAGTGTGGACAACTAAAAGGAGATAAATATGAACTACGATGTTATTTTAATTCGTTATGGTGAGTTGGCGCTTAAAGGAAAAAACCGCGATCAATTCGAAGAGGCACTTGTAAAAAGTGTGAGAAACGTACTGCGCTCGTTTTTTAAAGTAAAAGTTCGACGCAATTACGGTCGGATGTATGTGGAGCTGCATGGCGAGGACGCTTATGCGGTTATGGAGCGTTTGAAACGTGTATTTGGTATTTCTTCCTTTAGTCCGACGATCCAGGTAGATCCTGATATTGAAACGATCAAGGAAAAAGCGCTGGACTTGGTTCGTCAAATGGACCCACAGCCGCGCACTTTCCGTGTGGTTTCTCGTCGTGCAGATAAACGCTATCCAATTCAATCGATGGAAGTGAACCGCATGGTGGCAACACACATCTTGCGTGCACTTCCAGCTATCAGTGTAGATTTGCATGAGCCTGATATGATTGTTAATGTAGAAATTCGCACGGAGGGTACTTACATTAGCTGTGAAACCATCCCGGGACCAGGTGGCTTGCCAGTTGGGGTGAGCGGAAAAGTACTGCTGCTTCTATCTGGGGGTATCGACAGTCCTGTAGCTGGTTGGATGATGCTGAAGCGTGGTGTGACGCTTGAAGCGATTCACTTCCACAGCTACCCATTTACGAGCGAGCGTGCTTTGCAAAAAGTACGGGATCTAGCACATAAGCTGACCAAATGGGGAGGAACAGTCCGCCTCCATGTCGTACCGTTTACAGAGATTCAAACTGCCATTCGTGAAAAATGCCCAGAAGACTATTTGATCACCATCATGCGTCGCTTTATGATGCTCATTTCGGAGCGTGTAGCGGAAAATACCAATGCGAAGGCACTCGCAACAGGGGAAAGCCTCGGTCAAGTCGCATCGCAAACCTTGGAAAGCATGGACACGATCAACAAGGTGATTTCGATTCCAATCCTGCGACCGCTCGTCGCCATGGACAAAGTAGACATTGTAGACCTTTCTCGCCAAATCGATACGTACGAGCTGTCTATTTTGCCGTATGAAGACTGCTGCACAGTGTTTACACCGAAAAATCCTGTGACGCGACCGAAGCCTCGCCTCGCTGCAAAATTTGAGGAAGCACTGGATGTAGAAGCGCTAGTGGAGGATGCTGTAGCGAGAACTGAAATAGAAGAGATTACAACGAAGCCAATAGAAACGACAACCGACCTGTTCTAAATACAAGTATAGAGAAAATCGCGACACGGGGGAGAAGGAACCATGATAATCCGTTATGAGCGCAATGGTAAGGTGAAGCATGGCTGGATGGTGGAAGAGGATCACAAAGTACGCGTGATTGAAGGGGACATTTACAAAATCCATACGGCAAAACCGATCATGACGGGCCTTGAGCTGTCTTTGGATGAGGTCACGTTGAAGGCGCCAAGTGATCCAAGCAAGGTCGTATGCATCGGATTGAATTACCGGGACCATGCGGCTGAGATGGGGATTGACCTGCCAAAAGAACCGTTGATGTTTTTGAAGCCGTCAACAACTGTCATTGGACCTGGTGAGCCCATCGTCTATCCAAAGCTGACGCAGAACCTTCATTATGAAGGCGAACTCGCCGTGGTGATTAAGAAAGAGGCCAAGAAGATCAAGGCTGCGGATGCAGACGATTATATCTTGGGATTCACTTGTGCGATTGATGTGACCGCGCGCGATCTGCAGATGAGCGATGGGCAATGGACACGGGCAAAAGGTTTTGATACATTTTGTCCGCTTGGACCTGCTATTGCGGCTAAACTGGATTATCATAACTTGCGTATCGTGACACGAGTAAACGGGGAAGTGCGTCAGGATGCTTGCACTGACCAATTGATTTTTTCGATTCCACAATTGATCGAGGCTGTATCTGCGGTCATGACGCTTCGTCCTGGCGATGTTATTTTAACCGGGACTCCATCTGGTGTAGGTGAGCTTGTTCCAGGTGACGAGATTTCGGTAACCATTGAAGGGATCGGAACCTTAACGACTCATGTAGTGGCCGAGGAGTAGTCATACATTCTTTGATAAGATGGACCAAGCCCCCTGCTTGTGTGAAGTGGGGGCTTGGCTTTTTTATTTTATTCTTCTTTGTTCGGATCATCATGAATGGGATGCGCAGATGGGTCTTGTCGCGGGAGGTCTTGATGCATCTGCCGTGTTTCGTAAGTGAACCGAGTGGTGGTGGAATGCTGTCCGGGCTCCCAGCCTGTTGCTTTCCCTAAGCGAGTTTCGTTGGTGGCAGCTCCAAATGGCCCCTCTGGGAATTCCTCCTGAAGGATTTCATTGCGCTGCGACTCTACAGTAGATAATTCACTGTAATTGTCGTTTTCGTATTCTTCATAGGTTGGTTTTGGATCCATAGTAACACCGCCGTTTATTTGTTGGGTACTTCACGGTTACGCAGCTTAAACGCCCAGCGGTTATAGTTTGAAATAAAAAGAGAATCACTATTCGTTTTTCCTATTGACTCCGCCATTCATTTCATTTATATTTAAATTCTGCTCGAAACAATCAATACACATAAAAAATCACTGATAAAAAAGTGAGAGAAACACTTGACTTATGCCTGGTGATTTTGTTATATTAGATCTTGTCGCTGCTGAACGAAGCGAATTGGTTAAAAAACCTCTTGCAAAAACAGTTGCGATATGATAAGATAGAAAAGTCGTCTTCGGGCGAATGACACAAAAAATGC
>NZ_JAQMYO010000042.1:0-325 GCF_028369215.1 Brevibacillus sp. AG | reverse complement strand
GGACTGAACGTTTTGAATTGGTATAGGAGTATTCGCAGAAACTGACGGAGCAATAATTCCTGAAATTCCAATTGAAATGGCCAAGGCCAATGAAGTGAGAAGCGAAGTTTTTACCACGGCTAATACCTCCCCTAAGTTAATTTCCCGCTTTACTTGTTAGACGCCCCAACTGGGAAAAAGTTCCGTTTATCAAAGTGTTATAAAGAATTCTGCTTGAAAATGATCCTAAATACTCATGGAACTATGATGCAATAACGTATCAAAATATTGAAATTCATGGCGAAAATTTCCAGTTTTTGTGGTATAATAGAACGTATGATCTCCT
>NZ_JAQMYO010000041.1:0-333 GCF_028369215.1 Brevibacillus sp. AG | reverse complement strand
CGACTGAACGTTTTGAATTGGTACTGGAGTATTCGCAGAAACTGACGGAGCAATAATTCCTGAAAATCCAATTGAAATGGTCAAGGCCAATGATGTGAGAAGCGAAGTTTTTACCACAGCTATTACCTCCCCTAAATTAATTTCCCTCTTTACTTATTAGACGTCCTAACTGGGAAAAAGTTCCGTTTATCATGGAGTTATAAAGAATTCTGCATGAAAATGATCCTAAATACTCATAGAACTATGCTGCAATTATGTATCAAAATATTGAATTTCATGGCGAAATTTGCCAGTTTTTGTGATAAAATAGAACATATGATCTCGTTTTTCTCG
>NZ_JAQMYO010000040.1:0-388 GCF_028369215.1 Brevibacillus sp. AG | reverse complement strand
ATACGGAGAGTTACCCAAGAGGCCGAAGGGGACGGTTTGCTAAACCGTTAGTATGCGCAAGCGTAGCGAGGGTTCGAATCCCTCACTCTCCGCCATATGTTTTAATCTCATAGCTTCATGGCGGTGTAGCTCAGCTGGTTAGAGCGTTCGGTTCATACCCGAAAGGTCGGGGGTTCGATTCCCTCCGCCGCTACCATATTAGTTGCGGTCGTGGTGGAATTGGCAGACACACCATCTTGAGGGGGTGGCGGGGCGACCCGTGCGAGTTCGAGTCTCGCCGACCGCACCATACTTCATAATCCTGGCCCGTTGGTGAAGCGGTTTAACACAGCAGCCTTTCACGCTGTCATTCAGGGGTTCGAATCCCCTACGGGTCACCTAGCAAAAT
>NZ_JAQMYO010000004.1:0-536018 GCF_028369215.1 Brevibacillus sp. AG | reverse complement strand
GCATTTTTTGTCGAACGCTTTATATCTTATCACGTTCGTTATTTGCGAGTCAAGAAGTTTTTTATCGAATCTCGTTTTCTTTTCTCGTATTTTGTCGTCGTTCTTGGCGACAAGGAATAATCTATCACATATAAAACTCTAAATCAAGAGTGTTTTTAAAAGTTTTTTTACCGATAAACGAGCAACAGCTAAAATACCGCGATACGAAAGGAAAAAGAGCGAGAATACTATCTCGCTCTTTCTATTAATTATCTCTACTATATTCAAGCTTGAACGACATAACCATTTCTTTTCTTGCTAGCTTGCAGGAAATCCATCCCCAAAATGATAGAAGCAATCATCATAAACAGCAAAGTCATAAACAAGCTTCCCAAGCCCATCATTAAAATAATATTAGCCAGCTTCAAGCCTAATCCTGAGTGCCTCATGAATTTTCGACAACAGGGACCTATTCCTTCGCTCGCTGATAAAACTCTTCGCGTAGTAGCCCCATCATAATGGTGTCATAATACTGCCCATCTACATATTCATTTTGGCGCAGTCGGCCTTCTATCACAAAGCCTGATTTTTCATAAGCGCGAATGGCACGCGTATTTCCGCTCCACGTATCCAGCTGCACCCGCTTCAAGTTCAGCTTGGAAAAGAGGAAGTCGAGCAGGAGGCGCAACGTATCTGTACCGTAGCCTTTGCTCCAATACTCTTTTGCCATGATCGCAATGCCAATTGTTGCGGCCCTCGTAATTGGATTCACATCTCGGTAATCACAATTTCCAATGTGCTCTCCGTCCAAGGTATAGACAGAGAATACAAACCCCTTTAATTTATCATCCAGCCGTGAAGCACGAATGTTTTCCTCATACATGGCTTTCAGTGAGTCGAGCGAAACATAACTATAGGTTACCAGACTTGAGCCCGCTGCCCATTTGGCCGCTTCTTCATCGTTGCGCCAATGGAACAGTCTCTCCATATCCTCAGCAATAACTGGCCGTAATTCTACTAAATTCCCTTTGATCATTTGGTATCCTACCCTTCGATTGGTGTTTGAGAATGGAGTCTCTTTGGTTTGAAGTGAACTTGAATTTATTCATGGTCACCACACCTTTCGCAGTAAGATACCGATTATTCTAACAAAAAAACCACGCTCTGGAAACAGAGGTGGTTATTACTTTATTTGTTAACGACGCCTCTGAAGCTCCGTCAGCACTTCATCCAGCGGCAGCTTTTGCTCCCGTAACAAAACCATTAAGTGAAAGATCAGATCAGAAGCCTCATACCGCAGCTCCTCACGACTTCGATTTTTCGCTGCAATAATGACCTCGGCAGCCTCTTCCCCGACCTTTTTCAGGATTTTGTCTACGCCTTTTTCGAACAAGTAGGTAGTATAGGAGCCTTCCGGACGCTCTGCCTCCCGCGCAGCAATCAGTTCTTCGAGCTCACCCAAGATTGCAAACGGATCTGCTTGTACCTGCTGCTCCTCATCTGTATCGGTGAGAACTTCTTGCGAGAAACAGCTGTAAGCTCCCGTATGGCAAGCAGGCCCGTTCGGTTCGACCATCACAACCAGTGCATCTCCGTCGCAATCATACCGCATAGAGACGATCCGCTGCGTATGACCTGAGGTCTCACCCTTGTGCCACAATTGTTGTCGGGAACGGCTCCAAAACCATGTTTCTTTGGTCTCTAATGACTTTTGTAGCGATTCTTCATTCATATAGGCAAGCGTTAAGACTGTCTTGCTTCTGGCATCCTGCACGATGACAGGAAGCAAACCCTTTTCGTCAAAACGCAATTTTTCCACTGCAAATGCTTCTGCTCCTGTCATGGTCGTACGACAACTCCTTTGGTTTGCAAATACTCTTTGACCGAGTGAATCGACGTTTCGTCATAGTGAAAAATGGAAGCGGCCAGCGCGGCATCTGCCTTTCCTTGCTTCAGCACATCGTAAAAATGCTCCCTTGAGCCCGCTCCACCAGAAGCAATGACCGGAATTCCGACCGCTTCTGATACCCGCTTGGTCAATTCGAGTCCAAAGCCTTTCTTTTCTCCATCGTCGTCCATGCTGGTCAAAAGGATTTCGCCCGCTCCGAGCGCCTCTGCCTCCTGCGCCCAACGGATGACGTCTCTCCCCGTCGCATTCCGTCCACCGTGGGTATACACTTCCCAGCGATCTTCCCCGACACTTCTCGCGTCGATCGCTACGACGATACATTGTGAGCCGAAGACCGTCGCTCCCTCGCGGATCAATTCTGGACGCAAAACAGCCGCTGTATTCAACGAGATTTTGTCCGCACCCGCACGCAATATCCTTTTCATATCGTCGACGCTGTTAATGCCTCCACCAACCGTGAAAGGAATCGTAATGTTTGCAGCCGTTTTTTCGATGACATCCACCATCGTCTTGCGCCCTTCGTGGGACGCAGAAATATCGAGAAAGATCAGCTCGTCTGCTCTCTCTTCGCTATACTTTTTTGCCAGTTCAACCGGGTCTCCTGCATCGCGAAGTCCGACAAACTGCACGCCTTTTACCACCCGTCCGTCTTTTACATCGAGGCACGGGATGATTCGTTTAGTCAGCATGCGATTCACGCCCCTCCATACGCTGGAGCGCTTCTTCCAATGTAAAAGCGTCCGTGTAGAGTGCTTTGCCAACAATGGCGCCAGAGACTCCGTTCGAAGCATGGGCAGCCAGCGTCAACAAGTCGTCCAGTTGGCTGACGCCTCCCGAGGCGATCACCGATTTACCTGTAGCCATCGCCAATGCTGCAATTTCTTCTACATTGGGTCCTGTCATCGTGCCATCACGGGCGATATCGGTGTAAATAAACGTCTCGGCACCATACGTAACCAACCGCTTGGCAAGCACTGTCGCTTGCACATCTGTCGTGGTCAACCAACCTCTGGTAGCCACCAGCCCATTCCGGCAGTCCAGACCAATCGCGATTTTGTCCCCATAGTTTTGAAGAATTCGCTTCGTAAAAGGCTCGTCTTCGATTGCAGCAGTCCCGACGATCACTCGCGCGACACCTGATTCCAAATAGTCCGCAATCTGCTCTTCTGTTCGAATGCCTCCCCCAACCTGCACGGGTACAGGGATCGAGCGCGCTATCTCTTTGATCAGCGCTGCATTTGCAGGCTTGCCTTCCTTTGCCCCATCCAAATCTACGAGATGAACCCAGGACGCCCCTTGTTCTACCCAGCGCTTCGCCATCGCGAGCGGCGAATCAGCGTACACTGTCTCTTGCCCGTAATCCCCTTGGAAAAGTCGAACACACTTGCCCCCGCGAATATCGATCGCCGGATAAACGATAAAGCTCATGTCAAAACCCCCTCGCATTGAACGGCAAAGTTACGCAGCAGTAGCATTCCTGTCTCTCCGCTCTTTTCCGGGTGAAACTGCATACCATATACGTTGTCACGATTCACAATGGCCGTGACCTCCTGGTGATAGTCACTCGTAGCAAGCAAGACATCAGACTGGCACAGGACATGATACGAATGGACAAAATAAACGTAATCGCCATCCTGCACACCGTTTAGTAACGGTTGCTTTTGCTTTATCATCAGTTGGTTCCAGCCCATGTGCGGTACCTTGTAATCCCCGCGAAAACGAACGACCTCACCACCGAGCAGTCCCAAGCCCGTATGCTCGCCATGCTCCGCACTTTTCTCAAATAAGAGCTGCATACCGAGACAAATGCCCAAGATTGGACGACCTGTTGCTACGTATCCCTTGATCGCTTGCTCTAATCCAAGCTCACGTATGTTGGCGATAGCATCCCCGAACGCCCCGACTCCCGGCAAAATCAACCCGCTATATTGTTGTAGACGCTCTGCTTGAGAGACGAACTCGTACGAATAGCCCAGCCTTTCCAACGCCTTGCTCAAGCTGTACAAATTCCCCATGCCGTAATCGATGATGCCGATCATGTTACAAAACCCCTTTTGTTGACGGGACCCCTTTTACACGCGGATCGATCGTCGTCGCTTCATCCAGTGCACGGCCCAGCGCTTTGAAAATCGCCTCGATCATGTGATGCGTATTGTGACCGTAGTGCAGGATCACATGCAGATTGATCCGCGCCTCCAGTGCGAGCTTCCATAAAAATTCGTGTACCAGCTCCGTCGGAAACTGACCAACCATATTCGTAGGGTACGTAGCGCGATATTCCAGATGAGGACGGTTGCTGATGTCAATGACGACCTGCGCTAGCGCGTCATCCATCGGGACAAACGCATTTCCATAACGCTTGATGCCTTTCTTGTCTCCCAACGCTTCCCGCAGAGCATGCCCAAGACAAATCCCGATATCCTCCACCGTGTGGTGATAGTCGATTTCGATATCTCCCTTTGCCTTGACAGTCAGGTCAAAATGTCCGTGTCGGGTAAACAGGTCTAGCATGTGATCCAGAAATGGAACACCCGAATTTTGCTTGCTCTCACCCGCGCCGTCTACAGCAAAGGAAAGCGCGATCTGCGTCTCATTCGTATTGCGTTCGATCTGTGCTGCACGTTGTTTCCCTTCACTCATCTCTTTTCACTCTCCTGCTCTTCGGTCTCAAAATCTCGCAATCGCGCAAGGATAGCTCGACCGTGCCCAGACAATCCTTCCTGCTCTGCCAGTGCCACAATTTTATGTCCATTGTCTCGCAAATCTCGCTTGCTATAGGAAACAACACTCGACTTCTTGATAAAATCATCGACGGATAATGGCGAGGAGAATCGCGCCGTTCCATTCGTAGGAATCACATGATTGGTACCAGCAAAATAATCGCCGACTGGCTCTGAGCTGTATGGGCCGAGGAAAATCGCACCTGCATTTTCCACTTTTCCGAGATGCTCAAACGGCTCCGCCATCATGATTTCCAAATGCTCAGGTGCGATACGGTTGATGACGGCAAACCCTTCGTCCAAATCGTCAACGAGTAAAATAGCGCCGTAGTCGCGTATCGCCGCTTCCGCAATCGATTTGCGTGGAAGATCGGCAAGCTGTCGCTCGATTTCCTGTGACACCTGCTCCGCCAACGATTTTGATGTCGTAACCAATATAGCGGCTGACATCGGATCATGCTCAGCTTGAGACAGCAGGTCTGCCGCAACGTATTGCGGGTTGGCCGTTTCATCTGCGATCACCGCAATTTCACTTGGCCCTGCCACCATGTCGATACTGACCAATCCGAATACTTCTCGCTTTGCCAGTGCCACGAAAATATTGCCAGGCCCAACGATTTTATCAACCGCTTTGATTTGCTCCGTTCCGTAGGTCAGTGCCGCGATTGCCTGTGCCCCACCTACCTTGTATATCTCGGTCACACCTGCAATTTGAGCCGCAACGAGTATCGCAGGGTTGATTTTCCCATCCGCTCCTGGTGGTGTCGTAATGACGACTTCTGGAACACCTGCTATTTTCGCAGGGATGGCATTCATCAATACGCTGGAAGGATAAGCTGCCGTTCCACCTGGCACATACAATCCAGCGCGTTGCAACGGACGTATCAGTTGGCCCAGCATTGTGCCACTCTCTTTGGTGGTAAACCAGGACTGACGCACTTGCCGCTCGTGAAACGCCCGAATATTTTCGGCTGCTTCCTTCAATGCTGCCTTTACTTGTGGAGAAACAAGCTCGCTTGCTTCTGCAAATTCGTTTTCGCTCACACGGAAGTTTTGTAGAAGCACACGATCAAATCGTTCCGTGTAATAGCGCAGCGCTTCGTCCCCTTGCTGGCGAACCGAGGTGAGGATCGCCTTCACCGCTTCTTGCTGTTCTCTCGTCCCTGCGTCTACCGATCGTTTCCCGTCATACTGGCTAGCTGACATGATACGCATGGTTGTCTCCCCTTTTTCTCTAGTTCCCGCGAGGAACGACCTCTAAAAATTTTCCAGCAATCTCATCCACCGCTTCACTTTTCATCCGATAGCTGGCTCGATTGGCAATCAGCCTCGTCGTAATTTCACAAATACTCTCCAGTTCGACCAAGCCATTTTCCCGCAATGTCCTACCTGTTGAGACAATATCCACAATACGATCAGCCAGTCCAATCATCGGTGCAAGCTCTACGGAACCATTCAGCTTGATAACCTCAACCTGCTGTCCCTGCTCACGAAAATAACGTGACGCAATCTTCGGATATTTCGTAGCAACACGCAGCGCTTCCGTCGGTTTCCAATCTGGTAGACCCGCTACCATCATGCGACAATAGCCGATATGCAAATCCAACAGCTCGTAAACATCTCGTTCTTCTTCCAATAAAACATCCTTGCCAACCACGCCAACGTCAGCCACCCCATACTCGACATAAGTAGGAACATCGGTAGGCTTCGCCATAATGAATTCGAGCTTGGCATTTTTCACAGGAATGATCAGTTTACGAGAATCTTGTAGATCCGCAGTAACCTGCAAACCAGCCTGCTGGAGGAAGTGGACGGCCTCTTCAAAAATCCGCCCTTTTGGCATGGCGATCGTCAGCTTTTGGTCGTTTTTCGTAAGTGCCATCTCCTACTCCCCCTGTTGTGTTATGCAAATGACCTTGGTAAATCCCGCTTCTTGGCCAACCTGTTTCTCATCTATTTTGGAGACGAGACGTGTCACCACTACGAGCCCGTCCTCACGCAATTGCTGTGCCTCTGCTAAAGCGGCACGACGGCAATCCTCCGTGTAAACAAGCAACACGCGAGCATGTGCTTGCCTTTTTACGAAAGGAGTGACCTGAAGCAGCCGATCCATCTTGATCGCAAAGCCTGTGGCGGATGCAGCACGCCCAAATTGGGAGAGCAATTGATCGTAGCGTCCTCCGCCCAATAGTGGGGAGCCCAAGTCCGCAGCGTACCCTTCGAAAACAACGCCTGTATAGTAGTTCAAATTGATGATCAGATTGAAATCAATCAACAAATCTTCCGTCACTCCGTAGGCTTCTAACGACTCCCACAAGGAAGCAATCGTCTCGACTGCCCTCCCTGCCTTTCCCTTGCCTGCCAGTTCGCGGGCGACCTCAATCTTCCCTTTTCCCCCTTGCAGGCGCAATAAGGATTCCAATCGGCTTTTTGCCTCCGTAGGGATGTCTACTGTCGCGAGTAGCTGCCGGAAGCCAACGAAGTCCCGTTCGTACAAAAACTGTCGGAATTGATTGCGAATAGGCTCATCCTCAATCTCTTCCTCCAAAAGACCGTCTACGAAATCAACATGCCCAATGGCAATGCGGAATGTTTCCACACCCGCTGCCCGCAAGCAAAACACAGCAAGCGCAATGGCTTCTGCATCCGCATCGACAGACGCATCTCCGATTAGCTCGATCCCGGTTTGAGAAAACTCTGCATTCCGTCCCGCTTCCTTTTCTTGTGCCCGAAACACATTTGCCTGGTAATACAACCGAATTGGCAATGCAACATCTTTATAAAGGGAGGAAACAACCCTTGCAATTGGCGTTGTCATATCCGGACGCAGGACTACGGTGTGGCCTTGTTTATCCAGGAGGCGAAACATCCGGTCTGTTAATGTTGCACTTGCTGCTCCTACCGTATCGAAGTATTCCAGAGAGGGTGTGGATATTTCGTCATAGCCCCATCTCTCGATACACCGCCTCAGCTCCCGCTCCAAGTGCCGTTGTTTCGCCAGTGATTCCGGCAGTATGTCCCGCATCCCGAGCGGCTTTTCGAATCCCAACGGCTTTGCCATCTTTGTTCCCTCCATTGCATTCACTTTACTCTGCTAATATGGTAATAAACTAAAGTGTTATGAAGAAGATTACCACGACGAGAATCTTAGGTCAACCAAGATAAGAATAGTCGGAAAATTTAACACAAAACAAAAAACCGCCAGGATAAGCACCTGACGGCTGAACACAATAGAAGAGACGCTACATGACTTCTTCCTCTGAAGCTTTCATTCGAATAAGCTGCATGGGGTTCCCACCTACAAAGGCACCAGGCGGGACATCTTTATGAACAACCGTTCCCGCTGCGACAATGGCCCCTTTACCAATCGTTACTCCAGGCAAAATGGTAGTGTTGGCTCCCACCAGGACAGCATCCTCAATAATCACTTCTCCCAAACGGTATTCATCTATTAAATATTCATGCGCAAGTATGGTCGTATTGTACCCGATCACGCAATTACGACCGATCTTGATTTTCTCCGGAAACATGATATCCATCATTACCATCAGCGCAACCGCACTATGCTGGCCTACTTCCATACGCAAAAATGTGCGATACATCCAGTTCTTCCACGAAACAATCGGCGTATATCTGGAGAGTTGGATGACGATGAAATTTTTCATGACTTTCCAGAAGCTTACCGTTCGATACATGTGCCAAAGCGGATTTACCCCATTTACGGGATAACGTGTTGTCTTCCTCATATGCGTCTCTTTCTCCTACAAGTCAGAATCGGCATCTTCTAAAATGGCATTCGACTGTTTGCGTGTGAAGTGCATTGCTGCGTTGTAACCCATCCGTTTCAGACGGAAGTTCATCGCTGCAACCTCAATGATGACTGCCAAGTTTCGTCCTGGTCGAACAGGAACGGTAATAATCGGAATTTCGGTATCCATGATCTTCAATGTTTCCTCATCGAGCCCCAACCGCTCGTACATTTTATGTGGCTCCCACAGCTCTAGTTGAACAACCATCTCGATGTTTTTCACATTGCGCACGGCACCAGCACCAAACATCGTCATAATGTTGATAATCCCCACACCGCGGATTTCCAAGAGATGCTGAATCAGCTCAGGAGCGCTACCACTTAGCTGCCCGCCCTGTGTCTGCTTAATCTCCACTGCGTCATCTGCTACGAGTCGGTGTCCGCGCTTTACAAGCTCAAGTGCAGCCTCACTCTTCCCGATCCCGCTCGATCCCATAATCAAAACGCCGACGCCATAAATGTCTGTGAGTACCCCATGAATCGTCGTCGTTGGTGCAAGACGATTCTCCAGGAAGTTGGTCACTTTCCCGACTAGCGTCGTCGTTGCCAGCGGGGACAGAAGTACAGGTACCCCCAACCGATTGGAAACGTTAATCATCTCTTCAGGTACCATCTGATTACGGGTCACACAGAAGCAAGGAACCTGGCTTTGCATGAGAAAATTCATCCGTTCCAGCCGTTCCTCTGGGGTCAGCGTCTGAAAAAAGTTGATTTCCGTCAAGCCGAACAATTGAATTCGCTCTTCCACAAAGTACGAATAGTAACCGGCTAACTGCAGGCCGGGACGACTCAAATCCGTTACGGTAATCTCACGCCCCAAGCCCTCTTCCCCGCTCAAGATCGTCATATTGAAATGGTCCACTAGATGGCTCACATTCGTCTTACGCATGAAGCTTCCCCCTCACATGGGATTTTCCGTCCCTATGGTTGTGTCTCTATTGTATCGAAACCTCTGTACTTACGACAACCTAATAAGACCGAGCATCCTTATTAGGCAAAAACCCCGCGACTCGTTTGAGAGAATACGGGGCTTTTTCGAACATACTATCTCTTTTCTCTTTTCATCCCTACCACAACTTCAATGAGGTAGCCAAAAATACTCATCAGTGCTGCTGCTACAATGACAGTCCCAATGTTGTCAGGCCATGGCCCCACTTCAAATCCATCAATAAAGTAGGCTGTCAACGCAAACGTCACAGCATTAATGACAAACCAGAACAAACCGATCGTCAATATTTGCAAGGGAAAAGTAAAAAACAGGAGAATCGGCCGAATCACTGTGTTTACCATCCCCAATATCAACGTAGCCCATAGTGCTACTGTGAAATTCGCGACATGAATGGAGTGGAACCACTTGCTGATCAGAAGTAGCGCAGCCCCATTTAAAAGCATTTTGATTATCCAGCGGCTCATGGTGCATTCCCCCTATACAGTCTTGCCTTCGCGCAACGATTAACGAATCCCCGTTACTTCCCATTCCCATTGCTCAAAAAATGTTGTCATGAATCGATGCCTGTCTTCGGCGATTTTCTGGGCAGTCTTGGTGAAAAGCTTGTCTTTGATGCGCTGCAGCTTCCAAGTGTATTCCTTATACGGTGTATGCTGATTGGGATCATCCGATTGTATGGGTTGCCCAATAACCCCAGTATAAGCAAAAACCCGAGCCACTCCAATAGCCCCAATCGAATCCAGCTTGTCGGCATCAAACAGGACCTTTTCTTCCAAAGTATGTGGAGGCCGTTCTTTGCGAAAACGATGGGCGAGAATTGCAGACTGTACGCGTGAGATAAATACTTCCGTCATACTGCGTTCGGAGAGCCATACCCCTGCTAGTCTTGCACTGATTTCGGCATGGCACTCACCTGTTTGCCGTTCTTCTGCTCTCCCGATGTCATGCAGCAAAGCAGCGAGGCGCAGCACTTCCATATCTGCCCCTTCCTCGCGACCAATCCGCTCACACATTGCCATCACACGCAAATTATGCTGCCAATCGTGTGCAGGATCTTGTCCATCAAAGCGCTTCTGTGCTTCTGCCACCAGATCGGCAGGTAGTGCGGCAAGAGAATCCTTCACGTAGTCCATCTTTTCCTCCCCTTTACGTCCACCTAGAAAAGATGCCCCCCTGGATCAGGGAGGCTATCTCTTGATTACTTCGAAACGAATTGCTCTAGCTTGGCATTCGTCCGTTCTCTATCTCGTTCCAAGATCGGCTTCAAATAGATACCCGTATAAGAGCCTTCTAGTTTGGCCACTTCTTCAGGTGTGCCCGTTCCGATAATCTCTCCACCTCGAGTACCGCCCTCTGGTCCTAAATCCACGATGTAGTCAACCGTTTTGATCACGTCGAGATTGTGCTCGATGACAAGAACCGTCTCACCGTTTTCCACCAATCGTTGCAGTACCTTCAACAAACGATCAATGTCATCTGTATGCAGACCCGTTGTCGGTTCATCCAGGATGTAAAGCGTACGTCCTGTACTGCGGCGATACAGTTCAGAAGCGAGCTTGACGCGTTGCGCTTCCCCGCCAGAGAGCGTCGTAGCAGGCTGCCCAAGCTTTACGTATCCTAGCCCTACGTCTACAATCGTCTGTAGTTTGCGCTCAATCTTTGGCAGGTTGCGGAAAAACTCTACGCCATCCTCAATGGTCATTTCCAGCACATCTGCAATGTTCTTGCCTTTGTATTTTACATCGAGCGTCTCGCGATTGTAGCGTTTGCCATGACAAACTTCGCAAGGCACATACACATCCGGCAAAAAGTGCATCTCGATTTTAATGATCCCGTCACCACTGCACGCTTCACAACGGCCGCCCTTGACGTTAAAGCTGAAGCGACCTTTTTTATAGCCGCGCACTTTGGCTTCGTTGGTGGAAGCAAACAGGTCGCGAATATCATCAAAGACACCTGTATATGTCGCCGGATTGGAACGCGGTGTACGTCCAATTGGAGATTGGTCGATGTCGATCACCTTATCCAGATGCTCCAGTCCCAGGATGCGTCGATGCTCCCCTGGCTTCACCTTTGCCTTATTCAAATCGCGAGCCAGTGTCTTTTGCAAAATTTCATTGATCAATGTACTTTTTCCTGAACCAGATACACCTGTTACGGCAACAAAAACGCCTAAAGGAAGCTTCGCAGTGACGTTTTTCAGGTTGTTTTCCTTCGCACCCTCAATCTTGATCCATTTGTCCGAAGGCTTGCGACGCTCCATCGGAACAGGGATGAATTTGCGCCCACTCAAATAGGCACCAGTCAAGGAGTTAGGGTCCTTCATGACTTCATCCGGTGTTCCTGCCGCGACAATTTGACCGCCATGTATGCCGGCGCCCGGTCCAATATCAATAATATAATCGCAAGCCATCATCGTATCTTCGTCATGCTCGACGACGATCAATGTATTCCCCAGCTTGGTCATATGCTCCAGCGTCTTGATCAGACGCGCGTTATCCCGCTGATGTAGTCCGATACTCGGCTCATCCAAAATGTAGAGAACGCCCATCAGACTAGAACCGATCTGCGTAGCCAGTCGAATCCGCTGCGCTTCTCCCCCGGACAATGTTCCCGCCGCACGGCTCAGCGTCAAGTAATCCAGTCCGACATCAATCAAGAAGTTCAGTCGCGCCTTGATTTCTTTTACGATCAGGTTCGCGATCTTCGTTTCCCGCTCTGTCAGTTCCAGCCCACCGACAAACTGATGCGCATCGAGAATCGACAGCGTAGTCAGCTCGGAAATGCTGCGCTCCCCGACCTTTACCGCCAAGCTCTCTTGACGCAAACGTTGGCCTTTGCAGACAGGACACGCCTTTTGGCTCATGAAGCCTTCGATTTGTTCACGGATGTAATCTGAGCTCGTCTCCAAATGACGTCGTTGCAGATTAATGACGACACCCTCGAACGGTACGACTGCCTCACGAACTTGCCCGAACTCGTTCTCATAGCGGAAGTGAATTTTTTCGCCTTCACTGCCGTACATCAAGATTTGTCGGTGCGCTGCCGTAAGCTCCTCGTATGGCACATCCATCCGAATATTAAAGTGGCGGCAAGCTGATTCCAACAATTGTTGATAGTAAGTAGAAGTCTTCGGCTCCCATGCGCCAATCGCCCCATCATCGAGCGTCTTCGTCGCATCGGGAACGACCATATCCGGGTCAACCTCCAACTTGACACCCAGTCCATCACACTCCGAACAAGCACCAAACGGGCTGTTAAAGGAGAAAATCCGCGGCTCTAGCTCCCCGATGGAGAATCCACATATCGCGCAAGCATGCTTTTCACTGAACAGCAGCTCTTCTTGCTCCATTACATCGACGATGACCTTGCCATCTGCTAAACGAAGTGCCGTTTCCAAGGAGTCTGCGAGACGCGCCTGTACATCCGGCTTCACGACGATCCGGTCAACGACAACCTCAATGTTATGCTTCTTGTTCTTTTCCAGCTTAATGTCTTCGGACAAATCGGTAATTTCACCATTGACCCGCACGCGGACGAAACCTTGCTTGCGGATGTCCTCGAGCAGCTTGACGTGCTCTCCCTTGCGTCCTTGTACCATCGGCGCGAGAATCTGCATTTTCGTGCGCTCAGGATACTCCAATAGTCGATCGACCATTTGTTCAATGGTCTGAGATTGGATCTCGATGCCATGCTCCGGGCAAACCGCTCTCCCAACACGCGCATACAAAAGGCGCAAATAGTCGTAGATTTCCGTAACCGTACCTACCGTGGAGCGAGGGTTGCGGCTCGTTGTTTTCTGGTCAATCGAGATCGCAGGGGAAAGTCCCTCAATCGAATCCACGTCCGGCTTGTCCATCTGCCCAAGAAATTGACGGGCGTATGCAGACAGAGACTCGACATAGCGTCGTTGTCCCTCCGCGTAAATCGTGTCAAAAGCAAGCGAGGACTTACCCGAGCCAGACAAACCCGTCAGAACGACGAATTTGTCCCTCGGAATGACTACATCAATATTTTTCAGATTGTGGGCACGTGCACCCTTTACGACAATATGTTCTAATGGCATGAAAAAAACCTCTCCTTAGAGTTCCGCCTTCAGCTCAAGAATCAAATCACGCAATTCGGCCGCACGCTCGAACATGAGGTTGCGTGCCGCTTCCTTCATTTCTTCTTCCATTCGTTCTATAACAGCCACGCGATCCTTCTTCGGCATTTTCTTAAAGTCTGCATGTGGCAAGTAATCTGCTTTTTCCTCCGCTACCTTGGTCGCCTCGATCACTTCGCGGACGGACTTTTTCACGGTTTGCGGCGTGATGCCGTGCTCTTCATTGTAAGCCATCTGAATGGAACGACGACGTTCTGTCTCTCGAATCGCAGAGGTCATCGAATCTGTCATTTTGTCCGCGTACATGATAACGCGTCCCTCTGAGTTCCGCGCAGCCCGACCAATCGTCTGAATCAGCGAACGCTCATTGCGCAGGAAGCCTTCCTTGTCTGCATCCAAAATCGCCACAAGCGATACTTCCGGCAAGTCCAAGCCTTCCCGCAAGAGGTTGATTCCGACTAGCACGTCAAACTCACCCAAGCGCAATGAACGTAATATCTGCATCCGCTCAATCGTTTTAATATCCGAGTGAAGATAGCGGACCTTGATTCCGATTTCTTTCAGATAGTCCGTCAAATCCTCAGACATTTTCTTCGTTAGAGTCGTGACGAGAATCCGCTCATTTTTCGCAATCGTGGCTTGGATTTCGCCAATCAAATCGTCAATCTGTCCCTTGATCGGACGTACCGTAACCGTTGGATCAATCAAGCCTGTCGGACGAATCACCTGCTGTACCATTTCCGGACTGTGTTCCAGCTCATAAAGACCAGGTGTTGCCGAAATGTAGATCGCTTGTTTCAGCTTTCCTTCAAACTCCTCGAACTTGAGTGGACGGTTATCGCGTGCAGAGGGCAGACGGAATCCGTGATCGACCAGTACATCCTTCCTTGCGCGGTCACCGTTATACATCCCCCGAACCTGCGGCAAGGTCATATGCGACTCATCCATCATGACGATAAAATCTTCTGGGAAGTAATCCAGCAAGGTATAAGGAGCATGCCCGGCAGGCAGTCCCGTCAAATGGCGCGAGTAGTTTTCAATACCGGAGCAAAAGCCCATCTCCATCATCATCTCAATATCGTACCGTGTGCGTTGCTCCAGTCGCTGTGCTTCCAAGAGCTTACCCGCATCACGGAATTCTTTCAGTCTTTCTTCCAGCTCGGCCTCGATGCTTTGGACAGCCAGCTTCATTTTTTCCTCGCGCGTCACGTAGTGAGATTTAGGGAAAATGGCAATGTGATCACGCTGTCCCAAAATCTCGCCGGTCAGTACGTCAATCGAAGTAATCCGCTCTATTTCATCTCCAAAAAACTCAACGCGAATCGCCTGCTCACTCTCTGAGGCAGGGAAAATCTCCACGACGTCACCCCGCACACGAAACGTACCGCGCGTGAAGTTGATGTCGTTGCGTGTGTACTGGATATCGACCAGACGATGCAAAATCTCGTCCCGTCCTGTTTCCATGCCAACACGTAAAGACAAGAGCAACTCCCGATACTCTTCAGGCGAACCTAATCCGTAAATGCAGGAGACGGAGGCAACAATGATGACATCTCGGCGTTCAAACAAAGCACTGGTAGCCGAGTGACGGAGCTTGTCGATCTCGTCGTTTATGCTCGAGTCTTTTTCAATAAACGTATCCGATTGGGGAATGTATGCTTCGGGTTGATAGTAATCGTAGTAGCTGACGAAGTATTCCACCGCGTTGTTCGGGAAAAACTCCTTAAACTCTGCACAGAGCTGAGCGGCCAGAGTTTTGTTGTGTGCCATCACGAGTGTTGGCCTGTTCACCTGAGCAATTACCTGGGCAGCCGTAAAAGTCTTTCCCGTTCCCGTCGCACCCAGCAATGTCTGGTGTCGCTTGCCAGCTTGCAACCCTGCCACCAGCTCGGCAATGGCGGTCGGCTGGTCACCGGACGGTTGAAACTCCGATACCAATTCAAAACGCTCCATTCCCTCGTTCATCTCCTCATAGCATGACTGTTTCTACTTCCATTATAACACAATTTCGGCTAGTTTAAGCCCAAAATTCGAACAAACGTTTGTCTTCATCTTTCCACCGATTTTTCCGATATAAGATGAAGGAAGTGCAAACATGCACAGATAGACTCGCCACCTTCAGGGAGGATTGACATGTCAGATACCGGAACAACCGTTAAAAATAACCCATATATACAACCTCATTTGAGCTATAAAGGCAAAAAAGAATTCACCACCGAGCTCGACCAAAATGCCTTTATGAAGCTCATGCTCGAGCAGTTAAAGCATCAAGACCCTATGTCCCCAATGGACAACTCTCAGTTCATCCAGCAAACAAGTATGCTGACCATGGTAGAAAAAATCACAAAAATGACCACGCTGATGGAGCAATCGAACAACAGCATGGTCACTTTGGAGAAGTATGAAAAGCTGGTAGGTCGTACTGCTTCGTATTCCCTTACTACAAAAGACGAGATGACGGGAGAAACTAAGACGGAGAAGAAAGAAGGCGTACTTGATGCCGTATACATGGATCAAGGCAAAATCTACTTCCGTATTGCAGGCGAATCGACACCGATTCCGCTGGCAGACGTCTCCGGACTGGAATCACAAGGTCTGGCTGGCAATACGCTCGACAACAGCGTGAAGTACATGGAAATGATCGGTCGAGAGATTTCCTATAAAGTAACCAAGGAAGTCGACCGGGATGGCAATCCAGATACCACACACGACGTTTCCAAGGTTGATGAAATCTTGAATGGCGTCATCACTGGCTTTACCACCAAAAACGGTACCGCTCAATTCCAAATGGATAATGGATCAACCGTAAAAGCCGAAGAAATCGTAGGCATGACGGTGAAACCTGAAAACAGAACAATGGGCAACTCCCTTGCCTATGCGCAAATGATCGGCTACAACATCACGTACAACCAGTCTCAGACGAATCCGGACGGTACCACTACCAATACGCCTCTTACAGGCGTGGTCAAAGCTGTCAGCATGAAAAACGGAGTAGTCGAATTCGTCCTCAAGGATGATAAGAAAGTCGCTCTCAACCAAATCACGGGATTCGAAGCAACTGCCTAGAATCGTATACAAAAAGCCGCAACTCTTCGAAATCGAAGAAGGCGGCTTTTTCTTATACAGGGTCCTATTCGTTTACGATCACTTTTCCTGTTATCGCATCCACATAAAATGTATCATCTACATTAAATTCTCCCCCACAGAAGCAATGCGAGCGAGTCTGACGAAACGAAAGGTCATAGCCGAGCTTCCATGTAATCGTGTCTTTCTCGTAATCCGACTGGTGGATGTAGGTCAGCTCAAGTGGAAAGGTTTGCAGTAAACGGGTCATGGCCACTTGTTCTTTAAGTGCTTGGGAATGGGCCGGGTATTTGACACTGGCCGGTTTGTTTATGCTTACCTGTTCCCATGCACCCGTCCATGAATCGATCCGAATCGTATACATCCCTTCCTCCACACTCTGATTGATCCCATAAACCGGAATGCCGTTCACGAGAGGATCAGCTACGATCGAGGTGTACCTTTTATTTCCATCCTCCGTTATTTGGATTTGATTGCTTCCAGACGGAGTCAGTCTTTTCAAAAGCTTATCCGCTTCTATTCGATCTCGCTTCTTATCCGTTTTCACATTAGACCATTGCGGATTGTTCACCCTCGTAGAAAATTCAAGCAGTTCACCAGTCTTTGCATCCGTCACGAGAAGATGATGCTGCTCGCCATTACTGCTTCCCTCGGGAAAGGTAGCCATTCGTGATATCTTGTCGGCATCGGGAACCCCCTCACCAAAATTTCCCCATATGAAATAACGAAGGGCTGGACTATCATCGTAATTCGCCTCGTAGATGGATAGCGGCAGCTTTTCTGTTTCGATTCGAAACAACATGCGTAACAAATCACGCGCTTGCGACTCTGTTTGCGCTACCCACTTCTCACCTGTTCCTGTCACATTGATGGTCTGAGACGGGTTTGTCCCTCGGGTCTTCTTTGTTACTAATCGTTTGCCACTAAAGGCATCCAATGCACTACCTGTATGTTGCTGCGTTATAATTCCATTTTTCAGGACATAAGCGAGCTTTGCTTCTACCTGATCGCTTTGATTATGAATGGGCAATAAATAAACAAGTTCCAATGGACGGCTTTCTTGCCACTTTCGTACAACTTGTTCGGAAGAGATGACGCGCTGTGGAGATGGGAGTGAAGAGGGGCTTACTTTTTCGTATAGCCTGCCATCAAACGTGGAAAACCAAACAATTCTTCCCGATGCATCAAAACTGACGAGACAATCATAATCGTCATCGAGTACAACATTATTCAGGACTCGCACCAGTCGAACCGTCAACAGGTCCTTATTTTTATAAACCTCTCTCGCTTGATAGGCGTTACCTGTACCTGTTCCCTGCAAACCAGCGACAAAAGCCAGCGCACGTGTTTTGGCCTGCTGCTCAGTCGGGTAGGCAGGCTTTGTTGCTATTTTCGGAGTAAGTTTCAGTCTGAGCAACTCCCCTGTCTGTCCGTCGAAAATCGCATCATCCATGGACGATTCGGCCTCAGCAGCAGACTGTGCAAACGTGACCACCACCCCGCTAACACCAGGTCCATCCACATCGCCACCGTAAACGACATAGCGCGAAGACAGCTCCGGTAAAAGCTTGACTAGCTTTTGGACACCTTTCGTCACGTGCATCGGGACAGCCACAACCGATTGAGCCTGCGCTACGGTCACAGGACTCGTTGCGCCTACTCCTGATAAGGGGGAGGCAAAAATTGTGGCTGCAGCTAATGTACCCGACAAAAACCACGAGACTGTTCTTTTCACTTTGAACACCGAACCCACTCCCTCTTTTTTCCTCCTACATTGAGACGCAACTGCCACCAGTAAGTTTCCGAATGGACAAGCTTTTCAAGAAAAAAAGAAGGTATGCATTTTTGACTGCATACCTTCTCCCCAACTATCCTTATGCTCCTACATTCAGCTTCTCCAGCTTTTGCTTGATCAGCTCAACTACACTGGCGCGTTTCAAATCAACAAATGCACGGGTATTTGCATCCGGAACCACAATGATCCCCAGCTGGTGATGATTACCCGCATAGACTGCACACTGTACGAACTTCAGCTCGCCTTCACGCGTGAGTACTTCCATTTTGCAAAAGGCAGGATTGGCTTGTAGTGCTGGATACAAATCTTCTTTTTCCCGCACCGAAATGCCATTTACTTTCACGATAATTTCACCGGGCGTGATGCCGATTTCCTCTGCTCTCGTCCCTGGAATGACACCCATTACTTTTACACCACGTGAAGACTGGATGAAATAAGGCGAACGCTTTCTTTCTTGATACTGACTCCAGAAAAACAACGCCTCATGACCGAATAGTGCGAAGATCGCGGCCAGCAAGATCAACGGATAAAACCATACAGCCAGAGCACATAACCCCAACAAACCAATCGCATACAGTGTCAAATTTTTCGCAACCTGCGTTGCTTTTCTATAAGGTGTCATCGTTTGCGTCATATCGGAGAACCCGGTCACCGTCGGCAAAAGCATCAGTCCGAATGAAGCGGCTTCCGGCGAAAAGAACGGCCACCCCGGATACAATGCACCACTGATAGCACCTGGCTCCAGCTGTACGAACAGCACGGCTGGCGTCAGCCAAAAAGAATGAAGCAAATAGGCACCGACGATCCGACCACGCTGCCCTTCCACGAAAAGCGGAGAAGCGTCCCGCCCACCATTCCAGCGTACGAGCATCGCTTCAATCAGATGCATGACCGCAACTAACGCAAGCAACGGCAAAGGTTTCGCCTGACGTATCATTTCCCAGACATAGCTCAATCCAGGAACATCCGTAACCGGTGGAATGACCTGTGTGATCGCGTGTAAAATCGCCAAAATCCCTGCAGCATATGCGAAACAGAGAAACCGTAAACGAATCAGCGCCAAGATGAGCGCCAATCCCCATAGTATCCACAAATCCTGTGCTTGCACGACCACGCCAAGTCCTGCGCTAAGAAGCGAAATAAGCAAGCCTCCCACCAAGCCCATCCCTACTGCCCGTATCGTCGAGAGCAAGGGTGACTGAATGCGTGCAGAAAAAAGCTGTCTTTCCAGGTTCATCTGTCTGCGATAATGCAAATAAATAAAAACCAGAAAGAGATAGAAAACAGGATTGATAAAAAATGCGGCAAAGCCATATGCAATGGTAAGCATATCTGCCTGTATCGCCAATTGCCTCACCTCAACTAAAAGAAAGAAAAACCACGGCATTTGATTTGCCGTGGTTATCATTTCTACGGAAAGCAGGGAATTACCTGCTTCCATTTTCTTGATTATTCATTACTTGCCCGTAACTACATCCAGAGCTTTTTGCAATTGCAGGTCATTTTCTGGCTTCGTCATCGTTTTACGGAGACTTTCTTCCAGCGAAGAGCGTGTCTTCGCGTCTACTTTACCAGTTACCTCAAGCTTGCTGGAGGTTTGGAACTGCTTGATTGCTTCCTCTGTCTTTTCATCAAAATAGCCATCTTCGCGTCCTGGGGACAGATTCAAGCCTTTCAGGATGAGCTGCAGGTTTTTCACGTCAGTACCAGCCATGTCGCGCTGCAATACTTTATCTGCTGGCAACAGAGTTGCGTTGAAATAGTCAGGTTGCTTGACTGCAAAATCTGGCGTAATGCCTTTTTTATGGACCCATTCGCCCTTCGGCGTGACCCACTTGGCAATCGTCAGCTTCAATTGGCTCTTGTCGTTCATTTCCATTGTACTCTGAACGGTTCCCTTACCAAAGGTCTTCTCACCGACCAGCTTGTAGTTGCCGCTATCCCGCATGGCACCTGCCAGAATCTCCGAAGCACTGGCGCTTCCGCCATTAATCAGTACCGAGATTGGATAAGACTTAGCAGCTTCTGTTGTCGAGAAATATTCTTCTTTTTGCTGTCCGCCATTTCCATACTCGATTTGCACGATCTTGCCTTTATTCGGTACGAGGATTTCTCCGATTTCTTTCACAGCCAGCAAATACCCGCCCGGATTGCCTCGAACGTCAATTACCAAACCGCCAATTCCCTTCTGCTCGAGAGCAGCCAGCTGTTCTTTGAAGTGCTTTGCTGTGTCTGTAGAGAATTGGGTAATGTTGATTACGCCTACTTTAACACCGTTCTTCTCGAGTATCTGACTGTTTACCGTCTCAATCGGAATATCATCCCGCACACACACGATGGTAAGAGGCTCTGGCACTCCGGCTCTCACTACTTTGAGAACCGCCTTTGTACCTTTAGGCCCGCGAATCTTCGTCACTGCCTGATGCAGGTCCAATCCTTCAAGAGATTCATCATTTACACTCAAAATTTGGTCGTTTGGTCGCAGCCCTGCACGCTCCGCTGGAGAGTTTTTGAATGGCGAAACAACCGTTACCCGACCATTTTGCATCGTAACTTCTGTCCCGATCCCTTGGAAAGTCGAGTGTAGGGTAGATGTGAACTCCTCAGCAGAACGAGGGTCCATGTAATCACTGTACGGATCTTCGAGCGACCCGACCATTCCGCCAATTGCACCTTCTACTAATTGCTCATTGGTGACATTTTGGATGTAATCTTTCTTGATCGTGGAAAACGCCTCGTACAACTTCTGGAACTCTTTCGGATAATCTCCGCTCCCAGAAAACAGCGCCATGCTGGATGCTGTTAAAGCTCCGCCTTGGCTTGAACTGGCGCTAGCCGATGTCTTCATGATCGCCATCGTAATAAAACTGCTGGCTACCATCGAGATGAGTACAAGCGCGATTACGGTACGTCCTTTCCATCTCACTGTTACGTCACCATCCTTTGTGCTACCGGAAAAAGATATGCTGCTAGTTTATGCATGTTCCGTTAACAATATTTGTCTGGTCGCACGAGGGTCTACTTCAAATACGGCATTGGGTTGACTGCTACGTCATTTTTATAGACGGTAAAGTGCACGTGATTCCCGGTTGAGCGACCTGTTGATCCTACCTCTGCGATCTTTTGACCTCTCGATACGGATTGCCCAACAGAAACCTTGATCCCACCCTCACGAATATGACCGTACAGAGTGGTATATTCCGCATTATGCTTGATCATTACTGTATTCCCGTAGCCGCCATTGTATCCTGCAAAGAGAACGACTCCGTCAGCCGCTGCCATAATTGGCGTTCCTTTCCGTGCTGCCATATCTAAACCATTATGCCCAGCTGAGCGGCCTGTAAACGGATCACTCCGCATTCCGAAGCCCGAAGTGAAGCGGAATTGTCCACTTGCGACTGGCAAGGCAAACTTTCCACCCTTGTATCCTGTACTGGAGGCGCTCATCGCCCGTACTCGTTCCGCATATTTGGCTGATTCCTGTTTGGTGATAGCCAAAAGCTCCTGACCATATTGCTCCAAATCCACTTCCAGAGCAGATTCTTTCTTATCCAGTGCTGCCTTGACCACTAGACTTTGCTTGTACTGCTTGTCCAATTCGACTTTGAGATCCTCAGCCTCATCGAACATCCCAGCGTACACAGTCAATTGATGATCAATTTCTTTCTTTTTGGTCTCGATGGTTTCCTTATCGCGAATGTTATCCTCTAAAATACGCGTGTCCTGCTCCAAAATAAGCTGCAAGGCCTGCATACGCGTCAAAAAGTCTCCAAAGTCAGAGGAACCGAGAAGTACATCCAAATAAGAGATCGTACCGCGTTCATACATGGAAGTCACACGCGTTCTGAGTAAGGCATCCCTTTTGGCTACGCGGTCTTTTGCTTCATCCAACTGATCCTGAGCGTTTGCTGCTTTTTCCTTGGTATCATCCATTTGCTGCTCAAGCTTGTCCAGCTTTTTCTGTGTATCGTTGCGACGCAAATCAATTTGCATCAATTGCGTCTCCAAGCCTTTTTTCTCTTTTTGCACGACATTGATCTGTTCTTCGGTCTTCTTCAATTGCTGCTGCTGGCTTTTCTTCTTCTTTTGGATGTCTTTTAGCTCTCGATTAATCTTGTCCAAAGAGGCCTTACTAGGCGCTGCCAAGCTCACATTTGTCGGGAGCACAGTACCGACCACAAGCCCAGTGATTACGAGTGCTAGCAGGATTCTCTTTCTCATGTTACTCCTCCCACGCTCTTCAAATTATTAAACTCGCAAGAAGCGACGTACGGACACCAAACTTCCCCAAATCCCGATGAATGCACCAATCGCTAGCAAAGCCAGCGCCACTTGATACACGAGCGGGAATAGCGGCAACAGTTTAAACAGTTGGGAAGCTTCAAAGCTGGAGTGAATGGCATCCAGAAGATAGTAATATCCAACCGTTAACATAATGGTAGGAATCAATGCCCCTGCCACACCCATCAAGAGCCCTTCCACAAAGAATGGCCAACGGATAAACCAGTTCGTGGCCCCAACCAACTTCATGATTTCAATCTCTCTGCGACGTGCCACAATCGTCAGCTTAATCGTGTTAGCAATCAAGAACATCGCTGTAAAGCCAAGTCCAATAATAAAGGCAATCCCGACATTACGAACTGCCCCTGTCAAGGAAAACAGCTTATCCACAGTGCCTTCCCCATAGGTTAGGCTTTTGACATACTGGAGATTTTTAATTTGAGCGGCAACAGCAGCAGTGTCTTGCGGTTGCTTCGTTTTTACGGTAAACGCATCCGGCAGAGGATTGCTTTCCTCCAAGCCTTCAAATAAGTATGCTTTTTCACCAAGGCTCTCTTTAAACTGCTTCAGACCCTCGTCTTTCGGTATAAATGAAACGGATTCCACTTGCGGAAGTTTCTTGATGTTGTTCTCAACCTGCGTGATGTTTTCTTTTGTCGCCAGCAAGTCTATGAAAACGCGAATTTCCACTTGTTTTTCGACGGATTGTGCAAAGTAATTGACGTTCATCGCCAACACGAGAAAAACTCCCAAAATAAACAGGGTAATGGTCACGGCACTAATAGAAGCGAACGACATCCAGCCGTTCCGCCCGAGGTTCTTGACCCCTTCACGGACATGGCGCCCCAGCGTCCTAATCTTCATAACCGTATTCCCCTCTCTGCTCATCACGGGCAATTTGGCCTGCTTCGATCGCAATCACCCGTTTTCTCATGGTGTTTACAATTTCTCTATTATGGGTAGCCATGACGACTGTCGTGCCACGCTGATTGATTTCTTCAAACAGCTTCATGATTTCCCATGAGGTCTCTGGGTCCAAGTTCCCCGTTGGTTCGTCCGCGATAATAATTCCCGGACTATTCACCAGTGCACGCGCTAAAGCAACACGCTGCTGCTCACCACCGGACAACTCGCTCGGCAGCATTTTTGCTTTATGCTTGAGCTTTACCAGTCCCAAAACATCCATCACGCGCGGCTTGATTTGTTTCGGATTACTCTCGATTACTTCCATCGCAAATGCGACGTTTTCGAAAACAGTCAATGTCGGCAGCAGCTTGAAGTCTTGGAACACAACACCGATACTGCGGCGGACTAATGGAATTTGACGCTCTTTGATTCTGCTGACATTGAAGCCACCCAAAAAGATTTGTCCTTTCGTCGGCTTCTCTTCACGATACATTAATTTGATAAACGTAGATTTACCCGCTCCACTGGGGCCTACTACGTACACAAATTCACCCTTTTCGATTCGAATGTTGATACCTTTCAAAGCATTCGTACCATTCGGGTATGTTTTCCACACATCGAACATTTCGATCAAGCAAATCACATCCTACTTCGTCAGATCCTTCTTTATGTATCTTGATCCTGATTTTTTGTTAACGGTAAAATCGACAAAACCCCTCTACCCACTAGCAACCGCTGCCATACCTTGTTGAAAAACAGCGGGATTTCCCATCTTATCCATTATACCACCACGATTCAAGGATGGTATCCACTAAATCTCTCATTTCTTGTCGAAACAGCTTCGATTGTTAACAACTGTCACGAATTAGGGAGAAAAAAAGATTGCACATTCCCGCCTAGCATCATGGAAAACAGTTGGCTACAATGAGTGTGACAAGAGGTTATTCATGTAAAAAGGAGCTGGATATAACGTGGAAAATTTTGTTTACCATAACCCGACACAGCTGATTTTTGGACGGGGTCAATTGGCCCAGCTCGAGGAAAAAGCAAGACAGCTAGGTCCCACTGTTCTTTTGGTATATGGTGGTGGCAGTATAAAGCGAACCGGACTCTACGACAAAGTAATTTCTCTCCTCCAGTCTGCGGGCTGCCGCGTGCATGAGTTGGCAGGAGTGGAGCCAAATCCACGTCTGAGTACCGTGAACAAAGGAATTGAGCTATGCCGCCAAGAAGGCGTTAATTGGATACTCGCTGTTGGTGGAGGCAGTGTAATCGACGCGGCCAAAGCAGTCGCGATTGGTGTGCCTTACGAGGGAGATGTATGGGATTTTTATACGCGTAAAGCGGTCGCACAAGAGGCTCTCCCCCTCGGTACCGTACTGACACTTGCTGCTACGGGTTCTGAAATGAACCGGGGAAGTGTCGTCACCAACTGGGAGACACAAGAAAAGCATGGAGCTGGCACGACGTTTCCAGCGTTTTCGATTCTGGATCCTGCGCATACGTTTAGCGTACCTCGCGACCAAACGATCTACGGAATCAGCGACATTTTGTCCCATGTATTCGAGCAGTATTTCACGCATACAACCGAAATTCCGTTGCAAACACGTTTTGCTGAGTCGATCATGAAGACCGTCATCGAAAATGCAGAACGCGTCCTCACGAATCCGGAAGACTACGATGCTCGCGCCAACATCCTGTACTGCGGAACAATGGCATTGAACGGCACTCTCCCGGTTGGCGTCACAACAGACTGGGCAACTCACTCCATTGAGCATGCTGTCAGTGCTGTTTACGACATCCCGCACGGTGGCGGTCTGGCGATCATCTTCCCGAAATGGATGCGCTATGTGTACCGTGATAACGTCGCTCGCTTCGTGCGCTTCGCAACAGAGGTATGGAATGTCGATCCTTCCGGCAAGACAGATGATGAGATCGCCCTGGAAGGGATTGCCGCTACAGAAGCTTTCTTTGCCCGTATCGGTGCCCCGACCCGCTTGGCTGATTACAACATCACTGACGAACACTTGCAGCTGATGGCCGAAAAAGCCACTCCGTTTGGCCCGATTGGTCAGTTTAAGACGTTGACGAGTGACGATGTGGCACAGATTCTTCGCATGTCTTTGTAAACACAAACAAACGCCGCCTTCCAGAAATGGGAGTACGGCGTTTGTTACTTTGATCGTCAATTTTGATTCAGCCATTTTTTACGAATAACATATCCGCATAACAGCACCAACGGTACACCGAAGCTATAAGTAAAATCATAGAATGGCCAGTACTTCGAAATGATGTCGCCAAAGACGACGATATTGGGTGAGAAAATCGTGGACATCACCATGAGCAAAATGATGTACGGAAAGATTAGAACCTTGAAGTTGTCGATTCGAAAGACGTGACGGATACCCAAATGAAAAAACAAGCAATACAGCGTAATTTTGACGCTCACTGCGATAAACCAGATCACCGCGATAATCGCTTCTAGCCGCTGAATGAAATCCCCGAGCTTCAACTGTTTGATGAGAACATAGGTCGGATAAAAATGCCGCGCAGTCTGATCTGCCCCCAAAACAAGGATGCACATCAGCATGATGATGAACAGCACAATTCCCCCAAGCAATGTCCCCAAGAAAAATGATCTCATCCGTTTTTGGATGGGCGAGACGAACGGAAGAACCGCCATAAAAATGACCAGCTCTGAATAAGGAAAGGCAATTGCAGCCGTAGATCCCTGCAAAATAGGCTTCCACCCATTTTCAAAAACAGGTGAAATTCTCGATATTTCCGCCTGTGGCAGCAGAGTAATCATGAGTAAAACAAAAAAGAAAAAGAACCAGACAAAATAGATTTCTGCCGATTCTGCGACTGTTTGCAGTCCCAAACTCACACCAAACATAATCACAATGACAAACAACAGCTGTATCGCGAATCTTGGAGTCGAGACTAATAGATGCGTGCCAACAAAGTCGCCAATTTCCATCACATGCGCCCCTGCTGAAAACAGCGTATAGCTAATAAACGAGAGTGTAATGATCGTTCCTAATACTCTCCCAACGGTTTGATCAACAAAGGTGAAAAAGCTTTGATTCCGATAAAGCTTCCCCACAGCTATGAGTAAGACAATATTGAGCAGTCCCACCACAAGCCCGATCAGGACGGATATCCACGCATCCTGTTTTGCGAGTGCAGCCGTCATGCCAGGCAGGACGAGAACGGAGTCCCCAATGGTAACAAGGGTGACGAGCATCAATAGTTGACGAGGACTGATCTTGTAGCTCTCTTGCATGATTGCTCCCTGCTCTCTTTAGGCCTTCGATTCCTTTGTACAATTATTTCCTCCATGATTCGGCGCTAAACACATAGGCATTTCATGCTATGATAAAGAAAAATATGTAAATTTCGAAATGGACTGGAGGACTGCAACCATGTACAGAGTAAAAAAGCAGGACGTGATTTATGCCATGTCTCCTGAGAATCAGCCGGTCTTGAAGGTAGAAGCAGGCAGTATCGTAACGGTTGAAACCTGCGATTGCTTCGAGGACCAAATCCAATCAGCTGACACCGTGTTTCAAGAGCTTGATTGGAATCGGATCAACCCCGCTTCCGGACCTATTTATATAGAAGGAACAGAACCAGGCGATATTTTGGTTGTTCATATTCAGAAAATTGAGATTAAAAATCAAGGCGTAATGGTTACTGGACCAGAACTGGGTGTAATGGGATTCGACCTGCAAGAAAATGTAATCAAAATGATTCCGATACAAGATGGACAAGCTGTATTGTCAGACAAGCTTCAGGTTCCAATCAATCCCATGATTGGCGTAATTGGAACAGCTCCTGCCAAAGAAGCCATTTCATGCGGTACGCCAGGCGATCACGGCGGCAACATGGACTGCAAGCAAATGCGCGAAGGTACTACATTGCTTTTACCCGTAAATGTTCCCGGCGCATTATTTGCCCTGGGTGACCTTCATGCTGCAATGGCTGACGGTGAAGTA
Source organism: Brevibacillus sp. AG (assembly GCF_028369215.1). Taxonomy (NCBI): domain Bacteria; kingdom Bacillati; phylum Bacillota; class Bacilli; order Caryophanales; family Paenibacillaceae; genus Brevibacillus; species Brevibacillus sp. AG. The sequence continues at coordinate 508,484 of NZ_JAQMYO010000004.1, read as the reverse complement.
GCTGTATGTGGCGTGGAAATTGCTGGGGAAGTAACCGTAAAGCTCGATGTGATAAAAGGAAAACAGTGGCCGCTACCGATGGCAGTCAACCAAGAGCACCTGATCACGATTGCATCGGAGAAAGAGCTGGACAAGGCTGCGGATCGAGCGGTAATCAACATGGTACAATTTCTACACGAAGAGCTGGGAGTAGAAAAGGCCGAAGCCACCTTCTTGCTCTCCGCTGCGGGAGATTTGCGTATCTGTCAGGTCGTCGATCCTTTAAAGACAGCCCGCATGGAGCTGCCTCTTGCGTACGCAACTGCATTAGGCTTTGATTCGAAAATAGTCGGTAGATAAGGATAGAACGCAAAAAAACCCCAAAGCTCTGGGGTTTTTGCTTTACCTACAAGTACGTTTTTATGCAGGTGAACCGACATCGATCAGGGATTCAATCATGACCTTTTGACTGTTTTTGTTTACCCAAGCATGTGTTTCTACCAGTTGCTTGCGGTACCAATCCATTTGTACTTCTACCTGATTACGAGCGGTCCCACCCAGCACGTTGCGTGCATTGACAACTGTCTCAACAGCAAGAGCGTCATACACATCTGCCCCAATAGCCTCTGAGAAGCTCTGGAATTCTTCCAAGGTCAGATCGAGAAGATACTTTTGCTGCTCGATGCAGTACAAGACGGTTTTCCCTACGACTTCATGCGCCTGACGGAACGGCATGTCTTTGCGAACCAAATAATCTGCCAAGTCTGTCGCATTGGAAAAATCGTTGGTAACTGCTTGACGCATGCGATCTGCTTTGACTTGCATCGTCTTAATCATCGGCGTGAGCAAAGCTAGCGCACCATGAATGGTAGTTACCGTATCGAACATGCCTTCTTTATCTTCTTGCATATCCTTGTTGTAAGCCAGCGGCAAACCTTTCAATACGGTCAACAATCCAAATAGATTGCCGTAAACACGCCCTGTTTTTCCGCGAACCAGCTCTGCTACATCAGGATTTTTCTTTTGCGGCATGATACTGGACCCCGTGCAAAATGCATCGTCTAGCTCCACAAAAGAGAATTCCTGACTGCTCCAGATGACGAGTTCTTCGCACAGACGGGAAAGATGGGTCATGACCAAAGAAGCATCAGCCAAAAATTCGACAATGAAATCACGATCACTCACTGCATCCATGCTGTTTTGATAGATACCATCAAATTGCAGCAATTCCGCTACAAACGTGCGGTCAATCGGGAATGTCGTACCTGCGAGGGCACCTGCTCCAAGCGGCAGCACATTCACACGCTTCCACGTCTCGGTCATCCGTTCGATATCGCGTTGCAGCATGGACACATACGCCATCAGGTGATAGCCAAACAATACTGGTTGCGCACGTTGCAAATGTGTATAGCCTGGCATGACGGTATCGAGATGCTGGCTCGCTTGCTCGAGCAATGCCTCTTGCAAATACATCGCCAATTGGATAATCTCCATCAGCTTTTCTCTGAGGTACAGATGCATATCTAATGCAACCTGATCATTGCGGCTGCGGCCGGTGTGGAGTTTGCCCCCCACCGGACCGATCTCTTCAATCAGCATCTTTTCAATATTCATATGCACATCTTCGTGCGCAACGAGAAACTCAGCTTGCCCGCGCTCAATTTTCTCTTTTACCTTTTTCAAGCCAGCGATGATCTGTCTTACTTCCTCCATCGGCAGGATGCCGCACTTGCCCAACATGGCAACATGAGCCAGGCTTCCGACGATGTCCTGTCGCCACATTTTCTGGTCGAAAGAAATAGAAGCAGTATACTCTTCTACGAGTTGATTCGTCGGCTTCGTGAAGCGTCCTCCCCAGAGTTTCATTGCTTGATCGCATCCTTTTCATCCAAAATCTTAATGGCCGTGTTTTTATTCTCGTGCAGTACACCCTCGTTTACCTGTGCGTATACCTTTGTTGGCAGACCCCACAGCTTAATAAAACCGAGTGCTGCTTTGTGGTCGAATTGGTCACCTGCATTGTAAGTCGCCAGCTCATGGCTGTAGAGAGACGATGCAGAGGTGCGGCCTACAACGATCGCATGTCCTTTGTGCAGCTTCACACGTACGACACCCGTTACGTGTTTTTGCGTTTCTTCAATGAATGCCTGAACAGCATTGCGAATGGGCGAAAACCAGAGACCCTCGTAAATCACTTGCGCCAGTTTTTGCTCGACAATCGGTTTGAACTGGGCGACCTCACGTGGTTGCGTCAAGAATTCCAGCTCACGGTGAGCCAAAATCAACGTAGTTGCAGCCGGTGTCTCGTAAACTTCGCGAGATTTGATGCCCACCAAACGGTTTTCCACATGGTCGATACGGCCTACACCATGGTTTCCAGCGATTTTGTTCAGCTTGAGAATCAGCTCAGCCAGCGGGAGCTCTTCGCCGTTCAATGCAGTTGGCTTCCCTTGCACGAAGGCGATTTCGATTTCTTCTGCCTCGTCTGGTGCATCCGTGATTGACTTCGTCAGATCGTATGCACCTTCTGGAGGAGCAGCCCATGGATCTTCCAGAACACCGCACTCGCAGCTTCTGCCCCACAAGTTTTGGTCAATGCTGTATGGATTGTCCAGATCGATTGGGATCGGGATATTGTTCTTTTTCGCATATTCAATCTCTTCGTCACGCGTCCAGCCCCATTCCCGAACCGGCGCCACGATTTTGATATCCGGGTTCAGCGCTGTAAAGGAAACATCGAAACGTACCTGGTCGTTTCCTTTTCCTGTGCAACCGTGTGCGACAGCTACCGCGCCTTCTTTTTCCGCGATTTCAACCAGCACGCGCGAAATCAGGTAACGCGACAGTGCAGACACCAGCGGATACTTCCCTTCGTACATGGCGTTTGCCTTCAAAGCTGGCAATACGAATTCTTCTGCGAATGCATCTTTTGCATCCACTACGATTGATTTCAATGCCCCTACCTGCAATGCTTTTTTCTGTACGAAATCGAGGTCTTTCCCTTCCCCCACATCCAATGCAACTGCAATGACATCGTAGTTATACGTATCTTGCAACCATTTAATTGCTACCGATGTATCTAAACCGCCTGAATAGGCCAACACAATTTTTTCTTTTGCCATCATTCTCTCTCCCCGTTTCGAAGTTTCTCTCATGCGAGTAATTATACAAACGAACTAATAAAAATACAACTATTTTTATTGTATATTTCTTGTGAATTCGCAGACAAAAACAGGAATGCAAAGAAATTATACATTTCTCGCATAAAGAGTATCTTGTTTTTATGCATACTCATTGTCTGTTTATGCATAAACGTTGCGCGATTGAAAGGAAAACGAATCCAAGGTAGAGAATGAGTGAAAGGAAGAATTACATAGGAGAAGTCTGTTGGAGGGATTATGAAAACAATTTATTTGGTACGTCATTGTCAGGCTGCGGGCCAAGAACCCGAAGCTCTGCTCACGGAAAAGGGAGAAGTACAAGCCCGGGAGCTTGCCACCTTCTTCGCAGATTCCCCCATTGATCGAATCATTTCGAGTCCATATCATCGGGCGATTGCTACCATCCAGCCTCTTGCACAGGAGCGCGGAATCGTGGTTGAAGAAGACACGCGTTTGGTCGAGCGCGTCCTTAGCGGAGTGGCACGTGAAGATTGGTTCGAGCGACTGCGCGATACGTTCGATGACCTGACTCTTGAATTCGAAGGGGGCGAATCCAGTCTCACTGCTATCAACCGGGCAAATTCGTTGCTCACTGAGATTTTGGCAGATGCGCACAAAGAAATCGTGCTTGTTAGCCACGGATGCCTGCTGGCCTTGCTCATGAAATCAATGGATGACCGCTTTGGCTTTCACGATTGGGAGAAATTAAGCAATCCGGATGTATTCAAGCTTACCTGCCATTTAGAAACCAGAGAGATCGTCCGCATATGGTCGTAAACGAATAAAAACAGTTACAAGGGGCAGCTCATCTGATTGCCTCCTGTAACTGTTTTTGTGGGATGGACTCTATCCCGATAATGCTTTGCAACTCTTCGTACGGCAGTCGCTGAACGATTCTGATAAAATGCTCCGCCAATATCGGATCAAATTGGGTACCAGAGCCCCGTCTGATTTCTTGAAGCGCTTCCTCCACAGGCAAACCTTTTCGATAAGGCCTGTCCGCAACCATCGCATCGAAAGCGTCTGAAATGGCTAAAATTCTCGCCATCAACGGAATCTCATCCCCAGCTAAACCATCCGGGTATCCCCTTCCGTCTATTCGCTCATGATGGGAGCGGATCGCAGGAAGCAATTCGTTGAACATCCCTGCTTGCAAAATAATTTCGTAGCCAATGACTGTGTGCTGCTTGATCTTGTCGTACTCTTCCGGGGTCAGCTTTCCTTTTTTATTGAGAATTTCGTCTTCGATGCCGATTTTTCCAATGTCGTGCAGGATTCCCCCGATATAAACATCCTCCACTTTGCGTTCGGACAAACCAATATCTCTCGCAATTTCTCTTCCCCAGTAAGCTACACGCTGAGAATGTCCACTTGTGTAGCGATCTCGTGCGTCAATGGAAGCAGCCATCGTCGTTAAGAAGTTGTGATTGAATGATTTGACCTCTTCTACTTTTTGCTGAAGCCTTTGGAGGTTGTCATAGTAATGATGAAATACGTAACTGATCGTAATAAACGCAATCATCATAGGAATTAGTGGTAGCGGGCCATATGACTCTACTAAGCGGGAACCTACTCCGGCTAAAATTAAAAGTAGCAAGTAAGTCGAGGTAAATCCTTTTGCCATCATCTTTACGGTTCGCGCCCAGGTCATTTGATGAAAATAGGAGATACCCAATCCACATAAAATCAGGTTCACAAACCAATAAACCACAGCCAAAATCAAATCGCTAATAATAGGAGAAACGGTTCCGAAGCCCTCGATCCAATCCTTCAAAAACGCTACTGTCCATATCGTCATTAACAATTGCCCAATATTAATGATAGCTTTTAGCGGATTAAACCTTACCAAGAAAGCAATGATTAAAGATTCAATAACAGCAGCCCATACTCCGACCCATACGCCATACAACAAGATACCCGAAAAGATTACAGCATTGTTCACTGTTAAAATCGTATTCGATATACGCACGGGAGCAAAACAGGAGAAAATGGTCAGGAGAGTATAGGTAGATAATACCCCCCAATGCTCACGAACTGCCCATTCAGATGAAGATGTGTAAAAAATATAGATTGCTGCAATGACAAATCCAACCTGTACAACAATCCCCTTTATCCAATTTGCATAATCAGTTTTTTGTCGCATAACTTTTACCTTCGCGAAGTTGTAGTAATGAAATGGGTTTATTCATCAATCGCTGAACAAGTAAAAAGGCGCCTAGCATAATAAAAATATCGCCGATGCTAATAATCCGAGGAATGATAGATGGCATATAGATGACATCCGTCAAAAACGGAAAATTTGAACTTTCCGTCAATACACTATGCTTGAAATTCGTTCCGTTAATAACCGGCTCTAAATCATAAGGAAGCTTTGCTGCTTGAACTAAATCAATTGGCATTTTTCCATTGTTAGACCAAATTGCAATCGCATTCAGAAACCAGCCGATTAAAAATATCCGCATATCCTCAAATTCTCGATTAAAAACGAGGAAAGCCAAAATAAACACATACGCGATCGATATGAAAATGCCACCGATCGCAGGGAATAAGACCGCACAAGCTTGGAGCAGTATGGTAACGACAAGAAGTTTTATTTGATTGAATTTAGGAAAATCCTTGATTCTTCCCCCTCGCAGCAATGCTACGAGAAAAGATAGGGCAATTACATCCAATAGCATGTTGTTTCCTCCAAGCTTGAAGAAAAAACACCACTCAGCCAAGCGGTGTTTGTTTCTCCAATACGCTTATTATCCAATATGGAAGTTTGCAGAAGTAGCTGCTACGATTGCTACCACCATCATAATTGCCGCGAACCATTTTTTCATTTTCTTTTCCCCCCTTCAGGCATAGTGGAGAAAGCTGGCTTCGCTACTGTCCGTGATGCAGAGGCCAAGCGACCAAGTACAACCCCTGCTCTTCTTTCCTTTTCCATTACGGAAAAGGTTGGATTCGCTACTGGCTCCATACGGACCAAGCGACCAGATACAGTCCGTACTTCTTTGCTTCTTTCTTACCTTTATTTTACACATAAGTGACAAAATTCGGCAATCATAGATTCATAGTCTATTCGATTTAATTACAGATAGTTCTATTTAACTAGAACTATGTTCACACCAGCGCCGCCAATATCGCCTTTTGTGCGTGCAATCTATTTTCAGCCTGATCGAAAATGACAGAGCGCGATCCGTCGATAACCCCTGTTGTCACTTCTTCCCCACGATGTGCTGGCAAGCAATGCAAGAAGAGATAATCACGATTTGCCGCTGCTACCAACTTTTCGTTCACTTGATAGTCGGCAAATGCTTTCAATCGCACCTCATTTTCTTCTTCAAAACCCATACTAGTCCAAACGTCCGTGTATACAGCATCTGCCCCCATGACAGCCTCTATCGGATCGGTGGTCACCATCATTTTTCCACCGCTTTGTTTCGCGTATTCTGTAGCTTTTGCGACAATTGTTGCATCCATTTCGTAGCCTGCCGGAGTCGCCACCCGCACATCCAGGCCTAGCAGGGCTGCGCCCAGCACCAGTGAGTTCGCCACGTTGTTGCCGTCTCCTACATAGGCGAGCTTGACTCCTTTCAGCTTGCCTTTATGCTCCCAGATCGTCAGCAGATCAGCCAATGCCTGACAAGGATGGTACAGATCGGTCAAGCCATTGATAATGGGGATCGAGGCGTGCTCAGCAAGCTCTTCTACATAAGAGTGGGAAAAAGTGCGAATCATGATGGCATCCACGTACCGAGAGAGAACTTTTGCTGTGTCGCTGATCGGCTCCCCGCGTCCGAGCTGTAGCTCTTTTCCGCTCATGAACATCCCTAGGCCACCCAACTGATGCATCCCTACTTCAAAGGAGACGCGCGTACGGGTCGAAGCCTTGTCAAAGATCATCCCCAACGCCTTGCCTTGCAAAGGCTGGAATGGCTGTCCCAGCTTTTGCAATTGCTTGACGTGAGCAGACAGATGGAGCAGCTCCATCAATTCTTCCCCGTTGAATTCATCGATGCGTAAGAAATCTTTTCCTTTATGCTTTTGTAACGGCAAGTTTTGAAAGTGTTCCAATATCTTCACTGGCTGCATGCGAGCCACCTCTTTTCTTCATAATAGACTTCACGTATAACTCGAACGTATCGACTGCGGAGAACAACGGCACACCTTGTTGTACCATACGGCTTCGCAGAGCAAATCCTGTCCGGCCCTGACGATTGCCTTTCGTCGCAGTAACAAGTGCGAAGGCCGCTTCTTCCTTTTGCAATAGCTCGATCCACGCCGTTTCATCTGCCACGACATGCTTCACGACAATTCCTTCGGCTGCAAGCCACTTGGCCGTTCCCGGAGTCGCTGCCAGATTGGCACCGTCTGCTTGAATTTGTCCAATCGACTCTCTTATGCCGTCCTGCTTATCTCCATCTGCCAGAGAAATCATAACTAACTGACCTTTTTGCCAGTCGCCGTACAAATTGTCTTTGAAAGCAAAGGCTTTGCCTGCTGCCTCTTCGAAAGAATACCCCAAGCCGAGAACTTCTCCCGTCGATTTCATCTCTGGACCTAGTACCGGGTCTACGCCGTTCAGCTTGATCGTGGAGAAGACTGGCGCCTTGACGACTGCAAAAGGAATCTCTGGCAAAAGCCCTGTACCGTAGCCCATCTCTGACAACTTTTCACCCAATTGTGCGCGCACTGCCAGTTGAACCATCGGGATGCCAGTCACTTTGCTCGTAATCGGTACGGTCCGTGAAGCACGAGGATTTACCTCCAGTACATAAACCGTTTCGCCATCAATGACGAACTGGATATTGATTAACCCGACCGCTTTCATTTCTCTCGCGATTGCTTCTGTATAGCTCGCGATTTTTTGCTTGCTGTCATCCGTCAGCTGAGGAGCCGGGAACAAGGCTACACTGTCACCTGAGTGGATGCCCGCTCTCTCCACATGCTGGAAAATCCCTGGGATAATGACAGATTGTCCGTCGCATACCGCATCTACTTCTGCTTCCTTACCTGGAACGTATTTATCCACAAGGAGTGGGAAAAACATGCTCATATCCGGATGATTCAGCCAGTCGTGAATGGTCGCTTTCAGCTCGTCGATATTGTGGACGACTACCATACCTTGCCCGCCGATGACGTACGAAGGTCTCATCAAAACAGGGAAGCCGATTTCCTCCGCAATCACGGTCGCATCCTCCAAGGTCGATACTCCTTTACCGGGGATATGCGGAATGTCCAGCTTGCGCAGCATGGCGTAAAACAGCTCGCGGTCCTCCGCACGTTCGATGGCTGTAAGCGACGTACCCATTACTTTCAGCCCCGCGTGCTCCAGCTTGGCGGCCAGATTGATCGCGGTTTGACCGCCGAACTGAACCATGACGCCCTCAACCTGTTCGCGTTCTGCGATATGCAGCACGTCTTCTACGTGAAGCGGTTCAAAATAAAGATGGTCGGCTGTTTCATAGTCAGTGCTGACCGTCTCTGGGTTGTTGTTCACAACGACAGCCGCAATACCGCTTGCCTGAAGCGCTTTGGCTGCATGCACGGAGCAGTAGTCAAACTCGATACCCTGACCGATGCGAATGGGACCTGAGCCAAGTACCAGTACTTTGCGGCCAGACAGTGACTCGACCTCATCTATTCCTTGCCAATCCGAATAGTAGTAAGGGGTTTGGGCATCAAATTCTGCTGCACAAGTGTCCACGATTTTATAAGTAGGCGTAATGCCCGATTCTTGACGCAATGATTTGATTTCGGCAGGTGTAGCACCTACCAGTGAAGCAATGGTTTCATCGGCAAACCCGCGACGTTTTGCTTCCAACAACAGCTCAGGGGTCAGTGTTTTCCGATCGTGGCAAGACAGCTCCACTTCCAAATCCACGATTTTACGCAAGCTCCGCAAGAAAAACGGATCGACACCAGTCAGACTGTGCAGCTCCCTTTCTGTAAAGCCTTTGCGGATCGCCTCGGCAAAAACAAACAGTCTGATATCAGTTGCTTCTTGCAAGGAATGTGCAAGCTCGTCACGTGTCCAGGAGGCCAGCTCTGATCGAGTCAAATGTGTGCAGCCCTGTTCCAAGGAGCGAACTGCCTTCAAAAGTCCTGCTTCCAGATTGCGGGCGATCGACATGACCTCGCCAGTCGCTTTCATTTGGGTCCCCAGCTTGCGGTCTGCCAGCGGGAATTTGTCAAATGGGAAGCGCGGGATTTTGACAACGATGTAGTCCAACGCTGGTTCAAAACTAGCGTACGTATAGCCTGTGATTGGATTGAGTACCTCATCCAGCCCATAACCTAGTGCGAGCTTGGCGGCGATCCGCGCGATTGGATAACCTGTTGCTTTGGATGCCAACGCACTTGAACGGCTTACACGAGGATTTACTTCGATCAGCACATACCGATCGGAATTCGGATCAAGCGCAAATTGAATATTGCAACCGCCTACTACCCCTAGCGAACGAATCACTTTCGTTGATACGCTGCGCAGCATTTGGTACTGGCGGTCTGTCAGCGTCTGAGATGGCGCGACAACAATACTGTCTCCCGTATGAATGCCTACTGGGTCCAAATTTTCCATATTGCACACGATCATGCAGGTGTCATTTGCGTCCCGCATGACCTCGTATTCAATCTCTTTCCAGCCTTTTACACTGCGCTCAATCAATACCTGACCGATTGGGCTAGCTGCAATGCCACCCGCTGCAACTTTGCGCAAGGACGCTTCATCCCCTGCGATCCCGCCGCCTGCTCCTCCGAGTGTATAAGCAGGACGGACAATCACGGGATAGCCTATAGTGTTCGCAAACTCGATTGCTGCTTCTACAGATTCGACTGTATCGCTCTCTGGAACAGGCTCTCCGATTTTTTGCATCAATTGCTTGAACAGCTCACGGTCTTCCCCGTTTTGAATGGCAGCCAGCGGCGTACCCAACAGTTGGACGTTGTACTTTTCCAACACACCCGCTTCTGCCAACGAAACAGCAAGATTAAGTCCCGTTTGGCCGCCTAACGTAGGCAAGAGGCCATCGGGACGCTCTTTTGCGATAATAGCTGTCACGGATTCCACCGTGAGCGGCTCCAGATATACTTTGTCCGCTACTTGTTCATCTGTCATGATCGTAGCTGGATTGTTATTCACCAGCACGACCTGCACGCCGGCCTCCTTTAGGGAAAGGCAAGCCTGTGCACCTGCATAATCAAATTCCGCTGCCTGCCCGATGACGATCGGACCAGAACCGATGACCAATACTTTATGAATGTGTGGCAATTTAGGCATATCTCTTCGCTCCTACTACGCGCATCGACTGCAAGAATTGGTGGAAAATGTGGGATGTATCACTAGGGCCCGGATGTGCTTCTGGATGGAACTGCACACTGAAAACAGGCAGACTAACGTGACGTAATCCTTCGACTGAACCGTCATTGACATTGCGATAGGAAACCGTTAACTGACGTTTATCCAGAGACTCTTCCTTGACCACGTACCCGTGATTTTGTGAACTCATGTATACTTTCCCAGTCATCAGATCTTTGACCGGATGATTGCTACCGCGGTGACCGTATGCGAGCTTTTCTGTCTTGCCGCCGTACATCAACGCCAATACTTGATGCCCCAAGCAGATGCCTAATGTCGGGTACTGCTCCACGGCTTTACGCCATTCGCTGCAATACGCAAGCAAATGCTCCGGATCGCCAGGCCCATTGGAAAACAACAAGCCGTCTGGTGCGAGAGCATTGATTTGGGCAAAACTCGTATCAAATGGAACGACCGTGACACGGCAGCCCTGTTCGAGAAGTGCATCCAAAATCGATTGCTTCATGCCGAGGTCAATCAAGACAACATGCTCGCCTGTTCCCGGATACCGCTCCACCTGCTGTCTTGATACGTTGGCAACTAATGATTTCTTGGCGTGCTTGTAGCGCAGGGACACAACTTCCTCCACCTGCATAGGCTGATCGGAAATGACACCGAATACGGTACCGTCTTGGCGGACGCGCTTTGTAATCGTTCGCGTATCAATCCCTGCAAGGATCGGGAACCCAAATGCTTCTGCCGCTTGGGCCAAAGTCATGCTTGATTCGTAATGGCTTGGCTCTGTGCATAGCTCGCTGACAATCATCCCTGTCAAAGCTGGCTTGGCTGCCTCATAATCCTTTTCGTTGATCCCGTAGTTTCCGATCAAGGGATACGTGAAGGTAACGATTTGCCCTGCAAAAGAAGGGTCTGTCATCACCTCTTGATATCCTGTCATTCCTGTATGAAAAACCACTTCTCCGAATCCGTTAATGGGGGCGCCATACAGCTTCCCTGTAAAAACCTCACCGCTCTCCAGCGTTAAATATCCTGTACCTAACGATTGATTCTCTCTATCCATCTATAAAGCCACTCCTCTCCAATGGGCACCGGCCTGATCGCTCTTACCGAAAATTCATGCAACCTTTTGTATTAATATACATTTGAGATTATAAAAATGCAACGAGTTTTTTGACCATTTCCACTCGTTGCATTCTTTGCTTTTTCATCTAAACCTGAAACAGTGCCTCGCTTAATACGTCAATGGCCTGCTTTACTTCATCATCGGTCGTTACAAACGAAGGCAAGAGTCTCACTACTTGTGGACCAGCCATCAGCAGAATGACTCCTTTTTCCCGTGCATACGCGACCAGCTCACCAGCAGGAATCGTTAGTTCCACACCAAGAAGCAATCCTTTTCCCCGAACCGTAACCACTTTGTCTGGATGCTCTGCCTTGAGCTTCTCCAGCTCTTTGATCAATTCATCATGGATATGGGCTACCCGCTCCAAAATCTGCTCTTCTTCCATCGTCGTAAGCGTCGCGATTCCAGCAGTTGCTGCCAATGGATTCCCGCCAAAAGTAGTACCATGCGTACCTGGAGCAAACGCTTCTGCTACTTCCTTAGTCGCAACGACAGCTCCAATCGGGAACCCACTTCCCAAGCCTTTTGCCAATGAAATCGCATCTGGCTTCACGCCATATTGCTGGAAGGCAAACCATGTACCCGTGCGACCAATCCCAGTCTGTATCTCATCGATTAACAGGAGCAATCCGTGCGCATCGCACAATTCACGCAGCGCCTTCACCCAGGCCTCTTCTGCTGGATGTACGCCACCTTCTCCCTGAACCAGCTCCAGCATAATCGCGCATGTCTTGTCTGTAATGGCTGACTTGACTGCATCGAGGTCGTTGTAAGGAACGGTGACAAATCCTTGCGGCAATGGTGCGAATCCGTCCTTCACCTTTTCCTGTCCAGTAGCCGTCAGGGTAGCCAATGTCCGTCCATGAAAAGACTGTTCAAAGCTGATGATTTCGTAACGGTCGGTCCCTTTTATTTTTTGTGCATAGCGGCGAGCGAGCTTGATCAAGCCTTCATTCGCCTCCGCCCCACTGTTGCAGAAAAAAGCCTGATCCAGTCCAGACAAACGGCTCAGTTTTTCCGCCAAAATCTCTTGCTGAGGAACATGCACCAGATTCGAGCAGTGCCACAACGTATCGAGCTGTTCGTGCAGCTTTGCCGTTACTTTTGGCGGGACATGCCCTAGTGAGGTCACGGCAATTCCTGAGGTAAAATCGAGATATTGCTTGCCTTGATCATCCCATACCTGGTTTCCTTGTCCCTTTACCAAACTGATTGGCCATCTCGCATAGTTATTCATGAGATGCACAGGCGCTGTAGTTGTATGCATATTCATTTTCCTCCTCACCTAAGCGTAATTGACATTCATACGTACGGTTGTCCCAACTCCCTGCCCCGCACAGACACCGAGCAGATCATCAGCTGTTCCCCGGCAGATGACTACCTGCTCCACGCCCTGTCCGAGAGCGTCGAGAGCTGCCTGAACCTTCGGAATCATTCCGCCAGTAATAATCTCTGCCTGAATCATTTCCTGTATCTCTTCTGCACTTGTAGCTGGCACTACTGCTTTGGTTCCGTCTGGCTGAGGCTGCATGATGCCCGGAACGTCTGTCACCATGATCAGTTTTTCGGCGCTGAGTGCTGCTGCAATCGCTCCTGCGGCTACATCAGCATTGACATTAAATGTCTCTGTGCCATCTTCACTAACGGAAAGGGGAGCAATCACTGGGACATAGCCCTGCCCAAGAATCGCTTTCGGAATGGTCGTATCAGCCTTCTTGATTTCTCCTACCCACCCGAGTGGCTTTGACGTTTTTGTTGCCAAAAGAGTCTGACCATCGATGCCACTAACTCCCCACGCCTTGGCTCCTGCCTGCGTCAGCCTTTTTACCAGCGCCTTGTTGATACTGCCGCACAAGACCATCTCTACAACACGCAGCGTGTCCTCGCAGGTAACACGAAGCCCATCGACAAATTGCGGAGTGATCTGAACTCGATCAAGCATACTGTTAATAGCAGGTCCGCCCCCGTGGACGATGACGATCTCTTGTCCTTGCGCCTGCAATCCAGCAATCGCCTGAAAGAAAGAGTCAGGTAGCTGATCCATAGTGCTTCCGCCACATTTAATCACGACAATTCCTTGCATCTGCTCTCCTCCTCTACGGGTATACTGGTACGAGCGGCAAGCCCGTTTTCTCAGGCAAATCAAACATGACATTCATGTTTTGCACAGCTTGACCAGCCGCGCCCTTCATCATGTTATCGATGACCGACAGCAAGATAACACGCTTCGTGCGCTGATCAACATGGATCGCGATATCGCAGTAATTGGAGCCATAAACTTCTTTTGTACGTGGATGACTGCCTGCAGGACGTACACGCACAAAAGGCTTATCGACATAAGTAGCTTCATATAGCTCCTGGATTTGCGCTTGAGTGACATCAGTGGTTAGTTGTCCGTAAGCCGTGACTAAAATCCCTCGGGTCATCGGCACTAGATGCGGCGTAAATTGAACAAGCGTCTCTTCCCCGCTTTGTTTATGCAGCTCCTGTTCAATCTCTGGTGTATGCTGATGACTCGCCACTTTATAAGCATGGATGCTTTCATTACTCTCGCTGTAATGAACACCGAGCGATACTCCACGTCCAGCGCCGGACACACCTGATTTGGCATCGACGATCCAACTGTTAGGCTGTACCCAGCCTGTCTTTACGAGCGGAAGCAGGGCGAGGAGCGTAGCAGTGGGATAGCAGCCTGGATTTGCTATGAGACTGGCACCCGCCACTTGCTCTTGATTCCACTCGGTTAAACCGTAAACCGCCGCTTCTACCCATTGGGAAGGGGCAGGCTCATGTTTGTACCACTTTTGGTAGACCGCACCGTTTTCCAGACGAAAATCCCCGGATAAATCAATGACCTTTACGCCTTTTTCGACCAGCTTCGGAGACAGCCCGCTACTTACTCCCGCAGGCGTAGCAAGGAAGATCAAATCGTTCACACCGCTCATGCTGTCTGCATCAATCGGTGACAATGTCGGCAATCCGAGTCCAGTTGCATGTGGAAACGATTTTTCCAAGCTTTCTCCTTCTGATGAACTTGAATATAAATTTGCGATCTCAACATGCGGATGCCCAGCCAAAAGACGGATCAACTCCGCGCCACCATACCCCGTTGCTCCAACAATCCCGACCCGAACCATGCTCTCTCCCCTTTATCTCATTCCGTATTTTTATACATGAATAATAATAAAAATCCATTTGGAATACAACAAAAAAACTTTTTTACGTCCAAGGAAAAAAGCGCCCGATTGCTCAAGCGCTGGTTTGTTGTCCTGTTTACTTTTTGTCCGCTAACCATGCAGCGATGTTTTCTGCATCTTTTCCTTTGACGAGACCCGGAGGCATTGATCCTTTTCCTTTTTCCAAAATGCCCAGGATCTGCTCCTTGTTCAACTGACTACCGATCTTTTGCAAGTTCGGTCCAACTGCCCCTTCCAGCGTCTGCCCGTGGCAGCCTGCACAGGTATTTTTGAACATGGTTTCTGCAGTTGCTGCATCATAGCTGCCGGATGGCGTCGTCGAAGGTGTTTCTGTTGCTGGTTTTTCGGCTGCCGGCGTTTCTGTCGCTGGTTGTTGTGCTGGCGGCTGTGTTTGCTTGCTGGTACCACAGGCACTTAGCGAGAATGCGAGTACAGCCGCTATCAAAACGAATGGAATACGTTTCAAGGCTGTTCCCTCCTTTATTCGGATTTCTTCGCTAAGTATGCCTCCGACTACCACTTCTCATTCTTGCCAGCGCCACATTTAGGACAAAGGAAACTCTAACGGGCTCCATTCACGTAACTCCAACGTCCTTGCGCCTTCCACGACAACTGGATCAGCCTCAGCCAATTTGCGAGCTTCTTCCAGAGAATCCGCTTTGTAAATAACCAAACCGCCAAGCTTATCTGTGAAGGGTCCTGCCATGATCACTTTTCCCTGCTTGTACAAATCATTGATATACGTAAGATGCGCAGGTCTTACTTGAGCATTCAGCTCTTGATTCACGATTGGCAAAAATGCGGCATACAACATGGACGGTTTCTCTCCTTTTTCATGACCTTGTTCTTTCATGAATTATAACACAATTATGAATACGGACTTTGGTCTGGTAGGATTTTTCCTTTCTACAGCGAACGATTCAAAGGTAGCAAGTAGCAACAGAGAGGCGGATAGGTATGGGCACGCAGATACAGTTATATACATCTCTCTTCCACAACAATCCTGACGCTGTTTTCATGTTCGACATGCAGGGAAGATTCACAGGAGTAAACGCTGCTGGTGAAGCATTGGTAGGATACACCTCTCAAGAATTGCTGCGCATGCAAATTTGGGAAATTCTCGCTTCTACAGAAGGTCTCGACAGTAAGAAACAACAACAAATCCTTTCTTCAGGAATCCGAAAAAATAAGCATTATCAGTTGCTCCATAAAAACGGGCAGGTTGTGGATATTATCGCTTCCAGCTTTCCCATTTTTCAAAACGGCGAAATCATTAGTCGCTATTCCATTGCAAAAAACATCACGCAGCAAAAGAAAGTGGAAGAGGCTCTTCACCAGACGCAAGAGAACTTTCGGTTAATATCCGAAAACATTATGGATTTGATTTTTATTGTAAATGTGGATGGAATTATTACCTACGCTTCCCCTTCTGTTCAGGCGGTTACTGGTCTCACGATTGATCAAGTGATCAATCAGCATTTTTCGATCTTGATTCATCCTGAGCAAGTAACCAACGCCAAGAGCGATTTTGCTCAAATGATGAAGCAGAAGATTACACTCGATGCCGAGTACCATTACCTGCACCCAGACGGAAGAATGTTGCTGTTCGATGTGAAAGGAACACCTGACATTTGTTCGAACGGTCATATTCTCAGCACGGTTTTTGTGGCACGTGATATTACAGAACGTCGACAATCAGAGGAATTGCTTCGTTACTCTGACAAGCTGTCAGTTCTAGGTGAGCTTGCCGCGGGAATTGCCCATGAAATTCGCAATCCACTTACGGCCTTGAAAGGGTTTATTCAACTCATGGAAGGGGACGAGTTCGCCAATCAGCAATACTTGCAAATTATGCGATCCGAAATCGACCGGATCACTTCGATTACCAGTGAGCTTTTGATAATGGCGAAGCCCCAAGCCTTGCGATTTGCTCCCAACGGCCTTTTGCCATTGCTTTCGTCTGTCATTAAGCTTTTGGAACCACAAGCACTTCTTAAAAATGTATCTATTCTTACTGATTTTCCGCAAGTGACTTCCCTCATTTTGTGTGAGGAATATCAAATCAAGCAAGTCTTCATAAATATCATAAAAAACGGCATGGAAGCCATGCCGTTAGGTGGAAATCTCACAATCAAGGTTGTAGAGCGCTCTTCCGATGTTGTCATCCGAATCAGCGATCAAGGACAAGGTATCCCTGCCGAGCTACTTCCCCGATTAGGAGAGCTTTTTTATAGTACAAAAGAAGCAGGAACCGGCCTGGGGTTAATGGTAAGCTCAAAAATTATTCGCGATCACGGCGGTACAATCAACATCACCAGTGATGTCGGCAAAGGAACCACCGTATCGATTTCCATACCAAAAGCCTTGAAGCCTTCTGTTTCGTTTAACGATTAATCTGCGCGCGTAGATAAGCATCGATAAACGAATCAATCTCACCATCCATAACTGCTTGAACGTTTCCTGTCTCCATATTCGTCCGGTGGTCTTTTACCAGACTGTATGGGTGGAAGACATAGGAACGAATTTGGCTGCCCCATGCAATATCTTTTTGTTCACCTTGAATCGCGGCCAACGTTTTCTCTTGTTCTTCCCGTTTTTTCTCGAACAGTCGTGCCGTCAGCATCTTCATCGCACGCTCCCGGTTTTTAATCTGGGAGCGTTCTGTTTGACACGTCACCACAATTCCAGAAGGCAAGTGAGTAATCCGTACAGCGGAGTCAGTCGTGTTGATATGCTGACCACCTGCACCGCTGGAACGATACGTATCGATTTTCAGGTCTTCTGTACGTATGTCTACCGCATTATCGTCTTCGATCTCCGGCAGGACGTTGCAAGACACAAACGATGTGTGACGACGTCCAGAGGCATCAAACGGAGATATCCGCACAAGACGATGAACCCCTTTTTCTGATTTGAGGTAGCCATACGCATTGTAACCCTTAATGAGGAGAGTAACACTTTTTACACCGGCTTCATCACCAGGCAAATAGTCCAATGTCTCCACCTTGAAGCCCTTGGCATCCCCCCAACGTGTATACATGCGCAGAAGCATGGACGCCCAATCCTGGGACTCTGTCCCACCCGCTCCCGGATGTAGCTCCAGAATGGCGTTGTTCTTGTCGTATTCATCACTCAAAAGCAATTCCAGCTCAAAGCTCTCAAATGACTTCCGCAGCTCCTGCGTACTGTCATACAGATCTTGAATGAGGGACGCATCCCCTTCTTCGATGACGAGCTCCAGCATTACCTGGAGATCCTCGTACTGGGAATCCAGCTTGGCCATCGTCTCTACGAGGCTTTTGATGGCATTCAGTTCACTGATTGTCTTCTGCGCTGCATCATTGTCATCCCAAAAATCGGGTGCCAGCATACGCTCTTCCAGTTCACCGATTCGTTCCTGTTTTACTGGGAGGTCAAAGAGACCCCCTGATATCCGCTAATCGCTTAGCCATGCTAGACATCTCTTGTTTGATGTCCGCAATATCGATTAATGCCATGTTGCGAATCACCTTCTCTTTACGTAAGCTATGTTTTATTGTAACGTAATTTGCCAGATGCGCAAATACGGCAGCATGTCACGTTTAGAAAAGGGACTTCGCCGCTACCCTTTGTCACGTTGCCACCGGTGGTGATGGCGAGGATCTCAGGTCTCGGATTTCATGTGGTTGTTTATTTTCCGTCTGTGGTACTGCAACCAGATGGAGATGCGTACGCCGAGCTTCGCTTGCTTTCAACTGATAAGCTTGCTTGATGAAGGCTTGTCTCTTCCAGTTGTGTGTTCTTCGATATTTTTTGGCTAGCGGACTTTCACGCGTTCGATCCACCATTCCATTCGGCGGTGCGATCAAGGCCTCATTCCAATTCGGCTCCGGAATTTCCTCTATCAGTCGCTTGTCCTCAAAGACCGGGTCTTGCGCAGAGATGACTCTCGGTAATTCGATCCCCTCCTCCTTTTCAATCAGCTGTACTTTTTTATTTTCTTTTCCTGTCTTTAGCACTGCTTTTAAAGTAACAGAAATGCGCTCCATAATATTCTTCGTTTGTATCCCCATCACGTTCACTGACGTTCTCATTTGTTCATTCCCCCGTCTTCGTGAATTTTTGGTAAAAGTGTTGTACTTACGATTCTATTTATTTTTCAGATAATTACCACTTGAATCGTTCGATCACATTTACCAGTGTTAGACAAATAGATCGTTAATATCAGACGAGGAAGAATAGATGAGGACGAATACTGTCAAGGCATTAGGAATGGGCAAGAAAAAAACATTCCCCTCGCACCGAATTTGCCGATACGAGAAGAATGTTTTGTCATATTCCTTAGTGTTTCTTATTTTGGCGTTTGCGTTCTTGCTCCTGAGCGCGACGCTGTGCACGGTTTTTCGGATCAGCATCACCGGAGGTCTCCGGATCTGGACGATCAGATGGTCCGGAAGTTTGCAAGTTGTCCGGGTCGATTCCTTGACCGCGAATGACATCCTGACGCTCCAGGTTTTGACTGACTTCGGCCTTCATGATATACATAGCGACTTCTTCCTGAACAGCAGCCAGCATACCTTGATACATTTCGTATCCTTCGAACTGGTACTCACGAAGCGGGTCGTTTTGTGCGTATGCGCGCAGGTGAATACCTTGACGCAACTGATCCATCGCATCGATGTGATCCATCCACTTGCTGTCGACAGCACGCAGAATGACGACTTTTTCAAACTCGCGAATCGATTCGCCGATTTCTTCTTCACGCTGTTTGTACTGCTTATCGACTTCTGCTTTCAACAGCTCGAGAATTTCTTCTGCTTCCATGCCTTTCAGCATTTTAGCTGTAATCGTTTCTTCATGGAGGAACCCATTATTGGCAGCATCGGCCAATGCTTGCAGATCCCAATCCTCTGGTACCTCTTCTTTTGGACAATGCAGAGACACTGCACGCTCCATTACTGCGTAGATCATATTCAAAGCAACATCGCTGAGGTCTTCCTGCTCCAGGATGTCTTTACGCTGTTTGTAGACAACCAGACGCTGTTGATTCATCACGTCGTCGTACTGGAGAACGCCTTTACGTGCATCGAAGTTCGATCCCTCTACACGCTTCTGCGCAGATTCCACCGCACGAGTAACCAGGCGGCTCTCGATCGGCATATCCTCTTCCATACCCAGACGATCCATCATATTCATGATATTGTCCGCACCGAAACGACGCATCAGCTCATCTTGCATCGAGAGGAAGAACTGGGATGAACCCGGGTCCCCTTGACGCCCAGCACGACCACGCAGCTGATTGTCAATCCGACGGCTCTCGTGACGTTCTGTACCGATAATATGAAGACCGCCCTGCTCCGCAACACCTTCGCCTAGCTGAATGTCCGTACCGCGACCCGCCATGTTTGTCGCAATGGTAACCGCTCCATACACACCTGCACGCGCAACGATTTCCGCCTCGCGCTCATGCTGCTTCGCGTTCAGTACGTTATGCGGTACGCCTTTTTGCTTCAGCATTTGGGACAAGCGCTCCGAGTTTTCGATGGAGATAGTACCTACCAGGATCGGTTGGCCCTTTTTGTGACGCTCGACAATGTCGTTTACAACCGCACGATATTTGGCTGCCTCTGTTTTGAAAACAAGGTCTGGTGAATCGATACGCTGCACAGGCTTGTTCGTTGGAATTACCACGACGTCGAGACCATAAATCTTTTTGAACTCCTCTTCTTCCGTCTTCGCTGTACCTGTCATACCGGCCAGCTTCTGGTACATACGGAAGTAGTTTTGCAAGGTAATGGTCGCCAGTGTCATGCTCTCGCTTTGGACACGCAAACCTTCTTTGGCTTCAATCGCTTGATGCAAGCCATCGCTGTAACGACGTCCAACCATCAGACGGCCGGTGAACTCGTCAACGATCACAACTTCGCCTTCCTGCACTACGTAATCAACATCGCGCTTGAACAGCACTTGTGCCTTCAACGCCGCCGTAATGTGGTGGTTCAACGTGATATGTGCCGTATCGTACAGGTTGTCGATGTTGAATGCCTGTTCGACTTTGCTCACGCCTTCATCCGAGAGGTTGACGATTTTCAGCTTCTCATCGATTGTGAAATCTTTTTCTTCTTCCAGGCGTTTCACAAAATGCGAGCAGATGTAGTACAGCTCTGTCGATTTGTTAGCAGAACCGGAGATGATCAACGGCGTACGTGCTTCGTCAATCAAAATGCTGTCCACCTCGTCGATGATAGCGAAGAAGAGTGGACGTTGCACCATTTGTTCCTTGTACAGAACCATATTGTCACGCAGGTAATCGAAGCCAAACTCGTTATTCGTACCATACGTAATGTCACACGCGTATGCTTCGCGTTTTTCTTCAGGGCTCAGTCCATTCTTGTTCAAACCGACTGTCAGTCCAAGGAAGTTATACAGCCTACCCATGATAGTCGAGTCACGCTCAGCCAAGTATTCGTTCACGGTAACGACGTGGACGCCTTTGTCCATCAAGGCATTCAGATATGTCGCCAGTGTCGCAACCAGCGTTTTACCTTCACCCGTCTTCATCTCGGAGATACGGCCTTCCTGAAGAACCATACCACCAATCATCTGGACGTCGAAGTGACGCATGCCCAGTACACGGATCGATGCTTCACGTACAACGGCAAACGCTTCATTCAAAATTTTGTCCAGTTCTTCTCCATTTGCCAATCGCGCCTTAAACTCAGCTGTCTTCTCACGCAATTGGTCATCCGAGAGTGCCTTAATCGTTGGTTCCAGCGCGTTGATACTTTCTACGCGCTTAAACATTTTCTTTACTTCACGTTCATTGCTGTCGCCGAATATCTTTTTAACGAGTCCTAACATAAGGACACCCCTTCCATATACTGCCAAACGAAACTGCACAAGCCGGCATGAGTCCAGATAATAAAAAAGGATACCGATTCTACGAAAATAATACTTTCTAAAAAGATATTTTATCAAATAGAGCATCCTCTACACAAGTAAAGGGAGTTGCTAATAGCAACTCCCTAGTCTTATACGAATGAGAATGTGTAAAGTTTCGTTATTTTGGTTCAATCAATCCGTAACGCCCATCATTGCGGCGATACACCACACTGACGTCATTGGTGTCACTGTTTTGGAAAACGAAGAAGCTGTGTCCCAGCATATCCATCTGCATGACCGCTTCCTGTGCATCCATCGGCTTCAGATCGAAGCGTTTGGTTCGAACGATATCGATGTCTATATCCATATCATCCTCATCCACATCCGGGATCATGACTGCTACTGGTTGACTCTCACGCTGTGCGATTCTTCCTGTCGAATCAACTCGAAGCTTCCGCATCAGCTTCGTTTTGTGTTTGCGAATCTGACGTTCCAGCTTTTCTACTACCAGATCGATAGCAGCATACATATCTTCGTGCGTTTCTTCCGCTCGGATAATGACCCCACTCAGTGGGATAGTTACCTCGATCGTGCCTTCTCCGCGATGTACATGCATGGTGACTTGTACTTCTGTAGGCTGTGGAGTTTCAAAATATTTTTCCAGACGGCCGACTTTCTTTTCGACATATTCTCTAAGGGCAGCGGTGACTTGAATGTTTTCTCCACGAATGTTAAATTTCATGGTTCCAACCTCCTTCCGTCTATACATACTTATTCGCCGCCTCTGTAAATAATCCTTCTACTCAGCTTAAAAAAATCTTTGCAAATCTTTTACAAACCATCAATATCCGACATTTTTTTACCAATACTTACTAGATTCCCTATGCTATAATAGTTGAGGTAGTCATCCCATCCTATATCGCGGTCGTACATCGCACTGGAGGAATCCTCATGGCCGAGGTAAAACCTTCCCATTCACTTATCGGAACAACGCTCGCTCAAGACGTCTACAATGAGTACGGCCTGCTTTTATTACCCGCTGGTGCAACCCTTCATCTAACTGATATACGACTGCTAGAGGCTCACCAGGTGGAAGCCGTACACGTTACTACTGACTCGGATGCACCCGAAATGCCTTTTCCTCTCCTTCATTGGAGTGAGGCAGAGGCTGCAAAGGCCTATATGGTGGCCGTACAAAAAACCGAGTATTTATTTAACCAGCTCGCAAATGGGGATACCCCCCGACTACAACAATTTAGCGACGCTGTTCATCCTATGCTCGATCAAGTTCTTCATCACATGAGATTTCTGCGCTTCATTTATTTGAATGAAGGAACAGAAAGTTATACGTATCGCCACTCCCTGCATGTAGGTATCGTGGCAGCTTTAATCGGAAAAATCATAGGATTGCCGCAACGTGATGTTCATTTTTTGGGTCTGGCAGGTCTTCTTCATGACATCGGCAAGATGAAAATTCCCGATGAGCTGCTGTCCAAGCCAGAGCGTTTGACAGACGAAGAGTATACGATTATGAAAAAGCATACCGTTTATGGCTACGAGCTCCTGCGCACCATGGACGATGCCGACAACTTGCTGGCACAATGCGCTCTGATGCACCACGAACGTTGGGATGGAAGTGGATATCCCCTCGGACGAAAAAAAGATGGCATCCCTTTTGAATGCCAAATCATCAGTGTCGCAGACGTATTTGATGCCATATGCACAGATCGCGTGTATCGGAAGGGAACCTCTCCCTTTGAAGCAGCGAATGTTCTGTGGGAGTTAGCTTGTTCAGGTCAATTAAATCCGATGATTGTGTCTCGTTTTATCCATTACATTATCTTACTTTACATTGGTTCCCATGCGCTTTTGAGCAATGGCGACCACGTCGAAATCATTATGATTCATACTGATGAGCCTATGCGCCCTCTCGTTCGAAGAGGTAATGATTTTATAGACCTGAGACTGCAGCGTTCCCTACGCATTCAAAGAATGATCAGTTAAACACGTGGAAAAAACGAATCCCCCTGTCCTATCAAGGAATCAGGGGGATTTTGCTATTGTTTCGTTTATATCTTCACGACGTTCGCCACTTGTGGACCGTGTTCCCCTTCCACAATGTCGAATTCTACGGCCTGCCCCTCATCTAACGAACGAAACCCATCCGACTGAATCGCCGAAAAATGGACGAATACGTCATCACCGTGTGGAATATTTTTTCTCTAGTCCTCTCACGACTACACGGGACAAGAACAACGTAAGGACCAGGTAAACCGCCGCCTCTGTTAAATACGGGGGGTAGCGCTCAAATGTACTTTTCGCCACATTCATGGCTGCGTAGTTTAATTCCGGTGTCGCGATTACTGCCAGAAGGGATGAATCTTTCAAAAGAGCAATAAACTCATTTCCGATTGCGGGCAGCATTCGTGTAAACGCTTGTGGAAGTATAATTTGGCGCATGGCAAGGCCCTTGTTCATGCCAAGTGATCGTGCCGCTTCCATTTGCCCCGGATCAATGGATTGGATGCCAGCCCGAAAGATTTCCGCCATATAGGCAGCCGCATTGAGCGAAAGCGCCACGAAGCCTGAATAAATCGCTTCCGGGCTGCTCGCTCCCGGATACAGAATACCCCAAATCGACGGAATCACCGCAAAATGAATCAGCAAAATTTGGACCAGCATCGGGGTTCCCCGAAACAGCTCTACGTAAATTGAACAGGTCCACCGTATCATTCGCTTGGAGGACATTTTCCCCAAGCTGATAAACAACCCCAAAAACGTTCCACAAACCGTAGCCACTGCGGTCAGTAAAATTGTATTAATAATGCCTCGGATAAACAGTTCACGATAGTCGTAGATGACACTCCAGTCCAATGGCTAATCCTCCCTTCTTCATGTCAGCAAGCCCTGTTGCGAACAAACGCCGGCTACGTCGTAGGGACGCACCCGGCCATTTTGCTGCCTACTTATTGCCAAAGTACTGGGTGTAAATTTCCTGCAGCTTTCCATTTTCTTTTATCTTTTTCAATCCGTCGTTGATTTTGTTCATCGCATCGGTATTGCCCTTTTTCACGATAATTCCGTAAAATTCCTTTTCAAAGGAATCATCTTTAATCAGCTTAAACTTCTTATCTTTAACTTTATTCACGTAGTAGGACAAAACGCCATTGTCGCCAATCACTGCATCTACTCGACCATTAAAGAAGTCATCGACGGAGGATGGCATGTCGTCATAGCCTTTCAAGCCTTCGTACGTATCTCCAAACGCTTTTTTGACCACTTCTTCACCCGTAGTTGCAGCTTGGACCCCGATCTTCTTGCCTTTCAAATCTGCCAGCTTCGTCACTGGAGAATCTTCCGCTACCAGAATGAG
Source organism: Brevibacillus sp. AG (assembly GCF_028369215.1). Classification (NCBI taxonomy): domain Bacteria; kingdom Bacillati; phylum Bacillota; class Bacilli; order Caryophanales; family Paenibacillaceae; genus Brevibacillus; species Brevibacillus sp. AG. Next base: position 483,484 of record NZ_JAQMYO010000004.1, on the reverse strand, counting down.
TTGGTTTGCTTCAAAGTATGAGTCCGAAAAATCGTATTTCTCCTTACGCTTCTCCGTGATCGTGATGGACGAGATCCCAATATCAACCGTCCCTTTGTCCAGTCCATCAAAAAGCGGGTCCCACCCGGTGTTTTTCCACTCGATCTTGAATCCGCCAGCTTCCGCGATCGCGTTCATCACATCGATGTCATGCCCACTAATCTTGTCAGCCTCAAGCATTTGGAACGGTGGATATGCCGCATCTGTACCGACTACGTACACCTTGTCACCCGAACCACCACTTGCTCCGCCACTGCCAGACGTTTGCTGACCACCCGAGCCACATCCTGCGAGGAGTACCCCCACACCAACGACCAACGCGAGCGATTTGAACCAATTTGTCCCGATACGCATTTGAAATCCCCCTTGTGTCTCTCTATCTGCCCATTTTGTCCCCAGCAATGTCCACATGGAAATCACGGTTTTTTTGCGTTCTCCACAGAGTTATCCACATTATCCACATGACCTTGTGCACAAGCTGGGTATAACTATTTTCCTGTATATTCTGCCACTTTGGTACGAAAGTAAGGGGAACGAACAGGGAGAATAAGTAGGTATAGCAGCAAAAAAACAGGATTCATATATACGGGATATAGTTCTATCCTGCATATAAAAATCCTGCTTTTATCTGAAAATAATGAATTATTCTTTTTCTGCCAAAATCACGACCTCTACCCGGCGATTCTTCGCACGGTTCTCCGCGTTGGAGTTGTCCACAAGCGGTTTGTATTCGCCCAAGCCTGCCACTGTAAAACGAGACGCTGGTAAGGAGTGAGCATCCACCATTTCACGCATGACAGAGATCGCGCGCGCCGAGGATAGCTCCCAGTTGGATTGGTAGGAACTGCGCGATATCGGTACATCATCTGTATAGCCCTCGATTCGCACCTTGTGCTCGAAACGCTTCAACACCCCTGCTACTGTCCCGACGACTTGCTTCCCTTGGGCCCGTAGGTCTGCCGAACCACTCGTAAACAAGATCGTTTCCGGCAAACGGATACGCAGGCCTTCTTCGGTCTCCTCGTAGTCAAGATTCAGCTCAGCCAAAGCAGAGGATAGCTGGTTGCGCACCGTCTCCATATCGCGCTCACTCGAGTCAGACATGCCCATTGGCGGCTTTGGCACGTTTACGGTGTCTTCGGAGCCTTCTTCTTTTTCGCCTTTGAGCTCCTTCTGGCGAGCCTCCAATTTGTAGACCTCTCGCTGCAGCTCCAGCTTTTGCAGGTTGAGCAGGTCGAGACTCTCATGCACCTGCTCCAAGCTCGCTTTTTCCTTTTGGACCTCTTCTTTTTGTGTCTGAATGCTCTTCGTCTGCGTCGCCGCGATAATAATCACGATCACGAACAACAGCGTAATCAGGTCACTGTAGCTAAGCAGCCAGCTTTTCTCTAGCTCTTTTTCGTCGTATAACCGTTCGTCATGCATAGCGGTCCTGCCTTTCAATCGTGCCCTTCATGCTGCCTGCTTCTTTAATCAGCACCAGCTTTTGGTCACCTGGCAAGAATGAGTTCAGCTTTTCAAACAACAAGCGTGGTGTCTCCATGCGCTGGAGACCAATACATCCTTCGATAAAAAGACGCTTTTCAAACATTTCCCGGTCGTACAGATCCATCAGACGGTAGTAGCATGGCAACGCGAACAGATTCGCCAAGAGCGCGCCATACAACGTCGCTACGACCGCTGCGCTCAGACTGTGTCCGGTCAAGGCCATGTCTTCGAGCGACTTCAGTACACCCGTCATCCCCAGAAGCGTACCGACCAGACCCATCCCTGGCGCCAACAAGCTGATGAGGCGGAAGAATCCTGCTGACTGTTGGTAGCGATACTGCTCGCCCTTGAGCTCGTTCTCCAGGATCAGGCGCAGCTCTTCTTCGGGAACACCCTCGATCGCCAGCAGACTGCCGCGTTGGACAAAGGTATCGGTTTCTTGCTGGAGCTCCTTTTCGAGCGCGATATAGCCCTGCTCCTTCTGGACGAGCGCGTAGTAGTAGAAGCGCTTGATCGTTTCTTCGACGTTGCTTTGTCGGCCGTGAATGAGGAGATGCCAGATTTTTTTCAAGTCGAGATGCTTGCGTTTCACTGCATAGGACATGACTACGGAGAGCGCGACTAGCTCAATGGCGGTTACGTTGAGGAGGTCCGATAAGGTTCCGTTTAGGTAGACCGCGTGTATGAAGATGAGGAGGACGGCTCCGATTAAGACGAGTGAGCGGCGTTTTGTGGACAAAAGTGATTCACCTTCCTAGTTTTTCAACAAGATGTTCTTAAAGTATAGCAGATGGTGGAAAAAAGATGAGAGAATAGAGTCATGGTTATAGTGAAGCTTGGTATAGAAAATGTCGATAATGATAAAGAAAGTAATTCTAACAAAGAGGTGATCATCAATGAATGCCGTACAATTAAAGCAAGCTGTTACTATTAGTTTGACGAAGCAAGTGCAGGAGACTGCGCAAGCGCAGGCTTCCATCATGTTGGAGGGCTTGGCTAAGACGCAGCAAACTGTGCAAGCGGCTCAGGCTAGTCATCCATCTCTTGGAAAAACGATCGATATTCGTGCATAAGTTGTGAAAAGAAAACGGCCGGTTCCCCGGCCGTTTTTACTTTTTGCGGTCGAAAAAGGCACCATAGCCGTTTGGACCTGCTTCGTTGTACGTATTCATTGCGAGCTTGCTACGTTGGAGGTTGTTTAACTGCTGTTGGACGCCTTGCATTCTTCCATCGATCAGTGGAACAAGACGTTGGTTAATCTCGTACATTTGCTCTAGCTGTTGCTTTTGCATTGCCGATAGAGATTCATTGTCTATACCCAGCTGCTGAATTTTAGAAATCACTTCTTCTCGTTCGTCCAATAACGACAACCATGTATCCGGTTCAGAATCCTTTTCACTTACTACTTTCTCTAAGCGTAATGTTGTTTCTAGCAAACTATTTAGAAGAACATCGACTGTCATTTCCATATTATATACCTTACCCTTGTTTCTTCGCCAAAAGCATGGCTTCTTTCCAAGTGTCTCGGAATTGAATGAACAGGTCTTCCACTTCTATTAGAATGTTAACGTCTTTATGCATGTTCGCTTCAATTGTACGTTGAAGCATATATTCGTAGAGTTTGGCAAATTCCTTAGAGATCTCGTAGTCGCTGTTTAAAGTGGACATGAGCTCATAAAGGATATTCTGAACTTTCAATGAGGCCTCATGAGCTTTTATTACGTCCTTTTCCTCTAAAGCTACCTTTGCCTGTTTAATGAACTTAAGTGCTCCATTGTACAGCATTAGTGTCAAATCAGCAGGAGTAGCCGTTGTTACCTGATTGGACTGGTATGTTTGTGCAGCATTTTGTAACATCTGCATCACTCCCTGTTATTTCTGCCCTAACATTTGTGCAAACCAAGCACCTTGGGACTGCGATTTCGACATAGCCTTTTCCATTGCAGAGAATTGCTTCCAGTAACGATCTTCGATCATTTTTAAGCGATCTTCCCAGCGATCGATTTCTCTATCGGTTTCTTTTAATTTCTTACTTAAGTTACTGTCGTCAAATGCACGTCCTGCTGACCCTGCCTCTTTTGTTACTTTTTCCATTACATCTTTGAGTTTGTCATAAAGGCGTTCTGCGACACCCGACTCGTTGTACTTCTTATTTCGATCTACCGTTTCATCACTGTAATTCGTGAACAGTTTGAGAACATCGTCTCCATTCGTTCTAATGGACTCACGAAGCTTGGTCTCGTTTATATAGAGCTTCCCATTTTCCTCGTATGCATACTTTCCACTAGGAGGACCCCCGATCCCAATTTCAGAAAGAGTGTCAAAAGACTTATTAACTCCAGTCCCTTGTAACGGTGTACTAAGTGCACGACGCAATTCGTTTAATCCACTTGTTAAAATAGGATCACGCAAAAGTAATCCACTACGTGCCATATTTTCCATTTTTTCTGCAGTTTTTTCAGGCAACGCTTCTTTCTCTTCATCTAATAGCGGCTGGTAGCCCTTATATTTCGGCTCGGAGATTTTTTTATTCATCGTATCGATAACAGCATTATACTTGTCTACGAAGCCTTTGATCATATTAAAAACTGCATCTTCGTCAGTTTTTGTGTTTACGGCTACTGGATTTCCAACATTAGCCTGTTTTAATGTAAAATCGATTCCATCAAATAAAATAGAGTTCGTTTTAGATGTGTATTCTACTCCATTAATTTTAAAAGTAGCAGGAGTTCCTACTGTTCCAGCAGTTGATGGCGTAGAAGTCCCCATGTTTAAATTATTGCTCCCAGATGCTTTAACCTCAAACTGCTTTCCGTCCTCAGAGGTAAGAACTAATTTGTTATTGAAAAAACTAGCTTTAACTCCAGCTTTTGCATTATTAATCTTACTTAAAACACCTTCCATAGTATCTGTTCCCAAAACAGAAATAGGTACTCCTACTCCATCCTTGTTAATCGTAATAGTAAAGTCTGCGCCTCCAATCACACCTTTACTATCAGTTAAACCGGTAGTAAATTCTGCGCTTGGAGGTGATCCTGCTTTGGCTAGATTTAAAACCTCGACTGTGTAGGAAGAAAGAGTAGGCTTACCGACTACCCTAGCAGAAGCAATATTATCGTTTTCTGAAGTTGCCGTCTTTTTGTTAAAACTGCTAGATAAACGTAAGTCTTTCAGAGTATTTTGCAAGTCTGCTAGAATCGTATTCATATCCCGATACGCATCGCGTTTCCACTCAGTAGAAGTTTTACTTCGTTGTAATCGGTTTACCGGCTCTCTTTGAGCTTTCATGAGGTCTTTGATCATTTTTTCTGTATCCATTCCCGAAGCCATACCACTAATCCGAATTCCCATGACGATCCCTCCCTATCTTTTTTCGTCCACTAGTAATCCAATCATCTCATGCATTTTAGCAACCATATCCATGACTTTCTTAGAAGGAATTTCTCGAATTACTTCTTTCGTTTGATCATTCACTACCTGGACATAGTATTCATTAAGCTTTTCATGAAGAGTAAACTTGATATGAGTAGTACTGGATTGCATAAACTTATTTAGATTGTCTACTTCCCGTACCAATTCTTTTGAATTCAGGGTTTTCCCACTGGGTTGCTGTTGTCCGTCAATGTCTTCTTTTCCTTGATTACTGCCATTGACCTTTAGCACCTTATCTGAATAACCAGATACACCGTTCACTGCTACACCTTTGCTATTAATATCCATTTTTCCTCCCCCATTGATCCATTCTTCCTTTATTACCTTTATCGGAAAAACGGGGATAGGGATTTACTTATCTTTCAAGTCAATTTTTCATTTGTCTCAATACTGCTTCGAAAATTACTATATCCATTTGGTTATCAATATCTATAGAACGCTCTTTGGGCATTACATACCCCACTGTTTCAGGCTCCAAAAAAGACTGAGTTTTTTGCAGCCAGTTGGTATCGGCTATGTACACTGCTCCATTTAAAGAGAATACCGTTGGTGTATCTTGTCTTCTTAAAAATCGCTCTTCTATTTTAATTACTGGTTCAAGCACATCATTATCAGACAAATGATACATCCAATATGGCGTTTTCTCTGCCACTGTAATTGAAACACATGAATTTGCTTGCTCTTTTAAACACTTCTCAATACACCCATCAATATCTATCACTTGTCTTAGTGGCGAGGTTGGTTGTAGGAGAACAACATAGTCATACTTCGGAAGGAGCTCCAATGCATGCAATACCGGAGCAATACCCGGAGTATCATCCATAGCCAATTCTTTCGGACGCAAAAACGGAACTTCACCCTCATACTGGCGTGCCACATCGGCAATCTCTTCATCATCTGTTGATACAATTAGTCGATCAATATAAGCTGATTTTTTAGCTTCTTCAATCGTCCATGACAATAATGGCTTTCCGCCAACTTCTCTAATATTTTTACGTGGTATCCCTTTTGATCCACCTCTAGCAGGGATAATTGCTAAAACAGATTTCCCCTGAATCATCCAAATACCTCCGCAAACTCAACGTTCGCTCTTTCAAAATCAGCCAGACGTCCAATATCCATCCAGTATTCACGTATCGGAAAGGCTATTGTCTGACCTTGCTGTTCGCCCAGAACGCCAAAAAGACTAGTCATATCGTAATACTTATTTTTCGGGATCAGATCGAGCACACTTGGATCCAAAGTATAGATTCCTGCGTTTACAAAGAAGCGTTGAGTTGGTTTCTCTTCTATTTCTAGTAATTGATGGTTTGCTAATTTAACAACTCCATAAGGAATCTGATGATCATATTCTCTAATGCACATGGTACCTTTCGCTCGATGTGAAGAATGGAAATCCAGCAGATGACTAAAGTTAACTTTCGTCAGGAGATCCCCATTCATTACAAAGAAAGGTAACGTAGGCTTTTCTGGAATCAGACTCAGTGCCCCTGCTGTCCCAAGAGACTGCTCTTCTTGTAAATACTTTATTTCTACATTCCAACGACTACCGTCCCCAAAATGATTTTTTATCATCTCCGCCTTATAATTAACTGAAATATAAAAACGGTGAAACCCTTGTTCTACAAAACTAAGTAAAATAGTTTCCAGAATGGGTTTATTACCAACGTTTAAGAGGGGTTTTGGACAATCATAAGTCAACGGCTGCAAACGGGTCCCTAATCCTCCAGCCATCAGAATGACCCAATTATCTTTCTTAATTGGGCCGATCAACTGATTCAATATTTCTACATGGATAACACGTCCATCTTCGTCGACAACTGGTATCTGATGCAATTGTCTAATTTTCATCAGCGCCAAAATATTCTCTCGAGAGTCATATGGAGATGCTACTGTTGGATATGCATTCATTATTGTCGACACTTGGTCATGTAACTGTCTGCCTTTTAACAATCCTCGCCGAATATCCCCATCTGTTACAGTTCCGAGCAACTTTTGATTCTCATCAACAATTAAGGCTAACTGTCTCGCTCCAGCATCAATTATCTCTAACACTTCTAGAATAGGGGTCGTAGGCTTAGCTAATATACTAGTCCAATCCTTCATAGATGCTTCACACCTTTCATCAAGGAGCTTATTTTTTCACTCCAATAATGACCCATTCTTTTACTGACTTTTTTACATCCATGTATTCTCTACTAAGCAATTGCACTTCTTGTATTGAAAAATCCCTTACTAAATTCTCGATATCCTCATATTTTGCAAATCGGATGTATCCCATCCCCAGCAACGGGCCTTCGTCTACAATGTAAGCATCATAACCAACATGCTCACCTGTCTCATCTCCCCAACAGCCCTTGGCAATTGTACGGGAAAATATTTTTCCTTGTTTTTTTACTACACGAGCCATTTCGCTATATATTAAAATTGAATTCTCTTGTGAATTGCATGTAACTGCACCATTATCTATTACTGCATCAAAATACTCATCTGGAAAAGGTAATGTACTGATGTCACCTACTAAGAGTTGGCCGTTCCAATTTGGACATTCTGAATCTAACCGAATTTGAGCCTGTTCAATAGCAGTGGGAGAACCATCTATACCGTATACCTGAAATCCTTCTTTGGCCATATACCAGAGATTAGCGCCTGGACCACAACCTACTTCTAATATCTTTATATCTTTGCGAGACCCTACCCCATAAAAATTACGAGCAACAAAACGAATTAAATCCTCCCCCGGATACTTTCCCCATGCTTGTTGACGAAAAATCTTTTCCCATACTGGATCCCATGTCACGCATTATTCATCCCTTCTATCTTTTTAACGAAACGTTTACTTCTCTCCAACGATAACCCATTCTTTTACTATTTTATTTTCTTGTAAGTATTCTCTACTGAGCAATTGTATTTGTTGTATCGTAAAGTGTTTAATAAGTTCTGGGATATCATTGTAATTCGTGAAGCGTGCAAATCCTTTTCCTAGCAAAGGTCCTTCTCCTACTACATATGTATCATAGCCTACCTTCTCCCCCGTCTCGTCTCCCCAACTTCCCTTTGCGAATGTACGAGAGAAAAACTTCCCATTCCGCTTTGTAACACGAGCCATTTCCGAGTAAATATGTGCTGCGTTTTCAAATGTATTACAAGACAATGCTTCACTATCAATTACTGCATCAAACATTTCATCTGGAAAAGGAAGCTTACTAATATCCCCAACTACTAACTCTCCTGTCCATCCAGGGCATTCAGAGTCTAGGCGAGTCTTCGCCTGTTCTATTGCCGTTTTGGAACCATCCACTCCATATATCGTAAAACCTTCTCTTGCCATGTACCAAAGATTAGCCCCTGGTCCACAACCCACCTCCAGGATTTTCACTTCCGGTCGTGATTTAGCGTTATAAAAATTACGAGCGATAAACCTAATGAGGTCTTCCCCTGGATACTTTCCCCATGTTTGTTGACGAAAAACCTCTTCCCATACTGGATCCCAAGACATTTAGATTCCCCCTGTTACGTTCGGTAAAACAAAATACGGCTTGAGACAGTACCATTTCTTCTAATCCAATCCGCTTTTATTTTGTCATATATTTCAGGTTGATGAATAATTTTTCCAATCCTGAAGTTCCCTCGTTGATTTGAAAATCCTGATTTAAAAAAGAACAATGGATTGTCGATTTGATTATTCGTTCCTCCACCCAAATGCAATTGCTTATATCCTAATTGTTTCCCAAGTAATGCTGCTTCGTGGATGATCAAAGGAGTTGCAGCCAACTCTTTACCCAAGTCAGTTGCAGCAGATAAATGATACTCCATCATGTTACTGTTGTGATAGAAAAACACAGCTGCAGCTATTCTTTCCTCTTGTTTGCATAGAGCAAAGTGGGCATTTCTTACAGTTTTCCAAGCTTCAAAGTAGGATTCTGGAAAATAATAAAAATCATCTGCTTGTAAGCTATTCATTACCTCTTTATAAACCGCAGGAAAATGGGTAAAGAACTCCTCGAAAGTAACCCAATGTACTACTAGCTCATTTTTTATAGCTTTTCGAATCTTTCTTTTTGCACGAGTTTGATATTCATTAAATATATTCTCATTAGTTAAATCTATCCATACAGTTTTTCTATCAGAGATAACCTCACCTTGATAATAACGCCAGTTCTCTAAAATCGGATGAAATCTTACAAACTCAGCAACTATTTGCCGCTCATGTACCCACTCCGAGTAGGCATTCCATGCACGCTTTAGAAAATGCGGATCTTCAGTAGTGGAGATTGGTCCGCCATAGCCATATGGAGTCTGAACATCATAATAAACAGAATCAGGAATTGGAGATATATGAAAAGAGTGATAGTATATTTCTCCATTAGCTTCATATACAAAAAAAGTGGGCTCTAAGCCTTTTTCACGTTTTGCATCTATCACAACATAATCTGGTGCCTGTGAAGGGCATTTCAGAGGAGTTTCTAACCTATTAAAAATCGCCTTTGCTTGTTCAAACTCGACTTGCATAATTGGTAATAACCTCATCCTCTTGGTAATCTTTATCAGCTTCTGTGCCTAACACATCCCAAAAATACATAGGAGAGATTCCATTACCTGGACGCTTGCTAGTCAGGTTCTCAATAGTAAATATTTCACCAGCTGTTATATTTTTTGATGCTACCAGACTTTTTCTGACAATATCCTGATTTTTCATCTCTGATGAGGCGGGGGTTTTAATTGGAGAACCAATAGCCATTTCCACTTGTCGAATCGATCGTACCATGTCTATTAATTCCTTTGGATTTAGAGAAGCTTTGTGATCTGGACCTGGTAAGGTTTTATCTAATGTAAAATGCTTCTCAATTATCTTTGCACCACGAGCAACTGCTGCTATCGGAACTGCTATTCCTTCTGTATGGTCCGATAAACCCACACTGAGACCAAATGCTTGTTTCATTGTGTCAATAGCTTGAAGGTTGACATCGTCATATGGGGTTGGATATTCAGTAGTGCAGTGTAGTAAAGATACTTTCGATCGAAGAGACTCTTGCCCTTCTCTACTATAAAACGCATTTTGAAACATTTTTCTTGAAGGCTTTGCATCAACCGCAGTATAGCCAAAAGCAAGAACACCAAGTGCTTGTTCAATTTCGGCTAATGTAGCCATTCCTGAAGATAAGATTACGGGTAGGCCAGATTGAGCAATGCTTAGTATTAAAGGAGCATTTGTAATCTCGCCTGATGGAATTTTTATCAACTCTACTTTCATCTCGTTAACCAAAAAATTAACGCTATCCAAATCAAAAGGTGTTGATAAAAACTTGATATTTTGTCGCTTACAATATTCTTGAAGTTCGTAATGTGCCTCTGTATCAAGTTCTAGCTTGCGCACCATCTCTAGCTGAGATTCATTGGAGCCTGTTGTTTGCTTTTGATAATCTGCTTTCTCAGCAAATTTGCTTATTACTTTATTTGCTTTAAACGTCTGAAATTTGACGGCATCTACTTCTGCTTCAACTGCTACATCTATTAATCTTTTAGCCATCTCAATAGAGCCGTTGTGATTCACCCCAGCCTCAGCAATAATAAAAGTTTTATTCATTAGGCTATAGAACCTCCTTTAATAACATGAACGCTTCCGCAGACTTATAACCAGCTGCTGTACCTCGAATCGAAGCTAGTGCCTTAATTGACTCCTCACTTCGTGGAAAAGGGAATTGCCCTGTTTCACTCGCATAAACCTCCATAATATCTACCTTCTTATTTAGATACTCTTCAATATTTTGAAAGACATTTGGTCTAAACCCATTGTTATCTGGGTTCAAACCAAAATCCGTTTCTGATAATGTCTCATACGCTAATATTCTTTTTATTGAAGGATAACGAAACCATTTCGTGCAAGCTATACTTGCATCGAAAACAACTGCATGATCGGTATGTACATCTCCTCTATACGGAATATACATAATATCTGGATTAACCGTTTTGACTATCTTCCCAATTGCATTTACCATTTCTGACATTGGGATTGTATCTAAAGTAGCTGTAGGCAAGTTTAGTTGGAATACTTCCGAAAACCCGTATAATTTTCCAACTTTGTTAATCTCATTCTCCCGAATCTCTATTTGATTAGGCGTATATAAATCATTTCCATTCATACCAGTAACGATTAACCAAAACAATTCGTCATTTTCGTTTTTATGCTTTAACAGTGTCCCTCCACAACCTAATGTTTCATCATCTGGATGTGGGGCAATAACTAAAACTTTCCTCATAAATAACACCCTTTTTGTGGCAGTATTTGAAAATCGTGTTCAATAATTTTGAGGGTTCCTTCCCCACATTTCACGAAAATATAGCCACCCTCTATCTCAAGTACTTTCCCAGGTTCAATGTTCTTACTTGAATTATCCAAGATTACTTCTGTACGCCATATCTTTATTTCACTCTCTTCAAAAACACAATGAGCCCCAATATACGGCTTAGTCAATGCACGCACCAAATTATGTATGGATTTTGCAGACATTCGCCAATCTATGATCCCATCCTTTTTCCCACGCTTCCGCCAGTAGTTTGCTACAGAATGGTTCTGAGGAATTCTTTCAAATGAACCTGCTGCTATTCGGGGTGTAAATTCAATAATTTGCTTTTTCGCAATTAAAGTTAACTTATCATATAAGGTTCTCGCATTATCCTGATCTTCAATAGGAAGCATAATCTGACTTACGATATCCCCTGAATCCGCCCCTTCATCCATGAAGAAAAAAGTAGAGGCTGTTTCTGTTAACCCCATTGCAAGTGCCCAAATAATAGGGTGCCTTCCACGATTCTGTGGTAATGCTGCAGGATGATAACCAATAACACCCAACTTCGGTATTTGTAATATCTCTTGCTTAAGAAGGTACGACCATCCCAGACAATAAATAATATCCGGCTTTAACTCTTCAAGCCAACAAACCAAATCATTATGCGACACTTCTTCCGCAAAAAGGCAGGGAATTCTGTTTTTCTTTGCTAAAGGCTCCAATGATGCAAAATCAGTATTAAATTGTGATTGCTTTCTAGTAATTACTCCTACAACTTCTGCTTCTTTTACAGTCAACAAAGTATCTAACATTTCACAACTGAATTGTACACACCCAATAAAAACAGTTCTCATTGTTCTACTCCAAGGTCAAAGAATGATTTCATTAAAGAATCTTTATAATCTACGTTTCTTAAAATCTCGAGTATTTTTAATGAAACATACTCTTCACCATATGGGGATTGAAGTGTCTGTAAATTTTGTTGAAACTCTTTTGAAATCCCCTGCTGAATCGCATTTATTATGGAACTTCTTTGTTCATCACAATCAATGATAGAATCTGTTCGATAACGTCCCCGTTGACGATTTCCTAAATTGATTGTTGCCTTTTTAAAAGAGGGGACTTCAATAATTCCACTTGATGAATTTCCAATCACGAGGTCCACATGCTTAATTGCGCTTAGATAGCGTAATTGTCCCAATGAAGTAAAAGAAATACTTCGTTTTTGGTTACTGGAAACATATTCATCTATCATTTTCGATATAATTCTGCCATCTGTATCAGAATTTGGTTTCGTAAATATTACCTTGGCATTAGGAAAATCATCAAGGGCAGCAAATAATTCAACCATTGTCTCTTCGGGACCAATCTTGTCTAAAGTGACCGGATGATAAGTAACAAGAAAATTTAGTTCCCCCAAAGTGAAATCAATACTTTTCTCAAATTCTATTTTGGTAAGTAGTTTCATTTTCCGAATATTATCTAATCCAATTGCACCTACATTAAAAACTCTTTCTGGGTGTTCTCCTAATTGAATCACTCGTTTACGATAGGAGTCAGTTGAAACAAAATGATAGTGAGCCATCTTTGTAATAGAATGTCGGATAGCCTCATCTATAAGTCCTTCTGTAATTTCCCCACCATATAGATGGGCAATTGGAATTCGTGCAATCATTGCGGCTTGAGCGGCTGCCATTGTTTCAAATCGATCTCCTAAAACCACAACAATATCAGGTTTAAGACGATCAAAAGCAGAAGCAAATCCAATGGTTCCTAATCCAAGCGATGTCGCAATACCAACCGGAGTATCACTTGATAGCAACATTTCTATTTTTTCATGAATGGTAAAACCATCTTGTTCAATTAATTTATAAGTTAGACCAAACTCTGGAGAGAGATGCATTCCTGTAACAACAATTTGCAGCTCAAAACTTTCATCACTTTCAATTTCCTTCATGAGCCAATATAAAAGGCCATATTCGGCACGCGTTCCCGTAACAATACAAATTTTACGTCTATTCATGATTTCCCCCAAGAAATGGACTACTTGGTACGTTAATTATTTTTCTTTCTAAACGTTCAGCAATAGAAAGATCCATTTTAGGACAATTCTCATACATTGCTAACCGATGCATCAAAGTCCACACTGGTCTTGTCATAAACCCCTGCTCATTTGTAAAGTTTAAAACATTATCCCGAGCATCCATATATCTATCGTCAAGAATAATAGTTTGTAACCAGTAATTACTTTCCGCAAATGAAGGTTCAATAAACAGTCTTACCCCATCTATTTTGGATAAAGCTGCTTGATACATGTCCGCTAACGACCGTTTGTTCCGAATAAACTGAGGTAACCTCTCTAATTGTGCACAACCTAAAGCCGCATTAATATTCGGTAGGCGGTAGTTAAATCCCACTTGATCGTGTAAAAAAGCCCACGTGTGTTTAACTTTCGCAGTTGTCGTTATATGCTTAGCTAATCTCGCTAATTCATCATCATTTGTTAAGATTGCTCCACCACCACCGGTAGTCACAATCTTATTGCCGTTAAAGCTGAGGGTCGATAATTTCCCCCAGTTTCCCGTATGTTTGCCTTTATAGTATGACCCTAACGATTCAGCCGCATCTTCTATCAGATCAATATGGTATCGTTGGCAAACTTCAAGCAAGGGATCCAAATCAACTGGATGACCAAATGTATGCATGGGAATAGCTGCTTTAATCCGTTGACCAGAAAACTTGTTATAGCAGAATCCGTCACGCACTTCAGCAATTTCCTGTAAATATTGCTGGAGTTTTATCGGATCCATACCAAGTGTTAGTTCTGAGCTATCTACAAAGTGAGGAACTGCACCACAATAAGATACGGCATTGGCAGTTGCAATAAAGGTTAAGGTAGGCACTAGCACCTCATCACCCTGTTCTACGCCGGTTAGCATAAGACTTATATGCAATGCAGCTGTTCCATTCACTACTGCTACGGCATGCTTAACTCCCGTGTAATCCCTTAGCATATCCTCGAATTGATCTACATACTTCCCTACAGAAGATACCCATCCTGTATCGAGACAATCCTTCACATAAGTCCATTCATTCCCTTGAAAAGACGGTTCATGCAAGGCAATGAAATCATTGTCTATAGCTACGACACTCTTAAGTTGATTAACCAGTGTTTGGATATCCACGTAATTTTTCATAGATTATATAAACCTGCTTTGTATTGTTTTAGATTATCGGGATTGCAGAACCATTCAATTGTTTGAGACAAACCTCTCCTCAAGCCATCTACGCCAGCATATGTTGGTTCCCATCCTAATAATTCTTTTGCTTTCGTATTATCTGCCCAAAGTCGTTCTACCTCACTCTTTACAGGGCGGATCCGTTGATCATCAGAAAATATCTCAATTTTACTTCCCATTAGTTCCGCAATCATCTCTACAGTTTGTCCGATCGATACTTCATAGTTACTTCCAATATTAATAACTTCTCCAATTGATTTATCTGATTGAGCTACAGCCAAGAAACCTCGAACTGTGTCTTCCACATAATTAAAATCACGAGTTGGATGAAGAGAGCCTAATCGAATAGATTGTTGTCCGTTCGCGATTTGTGTGATGATTGTAGGGATTACCGCTCGTGCTGACTGCCTAGGGCCATACGTATTAAAGGGCCTTATTATTGACACAGGCAATCCAAACGAGCTATAGTACGCGATTGCCATTTGATCTGCACCAATTTTGCTCGCTGAATACGGCGATTGTCCTTGAAGTGGATGTTCTTCTGTAATCGGTACGAACTGTGCTGTTCCATAAACCTCGCTTGTAGAGGTATGAACAATTTTTGAAACACCCAATTCCTTTGCTGCCTGTAAAATGTTAAGGGTTCCTTTCACATTTGTATCGACATAAGTATCTGGGGAGTGATATGAATACGGAATTGCGATCAATGCAGCTAAGTGATAAACTGTATCGCAATCTTTCATTGCCTGTTTTATTCCGTGTGGATCACGTATATCACCAGCGAAAACTTCTAATTCATTTACTATTTCACTTGGTGAATGATCAAGCCATCCCCAAGTATTAAAAGAGTTATAATTAACAAATGCTTTCACATCATAACCCAAGCGAACCAACTGTTCAGTTAAGTGAGAGCCTATGAATCCATCTGCACCTGTTACAAGTGTCTTTTTTCCCCTTGTGCTCATTGTTTTCTCCCCAAATTATTCAATTTTCTGCATGAGTTCGTTCATTTTTTCAGAAGTAGACTCAAGTAACTTCTTTACAGTGTCTAGATCAGCTCGACAAGAAGAAAGATAAGAACCAAACTCATTAATAACCCTCTCTGCTTTCACAATTGGGTCTTTTTTAAAACGAAGTTCTTGAAACATTTTCAAGATGGTCTCAAAGGTATTTGTATTCATCGACTGAATAAGTAGTAAGTACACTTTATTATCTTGCAGTTTATCAAATAACCGATCAAACTCTGTAAATAACCTATCGAGTTTTTTAAGATTTTTTGAGCTAACTGCCTTTTTCATTTCTTCTAAAGTATCCTCAAGTAAATCGTAGCTATTTTCTAGTTTTAATTGCTGTTCCAAAATCCATTCAAATTGTTTTTCAAAGTAACCACTATCATAGTTGATTTCCTTCTTTGTAAGCCAGTTTTCATTTACAATTTGCTTCTTCGTTAAACGTTCCGCAATTACCTGTTCTAAAGGTTGGTAGCTTGTACCTGCAATTTTTGCCCCGCCCTTTGTTGTGTTAATTACCTCTAGATCATGATATTGATTAACATAAAACTCCATTTCCTTCCTAAATACATCTAATCCTCTGTTGGTATATATATCGTTATCTTCTACATCCTTAACAACAATTGCATCTTTCTTTTGCTGTTCGCTTATTTCCCCGTAAAATTCAACTCCCTTTGAGTACCAACGGTCTTTTGAATATGCAAGGTTTTGCCCTACTAACACAACCATATTAAAACCCAACTTATACAACATCTGTAAAGTAATGATTGCGATCGACTTTGAGTTATCAACGTAATCTAATTTTTTGCCGTCTTCTCTTTTCAATAGTAGGGGAGCAAGAACATCTCTTCCTACTAAGAAATTTAGTAGTTGTCCAGGATATTGGCGAATTGTCTCATATCCGACAATACTTCCATAGATTAAAGGTATATTTGTTATCCCAAGTTCCACTACCTTTTTAAAAATAAGGTGATTTTCTGGGCTTCCATCGTAACTACAAGCAGCATCAGGATAAATATTATTTTCTATTAACGAATTAATTGAAGAACCTACTGAAAAAATATAAGCTAACCCGTTATCCTTAATGTAACGTAGGTTTTCATACTCATAATCAAGGGATGGACCAGCTGCAACTAGTATGGCAGGCTTCCCCTTAAAATCTTGTGGAAGTTCATGAAGTATATTCGGCGTTTTAAATGTTGTAGGCAGATTGATTATGCCATTAATCGGAATCCATTTTTCGTAAAAATTATTAGCTGCTATACCTGCACGCTTATTGAAAACTTTATCACGAAATTCTTCGATAAACTGTATGGTTTGTTCTTTAAATATTCTCTCGTAACTAGGAAGAATCACAAAAATAACTTCTTCATTTACAGAGTTAATAAAGTTTTGAAGGTTTTGAGAGAGACTTGATTTATCTTCACCTACAAATATATTCTTTGTATGTTTATTGGCTAGATCCGATATTTTCTTGTGTGACAAAAGTCCATAAAATACATCGAGGTTAGGTTCATATATACTAAAAGTTACTTCAGGGTTTATGCGAATAAATTCTTCAACGTGATATCCCAACCCAATCCCATAGAAGAAAACATGTTTTCCTGTATAATTGGTGTTCTCGTTCAGAATTTTTTCAGCTTCAGCGTCCGGATTGTATTTACTGTGAAGGTAGTTCCATCCCGTCTCAGTCTTTACTACAATCGTAAGTTTTTCATTTTTAGTTGTTTCAACACGGATATTCTCATGCCTGATGTGTTCTTCCCTATCTTTTATATACTGCCAAGTAGTCGGGCAGAATTTTTTTAAGAAAGTAATATTATCAATTAATAACATTATCTAATACCTCATTACTGTTTATTTCGCCAATCTTAGCGGATATTTCCTCGAATTGCGGGAGTATTTCATAGAGAATGATGTCGCCTATTAGAACAACATCCTGCTGTTCTACGGCTTCCTCAAGACTTCTTAACTCATCTGTAAAATCTAAGGTTTCTGCTGCAAAATTCAACAATTCTGGTTGAAACGCTTGATTTTGAATAAACAGCGAGGTCTGCTGGAACCATTGCAATCCCTCTAACATTTCGCCAAATGCTAACCATGAATCATTTGTCGCTCCCTGATAAAATTGTTCAGACAGACTTTTTACTTGTGGAATTGCTCTATTCACGTATTCTTCAGTAGATAGCATTATTTCGTTAACTAGTTTACTTGAGTTCGTTGTATAAACAACTACTGTTTCGACATCTGATAAATTTTCATTTAAGTAACTCTCGAAATCCGAAAACACTTCTACACCATTAACTGTAAGATGACTTACGAGAAGGTCATTCTCATTTGTTTTAGCGCTGATAACTTCTAGAAGTTGCATCATGGCTGAACTTGTATTTTCAAAAATATATTCCTCGTCTATAATAGACAATCGCATATTGTACGCCTCCCATAATCACACTCTGTTTATTTTATCGGCGAAATTCAACTGATAAGTTAAAAGCAATTTGTGATTTTTTCTTAGTAATTTATGTCATTGAAATAAGGTAGTAACCATGTTCATTATTGACGAACACGGTTACTTTTCATTACAAGCCTATTTTATTTCCGTGTAGTACTTATCAGTCGAGCTGGACTTCCAGCAATTATCGAGTTTTCTGGGAATGAGTCTAATACTACTGAATTAGCGCCAACAATGGAATTTGCTCCGATAGTTACACCGCCTAAAACCTTACTGCCTGCAAAAATTGTTACGTTGTCCTCGATTCTAGGACGTCTTCTACTTCCATCACCTTTATCTCCTAAAGTGACGTTTTGATAGATAGTCACATTATCCCTAATTTCAACACGCGCTCCAATAACGGTACCCAGCCCATGAATAATTTTTAAGTTATTGCCTATTTCGGCAGAGTAATAAATTTCTACTTGAGTATACATTCGCTGTATATAGCTTAGCACTTGTAACAATTCTTTGGAGTTTGATTCGCCAAAATAATCAATGACTTTCCTTTGAACCATATAAATATGTACAGCCAATTCTTCGGGAGTTATAAATAAGTCAGACTCTAATAACTCTATTACTTTTTGAGAATTTACTATTTGTGGGTCAATCGTAAAATTATTTCGTACAATCGTCAGTAGTTTTAACATTGTTTTCCCCCGAAAAATGTATTAATAATTTCATTATACAAAGGAACTCAATTTAAGCCGAAAGAAATAGTAGTAGCTACTTACTGTAACAATCCCGTTAAAGGAGTGGTCCACCATGCAGCCAGATATACTTGAAAAAAATGATAAAATAATCATTTCCCAACGCGATAATTTTAACCAAAAATTTGGTTTGGTACTACGATCTTCGGCAATTTTTTACTGTAAGTCCGCTCCTGATATTTCAACAACACTCTCATTCATGAACTATTGGAAGTTAAAACGAGGAATCGAAGTTGCTATAGTGGCTTCAACTCGTGATATGGCTGGTACTCTAATAAAAAGAGAAGAACTTTCCTTTGAAAATGGCGAGGTTATTAATTACTCTCCCGACCTACAGCTGCATTCATTTTTTGAGGGAAGTATTGAAATTGAAGTCTTTAGTACCAAAAATTTAAACATCCCTTACGCTGCTATCATGGCCATTTATGAAACAAAACAGAGCATTTCTATGGTCCATAGTTATTCACGAACCTATTCTCCATATGAAATAGAAGAAGGTCAGACCATAACGAAAGGAGAAGAGTCTTGCTGGACCCTTCGTGATACTGCTACCGTTCGCTCATTTTGCGTTTTCCATAATGGAGGCAAAGCAAAAGATAATCAAACGATTACTCTTCGTATAACAGGACCAAACAACGAGATTCGCCAAACTCTCATAGAGCTGCCTAGCCTTTTACCTTATAGCACAGTAAAACTTTACCCCTCTGATTATTTTCCAGATTTGTCTCACTGGTTAGTTGGTCAAGTAGCGAATGCCAATATTTCTTTTGCTGTTTCGGATGCTTTTACAAGGCTATTAGTGGGGAATGAGTCACTAGATGGTTTAGATTATCAGATTACTCATTCAAACTTTAATTACTCGAATCATGGCACTGATAAAGTTGATATAGATGATATTCACGCCTACATGAATGTGCCTGATTGTGATGTGGATGATAAATACGTTATCATTTATCCTGATTCTGATCCAGGATCGTACGAAGTTTCTTACCTAAATAATCAAAAAGATTTTCAAACAGGGGAGCAGGTTTTAATACCAGTCAAAGGAGAGCAGTCGTTAACGTTCAAGAAAAAAAACGGGGTACTGCCAACACGTCTCGTTACCGGTTTAGTTTGTGAAAATGATACAGGATTGCTCCCAGCCGAGTGCAGCCTAGGAGTTATGACTTGCTTGAGGCCCCCCAAAAAACTGTGGTGGTGCTTGTGCGTAAGTAGCTTCTCTCACCATTCAAAACTAATTATTGTAGATAATCCCCAAATATATAAGTCTACAGAGAGCACTACGTTAAACATTCGTTTGTACTCTAGTGACAAGAATACATTCATAGAAACTACTATACTCTATGAAGAGCATGCTGAGAATTTTAGTAAAGGAATGAATATAAGAACATTATTCCCTAATGCACAGGAATTTTTAAATAATACGTATGGATATTTCACAGTATATAGTGAATACGGCGGGTTATACTGCTTTACAATGATCAGTAACCTTAATGGCTCATATACATTAGAGCATGGCTTCTAAAAGAATTAAATAACCCTAAATAATGGGCTGCCGATTTTTATCGGCAGCCTTTCATTTTTTCCTATTAAAAATCTGACACTTACTCGTAGCAGAAAATAAAGATAGACTTCGAGTGATCGAAGTCTATCAATGAAACTGCAACAGATCTTAACGGAGCAATTGCAGCACGCCTTGTGGCAATTGGTTCGCTTGAGCCAACATTGCTTGAGACGCTTGTGTAAGAATATTGTTCTTCGTGAACGCCATTTGCTCTTTTGCCATATCCACATCGCGGATACGGGATTCTGCAGCTGTCAGGTTCTCCGTAGTAATATTCAGGTTGTTAATCGTGTTTTCCAAACGGTTTTGGTTCGCACCCAGGTAAGAACGCGCTTTGCTCACCAGGTTGATTACATCATCGATGCTTCCCAGTACAGTAGATGCTGCGCCTGCACTACCCAAACTCCAAGCTCCTACTGCTGTAGCTACATTAGCAATAGAGAAGTTTGCAGTATTGAGAGACAAGGTTTGTCCTGCTTCTTGACCGATTTGGATTTTAATTTCGTCGCCAGTGTTTGCCAACAGATTGATACCGTTGAACTTTGTTTTATCTTTAATGTTAGTGATTTCTTTTGAGAGCTCAGACAATTCCTCTTGCAGACGAGCACGGTCATTCGTGTCATCATACGTACCGTTCGCGGATTGCGTAGCCAGTTCTTTAATACGAACAAGCATGTTGTTAACGGTTTGCAGTGCACCTTCTGCTGTTTGGATCAGGGAGATACCATCTTGGGAGTTACGGGAAGCTTGTTCCATACCACGGATTTGTGCACGCATACGCTCGGAGATAGAGAGACCTGCAGCGTCGTCAGCAGCACGGTTGATGCGGTAACCGGAAGACAGTTTTTCCACGTTTTTTGCCAAGCTACCTGTGTTTACACCCAATTGACGGTGTGTGTTCATTGCAGAAATATTGTGGTTGATAATCATGTTGTTTTTCCTCCTTGATTTTCAATCAGTTACGTCCTTGCAACTGAGATAATAAATATATGAGACTTTTCACAATCGCGCGCTTGCAAATAATCCCTACATTTTTAATATCGGCTATTCAGCAAAGTATTTAAATACCTTTGTTCTCTCTTTTCTTTTCTAATCTAAAATTTATTCCTGAGAACACAAAAGCTGCCGAGATATCTCGACAGCCAATGTAATGAATCCCGCTGCTTTCAATTTATGAAGCAGAATCAAATTAACGAAGCAGTTGCAGTACGCCTTGTGGCAGTTGGTTCGCTTGAGCCAACATTGCTTGAGACGCTTGTGTAAGAATATTGTTCTTCGTGAACGCCATTTGCTCTTTCGCCATATCCACATCGCGGATACGGGATTCTGCAGCTGTCAGGTTCTCCGTAGTAATATTCAGGTTGTTAATTGTGTTTTCCAAACGGTTTTGGTTCGCACCCAGGTAAGAACGCGCTTTGCTCACCAGGTTGATTACATCATCGATGCTTCCCAGTACAGTAGATGCACCTGATGCTGCACCCAAAGTCCAACCTCCAACAGCTGAAGCTACTGTAGCAATAGAGAAGTTTGCAGTATTGAGAGACAAGGTTTGTCCTGCTTCTTGACCGATTTGGATTTTAATTTCGTCGCCAGTGTTTGCCAACAGATTGATACCGTTGAACTTTGTTTTATCTTTAATGTTAGTGATTTCTTTTGAGAGCTCAGACAATTCCTCTTGCAGACGAGCACGGTCATTCGTGTCATCATACGTACCGTTCGCGGATTGCGTAGCCAGTTCTTTAATACGAACAAGCATGTTGTTAACGGTTTGCAGTGCACCTTCTGCTGTTTGGATCAGGGAGATACCATCTTGGGAGTTACGGGAAGCTTGTTCCATACCACGGATTTGTGCACGCATACGCTCGGAGATAGAGAGACCTGCAGCGTCGTCAGCAGCACGGTTGATGCGGTAACCGGAAGACAGTTTTTCCACGTTTTTTGCCAAGCTACCTGTGTTTACACCCAATTGACGGTGTGTGTTCATTGCAGAAATATTGTGGTTGATAATCATGTTGTTTTTCCTCCTTGATTTTCAATCAGTTACGTCCTTGCAACTGAGATAATAAATATATGAGACTTTTCACAATCGCGCGCTTGCAAATAATCCCTACATTTTTAATATCGGCTATTCAGCAAAGTATTTAAATACCTTTGTTCTCTCTTTTCTTTTCTAATCTAAAATTTATTCCTGAGAACACAAAAGCTGCCGAGATATCTCGACAGCCAATGTAATGAATCCCGCTGCTTTCAATTTATGAAGCAGAATCAAATTAACGAAGCAGTTGCAGTACGCCTTGTGGCAGTTGGTTCGCTTGAGCCAACATTGCTTGAGACGCTTGTGTAAGAATATTGTTCTTCGTGAACGCCATTTGCTCTTTCGCCATATCCACATCGCGGATACGGGATTCTGCAGCTGTCAGGTTCTCCGTAGTAATATTCAGGTTGTTAATTGTGTTTTCCAAACGGTTTTGGTTCGCACCCAGGTAAGAACGCGCTTTGCTCACCAGGTTGATTACATCATCGATGCTTCCCAGTACAGTAGATGCACCTGATGCTGCACCCAAAGTCCAACCTCCAACAGCTGAAGCTACTGTAGCAATAGAGAAGTTTGCAGTATTGAGAGACAAGGTTTGTCCTGCTTCTTGACCGATTTGGATTTTAATTTCGTCGCCAGTGTTTGCCAACAGATTGATACCGTTGAACTTTGTTTTATCTTTAATGTTAGTGATTTCTTTTGAGAGCTCAGACAATTCCTCTTGCAGACGAGCACGGTCATTCGTGTCATCATACGTACCGTTCGCGGATTGCGTAGCCAGTTCTTTAATACGAACAAGCATGTTGTTAACGGTTTGCAGTGCACCTTCTGCTGTTTGGATCAGGGAGATACCATCTTGGGAGTTACGGGAAGCTTGTTCCATACCACGGATTTGTGCACGCATACGCTCAGAGATGGAGAGACCTGCAGCATCGTCTGCAGCACGGTTAATGCGGTAACCAGAAGACAGTTTTTCCACGTTTTTTGCCAAGCTACCTGTGTTTACGCCCAATTGACGGTGTGTGTTCATTGCAGAAATATTGTGGTTAATAATCATGTTCTTTCCTCCTTGAGTTGTCGACAATCACGTCCATGTGACTGCTAGATATTAGATGGAACTACAGTCACGTGCTTGTGACTTAATCCCTACTTTTATGTTATCGGATAGTACGATTGGATTATTAAGTAGTTTTTTCCTTTCCTAAACAAAAAAAAAGATGATCTAATTATCATCTTTTTTTACCTTATTCTCTTTCATTAACTGTTTTACTGCTGCTGGCATCTGTATTTGACTCTTTATCGCAAGGCGATTTTCTTCTTGGATCGCATCAAATATTTCCTTTCGATACACGTCTAGATTCCTAGGCGCTTCAATTCCAATTCGCACCTGCTCTCCATCCACAGAAATAATTTTAATTTCAATGGTGTCACCTATCATAATTGATTCATTTTTCTTTCGAGAAAGGACCAACATGTGAACACCACCTATTCAAAATCCGCTGCTTGTTGCTCAAACAACGGTTGCCGAATGGAATACACTTCTTCTTGTAAAACGATTTGTTTCCCCATACGATTAGATAAGTTGACAACAATTGGAGCTTTTAGATTTGCAGTAACTTGATTATCATTCCGTACGGTTATGATAGAAAAAATAGCTATTGGAGTCTGTTCATTGATTCGCAATGCCTCTTTTATCCCGGACGAAAGCGAAAATTCATAGGTACGGAAGAATGAAAACGGATTTATTACCCAAAAACCAACATCTTTTTCTTCTGTCGATTGAATCAAAAAAAAGGGGCTTTCCTCTTCCTGTACCAACTGAAAAAACTGCAAATGGGAAAAACCAGGGATACCATCCTCAAAAAACAGCTTACCCAATTCGACTTGTTGGTTTTCGTTCATGTTATCCCCTCACTTACATCATTTTATCTAGCTGGCTGCCAACCACACTAATCTTCAAACTATTATATTGTATCATATATGGTTCTATTTTACCTGGTGTATAGGAAAGCTCTGGAGGTCTAGTTACTGGATTAATACTCATTCCATTTCGCTTCACATTAATAGTAGCTGGGACAGCTTGGAAGCTAACATCTACACCCTCATCGTTAGATGTTGACGGTGGTCGGTAGCCTCCCTCCAATACTCTCAATCCTTTTTCCCTACCTATTTGAGCAATAGCATTTTCTTTAGTATATATTCTCATCAATCGGTCGCCTTCTTGGCTTTTCTCGGAGATCGACTGTAGCCATTTCTCACGCCCATAAGCAGCATTCGTATCACTAAATTGCATAGATGTCATAATCCCAATGTTTGCTCTAGCTTGACTAGAATCGATCTGTAATTTTGTCTTACCTTGCACAATTGTAAGTTCAGCGGGTGTCTGACTTAGGTTCATTTCCGCTTGGGGCTGTTTGATCGATTGTACAGGTTTATTTATGTTTAAACCTAATTGAGCAAATGTGCTTTCCATCCTTAGTTGAGGAATTTGCATCACACTACCCCCTAATTACCTATCGCAGAAAATCAAGCAGAGTTGGCTGAATAATCCGTGCACCTGATCCAAGTGCAGCTGAGTGTACACTTTCTTGCATTTTGAGATCCGTCATAACTCCTGCCATATCTGCATCTTCATTTTTTGACATTAATTCTGTAATACTAACATCTTGAGTTTTTAATCGATCTGCGATAAGTTCTACCCGGTTAACACTAGCTCCCAATGAGGCTCTCTCTGCCAGTAATTTATCATACTGCTGGTCCATACCTGTTATGAATTGAGACGCACCTCTCCCATTACTCAATTCAGTAATAACATTATCAAGCACTTTAAACATATTGTTTGCGTTATCAGGGAAGTTAAAAATCTTTTGTGCATTAATATTGGATGTCACAAAAACATTTTGGCTCACTTCTAAGTTGATAAGGGAGCTGTTTGTACTTACGAAATCGCCTTTCCCCGCATTAGCTGTAGGGTCAAATGGAGCTTTATTAGTATCTGTACCAGCAAATATATACTTCCCGTTAATCTGCTGATTAGCAAGTGTTCCTAGATGATTTTTGAGCTCCTGCACCTCGGAACCCATGGTTTTCAAATCGTCCGGCGAGATAGCTCCGTCCCCAGAATAAACTAAGATCTCCTTGATTCTTTTAATAACATTACCAACTTCATCCATCGTACTATCCGTCATATCTAACCAAGACTTTGCTTCATCCACATTCCGTTTATACTGATCATTCTCCATCAATGAAGATCGATAAAACATACCACGCGCTGCCACAACAGGATCATCAGAAGGTTTTGCAATCTTCTTCCCAGATGACAATTGCTCCTGCAAACTATCCATATTCCGCATCGATTTATTCAAATTCCGCAGCATATTACTATTCAACATATTCTGCGTCACACGTACTGCCATACTCTATTCCCTCCTAATTAGAGGCCCACTCGGCCCATGCCGTTGATGACTTTGTCTAAGATCTCGTCCATGCTCGTCATGACACGAGCAGAAGCACTGTATGCATGCTGGTATTTCACCATTTCCGCCATTTCGTCATCGATCGATACGCCAGATACAGATTGACGCTGGCTATCTACCGTACCTACGAGCATCTCAGAGTTCAACTGGTTACGCTCGGCTTCCTGTGCGTCAACACCCAATTGGCTGATCGTGTAGCGATAGTAGTTATCCAGTGTAGAGCTTTCTGCCAAATCATTAGGCCCAGAACCTGCAGCTAATACCTTGAATTTAATCGAAGCAATCGCAAGTGCGCTCTTATTATTTCCAACAGGCGTGCTACCTGCTTCTTCTTGCGCTGCTGCGATTGCATCCAAGCTCTTCATAATTTCTGGATTAACTACAATCCCAGATGCACTCGTTGGATAATTTTTGGATGCTGGATTAGTTGCCAGTGAGTTCGCATCTACGAAGAATGGCAGATCCTGTACTGTGCCATTGTTAATATCACTCAAACTTCGTCCTGCCCGGTGCAGATCGTTGATTTCCTTCGTCAGATTCACCGCCAGAACATCCAAGCGTTTCAACATGTTCGGCACAATCTGATCACGAGATTGGAGTGTTCCCGCCATGTAGCCGGTTGTCGGCACAAATGCAGCTCCACCTAATGTCATATCACTTAGGCCAGTAGCTGGGTTTTGTACAGTAGCTACTGGTTGAGAAGTAATCCCTGTAACAAAATCTCGACCTTCAATCGTAACATTGACCATTCCCGCTGTCGATTGCGTCGCACGAATCTCCACCAACTTGGAGAGCTTGTCCAAAAGCACGTCACGTTGGTCATAGAGATCATTTGGTTGATAACCATGCGGCACAACGTTTGCAATCTGATTGTTCAAGTTAGCAATCTGTTGGCCCAAGGAGTTGATCTCCATCGCTTTTACATTGACCACGTTGTTGAGATCGGTTTGTACTTCCTTGATGTGATTGGTTAGCGTATTAAACGTATCCGCTACTGCCTTGCTTCGTTCCCGAACAACTGCGCGAGCCGATGTATCCGTCGGATCTTTGGCCAAGTCCTGCCATGCTTGCCACATTTGGTCCATAACCTTTTGCAAGCCAGTGTCAGAAGGCTCGTTCATGATGCCTTCCAGTTTCTCCAACGTTTCCAAACGACCATCCCAGTAGCCTTGACGTTTGTGTTCGTTCCGATACTGAATATCCAAAAACTCTTCTCGCAGACGCTGGATACTAGTAGCTTGAACCCCTGTCCCGAGCAACCCTGGCTCGATACTCGCTTGCATCCCTACATAAGGCAAACCAGTCGTAGCCTGCATATTCACGCGCTGGCGACTGTATCCTTCCGTATTCGCATTGGAGATATTATGTCCCGTTGTATTTAGCGCGGATTGTTGAGCGAACAAGCCGCGTTTGCTGACTTCAATTCCATGAAAAGTAGAGCGCATTTCGACACCTCTTTACGCTTTTTTGTTGAAAAAAGTTCGATTAGCCTGACGATACGTATCCGAGGTCGGCTTTCCGTAGATGAAGTCGTCCTCGGGCGTATCCGTGATCAGGTCGAGCGTCATGTTTACAAAAGAAAGGGATTGCTCCAGTAACTGCTGATTCAGGTCGTTAGCATCGCGCAGTTCGGTCACAATCCGGCTTAGCTCATTACGACAGGAAGTGAGTCGCATCTTCTCTTCCGCACTGGTCGTCAACTTGATCAATTCAGCCAGTGTGCCTTCTTGCAGCGCAAAGCCCTTCTGTGCTGTCAGTTCTTTTACGACTTGCTGGCGGGCTGCTTCAGCTTCTGTGACGCCCTTGATCAGTTTTTGCTCCTGGCGTGTAATAGCTACCAGTTCATCCACACTCCCTTTTACCAGCACTTCTTTCTTGTGCGAGGCTAAGGTGTACAAGGCTTTGTGCAACTGGATCAAGTTGTCGAGCAGATCGTAGAGTCTATTCATTCCTTGCTTCTCCTCATCTTCCATCGAAAACTATTTAAAGAGGCTGTTCAAAAGATCCTCTCCAGATCTGCGTTACAGTTTTTTCCAAAAGGACAGGAGCTTATCAGCGATCCGCTCACTTGAGACGTGATATTTTCCTTCCTCCACTTGCTTCTTCAACTGCTCCACTTTTTCCCGACGTTGTGGAGAGTTGACATCTTCTACTTGCTTTTGCATTTCTAGCGCTTCAGTGGAAATGTTTACTTCATCCTTGCCCATCGGGATTTTTCCGCTTTTGCCTACCTGGTTGTTACCTGTCTTGTTGTAAGCATTGATCATCCCGACACGGTTAGGTTCATTAATCCGCATCTGATTACCATCCTCTCATACCAACGGTCTTTTCATAGAAAAAACCGATGACACCTCTTAGTAGTATCATCGGCAATTTCATCATGTACGATTAGTTTTTTTGCATAAAACTATTCGTCACTATTCTGCTTTCTTCGATAAGCTGCCTGAGCCAGATCGGCGCGTTGGATTTCGTCCAATCGTTGCTCTACCTCGAGTTGTTGCGTGATTTCGTGCTTCAAGCCTTTTAGACAAGATTCGCAAATGTTGCCTGCTCGAATCAAAAAACCGCAGCGCTCACATGGATAGCCAAGGTTGGGATTTCCAGCAACCGAAATGCGCCCTTCTTTGATAAACTTCGTAATTTGCTTCACGCTCACGCCAGTGGCTTCGCTCACCTGGTGAATATTCGATCCGCGATTTTCTCGCTTGCGCAAAAATTGGGCGCATGCTTCATATTCTTGTTCCACTTCTTTATAGCATTTGGGGCAAATGTCACGGACTGCTTGTACAAATACAGCATCACACCGCGAGCAGTTTGCCAACTTGCCCATAGACATATCGGACAACCCCTTTTCCGTTCAGAAAGTTCATACGGTTCCACATCCGTTATATGCCTACATCATAGCTTAATTTTTCCAAACTGGCTATCGGTATATTGTCAAGGAATATACTTCACAGCTTGGCCCCAAATGTTCTCTGATTGTTTTCGCGCACGAACGCAACGTCGAACCAGTTGTATAAATATCGTCAAGAAGCAGGATTTTAGCAGCAGAGGGCACAGGCACATTCTGGCCATCCCACACAAAAGCTTCGCGCATGCTTTCGTGACGTGCTGCGCGCCCTTTTTGCTTGCTCAGCTTTGGGGTATCCTTCGTCCTGAGAAGCAACGGTTTGACAGGAGTTTTGATTGCCGCTCCTAAATGCTGGGCCAGCAGGTCAACCTGATTGAAGCCGCGTTCCCGCAATCGTTGTGGATGTAAAGGAACCATCGTGATACAGCTAAAACCCATAGACCTGTAATAACGCTGAACCGTAATGGCGAGAAGCGTACCGTAGTATAAAGCTAGCCGCTCATCACCGCGGTATTTAAACAATCCGAGCAAATCCTTCTCTCCCTTTTCATAGCGAAGCAAACTCCGATTTGCCACCAATATCTGATCATCTTCTCCATGAAAACAATCCCTGCATAGCCTTTCGTTGCCGATACTAGCCAGCAAATCCCTGTCACGCCCACACCGCTGGCAAATATCATCCCCAATCAACGACAAAGCATCAAGACAGACTCCACACAACACAATCCCTTTTAACATGCGGTAGATGACCGGATAGCTCGCCTGATCGGATAGCTGTCGTGCCTTTTCACGAACAACCGATTCCTTTTGGAGAGCTGCGATACGCCCACCACAACGGACACACATCCCACTAATCACGAAAGGCCTCTTTGTTCCACGAGCCTTTGAGCCAAGCTGTTCATCTGTAATATCTGTCTGACGGCCCGCTTTGGAGAAGTAGCGCGTTCTGCTTGCAAAAATAAAACACTACCCGACGTATCATCAACGGATCGCCCTACTCGTCCTGCTATCTGCACCAATGATGCCTCGTCAAATACAGGTGCCTCCGCACCTACCACAACTACGTCGCTCTTCGGTATGGTCACACCTCGCTCTAGAATCGTAGTCGTCACCATGACGGTATAACGTTTTTCTCGAAATGCGAGTACCTTTTCCTCCCGCATAGGGTCTGCCGCATGAACACCGGCCATCTCCCCCGCGTGAGCAGGAAGCCACTTTTGAAGGTACGATAGCACCCTGTCAATTTCATCAACTCGCGGGACAAAAACAAAAACTTGTCGGCCTTCATTCAGAGAACTACTCACCGCTTCTATAAACGGTGCCACAATTCGATTCGTCTGAACGCGCTTATGTAAGCCTTGTACCGTGAGAATCTTGGGGACAGGAAGCGTAGCACCGTGGTAGCGTCCAGGTAACAGAACATGTGTATCTGAGAATAGCGGTATCGCCCCAGACGAGCCTAGGGTTGAGCGTCCTTTTCTAACGAGCCGCTTTTGCAAATATCCCGGAGGTGTTGCACTTAAATAGAGGAGCTTCCCACTCTTTTTCACCGCTCTGGATAGAGCGCGATACAAAACAGGATCATTATGATAAGGGAACGCATCGGCCTCGTCGAGAACGACCAGCAAAAAACGACTATGGTAGCGCATGACCTGATGCGTGGTCGCAATCGTAATGTCACTCTCTTCCCATTTTTCCGCGCTCGAACCGTGGACGGCAATCACTTTAGCCCCGGGAAAGACTCGCTTAATACGCGGGGCTAACTCTAGTACGACGTCTTTTCGAGGTGTCGCAATCAAAACGCGACCGCCAGCAGCAAGTGCCTCTGTAACCGAAGGGAATAACAACTCTGTTTTGCCCGCTCCACAAACTGCCAATCATGAATACATAAATCATCATAAATATGCCTCGGTCATTTCAACCGAGGCATTTATCGTATATGTAATGAAGGAACTCGTTGCTTTTCTGTAATCCTTACTCCGCCTTTACAAATTTTTCAATGTATTTCGCGCGTTCTTCCTTGGTGAAAAACTTGTTCACTATTTCATTCCGCCACTTGTCTTTATCAGTTTTAGTTTCAACAAGGTTTACCTTCAAATAATCCTCGATAGTAGCTCTATCAACCTCAGTGGTATATTTTTTTCCATGATTAAGCGTTACCTTCACCTTTTGCAGTT
Source organism: Brevibacillus sp. AG (assembly GCF_028369215.1). Taxonomy (NCBI): domain Bacteria; kingdom Bacillati; phylum Bacillota; class Bacilli; order Caryophanales; family Paenibacillaceae; genus Brevibacillus; species Brevibacillus sp. AG. Next base: position 452,682 of record NZ_JAQMYO010000004.1, on the reverse strand, counting down.
CAGGGAACTCCTTTAGCAGTCGGATCGGCTCTTCCATCAAGGCTTTGTTGATCGCGTCTCCAGACTCCCAATAGTTCTTTGCATCTGCTTCTGTCATTCCGGTTTCAGGTTTAGTCTTTTTCAAAGTTGCAAAGTCTGCATAGGTGATTACTGCCTCGTCTTGGTTTACAATCTCTGCCTCTGTAATAAATTGCCCACCCTTTAAGTTTGGAGCGTACTCCTTAAATCTACTCACTTCCTCAGCTGACATAGTTTTCTGTTCAGTTTGGGCTGGTGCAGATGAGGTAGTTGTAGCTGCTGGAGCTGGCGTGTTATTCTCTTGCGTTGTACCGCAACCGCTTAACACAATGCCTAATGACAATACAAGAATTGATGCTCTTTTCACTGGTAGAATCCCCCTAATTTTAATAGTCACCCTCACCATAATCCATAATCTTACATGGGACAAGATTTATCGACAAAAAACCTCCAGCAAGTTTGCCAGAAGCTCAACTTATTTTTCGTTAATACAATATTTAACTTTACAAATGGTACTATATTTGGTACTATATTAATGAAAGGAGGTTAGTATGGCAGGGGTTGAAAAAATCATCGAAAAGATGAAAAACCGCCCCAACGGGATTCGGTTCAGTGAAGTCTCCAAAGTCCTTGAGTACAACGGATACATAATGGTTCGAGTAGTCGGCTCACACCATCATTTCCGAAACAAGTACGGAGACCTTATCACAGTACCAAAACATAATCCCATCAAGGCGGTGTACGTAAAAGACGTACTACAGAGAATCGGGAGGTAGCCGCCTCCCCTTCTCCACATTTTATGATAACCCCAGCCAAAGTTTATGGCAAACAAAGACCTAAATTATTTCATCAGTTTACCCTACACGCTTGTGATTAAGCCGATGGACGATGAATCTGGCCGTTATTTTTACGGTACCTATTTGGAGTTGGATGGTTGCCAGTCACACGGTGAAACTGTCGAAGAGCTACTGTGCAACCTGGAAGAAGCAAAGCGCGGGTGGCTTGAAGTCAAGTTAGAGCATGGAGACCCGATCCCAGTTCCGAAAGCAGAAGGGGATTATAGCGGTAAAATCAATTTGCGTATGCCCAAATCCTTGCATCGGCAGCTTGCAATTGAAGCTGAATTAGAGAATGTCAGTCTAAATCAATACATGCTCTACAAACTGAGTCGGTAAACATGAACTCACCAGTAGGCAAACAACACAAAAAGCCCTCCCCGGATTGCTCCGAAGGAGGGCTTGATAATTTGAAGTCAAAAAAATAAAACTCCCAATGGGAGTATGGCGATCCCCTGCCTCAAGGCGGCTACCAAATAGGCAGCTTACGTTTACCACAGTCGCGCTTGTTGAGGGCTTACTGGAAGATCACGTCTAAATAATACCATTATCAGTTACCTGTTGTCAATGATTAGTGAAAAATGGTAACTAATTAGTGACTAAACTAAAGCCACGCCAACATTTGACCTCTGTACAGGAAATAGTTGGCTATAAAAAAGCCTTTTACTCATTAGGTTGTATAAATTGGATACAATATCAGGATTTACTTCGTCAATAGGTCCATGTATTGCTTCATAGTTCGGAAAACTTTTTGTTTTGTATTTATGATACTGCATGATGGTATTTGCAAATAGATCTGCTACTTGCACCCCATAATTGTTTTCAGATAAGCAAAATTCAACATCGACTTTGCCGGTTCTGCCTTCACCTAAAACTAGCTCTTGGTATAAGTAATCCTCTAGAGAGTTCAGTGATTTAATTGCTGAATTCCGATTGTCGACTTTTAACGTAAGCATCGCTCTATCTTGTGCCCCGAAGCTATGACTCATAAGCAGTAGTTTGACAAGATAATTATAGGAGCGCTCTGGCACTTCTCGGAAAGCGTCTTTAGTATTCCAGTTATCAGCGACTATATAACCTATGTTAATATCTGTTTTATCTAATAATCTTGTAATTAGATATTCTTTAATAAAAGGTGGCGCTGCTGAACCTTTTAATTCACCAGAAGGTTCAATATACTCTGGATAGTATTTTTTCACATTACCTAAATATTGTTTGTAAACCCTCTTTAACCGGGTGTAGTTATTCGTGTGGACAAATGCAATCACAAAATAGCGATTCTTCCATTTAGTACTTTTAAATGTTGGTATACTCCCTGACTCGTCGACAAAATACATAGTCAATGCACCGTCTCTTATACAGATTTAAGAGAATATTACCATATATTTGTCGCTATTAATAGAATTCGCGCTATTGCCCTCCTTCATTTATGTTATTCCGAAGGAGGGCTTAGTCATTATTTCGGGATACCTACAGCATCACGTAAAGCGTTTGCGGCGTAATGAGCTGCTTCCCTCACTCCTGGATCGTTGTCGCTCGCCATCCAGACCGATCCGAGAATCGCGATTACTTCCTCTGCCGATTCTTTGTCTAACTTGTTCACAGGTTTTTCCACAGCGGGTGGATTAGTATTCCACCAACCCTCTCTACCGAGGGCATCATTGTAGTCTACTGTGTGCCCCGCAAGCGTCACCCCGTTTTGGTACTGATAGAGGTTAGCCGCTTTGGATAACTTGCCTCTGCTCCAAGCGTAAGTTTGCCAGAAGTGTTTGCAGACTCCTCGCTTCGCCATTTCTTCAACAACGGCATAAGAGCCATAAACACCCACCGAATAACCCGGCAGCTCCTTGGCTGCTGCTCTTAGATACGCTTCAATCGCTGCGTAATCCTTTGGCTGTGCGTCATAGTCAACAGCAAAGTAAATCGCCGTACCTACAGGCTGACCGATCTGCTTGGCTTCCTGGAGTGCTGCTTTTCCGTCCCTTGTGCCGTTGGCTGCTCCTCCAGCAGCATCGTTATTGCCACGTTGGAAGACAGAGACAACCTGCATTCCTGCCGCTGTGATCGCCTCGGCTTCTGCCCGTGTCAGTCTTTTCCACTCCATACTGATAGGAACAAGATAGCGGCAGACAAATTTCATGCCCGCCGCCGCCATTGCTCTTGCTTTTTCTGCTGTCAAAGGTACTGCACAATCAATCCCTTTAGTTTTTGCCATGCTGCTGACCCTCCTTCGATTCAAACGAATTTTTCATCCCGGAATGAATCCCGACCGCCGCCAACGCTTCAATAAAAGCTAGTTTACCCGCCATTAGCAAATCTCCGTGAAATAGGAATGCATTTGCCAAATTAAAAGCGACTGCCATAAAGACAATCGCCAAAGGAATCATGCTGTTCGGGTACCACTCCTGCTTTTTCAGCCATACACCAATAGACATTACAACCGCGATCACCAAGCCAATCTCAATCATCCGTTTATCCCCTTCCAAAAGAGCGCAATTGCTCCGGTTATTAGTGCTGCAATGACAGTGCGCCATAGCCACGTTTGATTACTTTCTACTTGATCAAGCCTATGGTGCGCTGATTTCGTGCTTTGCAAAGCCTCTATTGCTATGTCTTTCGTGTTTGTCATCGTATCTACTTTGGTTTCCACCGCTGTGACACGCTGCAAGATTTCGATAAGTAGCTCTCTTTCATCGCTTGGCATTTGCTCACTTCCCTCTCCCTTTGGACAAAAGTAAAAGGAGCCGCGTTTGCAGCTCCCCATGAAAAAACGCCTATTCTGATTTGAGAATGGGCGTTCAGCGCGGTGTTGCCATGATATTTTGTTTTTCCTCTTCGGTGATGTAGTCCTTCGCTACTGCATTCGATAAGTTCTCTTCATCTACTGATTTGCAAACCCAGCACATCAAGAAATAGTTGAACAGTCTACTTGCCATGATCGTATCTCTCCCTTTTGAATGTTTTTATATACCAAGCAGGTAGTTGATTGTCCCCTGCATGATAAGCGCCTGTTTTTTGAGCCTGGCAATCTCTTCTTCCGGTGAAACATACAACTCATCCGGGAAATCCGGGTTTTTGTAAAAGCCATCATCTGGCGTATAACAATACTCCATAATCCGCACGTCACCGGGAATGATCTCGACATTGTGGATCATGTAGTCATCCGTATTTGCATAAACGGTATGGCCCACATCGATCCCGTTTTCCACGATGGTTGCCTTGTGCCCGATATGCAAAATGGATTTGTCAGTCGCTTTCGTCAATACCTTCACAATGTCCACCCCTTTCTTTAAAAAAGTGTTTTCGGTATTAGTAGCTCTGTTGGTGATATTGCAATTCCCACGAACACTCCGCTTTGATCTTGTGAAATGATTCCGTTTGACGTGTTGTAATAGTAATTCTCTCCCGGTCTTAGCCCGCTGTGCCCTCTCGAAACACCTCGTGCCAATACTTTGCCTCCAGGTTGAGCAACGCCGAAGTTTATACCAGCTCCTGCCACTGTCAAATCGACGACACTCCCATTTGGCAAAATCTTTACTACCCGGCCTTGTGTGATAGAGCCACCTGGAGAAACGACCACGTCTGTCGACTCGCCTGCTGCCTTACTGTCCCAAAACGGGAATTGGATAATCAATTGATTGCTTGCAACTGCTAGTCCGACCTTGTGGTTGACGTTCGTAGCAGTAACGTTACCATTATCATCCACGTACTGATGATTACCAGCGGACAATGATCCCATTGCCTTAGAAAGACCGCGTATGCCTACTTTGATCGTTTGCCCCGCTGTGCCACTGTTCAGGGCAATTCCTTTTGAGCCTAGCCCTCTTACTCTGTAACCTCTTAACAACCCCTTATAAAAGCCAGCCTTATAGCTACCAAAAGGCATGACTAACCGCCCTTGTTTCTCAAACAACAATGGCGAAAACTCATCGGCTGCAAACTCTTGCGCTCCGTCCACCCAGAAACCTGTTGGGAACGTTATTTCATTGGTGGATGAAATGGCAATACGTTGAAAATTAATAAAGTCCCGATTGGTATTTACGAAGGTTGCCGCATAATAATCTGTGCCATTTCCATCTTGTTTTAGAAACGTTACCTTTAGACCAATACCTGCAAGCTGTCCGATCATAGCTCTAGTAGAGTGATACGTAAGCACATCGCCAGCGACACTGAATGAATGAGCATATCCCCCCGTTGCGGTATTATGCGGTAATGATGTCACAAGGCAAATCCTATCCGGTCCAGACTTTGCCGCCCAGCAATATGACGCTTCATAAAAACCTGGATTTATTGTCGAATTAGGAACTATATCGATTGTAGTTCCATTTATGGATAACAACCGTGCATATAGAGCATATGGGCTTGAAGTATTGTTCCAGGCAACAAAAACACGAGTTGGCGACAAGACAAGTATGCAAGCACGATATCCTTCTACGGACGTCATTGCCCAGGTCTGTGTATAGGTAACAGTCATGCCGGAAACTGTGGCAATGGAAAACCTCAGTTCCGTACCCGCGCTGCCATCACGCCAAGCTACTATCGCTTTATTGGTTTCAAGTAAACCAGCCAAAAGCTTATCATTGTTCTGATACCCATAAGGCGGGTTTGTGATTACCCCAAACGAGATGATATTACTTGCAGTAGAAACAACAACCGATCTGACATGATGAGCATTCGTGTTACTGTATCGAAGTACGTACATGAGCAAAACCTTGTCTGTATCCACCAATACAGGAGTCATGTGTTTTGGCTCCTGGTTGGTATGAGCTGCCTCGAAGACTACGGGTGAACCAACTGACATATTGCCTGCATCATCAATGGTCATAATCAGTGCGGCTGCTGACCAAAGTGCATTCGTTCCGTCTTGGACCTTGTACGCAATAAATGCACGGTTTTCGTCCAATTTGCACGCTCCAACCGCCTGAATGTTTTTGCCAACCTCGAAATTCAATGCAGCAACGCCGTCTTTGGTGAACTCCGCTTTTGTTTTGCGGACATTCCCGTTGATATACTCAACCACGTCCCCGGCTGTTACAGTCTCACCTGGAGCAACTTGCACTCTTGCGACGATCCCTTCCATTGCCCTTTGACCAGCGTTGTTATGACCTGCCCTCGTAAATGCATCCATTGCTAATGAGAAACTTTGCAAATCACCCGCCCTCCTTTTTTACGCTTCACTTGTCATGGTTCCATTTTCGTCAAATGTGCGATCTACACGTTCCGTTCCCAATGCCGTTTTTCCATCTGGGCCATAGTACGTTGTGACAACAGTTCGATAATTCCCATTAACATCTGGATTCGAATGAACAAGACGCGCATACAATAATCCGTCGTTCCGGGTATAATCAACTGTTGGGTATTTCCCATTGGAATCCGCTGTGCCATTCGTAGAATAACGCAACTTGTTCATCCCGACTGGTTTCCAAATACCCCAACCACCTGTACTTGTCCCGCTCCTGTGCCAGATGGGACAAGTGGTATCCTCTGCAAAACACATTTGTTGTGTCGAGCCACCGCTATCATCCGTCCACGGTTTGTAAGTGACAAGAAAACCGTATTGCGATCCTGCCTTTATTCCAATGGCGCTCAGTAGTTTAAACTCGTTCGTAATTCCTTGCGGGTATGCTCCTGGCAAAATGTTTGTGTTTCTTGTATCCGCTGGCGCACCCAATCGGTTTATATGTGAGGCGTAATTTCCCGCATGTAGCAGTACTTGAGGATCGCCGTTGTTGATTTTTACCATGGGGTCAACGCTAGACTGCATGACAAATGGAAGGGAACTTCCGAAATACAGATTTCCGTCCGGTTGAGCTAACACTGCATTTCTTTCCGTCCCACCTTTGTCTTTGACTTTCAAGGCGACATTGTTACTTATCACTACATTCCCGGTAAAGTGTGCCCCGCTTAAACTCGCTTTCTCGTTGTTCAATTGCTCTATTGTTTTTGTAGGCAAGGAAGGCCAGGCTTTACCCGTAATGGCGTTATATCTATTTACTAAATGAGAAATCCATTGTCCGAGCGTTGCGGTTAATCCAGTGGGTACTTGTGTAGGGTCTGCTGTTCGGCTTCCGATAGCTGCATCTGTTGCAGCTCCATCCACAAGCTGATCCGCCACCAGCTTTCCATCTTCCGTTTTGACAACAGCTTTCTCGCGTAGCTCTTTTAATACTCGGTAAATCCGATTGAAAAGCCAGTTGAAATAATCGGCGGGCGGCTTATCAGACGGTGCCCAACCGCTTTTTCTCTTACTCGCTGGCGGTTCTGTTCCTGGTGCTTCCCAATCGGGTAGCTGCTCATTGAAAGACACGTCTTATCCCTCCCTTAAATCGGTAAATCAGGGTCATCTGCAGGTGTGTACGCATATCCAAGAGTTCCCCCAACTGTGCCTTCTAAATTAGCGAAGCCGCTTTTTTCATCTACCTCTGTTTCACTACCACTTGCAAACTGAAACGTTCCTGCTAACTCAATTTCCCTTACCCGCACCCCAGCAAGTACCGTTTTCTGTACCATACGAGCAAACTGTCTCGGGGATAGACCGGATTTATTGATCGATTCAAGAGGGAGCTGAATGACACTGAGAGCTGCAGGTTCAGGCTCAACCGGATCACTCCACGCCTCTTTGATTTGAACTTCGCTCGGATCGGTATTCAGCGCAACCGACAACACTTGAATAATCGTATTGATATCTCCAGTCGAAAGGTTCCGCGCAATTTTTGATTTGATTAAAATACGGTAAACCTCGTCGGTCGCAACGCCCCGTGGTTGATTGACGATGGTTCCTATTTTGTCTAGGGTTGTCCCCTTTGCCTCGTCGATATCCCGCCATGCGCTAATGCGATCGTGCGTTTCCTCCAGTTGCCGTAATTGATCCGCAAGAATAGACAGGAGTTTTCCAATATTACTGTTCGGATTCTTTGTAAAAACATCGGTTAGCTTACTGACGATCCCTTTGGCGGTTATCAAGATTGAATCACCACGCTGATCTTGTCATGGGATGTCTGAGCCACTTCGTAGGGTGCAATCTCAATGTTTTCTTGCGTCCACGAGATTCCATCCTTGCTCATTTCCACTTTCAAATCTTCGATGCCCTCTACCCTTGTTCGTAATGACACAAGAGCGGAATGAACAACATTCATTCCCATGTTCAAGCCAGTGTAAATGGTCCCGTCCTCATCTTCGCCGCCCAAATACTTAATAGCTTCCGTTTTGATGAGTGCTGGTCCGTTGGCTAGGAAATTATTCAATGTTGAAACCGTAATTCTCAGGTGGATGTATACTTCCGTTGCATAACTAAATCTCATTATATGACTAACGCCAGCATCGTCTTTTACGGTAACGGTTTGGGTCCCGTATGGCTCGATACCGCCGCCTTTATTTTCGAAAATGGTCTGACCGATATCGTATTTGTCGCCACCAAGGACATACGCCTCTATTGATTTGCTCGGTCTACCAGCACTATCAGTTACATTCGTATAATTCTCCACAACGGCAGCAGCTCGAACGCCAGGAACCTCCATCAATGCCTTGCGAATAGCCGGAATGGTTCCTTTTCCGCGCCCTTCTGTTGATATAGAGAAACGATCCCGAAACTCCCTTTCCGTTTCTAAATCACGCCCTCTCGTCGTTGGCAGGAGATTTGTCACACTTGTAATATCGCCGTTTGGATTGACAACAGTTGTGATCGTACCTGCTGGAAGGTTGCCCATTGAGCCTGCTTCCATGGCGCGAATTTTAGCTGTCCCTTTTCCATCACTTCCAAGAGCCACAGGTTCTATCGTCTCGAAAACGATTCTGCCGTCAGACACCTTAAAACCACTGACCTCTGTGTAGTTTGGTGTCCCTGTGAGGGATAACACCCCAACTGCTTTCCCAGCGGTTAGACGCCGAATGCCTGCATACGGCCCAAGTCGATACAAGCTTGCTCCTTGGGCCGTATTTGGATAAGCGCTATTGTAGACATCTTCTGTGCTTTGCCAAAGCTTGGACAAAAACCATGCAAACATCCGTAAGATGATCCCAAGAGGCGACCTATCCGATGTGTTCACTTTCTCCCCGAAAGCTTCTTTGGCTTTGGCTTCCATCTCTGCAAAAAGATCAGCAAATCGTTTCCGCTTAAAACCCTTTTCATCCAACATTCACTCTCACCGCCTCTGCGATTGTCTCACCTGTTACAGCGGTCGCTACAAAACGCACCTCGATTGTTCTTGCTTTCTGGTCCACGTTAAAATCAATGGATTCGACGGTTCGGATTCTCGGCTCCTGAAAGAGTCCTTGACGTATTTGCTCTCTCATTTCTTCTTCCGACTGCTTCTTATCCAGGAATGACCGGAATTTTATTCCTAAGTCTGGATTGAGGAACCATTCACCCTTGTTTGTGCCAAGGACACACGCGACACATTGCGCGACCTCTTCTTCCCCGTCGATCATCACCATATCCCCGCTGTCGTCAAACACCAAGTCGCCATTCACTAATTTCAAAGACTGCATGGAAACACCCCCACAATAACCGCATCGTTTTTGTCATGGATTCGGGGGCTGCTAGGCTTTCCGGATTGGCCTTTCATTGCGTCTTTAATTTGCCTATCGGCACAAACGATATAAACCGTATCCCCCGGCTCCAGGATGTGCCTCTCACGCTTAATGACTCCGCTCTCCGTTCGATATTTATGGCCCAATATTGGAACTGTCTGAATGGGCGAAGGAGGCTTGTCAGTCAGTTGTATAAGAGGCTGCACAACCGCAATTCCGGTCGGTTCATCGAACGAAATCACCTTACATGGTTGAGCTACCGCCATGTTTGAAAGCTGCTCTGCTATGGCAGTTTTAATCAACTTGGCAAGGTCGCCTGATGGGTCTGCATTCATGGTAAGATCGCCTCCGCTTCTGTGATAAAGTCACCCGTTCGACTAAATCGATGACTACCACTTCGCACATGCATTCGGCCTGTAAAATCTTTGCTTTTCAAGTCAATCACTGATGCAGTCGTAATCCGGTATTGTAGTTGTGATTGCACCATATATCCCTTAAAATTGTCGTCCTCAAACGGTTCCAGTGTACCAATCAGACCCGTATCGACAGACAAAGAAAAAACATCATCGGCACCTTTTCGCAAATTCCTGACATAGAGTTTCCCTTTGTTGATGAAGGAGCTGGTGCCGCAATCGGTGGCCACTTTGCTGATGATCTCTGTCACTTCACCACTGGCTGTGTATCCTTCTTCATATCGATAATCTTGATTAAGCTGAAATTGCGCGATGGGTAGACCCAATTGCTTCGCCATTTCTTTCAGAATGTAGCTTGCAAGCGTACCAGGTGCATACGCGACATCCTCCACTTTTCTACTGGAAAGGTCTTGGGAGTCCAAGACGTTTATCGTTGTAACCGTATCGACTCCCTCGCGCTGCGTCTTCACTCTTGAAATAAAACCGTGTAGGATAACCCCTACATCGCCACGATACCCGGCGTTAATCATTAACACATCGTTTCGTTTGATCCGGCTGAGAGTATCTTTTGAGAGATTCCAGAGCTTCACTTCTGATTCGTTTGGCAGCAAGTCATTGTCAAAGGGGATAGTGCCCTCCATAGCGTAGTGGTCCATTGAGAAAGACATGTTATTGATCATAACTTCAACCACCCTGCCGAAATTAGCCATTGTTCTCCCCCTTTTCAAACACATACAAAAAGACTGTCTCGCTAAGCGTGGACCAAGTAACCTCCTGCGTGATCCCTGCCTCGTCATAGGGGATAATCTCTACTTGTGGGAATCTTTCGTCCGCACTATACGAAAAAAGAGGTTCTCCATAAACCAGTTTGTCCCCGGTTGCGAGTACCTCTCCATCTCGTTCTAAATCGACTGTGAAAAAGTCGTATTCGCTGTTGTAATTCACTTCGAAGGTAAATACCGTACTGGAAAGAGTTATTTCAAACCGATACGGTATCTGCCCTTTTTCAATATCAAGATATTCCATCGTGTCACCTACTCAGCCCAGGGAGTGCCCACCTTGAATTTTACCTTTTCAACCTTTGATGTTGCCGTTCCCTGCTTCTTCTTCGTTTGTTTCCTGCCCGCGCTGATAACAGGTGCGACTTGTGCTTTGATTGGCATGGGTAACGTCTCTACATAAGAGGATTTCGCGGTACGAATCTCTTTCATTGAAAGCGAAAAAGCAAATCCGTTCGCTACTCGGTTGGTGTGGTTGGTAGAAAAAGAGACAATCAGACCGGAGAATAGATTCCGGCCCTGAAATTCGACCAGCTCGCCACTCTCGGAGATTGTCTTTATTTTCTCTCGTATCTGTGCCGCGTCTTCGCCCACAATAAAGCCGCTAATGTCCATTGTGTACGGCTTTCGTTGGACGTGATCACTCACATTTATGCCGTTCTCGACGGGCTGGTCCGTTACTTCGACTTCAAATTTTGGGTCTTCACTCTCAACAAGGACATACATTCCGTTAATTGTTGCCATTAAGCTTGTTCCACCACCAAAGAGACGCCCAATCTACGCGCGGCGCTCTGAATGATTTCTTGTAAGGCAGGCTTTAACTCGGTTGCAATCGCTGTACCTGCCTGTTTCGCGTCAGCTCCACCCGTTACATCGAGTTTGATTACAACCTCCATTTTCATGGTTCCGCCGCCCGCTCCCAGCTCTACGCCTGCTGCTTTGGCTGGCGGTAGTTTTGCTGCTGGCATATCGTAGTCATAAGGTGCTGTTACATCATCGGCAAGCCCTGTGGAGGCGGCTGCGACACGCGCTTGTGTGTTCTCAATCCCTTGAGCCAAGCCTTCCCCAGTGAAGTATCCGACTTCCATCATGACACGAGACGGCGAGTGAATGCCCAGAATCGCCTTGATTTTATCGGTGATGCCGTCCCCAATGGCTTTCATCTTGTCCATAAGTGCGGCAGCCATCGAGCCGATTCCATCGATCATACCTTGAATAAGGTTTTGACCGATGGTGAAGAGATTGATTCCCTGTAGAAACCCGGTAACTTGGTTCCATGTGGTCTGGATTTTCATCCAAATCGTAGTTCCGGCATTGGCAACAGTGGTGACGATGTTGTTCCAAGTGTTGGTGAGGTAATTCCAAATCCCGACGAATATAGCAACAGTGAAAGCCTTAATCTGATCCCAATATTTATAGATCAGAGCTGCCGCCCACACAACCGGACCACCAAGAATAACCAAGATGGTTGATCCCCACGCCTTGAAGAACTGAACGATACTATTAAAAATGTTGACCGTCCACGTCTTGAAAGCTTGCCATTTTTGAGCCAGCCACGGGCCGATAGTCCCCCAATTCTTGAAAATCAGGATTACACCAGCTATAGCAGCTCCAACAAGAAGAGCAATCGCAATGATTGGCAGAAACGGAGCAACCATGGCCCATCCAGCGACAGCCGCTGCCCACATAGCCGGAACCATTGCGCCGATGATGATAGCCGCAATACCACCAATCGCTGGTCCAAACACGTCGATGTGCTGAATGAAGAAGCCCACCCCTTTCGACGCTTCCATAAGGATCGGGAGCAGAAACTGCCCAATTGGAATAATCAGGCCTGTTTCAATTTGTCGTCCAATCAATGCCAGCGCTTGACCCGGAGAATCAACCTTGGCTTGATTGAGCTTGTCCATGGTGTCCTTGGTCTTATCAAATTGCTTTTGGGCTGTTCCCATAGCAGCGATAATAGGAGCTTCCAAGTCCTCAAATTGGGTCCCTAATAGGGCTACCCCTACCGTATTTCTTTGTACTGGGTCTTCAATTGCAGCGATCATCTGTAGGACTTGATCGAATGCTTTTTTAGCTTCTGGCCCACCCCGAGCGAATGTCTGTGCCATCTTAGCTGCGTCTAATCCGAGCATTTGAAACGCTTCTGTCGTTCCCTTCGACCCATCTTTGGCCCGAATGTTAAACTCTTTGACGGCGTCACCCACTTTGTCCAGGTTAAATGCGCCATTTTGAGAGCCGGCTGCCAGCGTGTCGAACATTTCCTCGGCTGTGAAACCAAGGGCTTTAAACTGGTTTGCATATTCATTCGCTGTATCAAGTAAGTCACCGGACTTATCAAGCCCTTTTTGCTGGGCTTGTGCAAGCAAGGTGAACGAATCATTGCTTGTAATACCGAACTGTTTCATCATTGTGTCGGCGGTTTTCACCGATTCGTTCACTTCTTGGTTAAATGCATCCCGCATAAGTAATGCATTTTTCGTCGTTTCTTTGAGTGCGTCCCCGGCTTGTCCCGTGATTGAGTGAACCGAAGTAATAGCGCTGCCTAGATCGTTCCAGTCCTGCCCAAAGTTCTGAGCATATAGCTCTTTTGCAACTTCTTTTGTAGCCGTTATCTGATCATTGGCAGCACCTGTAGCCATTTGTACTTGTGACATGGCTTGTTCAAACTGGGATGCTGCATTGACTGCCGCAATTCCAAATCCGGCCAATGCAACTCCGGCTGCAAGACCAAGACCAATGACTGCCGCTTTCGTTTCCTCTATCTGGTTTTGGGCATTTTGTAATCCCCCATTCGACACCTTAAAACCGACAGCAAACATTAAATTGCTGATTACACCCACTTATTTCACCTGCCTTTCAGCAACAAAAAGAGCGCCCGGTTGGACGCTCACTTCTTATTCAATTCTTTTTGTTGCTCGTTGTGAATGTCCAGCGCCGCGTTTGCTTCGGCAATATCGTCCTCATCCATCTTGTCCAAATCGCTATAGGTGATTTTCATATCAGACAAAAGCAGTCTCCAGTATGACCAGCGCTCCCTAGCTCTTCGCTTCGCTTCCTGCTTGTCGATCATGCGTGTCACCCGCTTGTTGGTCGTTATCCTGGTCTACACCCGAGATAAAGGCATAGGCAGCATTAATCGTCTCTTGATACTCCTGATAGTCACCAAAATCATCGATTTTCATGTTGGGTTGAACAATCACATGTTTCAGAATTTCTTCGGATAGCCGCTCTTCCATCACGACTCCATGTTTGTTCTTGCTGCTATCATTGATTTTCGATACCATTCGCACTCCTGGATGCTGAAAAACATAGGTATTTCCTGCTTCTGATGTGAAGGTTTTTTGTTTGAATGCACTCATTTATGATCGTCTCCTCTTTTTTGAATATGTGATTACTGCATATCGATATCAAGGCACTGGATTTCATACTCGCGGTCTGCTGCTTCATTTCCGTATGATCGTGTAGCAGGCTTCGTAACATAGGCTTCGGTTACCGTTGTCGTTTCTTTTGGTGTACCGGAGTAAATGACAGACACAGGCACTAGCTCCCCTGAGTTGGCGAGTCTGTCCAGGAAAGCCACTTGCGGACTACTAGGAAGTAAAGTGACTTTAATCGTTGCCAAAGGGTTGTTAATTTTGGTTCGAACAACATCCCCCTGGGCGCCTACCTTCGTCTCGTAATTATTTTCCGCTTTTTCAATCTCGACCATATCTTCCGAAAACCCTGTCAGGTAAACACTTTTGATGATTACTGCAAGATCATTCGGATCATAGGTTGCTGCCTTACTCATTTTCTCTCATCTCCTTTACAGTACGATGGTTCCTTTAATTGCTGCAGAGTGGATCGCACCTGATAGCTCAAAACGGAAAGAACCTTCGTTATACTGTCGTTTCTCGCGATCTGCTGGGTCCGTTTCTGCTCGGCCTTTGAATCGGGTACTAAAAAGAGCCTGTCCGTCATCGTCATGAGCAATCATCCCATTCAGATCAGCTCGTTTTAGGATGGTTCTAACCTCGGCTTCCAGTTGTGCAATGCCTGTATTGTCGTATCGTACTTTAGGTGATCGATTCAACAGCTTTTGAACGGCGTACTGGATACTGAATACCAAGTAGTCACGAGCGTGAATAATGTCAATGTATTCGCCAGATACCGTTTTCCCCTCGCTAGTAACATCATCCCCAGCTTTCGTGACATAGGTGTTTGCCCCCGCGCCATGAATGGCCATTAACTCCGTTGTGCTAATATCGAGGACGTCAATGCCTTTAAGCGTTTTGAACTTCCATGTGATACTCCCTACATCGGCAGAAGCGCAAGCTCCTAACCAAGCTGCTTCCGGGTAGTTATCTGTGGTCGTGTGATAGAACATCGTGGTTCGTGTGTACTTCTTTGCTTTGATTGCAGCCAAGTCTTCGAGGTTCGACGAGCTGGCAAAGAATTGGCGAGAATTATTTTGCTCAACAGCGTCAGCAATCGTCAGGATGTTCGTTTTCTGACTGCTCGTGGAAACAAGAAAGTACCAATCTTTTTCAAAAATCTTTGGTAAGAAGTCAGCCAAGGTTTCGCCTTCTGTTTTATGCAGCATGACGGCGATCTCAGACGGCGAATTGTCCCCCTGATTCAGCAAAGCAAATGCTGCTTTGTATACCTCCGTAGTCTGCGCGAAATCCTTCTGGACGGCTTCTAGGTCGTAATAAGTCTTGTAGTCCATCCCTGTTGCGCTGGAGCCGATAATCAGCGTTTTGCCAAAGCCCAGCTTTGGAGTTGGCCTTTGAATATCAATCGTTACGATTACATCGCTTTTAACCGCCAAATCCATCCTCTCCTTTCACATTTGCTTTTTCTATTGCAATAAATTCACTAGATGTCACGTCTATGGTGCGAAACGTCACGTCAAAGCCTTGTCTGCGCTCCCACTCGTCTCCGATCAGAATGTCACGGTTTTCTATTGGGCTGATCTCAGACACGATCACATTGACGCGATCTTTCAACAGCTCCCGCCCGTCCCGCTTCAACCAATCTCTCGTCCTCATTGCATTCTCAATGCTGGTTGCTTTATCGTCTGCGTAGGACAAAAAAGAGACGGTAAACGAAACCGTCTCTACATGTAGAAGGTTATTGCCTTCTTGGTATTCAATCGGAAAACCACGGGCATCTTCTGGCCCTGAGAAATCATAGGTCAAAAAAGCTTGTTCGGGTATGTCACCGCCGCCGTTCATATCGATAACTGGCATAGAAAGATGTGCTGAGAGTGGTTGTACAAGAGCTGACCGGATGGCTTTAAACGGAATCACGGGAAACCACCTTCTTTAAGATGTACTTGTTCACATCGCTGTAGTCCCGCTCCTCTAAAGCATGGACCGTATATTGTTTTCCCTGATACTCAATCAGATCCCCAGCAGCGTGCTTGGTGGTCGTGTACAGCGTTCGGTCTTCTTCCGTGTATCTGCCACCCTCTACTTGTTGCAGTTTCGCACTCACAGGCTGAATATGGCCCTGATATGGCGTTCTTTCCGCCTTGGCTGGTATCCAAACACCATCCGGGTCGTAAACGCCGCCTGAGGCGGTTCTAACGAGGTGATACGGATGGTTATAGCGAGCGAGCAAGGGGGCGAATCGAAAGTTGATCATGTCCTCTCTCCCTTACGAACAATTTTGTACGTGAGAGAATCACGTAAGTCTTTATCCTGAATTAGAATTTTCTTGTTGCCTTTGATCGCTGCATAAAGTGGGGATAAAGCAGGCTGACGGATTTTGTCAAACCGTTTAAGGACTCTATCTAAACCAATTTCACCGATGTCTCTGAGCAAAGTGTGAACAGATTCAGCATCTTCGGCAATCGCTTGAACACCTGATTTTACACGCTTGCTGATTGGTGCTGATGCACGTTTTTTTCCCACGCCAATAAACGAACGGGCCGGAATTTTCATTTTAGCGCTACCATACTCATGAACCCCTGCAATCATGGCCAACTCTGCGTCTCCTTCCATGCCGACTAATACTTCTTTAGTCGCCAGCTCTTGAAGCTTCGCACGAATTGCCGGAATCATCGTTGCCTCCGTCACGGTAACATTAGCCCGTCTTGCTCTGGTTCTCCTTGGCCCTGCCATCCTCTACACCCACCTTCCCACATAGGGCGTCAGCAAGGCAGCTACTGGAGCAGGTAACGCCTGTGAATCATCGTTATATGTGACGGAAATATCCCCCACCCGCTCGGATTTGACACCAGGATTACGTCCAATCATCTGCATGTACAAAAGACAAGCAAGCTCGATCCCTTCCGGCAAGGTGCGTGGCTCCGCTTTGGTTGCTTCACTTGGTAAAACGTAGCCGCCTGAATAGGTGACAGTGATATTGTGTTCTCCGATGGGCCATCCTTTCTCCCGATACAGTCTGCCGTCCCCAATTTCCTTATAGTCAGCTAGAACCGTTTCAGCCCGCACCTCTTCGATGTGATGAATGGGGTAATTTCTAAGATTCAAATATAGGGAGTCATGCCCGCTCAACGTTTCCACATAAACTTTCTTCCGGAAGGATCGCTTGCAATGGTTCTCGATAGCTTGAGAAGCAGCCGCAATCAGAAGGAGAAGTGTTTCATCCATGCTTGTATCTTCTGATGGTATCTGCATAACTTTTTTGGCACGCTCAAGAGAGACGAGCATAAATCCCGCCTCCCTTATGTCATGATGCCTGCTGCCCGTAATTTTGCGAGTAATGCGTTGAAATCTGCAACCAGTCCAGCGACATCCGTTGCTGTACTATCAGCCTGCGCTGCTGCTTTGGTGGCAGTCAACTTTCCATTCAATGACTTGGTTGCATCCGTTCCTAACTTGGCAATGGTGACAGCCCCATTCGCGAGCTTTGCCGTAGTGATGGAAGCATCCGCAATTGTAGTGCCTCCACCCCCAAGGTCAATCTCAACACCATCTTTTAAAATTTTCCCTTCGCCTACGATCTCCAGCACGCCGCCAATGGTCAGTGTGTCAGGACTCGAATGATTCTTTGTCTGGTAACCCACGGCATTTCCTCCTTATGCGTTCACCGGAACGCCTGTCAGGATTACGATAGCGTCTTCGTTGGCAGGCTTACCGTCAAAACGTTGGATAACCCGTGTCAAGGTGGTGTCGTTATCAAATGCATCCCCGCCAACATCGGTCGTTTTCGCTTCCAGGGACTTACGATCAAAGAAGTAGTAACCCGCCTCGAAGTTACCAAAGGCAATCTTGGTAGTGAGATTCGTAGTTCCCTCGTTTTTGATTTCGTCAAAAACTTCTACCGGGTAACTAAATAGCGTGAAAACGTCTGCTTTGGTTGGATCAGGAACCAGGACACTCTTTCCGTCAGCGTACTTCATATCTGCCAGCGCTTCGGTTGCAGCAGTATTCATGACCCACTTCGCTCCGTTACGATATCCCTTGTCCACCATGTTTTTCAGTTTCCGCAAGGTTTTGATGTCTAACTCTGTGCAAGGAAGTGTCTTGTATTTGTTGGTTACGAAGATTCCCTCACAAGAATCCTCGCCACCGATCCCGTAAAATACCTCATCGTTCTCTGTATTCAGAGAAATTTCGGTATACCAGTCACGCAATTCTTCTGAGATATCAACCGCACTGTCTGCCATTAAATCATTCGTCGCCTCAAAGATACCTGCATAACGATGCACCTTGTATTTGACCTCCGCATATTGCGGTGTCTCCATTTTCTTGATTGGCTGTTTCTCGTCAACATTATTCATACGTAGGTTCGTGCCACGGCGCTTTGCTCGACTGCCAGACAGAGTGCCTACAGGCTTTACCCCTACCAAGTTACGAATGGTCTGCTTTGTCTTTTTCTGCTTGATGATCTCTTGGGAAATGTCCTCCGGTACGAGAATACCGCCCGCTGCCTTATCTCCTTCGGACATGGATCGGGCCTGCATCTGCATTTCCTTAAAGGCACGCTTTTCATCGTCGGTCAACTCTGCATCTTTCCCATGTTTGAGATACTTGTCAAACGCACTACGATGTTCTTTTTTCAAATCGATCTCTTGACCAAGGTCATCTTCTTGCGTTGCTGCTGGAACAGTCGTTGCAGGCGTGTCCACTTCTCGTAGCTCCTGGAGTAAATCGATTTGTTTCCGTAGGTTTTTTGCTGCATCTGCGGCAGAGCGAGCTTCTTCCAGTTTGTTTTCACTGGTAAAACTACGAGCTTCGTCCAATTTTTCTGCCAGTTGCTGGCGTAGTTCGCGTTCTTTTTCGTCCATGAGTAGGACCTCCTTTTATTTGGGCAATAAAAAAACGACTATCAGCTCAAGCTGAGTAAGTCGATTTCGAGTAACAACTTTTCTTTTTCGTGTTTCCGTTGTTCTTTTGTTGTGATCCCCAACTGATCGATGCTGCGCTGAGACACTTCACTGTCTGGATACGCCGGGAATGGCGTTGGTGACACCTCGCGTAAGTCAATGTCGATCAGCGTCCGTTCGTAGACATCCTCATCTTTCAAGTATGTAAACGAATCTTTTCGGACACCAAAACCAAAGCTCATTCCATCTACATCCCCGCGTTGGATGGACTCAGCCGCATCCTTTCCCCATGTGCTATTAGGCAAATCACACTCAAAACGTAAACCGATGTGATCTTCCCAAAGTCGAAGGGTTTGGTTTTTCGTAGACCCTAATACAAAGTCGCTTCGATGATTCCAAAGGGCTTTGATTACATTCTCGGAAAGGCTTCGAGCAAAAGCGCCTTTGGCTACCTTCTCGTAAAACTCGCCCCAAATCAAATGACTACGCTGATTAAACTTGACGACATATCCTGAAATGGTATTCGTTGATCCGTCTTCGCCTGTACTACGAAATTCAATGCTTTCGACTGGCAAATACCGGACTTCTATTTTATCCACCACTCTCACCTCCTTTCGGCGCCTCTCTACCGAGGCCCGCTTTTAACAATTGGTACTGGTCCATCTTGTCCAGACTTACATAGTTCAAGCTAACAAAATGCTTATCGCCCAGCTCCCCGATGCTGGAGCGTTCCTCTAATTCGCGTACCTCGTTTATGGTATAAGCACCCATCGCAATCATTTCTCTGTAGAACTGCGCCCGGCTACTACTATCGCCGCGAAGTTCGGTTGTCAGATTAAATTTTACATAGTACCGTTTTCGTTCCATTTCCGTGAACAGTTTATAAATTAGCTCTTGCTCCCAATTCGTAATGATCGGTTGCAAGGTGCTTTTCACATACTCCAGAGACTGGTGTTCGATGTTGGAGAAGGTCGCTTTGTCCATTAAGCCAAGCTTGTGTGGTGGAATCTTATAGATTTTCGCTACCTCACCGATCCCGAACTTATGCGTTTCAATGAACTGAGCATCATCCAGGTTCATACCCAAGCTTTGATAGTCCAAACCAGCATCAAGAATAGCAATGCGATGGGCGTTACTGAGTCCCGAATTTACCTTTTGCCATTCATCCCGTATTTTGTCCTTGGCTGGTTTGTCGAGACTTCCTGGAACTTTCAAGATGCCTCGTGTTGTTGTCCCGTTTGCATAAAAGGAACCAAGGAATTTCTTCTGAGCCTGTTGGACTCCGATCTCTTCACGGATGACGGCTATGGGCGTGATGCCTTTTAACCCGCCCCGACTGATAGACTTGAGATGCAAGATATCGGCAGCGCGAATTTTTCTTGTCTCGCCACTCGGCAGAGTGGTTGCATACCATAACTCGCCCGTCAACGGATCAAGGTGTACATCGGTTTTGGATGGATCGAGAGGCCAAAGCGCCTTTGGCTGTCCGTTATAGGGACCGCTCTCGTGCCACTCGATATTCGCGTAGGCATTTCCCCAAGCAACCAAATGTACTTGAAGCAACTCCTTAAAGGTGTAGGCGCTCATATGCGGGTTAGGCCGGATTCCCAGTAACTTTGCAACAGGGTGGGAATCATCCTTTTCCAACCCGCTCCCACGCTTTTTAAAGACCTGAATCGGCAGCTTTCCTATGTCCCCGCCCAAGATCGATGCACAAGTATAAACGTTGCTATTCAACAGAGCTGATGAGCTTGTAACCCTAACCCCACTGGATGTCTTGGCACTCCCACCGAGAAGGTCATAGAACCACTGTTTGGGATTTAATAGATTCGATAATTCGCTTGAACGCTGCTCCCACCATCGACGGAAATATCCCTTTCGTCTCATACTTCACCTCCTCCCTAGAACGAAAAGTCATCGCTCATAATGTGGCTGTTCAGGTCTATTGTTCGATGTGACATGACCAGCTTATGGCAATCGATTACGGCATCTACCGGGTCGATACGTTTGGTCTTTGCGGTCGGGTCCTTATCGATCTTGATTTCACCAAAGCTATTGCTGACGGTCTTCGCGTTTGCCATGCTCCAGGTAAGCAACTTGTTTCGTTTGTCATAGATGACGTTCCCCGCCTCTACTTCGAGCCTGAAATCCACCGTTGCATCATTGAGGCTCTTTGCGCTCTGCGTGATTTCAACACAGTCCACACCGAACTCTTCCAGATCAGACAAAAAGGCATCCGCATTATGTGGGTCATATGCGATGCCTTTGAGTTTCAAGTTGTATTTGGTTATCAAATCACGATAGTACCGGATGATGTATTTGTAATCGGTTTTGACACCGCCTAATGTTTCAGTAGGGGTCAGCAGCCCTTCCATGATCCACATATCATACGGAGCATGATCCGTTTTTACATGTTCGGCGACACGCTTGGCTGGTATGAAACTATGGGAATGGATATAGTATTTCTGGCACACGCCGTCCGTCAGTGGAAATTCCAGCGCTCCAGAAGTAAGGTCGCCGCCAGAAGACAAGTCAAAGGCAAGGAAGCACTCTCGCCCTGCCATATCCTCAATCGTTGTATCGGATTCGCAAGCCTTCCAGTGTTCCATGTTCATATACTGGTTGTCGGCATACATAACCCAGCGATTAAGCGACTTGGTCAAGAAGTTGCGTAGTTCCCCACCTTGCATCTGCTTCGCCTTTACTGCATCGGCACGCAAGCTTACCAGTGTTTCAGGCGTCCAAAGTGGGTTTGCCTTGGGCCAATTGGCCTCGTCCCAAATATCATCGTCTTTGTCCAACTCACAGATGAAAACAAACTGCGTCTCATCCTGGTGAGCACCGGACAACACCATTTTGCAGTATTCATACAGCTCATAACACGGACTGTTAATATCAAAGCCTGCTGTTGTAATGACTGAAATAAGACATTGTTTGAGTTTCTTCGTCCCGTCAGAGAGCAGCTTATACATCTGATTGTCTTTGTGTAGGTGGTACTCGTCCACGCTGGCGAAGTATGGCCTGAATCCGTCAATCGATTTTGTGTCCCGGCCTAACGCTCTAATTTCGCCGTTCGTTACTTTGCATTCGATCTTCGCTGCGTATTCCTTGACGACGAATAATCCCTCATCGAATTTCGTCCCGCTTAGTTCTTCGTCAGCATTAATGAACTTGATGCATTCTTTTAAGACGATTCGCGCTTGCAGCTCTTTGGTAGCAGTACAATAAACCTGCGGGTAATTGTATCCATCGAAGTTCCCATAAAAAAGAGCAGGAACAGCGTTCCCTAATGACTTACCGTTCTGGCGTGCTACCTGTACATATGAGGTACGAAAACGCCT
The DNA here is from genome assembly GCF_028369215.1 of Brevibacillus sp. AG. Taxonomy (NCBI): domain Bacteria; kingdom Bacillati; phylum Bacillota; class Bacilli; order Caryophanales; family Paenibacillaceae; genus Brevibacillus; species Brevibacillus sp. AG. The sequence goes on along the minus strand of NZ_JAQMYO010000004.1, from coordinate 430,482 downwards.
GTAGCCGTCTTCTGTTACCCAGCCATTCCAGCTCCCGAAAATGAAATCCTGAAAGCCCCACAACTCAAGAGGCTGCTCCTCCTCACCCTCGGCAATCGTAAGCGATTCAGCAAACTCGATAATCTCGTGGGCTTTCTCTGGATTCCAAACATAGGGAAATTCTTCTGTCCCCTGTCTTTTCAAATCGTTCAGGTGCCGCTCGCACGCTTGGCGCTGGGTCAGTCCCGCTACGATCTCACCATTTACGACAGCCAGTGCGTAGGCAGTTACACGATCGCATTCTTGCACTGTATTGTAAGGATATCTCTGTGCGCTAACCACCTCGACCAGCCCCAAACTTCCCAAACTTGCTGGCTGGCTTCTCTTCCTTCTTTGGCTTCGGCACGCTCTTGACTTTAGACAACGGATTCAGGAAAAGCCGATCCTGCATTTTGATCAACATATCCATCTTCTTGTTGATTGCCGTTTCAATTTTAAGTATGCCTTCGATAGAAGCCAGTTGAGAGAGATACATTTGGGCTTTTAATCCGAACGCCCTCACGTCCTCATCGTTTGCAGCCGCTTTTTCATAAATCCCCTCGAAATATTCCTCAAAAACGTCCTGATTGATCGCAATTTTTTCGAGTTTTTGATACTGATTTAACAGTTTTTCATACTCCGAATATGTCCGGCAGTACATCGCCAGCAGCCCTACATCCGAGCTGGTAAGCAGCTCAATATTTTGCTCGGCTGCCACTTTGTACTCCTTCAAACATTGCTTCCAATGAGAGAAGGCAATCACGTCATTTTTCACAAACGATGGGGGTTTCAGCTTATCCAAATCACTTTTCCCAAGCTTGATCTCGTTGTCTTTTCTTGCTTGAATCTCTGCCTTTGTGAGTCGGTTCGGATTCCCCTCAGCGATGTGCAGAGAAATCGGTTTCCCATTCCGTCCCATCGGGTTCACCTCCCTGATTCTCTAAAAAATTGATAAAACGAGTTTTTACGCGATTAAGGGGGCACGCGGTCTACAGCACGTCTCTCGCAGGTTTTGAAGGGTGGGGGGTACTTTTCCCTTTCGAAACCACAATAGCGTCAGGTAAAGCCGCTGACAATGCTGCTTGCATCACTTGTTGAGCCACCTCCTCGGGCATCCCTTCGTGAGCTGCCGCTGTGATTGCTCCAACCATTGCATCTGTCAAAGTGTTGTACCAGGAAGCTACCTCAACATTTACAGTCAGTTCCCCTGCTGACTGCCTGCGTTTTGTCATCCAACAACGCTGACATATCTTTCGTGGCCCTGGTTCCATAACAATCCCACACCCAATACAGAGGCTATCCTCTGGAGCGGGGCCGTTTTCGCATGGCATGAATGGCCCGCCGTTACATTTCTCGCAACGCACGCCATCTAGTTTGTAACGATCACTTTTGGATTTGTGATTACAACCGATGCATCTATACCATTTACCCATTACCAAACCCTCCGTCCACTTTCGCTGTCTTCCTACTATGGCAAGTGCCACATAACCCCTGCCAATTCTTTTCATCCCAAAACAAAACCACATTACCCCTATGTGGAGTGATGTGGTCAACGACTGTAGCTGCCTTTACTTTTCCTATGTCAAAGCAATCCTTGCACAATGGATTGTCACGGAGAAACCTCGCCCTCGCTTTTCTCCATTTAGCGTCATAGCCTCTCTGAGCTGCTGTACCCCGCTCCTGGTTGTAAAGCTGCTCTTGATTCTTATGGTCCTCGCAGTATTTGTCTGATGTCAGCTTAGGGCATCCTCGCTTACGACAGAATTTTTTCAGCACAATCACTTCTCACCTCTCTTGTAAATAGATTTTTAGTCGAACAACCTCCGAGTCCAATTTTCTTATATCTTAGCTATCTCGAAAACTATGATATCGCGTTTCAACAAAAAATTTGGAAGGAGCGCGATAGGTATGTTTAAGAGATTTACGGAGTTTTTGAAGAGGACAAGTATTTCACTTGTAATCAGGTTCAAGTTTCTTCGGAACCGAGAGAACATTGAAACTTTTTTTGAGTTTCTGGATTTGCTTATTGAGCTAATCAAATTGTTTCTGTAGTTAACTGGCAGCATTGCCGCCTTGTTAGTCATGCTGCTTTGTTTTCTGACCTGCCACACAAAGAAACAGCCGCCTGGTTCTATACCAGTGCGGCTTATTCATCGTGCGTTGACTCGATTATAAAACAATTGATTAAACCACGGGAAAAACGTGCAAAGTGTTCAAAATGTCTTTTTTGTCTTTTTTGTTCAAAGTGTCCGGTAAAAGAAAAGATCAGCACGCATTGTGCTGATCCTCCCCATACATGGCCCGAGCCATTTTCTTAATAAGCTCCCGCTTGATCTCGTTTAAACGTGTGCGGGATACACCAACATGACGAGCTATCATATTCATCCGAACGCCGTCCATAATGCATTCCAATACTGCCCGTTCCTTATCGTTGGAAATTGAATCTGCCGCCCGATCAACCCGCTGTATGCTTTCCTCCAGCTTTTTCAGGCGCTTCCAGTGCCGCTCCCGCTTCATGACCTCTCGACTCGTTTTGTCGCTCGTCACGCCTTTACCTTTGGGGAGAGACGCTTCGATACCATATGCTCCGATTGTTCCCTCTCCAGCGCTCTTTAAATACCATTTGATACGATCGATCTCGCGCAAGCTGAATGAATAGTCCCTGATCTCGTCCTCTGTTCGTTGTATCCACTCCATTGCTGGCTCCAAATTCTTGTACGCCAAGTGTCCATCATCATGCAAGTCATGTTGGTTGATGTCCGTTTTATCCCACTCAGGGCAGGTCACGATTTTACCAACGTGAAGGTTATGGACACTACAGATCGATTTCTTGCCCCATTGAGTAGCAGGGCATTTTTCGCAAACACGTTCGATCAGCTTATCGTTCACCTACACCGCCTACCCTTTAAATATTTTCAAATATCTACCCCTCTGGCTTTCACAATCTCCAATGCCTGTTGTGCATTGAAGCCTGCTGCAACCAGTGCATCAAATCGTGCCTTAAACAACTTCGAGGATTCTGCATACAATTTGATTTGGAAAGGCATTTGCGCCACTAAATCGTCGATTAACATTTGCCATTCAATTGGTGTTAGCTTTCCGTTAGGCTTATCCATTACTCACTCACCTCATCACGCTGTTGATCCTATCGTAAGCCTCTGACTACCGGACTGGGCTTTTAGCCCGCTCCTGCTGCGACTTAAAATGATTGATCCAGAGGTTATCAGCTTTGAAGTAGTTTCCGTACTCGTCTTGATTTGGGAAGCCCTGCGCTGTAGCGTCTCGCCTTACATACATCGTCTTACAATGTGGGCACTGAACCGATTTTTGTCTAACGGGGATCCATCGATTACTACGTTTCCCGCAAGCAGCGTTTTTGCAATACACCCTTGTCCGGTAATGCTCAACATCGTTTATGATTTTCACATCGTTGTTTTCTTCTGCTGTTGTCCCATCTGTGAAGCCAACCGCCTCTCCATCATCTGACATCGACTGTTCAAGCAGCGGCCCCAACTTCTCGGCTAGTGATGTTGTAAGTGTCCGGCTTGCATTGACAAAGGTGACTTGTTTAGGGATTGGCGTAGCGGGCGCCTCGGTTATTCCGATGCTGTCCGTTAAGTGGACATCATCTTTTGCATCAGCTTTCTCGGGTTCCGGTGTTTTACCGGAACCACTCTTTTTAAAAGGGTTTGCTGGCGTCTTTTCAGCTATTGCCTTGATGTAAGCAGTTGGAACGTCAGGAGCGATGGTAGGTAATGGTGTGCCGAATACTGCAAATACTCCACGGATGATTTCGAGAACCTGGGTGTTGTTTGGTTTAGCGATTTCCAGCGATACGCTTTTTTCATTTTGAATTACAACAACTTTTACGCTCATGGTAAGAGCCCCCTTGTTTAGTTGATCAATCCGTTTTTCTCTTCCGCCTCGATTGCCATTTCATCTACATGCCCTGATAGGCACCCCAAGCTGCAATAATGATCGACAGATGGCTTCTTGCTTACCAGTATCCACTCAGGTTTGTCCCCCACGATCTCTTCATTGCAAAATGCACATTTCATACTATCCCTCCTTATTTGTGAGTGAAGAGCAGGAGATTAATCCACTTGCAAAACGTGTGCATTGTAGTCTTTGTTGGCTTGCCCGATTAAAAGGGCCAGTTGCTCCAGGTTGACAGCCCGTTTATCGAATGCGTTAGCTGTTTGAGTCCTGCCTACTCGTAAATGCATAGCTGCTTTGTTCTTGCTTTGATCCGCTTCGCGGTGGATTCCCGATACAGTATCTAACACAGTGTCAAAATCAAGGCTTCTTAAAAAGCAGATCAGTTCTTGTTCTTCTAAGGTGAAAGCAGGATTACTGTTTTCGTTATCGCCAACGGTGGCATCGTAGTTACTTGCTTCTTCAATTCCTTCTGGAGTGATAATGCTACTATTGAACCAAGCAGTATAATCGGTGTCATTTGCCATAACAGCCACCGTGATTTGGGAGCTAGAAATAAATTTACTAAATGAATGATCTCTCAAACCAAAAGCAAAATCTGTTTCTCCCAGCTTTACAATCAGAGTATCTCCATCTCCCTCAACTGGCGGGTCACCCTCTAGGTATTCAACGTCGACGTTTACCCCTGTTATACCAATAAACGGATCGTTTCCATTCCCCTTGTTAAATTCAAGGCTGCATGTTGCTCCATACTTCTTCATTACTTCGAATAGGTGCATTGCTTCTCCAGCGTTTGAATTAATCATTTGAATTGTTGTCATATAAATCCGCTCCTTTAGTGGTTTAGTTAAAAATTCGTTCACTTTTTGCTTTAGCTAACATTCCGACGAGAATAGAGTGAAACTTGTCCAGCGCACCCATTCTCACCATGACGTCGATTCCGTTGACCATTTTTTTGAGTGTTGATTCGGCATATGGGCGGCCGATGCTTTTGATTCGATCAGCATTAATCTTGTCCCGCTCCCGCTGCACCCGCTCCAAGACGTTAATCCCATGTTGATCCTTCATAGTATCGTAGATGCGGTTGTATATTTCGTTGTGGCCCATTCGAGTCCAGCGAGAGTATTCGTTAATTAGATCGACTACCTTGGCTGCATCTGGCACAGCCGTCAGATTGACGGTTATAGTTTCAAAGCCACTCTTTAGCGCCTTGAGTTCCTGATCGCGCCGGGCATCCTCTTTTTCCTTCTGAACTGCCTGATTTGCCAGGAAAGCAACCATTTCCATTGTTGTCAATTGCGGTTGTGTTTGTTGGGCAATTGTTTGCTCCAACAAATTAAAGGCTTTTATATAGTCCTCTTTGAATCTTCCGGCATCCTTTCCGGTATAACCCATAACCAAGAAGGTAAACCCGTCTCGAGTCATATCTACCTTGGGATAAACTCGTCCTCTTTCATTCGTATAGATTGACTCCTCAAAATTGAGGAGTCGGAACTCACTACTGCAATCGAGGTTTCGTATATCTCGTAATACGTTGTCGTGGGTTTTCCCGAATTTTTCAGCGACTAACAAACTATCTGTTACGACTTTTCCATTCCCGATGAAAACGAGCTTGTCCAACGGCTTTCCCTCCTTGGAATAGTTTTTGGAATAATTTGAGTGGATATTGACAAAGGTCATTACAACCAATTCGCCTAAAACTCGAGAATTTTACAACCAGCCATTCAATGAAATAGGTAACTCATTTCAAAACAATCTTTCTCATTGCCGCCACTGCGTTTCCCGCCCCTCTGGTTCATCGTCAATTGTTTGTTGCTTACCAAAACGATGATCGAGACTCACGAACTTATTGAACTCCTTGAGGAATGCCAGCTCCACCGTTCCAATAGGTCCGTTCCGTTGTTTCGCAATGATGACCTCCAAGATGTTCTTGTTTTCCGTTGCTTTATCGTAGTAATCATCACGATAGAGAAAGGCGACCAAATCTGCTTCTTGCTCAATTTGACCGGACTCACGTAAGTCACTCATCATCGGCCGCTTATCCTGTCGCTGTTCTACGCCGCGACTGAGCTGAGAGAGCGCGATCACAGGGACTTCCAACTCACGAGCCATGCTTTTGAGTGTACGGGCTATCTCAGACACTTCCTGCTCTCTGCTTCGCCCTGGCTTGTCCATCCTAATTTTCGTTAGGTAGTCAATGATGACCAAGCCAAGTCCTTCTTGCTGCTTCATACTCCGGCATTTTGACCGAAGCTCTCCAAGAGCGATCTCAGGCGTATCGTCTATATAGATGTTCGTCTTGGAGACGATACCCAAGGCGTGCGTCAAACGAATCCAGTCATCCCCTTCCAGCCAACCGCTTCGTAGCTTTGAGGCGTCAATATTGCCTTCCGCACACACCATTCGTGTCACAAGTTTTCCAGCACTCATTTCCAATGAGAAGATCATGATTGGTTCACTTATACTCTTCGAGGCGTTCTGTGCGATATTTAGCGCCAGAGCTGTTTTTCCGATTGATGGTCGAGCCGCCAGAATGATCAAATCTTGCTTATGAAATCCGCTTGTCATTTTGTCCAAGTCCGGATATCCAGACGGAACACCAACCGTCCTGCCGCGCTGTTGAAACGTTCTGTCAATGTCCTCGTAGGCTTCAAGCGCAATCTCTTTAATCGGGCGTACAGAACGTTTCTTGCCACGATCCCGAACCTCTGCAGCCAGTTTCTCGGACTGAGCAAGCACTTCATCGACATTTTCATTGTTGAGGCTGTCCTTGTACGCTTGGTAGTTAATTTCAATCAGCTTTCTGCGCCGAGCCTTGTGTAAAACGATCCCTGCATAGTAGTCAATATTCTCTGCTGTCGGAGTATAGCTGACCAATTCCGTAATGTATGGGACGCCCCCCACGTTATCGAGCGCCTTCTTTTCTTGTAAATGACTTGTTATCGTTACCAGGTCAATCGGATCGCCTTTCTCGTACAAGTCAGCCATGCCTTGATAGAGGACTTGATGTCGTGTCCGGTAGAAATCCATAGCCGTTAACTCATCGATGACTTTTGCAATAGCAGGGGGCTTACAGAAGATCGCCCCGAGTATCGCTTTCTCCGCTTCTTCGCTGTGGGGCATCTCCTGAATATCAATCATGCTTCATCAATCTCCTGTTTATCTGCTCCGTGTTTTCGATGTGTAAGTCAAAGCGGCGACTGTCTCCGGTTAACTCTTCCAAAACGCTGGATTCAATAATGCGCTCCATCAAGCGAGTACCCCATCCTTTTTGGCGTTCGTTAAACCTTGCCTCCAGCTCCTTGACCGTAAAGTTTGAACCGTACAGTATGGGGCTTCTGTTCTGTCTACCGTTTAACACAGTGAACAATTCCCCCATTTCCCAATCCGCTGGAATTTCTGCGCCCAGCTCGTCGATGATCAAAACATCTGCAGCTCTGTAGGCGTTTAGGTATTCCCATTTGCCGATCGGTTTGCGAGTATGTGCAATCAAGAGTTTGGCTGTCGTATACACGACACTGATACCATGATTTCGCAATTCTTTCGTCGCCGCCGAAAGCAGATGACTCTTTCCGAGTCCGTTTTCTCCAAATAGGTAAATTCCCTTGGTTCCCCACTCCTTGATGCCGCGAGTAAAGTCCTGGATCACTTGAAAGCCACGGATTGTTCCAGGTGCCGTCTCATACTCCGCTAGAGTAGCCCTTCTAACCATTTGGTCATCATCGCTATATTCGTGTATTTCACCGTTGCGCTTGGCTCTCTCAAAACGTTTGATGTCGGCCATTTCCCGCTCCGCTTCACACTTGCATACTGGAGTTACCTGAAACTTTCCGATTACCTCGGAAAATAGCTCTATTGGTTTTAAAACTTTTCCGCAATGGGGGCAGTTCCGCTCACTTGATCCCTGCTTTTCGATACAATTCTTCACGACTTGGTGTAAGGACTGCCGAATTGGTTCCACTTGCTCCGCCTCCTTTGCCAAAAGCTTTTTGATTCAGATACCCTTCAAACTTTGGCGAAAATAACGTTTCCGGTCGGAGGTATTTAGACCATTCTGGATTGTTCAGCCATTCAGTCGTCTTGTTATCAATAACAAGCTTAAAGTCATCTATGCGGAATCCTTCGTTCCATCGAGCAGTAATAAGCTGTTTTGTTTTTTTACTGGTCGCTCGATAGCTTGTCCCTGCTTTTTGGTTTAGGTATTCAATGATTTCAGCAAAAGGGACATTATCATTATTATTTAGTAAAGATAAATACTTAGTATTATTAATACTTAGTAGTGTCGGATTTTCCACATCTGGAAACTCCACATCTGGTTTTTCCACTTCTGGTTTTTCCTGTTGTGGTTTAATCTCTTCTGGCAACTCTTCTTGTGGCGTTTCAAAAACATGTGTCTCCCATTTGACGATCTTGCCGTTTTCTTTTACCGGGAATCGATGCAGATAACCCAACTGTTTTAATTCCTTTAGCCCCGTTCTTAGACTGTCCTCACCGTCAGATGCGTGCGTAGCCAGTTCCTCTACGAAAAATGTCCAGTCGTCAGGAAGCGACAACATATAGGCGATAATGCCTTTTGCTTTCCAGCTCAAACGATCATCATGCAAGGCTGTTTTGTCCATCACAACGAAATTGTCGTTCTTTCTTACCCTGAAAATGCTCAAGTTGCGGCAGCCCCCTCTTGTTGCGGTTGTTGATAAAACTTCAAAAACAGTTCATATGCAGCCATTAGGCCGTCTTTCTTGTTTACCTCGCTGATCATACGCAACTGTTCGATGGTTAGTTTGTCTTCGAGTACAGCATCGATGATTATTTTGATCCCGCGTGCTGATGGGTCACCTTCCGCAGCTCTACGGCAGATGTCAGCATATTGTTCAGATAGGCTAAGAGCTGTTTCCTTACTCATGCAGATCGCCCACTTTCTATGGCCTTGGGAGGTGCCTGCCTGATTTCGTCGATACGTGAACGTACTGCTCGGTGCATTATGCCAAGTAAATCGTCCCGCAGATAATCTTCTCCCATCATTTCATCGAGGTTCGAAAGATATTTAACGGAGTATCTACCAAGTACTGCTTGAAACAATTCTTCTGGAGTGGAGTAATCCAGACGCTTCAAACCCAGCTCCTCGCACACCTTATCCATCAAAGCAATGAACGTGTTGAATTCAGTAAGCACATTGCTCGTATTATGCATAAGTCTCCACTCCTTTTCCTTGTTCTTGGCGAAGAAGGTCACGCTGTTTGATAGCTATATTTTTGAGATTAGGCACTAAATCACTGTTGGTTGACCCTTGAGGAGTAGAAACAATGTATACCTCTAATTCAGCCAGCGTCATGCACGACACAACCGCTTCCCACCACTCTATGATTGAAAAGCCTTTATCTGGAACGATAAACGTTGTAACATCCACTCCAACCCTTTTTGACAATTCAAGGATCGTCGTAGCTGCCTCCTCAAATGCTTCCACACTAACCCCTCCCTTTTTGTAGGAGGACAAACTTTTATGTATACATATTTGCAACATTCGCTATAATAATTAATAGCGAGGCTTGTCCTCCGTTGATTCGGTTGTCATTTCCCCTATCCGCCAAGATGAATGGAAATGACCGTCTTACCCCACCTGTTGGTAGCAGGTGGTTTTTTCTTTTTCTTGCATGTTAGCCATCTCGAGTAACCCTGCAAATGCTTCTGCGCTGATCCGGCTCTGTAACTCCGGATTAATCATGATATCCATGACCATTTCTGCTGGAGTAGCCAGGTTCTCCATCCTCTTTACACCCCCTTTCAAATTTAGGCTAGTTCCTGATTATTCATCATTGCCGCTTGCCTCTGTGCAAGTAGTGCGGATTCTGAACCGAAATGGATATGATTCCAAGAAATGAACCCATACAAGATTAAGAGTTTATCAACCGATTCATACTCTGCTCTCCCACTATCAATCTCCCAACGTTTAAGAGTACGGACGGGAATTCCAGTTTTCTCGGAAACTTCTTTCAGCTCCATTCGGCAGTTTAAGCGGGCTTCGCGTAGAGTTATCCGGTACATGCCTTGCTCACCTCCCCTCGGAATTCCATATTTACTGGAAGGACTTTCCTCCTACGCTGTCGAAATTCACAGAAACTCGTTACGGAAATTGCCCTGCTATGAAGAAATTTGTAGCTTTGCATCGGGTGAATTCATGGAAAACCTAAGTCCATCAAGGATATGGCAACCATGAGCCAAGCCGAAGGAAGTCGATGAAGGTACTTCGGAAGGTGCAACGCATAGATGGTGAGGACGACTGCCGATAAACCATCCACGAGCGCCCGACACCCTGAACCAGAGGGTGATGAGATATGCTGGACTGCAAGGAAACTTGCAGAAGTGAGGGATAAAAAGCCCACACGTTAACAAATCGATTTCTAGTTTGACTGATGAAGCATTTGGTATAAGCACCCTTTCTGACCTCGTAGGAGATACACCGTCTATTGGCTCTCTCGCGCTAGAGGGATTCACATCCGCCAACAGAATCGCTGATGATCTCAAACTAATTGGAGGTGCTGCTATTACCTTAATGGATAACTTCAAGCCAGTTGGTAATCCATCCGTAACGGGTTCCCTCTCTCATCACCCTTTGGTACAGGGTGTCCTTCCGATCTTATCTTTCAAGATGAACAACCAGTTTAGCTCCAATCATGTAAGCCGACTTTGATTAATGTTTTCTTCACTCCTTTAGAAAAAATGTAGTTACCAATCGACCGTTTCGTCGTTCCGTCTTTTGATTTAATCGATCAACATTTCCCCTCGGCCCCCAGGCACCAGACTTGTTTAGCAATTCGGACAACCCAACTGGTGCGTCTACCTCAAACCCATCAATTTTTAGCTTTGTAAGCTTAAACTGTGGCACCATCGGCATTGTCCTCTTCCCTCTCGATTACTATTTCGAATCCAAGTGCACCACAAACTTTGTTAATGCTTTCTTCATTCCACCGACGCTTACCTGAAAGCAGATCGTAAATGTATTGATTGCTATATCCCGTAGCCCGTGCAAGCTCTGTTTTTTTCATGTTGGTTTTTTCTAATGCGTTTAAAACAGCTTTTGTAAAATTCAAGTTGTGTTCACCTCCTTGATCACATTATCAAGCTATTAGCTTTATTTAACAATGCGTAAAATCAAGCAAAATGCGTGATTATTGCGGATAATCTCATCCAATCACGCAAAAAGCTTTATTTTGCTCAATTTTCCAGCTATTTGCGTGTTGTGTTATTGATAGCACAGTGATAATCTAGATACAGCAAATAGCTTTATTTAGGAGGAAATATGAGTACTCAAAATAGGATTAGAGAGGTAAGAAAGGCATTAAAAATGTCAGGGCCGGAAGTCGCTGCAAGATTAGGTATTTCAACACAGTACCTATATGACATTGAGAGAAACAAACGAGGGCTTAGTGCGGAGATCGCTGGGAAACTGTCAGATATTCTTAAAGTGACTACTGATTATCTTCTTGGAAAAACAGATGAAAATTTATATGAACATATAAGCAAAAACCCCGACTCACATGCAGAATCGGAGTTATCTGAGATACCGATTGAGAAACTAAACGGCTTCAAACTCTCATACAAAGGGACTGTTTTATCTAAAGAGGAATCAGAAGACTTGATCAAACTTATGGAGATGACGTTGAAACGCTGGAAGTCCTAATGCCTTCAAGATAGCTGTCTAACTCCCTTGTATCCACACCAATATGATTTAGGTACTTTAGTAGTTTTTCTAAATCTACTGTTTGCCCATCCAGCATAAATCTCTCCATAACGCACACTCTCCTATCCATTTTTGCGAACAAACATTCTCGTTGTTTTGTATTTTAGTACAAGTATTGTGTATAATGTTGTCGAATTGTGTCGAAAGTAAAAAATTCTTGTACTTTTAAGGAGAGAGTAACATGAAAGTTGCCATATATCTACGAGTCAGTACCCAGGAACAAGTTGATAATTACTCTATCGAGGCCCAGCGCGAACGGCTGGAGGCTTTCTGTAAAGCTAAAGGTTGGACGATTTATGATGTTTACATAGATGCCGGTTTTACTGGCTCAAATATTGATAGACCCGGTTTACAACGCCTTCTAATGGAGCTGGAAAAGGTTGATGTGGTTGTCGTTTATAAATTGGACAGGCTATCCCGTTCCCAACGTGACACATTGACACTAATTGAAGACTATTTTTTGAAAAACAAAGTCGATTTCGTATCCCTTACCGAAGCACTCGACACATCAACACCTTTTGGTAAGGCTATGATCGGCATATTAGCTGTGTTTGCACAACTGGAGCGCGAAACAATTGCGGAGCGCATGAGACTTGGGCATATTAAACGCGCAGAAGAGGGATTACGAGGAATGGGAGGAGACTATGATCCTGCTGGGTATAAAAGACAAGATGGGCATCTTGTACTCGTGCCAGAAGAGGCTCAGCACATCCAGGAGGCCTTCAATTTGTACGAGCAGTATCTTTCCATTACCAAGGTACAAAAACGGTTGAAAGAGCTTAATTATTCGGTCTGGCGGTTCCGCAGATATCGAGACATTTTATCAAACAAGCTTTATTGCGGGTATGTACAATTTGCAAACAACCATTATAAAGGTCAACACGAACCGATCATATCAGAAGAACAATTTGACCGTGTACAAGTACTCCTATCACGGCACAAAGGACGCAATGCTTTTAAAGCAAAAGAGAGCCTACTATCCGGTCTTGTTGTCTGTGGAGAATGTGGCGAGCCTTACACATCTTACCATTGTCGAGCCAAAGGTAAACACTATCGTTATTATAATTGTCGCGCAAGACGTTTTCCCTCGGAATACCCGACCAAATGCTTTAACAAGACATGGCGTTCAGAAGTTATAGAGAAATATATACAAGATGCTCTTTATTTAATGGCAGATGAAAAGAAAACGACTGAAAATGAAATTGTTACAATCGACTATGGGGCGCAATTGCGGAAGATTGACCAAAAACTCGAACGACTAATTGACCTATACTCTGACGGAAGCATAGATAAAATCGTATTAGACAAACAGGTTGCAAAACTGAACAACGAAAAGCGAGTTATTTCAGAACAACAGGCTGCTCAGACGGAACGGTCTGCACGGAGCATCGAGCGGAAACAGTTGCGTGATTATGCCATTGTTCTCGAGTCGGCTGCTTTCCCTGATCGGCAGGCCATAATTCAAAAACTGATTCGTCGTCTAACAATTTATAAGGATAGATTGGAGATTGAGTGGAATTTTTAGTATTCATATTGTGCTATTCAAACTGCCCAGATCAAAAACTCCGATAGCCCTGGTCTCGGATTGGCAACAAAGCAACGCGCTCGCTCAGCTGCCCGCGATTGATCTGCCGAATACTTCCCCGCCCACTCCAATCTCGCCACGTTCTGCAAGTGGTCTGCGCTACGGATAAGAGATTCTCCTACATCCATTAAAAAATACGGAGTGCAACACTTACTCCTGCCCATTCCTAAACAAGCTGTGCAGTAAGCGCACCCTTGCTCACACGTATGACAATAAGTAAACTCCACCTTCTCTCCTGCGCTTCCGCAGCGTTCACAGACCAACTCCAACCGATTGCGCCACCATCCTTTTATGACCGCAAAACGAATACCCGGTCGCCACTCCGCTTTGTTTGCAAGCACGAGTGCATGCAAAATGGCTGACAAATCATTCACGTCCACCCCTCGTTTTTTCAGCAAGGACTCCACTTCATCCCAAAGGAGCGCACGCCCGTCCAAAATCTCTCTCAAAACAGCTTCTTGTATATTCACCCGAGATGAGCTCCTTCGAAGAAGCTCGTGACCACCGAAATAGCCCAACCGAGCCCCTGGCAATTTCCCTAATTCTTTGTTACCTAGATAAGAAACTTCCACACTCTCCTCGATTGACTCCCAAGAAAACCACCTCTGCTCTCGGAGGTCCTGTACACTCGCTGCTTCCCTTCCATATAAGTTACTCGCTTCGCACACGCTACTTACCGCCAGCGCTCTCAACTCTTTTACATATCCATCAGTCAGCATCCGTCCTTTACCAACTTGTTCCATTAAATACCCGTTCACTTTCGCACGCAAGGAAAAGGCCAGGGCAAGCGACGATGTCTTCCCGATGACATGCAGGACACATCCTTCTCTCTCCTGCCAAAAAGAACGATCTACAGAAAAGCTCGGCGTAACATAAGTCTGCACCTGTGGTATTGATCCGCCGCAAGCTTTGATATACAGCAAATACTCACGCATACGCACACCCCCCGCCCTCTTGCCCTTAGTGTGCAAAAAGACAGACAGGTTCGGCAAATAAATTTCGGAACCAAAATCAGGCCGTAGAAAAATAAAAAAGCCGCCGATCTATTGTCGACAGCTCGTAATATTTACGCTTAACAAACTTTTATGCTCCCTCTTTTTTCTCCCGCAGATCAATGACGATGGTTCCAGCCGCCATATCCTCCTGTCCGTCTCCCAAACATTGTCCGTACGGATAACGATTCAAGACAGCTGTCATCTGTTTCGTATCATCGTCTGATCCATCATCTATCAAGGTAATTCGGATAGGTCTGCCACTCCAATACGAGCGAAACAGCAGACTCCGCACTACACGTTCCAGCACCTGTTCCGAATTGCGCACCAGCAACCGATAATGCTCATGCGGGAGCTCGCTCGCGCTATCCGTCCGATTGGTCCAGCGCTCCGCGATCATTACCAACAAAGAGGAGCATCCAAATGCTGCCAAAAGCCATACAATCAGCTCTTCCATCACGGTCATACCTCCTCCTATACCAAGGTATGCCGCACGGCTTGAACAGCGTGCAAATAGGAAGCGCTTCCTACAGTTTCACCCAGCCGTTTTTAATGGAGATGACAACAGCTTGTGTCCGGTCTTGTACATTGAGCTTTTGCAAAATGCTACTAACGTGATTTTTAACCGTCTTTTCACTAATAAACAAGAATTCCCCAATGGCACGATTGCTTTTCCCTTCTGCCATCAGCTGCAATACTTCTCGCTCGCGACGGGTAAGCGACTCGATCACTTTTGGATCGATGGCTTGTGATTCATCTACGGAGAAGCTACGCTCTGCCGTCCCTTCCTGCTCGCTCAGACGACGGAATTCTTCAATCAGCTTGCCCGTCACCTTCGGATGTATGTATGCACCACCACTCGCCACTACACGTACAGCGTCAACGAGGTCTGACGTTCCCATTTCCTTCAGCAAGTAGCCAGACGCTCCAGCGCGGAGTGTACGATACACATATCCCTCATCATCATGAATCGAGAGCATAATCACACGAGTAGAAGGGCTTACCGAAATCACATTTTCTGCAGCAGAAACGCCATTTATGTTCGGCATGTTAATATCCATCAACAAGACATCCGGCTTGTGCTCTTCCGCCAATACTGTGGCTTCTCCTCCGTCCGCACCTTCCCCGACGACCTTGAAATCATCTTCCATTTCCAATATTCGCTTTACACCTTCGCGAAATAATTGATGGTCATCTACAATCACGATGCGGAGTTCTTGCTGTCTCTTATCCATGGTTCATCCCCCAGTACTTATTTACGTATCATGTCACAATTTTATCGGTATTTGGAATATAACCTTGGTTCCCTCTCCCGGAGCGGATTGCATCTCAACACTTCCCTCTAAGAGCTGTACACGCTCCCGCATTCCCAAGAGTCCAAAAGAGTTGCCATTCGCCATGCGTTTTTCCAGATCGAATCCGACTCCATCGTCTTTGACGACAAGACTTAACGAATCTTGTACAAATTCCAGCTTCACTTGAACTGTCGTAGCCCCTGCGTGCTTCTCCACATTGTTCAGACATTCCTGAACCAAACGGAAGATCGCAGCCTTTACTGAACTGCGCAAAGGAGGCTCCACACCGAATACTACCAGATCGATGGAAGACTGAATACGCTCTTCACACGTTTGAATATATTTTTGCAAGGTAGGTACTAGCCCTAAGTCATCTAATGCCATTGGACGCAAATCAAAAATAATACGTCGAACATCCGCCAAACTCAGGCGTACCATTTCCTTCAGCTCATGAAGTTCCATTTGCGCTTCCAAAATGCGCTCGTTCTTCAACATGCGTTCTACAATTTCCGAACGCAGCACGACATTCGCCATCGATTGAGCTGGACCGTCGTGAATTTCGCGCGCGACACGCTTGCGCTCTTCTTCCTGAGCCTGGATTACCTTTAAGCCCATCAACTGATGCTGCTTAGCCGATTCCAGCGCCTCGCCTATCTTGCTTAAGTCACCCGTCAAGTAACCTAGCACAACGCCCATTTGAGAAACCAGCTTTTCTGCACGGACGATGGTTTCTTCCAAGGTACGCAGTTGACGCTCCAAATCATTTCTTCTGCGTTTCAAATTATTTTCCCGTTCGCGGTAAATGGACAGCTCTACCTGAATACGGCTCGCCTCTTCATACGCAACCCGGATATCTTCCTCCGTGTACATATGAAAATTACGACTGACCAACACGAGCTTGTTGCGCGATTTGCGATACGCAAGTTCAAGCGCATCGACCTTTTGAATCACTTTGGAAATTTCTTGTCGAAGTTCATGTAAATCAAACTTCAATGAGTTGCCATGCTGTCTGGCGTTTTCAGCTATATCAAATATTTGGGTTTTACTCGTTTCTACGGTTTCAATCGTTCGCTTGATCACCCCGTCCAGCACGCTGATGTCTATCGCTTTGTTCATGATTGCTCTCCTTCAAACTCATTTTTAGCCTTCGTGAACAACTGTTGGAGGTGCTCTTCTTCAACATCTCGCAGTCCCATGTCATTGCGTGGAATGGCAAACGGATCTGTTCCCTGTTTTACGAATCCACGATTGGATGTAAATACATAGCGGTAGCCAGCTTGACGAGCTGTCTCCAGTACGACTGGACTTGTGTAGCCGAATGGCAACGAGATGACTTGGATCTCTTGCTTCATCCATTCGCTTAAACTAACGCGAGATATACTGAAATCCACATAGAGTCGGTCCCTGTACTCTTTTTCTTCCTCTAGACGCTGCAAGTCTTTCAGATAGACCGGAGCTGTTTCTGGGCCAAGATCGCCCCACTCATTTCGTTCTTCCTCTTCATGCAGACTGTACGTATGGGAACCGATTGTAACCAGTCCCGAATGAATCATTTCGTTAACCTGTTGACGCGTAAGTGGTGGCGTCATATTCTCCCGTTTTCGATCAGCTACATCTCTTAAGCGCCCCGCAATCGCGAAGTTCACTGAAGGGTAGCCGTATGTACGTAAGATCGGAAATGCTTCTGTGTAGTAACTCTCATACCCATCGTCAAACGTAATCAAAACAGCATTCTCAGTCGGTAAGGTACCCGTCTCCATAAATCGCAGGAACTCATCCAACGAAATCGGATTCAGGTCGTTATCATGCAAAAATTTCATGTGTCGGGCAAATTGATCAGGAGCTATGACATACCGCTGATTCGATTGATCCGTGACATGATGGTACGTCAAAACCACAACCTGATTGTTATACCACTTTTTCGTTTGAACCGCTGCTTCTTCAATTAGTGTGACGTTTGGCTCAGCATTTTTTGTCTCACTTATGCTTATAGACGTATCCACTTGGGGAAAAGGTTGCACTTCTTGTTTATTCTTTTTTTCCAGAAAAGATTCGCCTAACAACCCAATAGCCACTGCAAAAAACAAAAAAGTAAGAAACACGATCAGGAAGAGCCTTCTGTTCGGCAAAAAAACCCCTCCTCTACTTCCTCACTAGGAGATTCGACACAGTCCTACAAATTCCTGTGCAACAATTGGCCCAATAATTGGATGACTTTGCTCCTAAAATGAAAAAGAGCCCAGTAGCAACACCAGGCTCTTTTTATGTCATTCATGTTATTACAGTTGAGCAGCCTCTTGCTTCAGGATTTCTGCCTTGTCTGTTTGCTCCCAAGGAACATTCAGGTCATTGCGTCCGAAGTGGCCATATGCAGCTGTTTGTTTGTAGATAGGACGACGCAGGTCGAGCTGCTTGATGATACCAGCAGGACGCAGGTCGAAGTGTTTGCGAACCAATTTCACCAGAGCTTCTTCGGAAATCGTACCTGTGCCGAATGTATCTACTGCAATAGAAACTGGTTGTGCTACACCAATTGCGTAAGCAACTTGTACTTCGCATTTGTCTGCGAGGCCAGCAGCCACGATGTTTTTCGCTACATAACGAGCTGCGTAAGCACCGGAACGGTCAACTTTTGTCGGATCTTTACCGGAGAACGCACCACCGCCATGACGAGCATAACCGCCGTAAGTATCTACGATGATTTTGCGGCCAGTCAAGCCAGCATCCCCTTGTGGTCCGCCAATTACGAAACGGCCAGTTGGGTTGATGAAGTATTTGGTATCAGCGTCCAAGAGTTCAGCTGGAACAACTGGTTTGATTACGTGTTCAACCAGATCTTGCTTGATTTGCTCCAGAGTTGTTTCAGGAGCATGTTGGGTAGAAATAACGATTGTATCGATACGAACTGGTTTGTCGCCATCGTACTCAACGGTTACTTGTGTTTTTCCGTCAGGACGGAGGTAAGCAAGTGTTCCGTTTTTACGTACTTCAGTCAGACGACGAGCCAATTGGTGGGACATGCTGATTGGAAGTGGCATCAGCTCAGGTGTTTCATTGCAAGCAAAACCAAACATCAAACCTTGGTCACCAGCACCAATTGCTTCGATCTCAGCGTCAGTCATTTTGCCTTCGCGTGCTTCCAATGCTTGGTCTACACCAAGTGCAATGTCAGCGGACTGCTCGCCAATTGCAGTAATAACACCGCAAGTGTCAGCGTCAAAACCGAATTTCGCACGGTCATAACCGATTTCACGAATGGTTTCACGAACGAGCTTTTGGATATCTACATAAGTGTTTGTAGTGATTTCTCCTGCTACGAGAACCAAACCAGTAGTTACGGAAGTTTCGCAAGCTACGCGAGCGTTTGGATCTTTGGACAGGATCGCATCCAAGATGGAGTCGGAAATTTGGTCACAAATTTTATCCGGATGTCCTTCGGTTACAGATTCGGATGTAAACAGACGACGACCTTTTTGCAAAGCCATGAGAAAATACCTCCTTTGACCTCATACAAATAGTGTGGTAGCCGAGTCAGGATTTTATCTACGTAAACGCAAATAAAAAACCCTTTCCATTTTTTAGGAGGAAAAGGTTTGAGCGTTTTTTGCTTCCTTCATCCTCTTATCGGCCAGAACAGATGTCCGTTCTGCTGGTTAGCACCGCTCTAGATCGGTTGCCGGGCTTCATAGGGCCAGTCCCTCCGCCTGCTCTGGATAAGAGTATCCATTACGGATAATAGAATAATTGTTTTTTTCAGAGATGTCAATAGGAAAAAATTTACTTATATTTGATAGGCCTTAGAAAGTACCACTACTACCTCTGCACGAGTTGCCCTTCCATTCGGTTTAAAGGAAGAACCGTAACCACTGAGCCAATTTCTAGATGTCAAAGCTTCAATGGCAGGAGAAGCCCAATGACTCGTTGGCACATCCTGATAATTCGAGGTACCACGGTTATACATTAAAACATCACGTGCCCGCGCGATCATGACCGCCATCTCTGCACGCGATATCGGCTGATCCGGCTTCATTTCATTCTTCGGGTACCCTTTCAAAATTCCTAATTGATAGGCTACACCTAGGTTGTGATACGCCCAGTGCCGCTTTTTCATATCCCGGAAGGTCGTGTTTCCTGTATAGGTAGTCGCTACCTTGGAACCGGTCGCACGCATCGATTTAAGCAGCATCGTCGCAAACTCTGCACGGGTCACTGCCTGATTCGGCTTGAACGAAGCATCATTGAATCCATTTACAATATCGCGAGAGCTAAGTCTGACGATCTCTGAGCGCGCCCAGTGGTCCGAAATATCTCGATAGCCCGCTATCAATTTCTGCTGCGTCACCGTGAGTCGGTACGAATCATATTTGAACGAAGTACCACTATTGAGACGTACATAGTATTTTCCTGGCTGCAAGCGCAAACCGATAACTTCATTCCCACTATTGGAAAGCTCGGCTACCTCGTTCGTCGAAGCAAGCGCATAGTTCATGTTTCGATCGCTGTAGAGTGCGAAACGAAAGCCACTATCCACAGGAATATACGGCGCTCGGAATGTCACATATGATTCGCTATTGACAGTAAATTGGAACCAGTCGGGATCAGCTGCTGTCGGAATTGTTCCTGACATCACTGTCCCACCGCTTAACGGAGACGCTTTTTGATAGGTATCATTCGGCTCATTGAAATCTTTTTTAACTGGCGTGTACCCCAAATCCAGCTGGTATTCGCCATTGACTGCATTCCGCGAATACTCGCTCACACGGATGTAATATTTACCCGGGGACACCTCTTTACTGACCCGCTCTGTCGGATTGACCCTTGTCCCATTATCGTATAGAGGATCCCAGACTACTGCTTTTTGACCAGGCGCTTGTTTGCCAAGACCCAGCAACAGATCCACTCTCTTGTTGTCAGGGCTTACAGTGACATCTAAATGCCCGTACTCGCGAACATAGTAAGAGAACCAATCCTGATCGCCTTCATCATGAAAATTGCCTGTTACACTGATTTGGTTCCCTACAAGCGGTCTGGCCGTTTCTTGTGTATCGTTCGGTTCATTTCGGTCAGGGTTGATCGTAAATTTACTCGTCAACACGTAGTTAAAAGCGTTGTTGACGCCTCCATTGCGCATTAAGCGGATGTTCATACTTCCTGCCTTGACCGGGACCGTTATCGTATCGCCATTCCCGAAGTACTGTGTAATCGGTTGACGATTCTCAGGGTAAAAGGTAGCAGCCATCGCCGAAGAAATACCCGATGTTACTGTAGCCGTAAAGCTGACCTTTCCATCGTAAGGGATGTCCATCTTCAGCCAATCTACGGTATCTTTTGGACCCAAATTGCCGCGTATTTGTGACTCAATCGGAAACGCCTTCGCTTTGGAAGGAGAATCATTCGGTTCTAAAAAGTCGTAAGAAAGTGCCGTTTTCACTGCTTTGTTGACATCTAACAAGCCGTATCCAGTCTTCCGATCCCATCCTTTCTCCCCCAAGTCAGTAGCCGTTTGATAAAGCAATTGCCTCACATCAAATGGACTGAGATTAGGGTGCCGAGCGAGAATAAGCGCAGCTGCACCAGCTACTTGCGGTGCCGCTGCTGAAGTACCACTAAACGAGCCGTATTTTCCCCCTAGCTTCGTTGTGTATACATTCAACCCAGGAGCCACCAAATTCAGTTCCGGCCCCGTATTTGCCTGAGACAAGACTTCATTGTTACTCCTCACAGCCCCTACCGCTACCACTGTTGGATAGGCAGCTGGATACGCCACACGGCTACTTTCATTACCACTTGCTGCAACCAAAACGGCTCCACTTCTCTCCGCTCGTTGTACAGCAGCTGCCAACGACTTGGAGTAAGCCATACTGCTAACGGACATCACAATAACTTTGGCACCACGATCCAAAGCTACATTGATACCTTTTGCAATCAGTTCTTCATCCGATGACGCCTTGCTATTCAAGATTTTAATCGGTAAAATCTTGGCATTCCAAAGAACACCTGAAACACCGATATTATTATTTCCACTAGCAGCAAGAACACCGGCTACTTCTGTGCCGTGCCCGTTGTCATCCTGTGCTGACTTCCCAGCATTGACGAGATTCACACCAGGTAAAAGGTTGCCCTTTAAATCAGGGTGTTTATAATCTACCCCAGTATCCAATACAGCAATAATAATTTGCTCATTGCTATTTACGGTTGGCCAAGCTTTATCTGCTTTAATTTGACTTAGATGTAGCTGGTTGGTCAAATAGTAGTCATTGGATGCCGGAGGTGCTGCTGCGAAGACTGATTGGTTGTTAGCCATAATGAGCGTGACCATTAATGTAACAGTCACTGACATGTTCACTGATCTTTTCATGTAAAACAGTCCTTCCTTCTCTCCCCTGCAAAAGTAGCAGTCTAAAAGGAATTCAGGTATTTGTAATCTGGTCTTTAGCATAGCGGATGAAAAGGGGGACACGCAACCCTCATTCTCCAATATTTGGGACATTCTCACAGAAGAAAACCCTTTTCACCATCGGCAAAAAGGGTTTTCTCCTTACTGTAACAAACCTTTATTGTCTTCTACTTCAGGTGCTACCTGAGCTTTTTCTTTTTTTCGTTGTTGCGCTTTCGGAATAAAGGCAGTCAGTTCCGCAATATTTACCGCTTCTTTTTTAAAGGAAGAGGAAGGAATATCGAACGCCCACACGCGATGGCTGTTCGCTTCTACCTTCATGTTTTCCAACGTGAAGTGTACGCGTGCTACCGTATCGCCAGCTTTATCATGAACAATAATTGGCACTTCGGTAAACTCCAGACGTTTTCCTAATCCGTTACGGAAAGCAACGATAACTTTCAAGCCGTTATCTTCACCAGGCTTGATATCGAGGACTTGCAAATCTACTTCGCCCTCTGCAATGGGGTTCTTCTCTTCAGCCTGTTGCAGATACTGCTCCGACTCATCTGCACTCAGACCCCAGTTATAATTTTGGTTATCCTCTACTCCGTGCTTTTTTGGCTTGATAAAAGTCAGCATCAGAGGTATTTCTTTTTCAGGGATACGGTCGAACTCATCCCAACGGAACATAAATTCCATCGGGCGACTGGACATTTCTCCTACTGGTCCTGAGGAAATCAGGTCAAACGTTTTTTTCGCGACCTCTTCTCCGTCCTCCGTAACCAAAGTCAACGGAAGCTTTTGTAGCAAAACACTGCGGTCTGTCGCATTGCGAATGTAAACAAGAACCAGATAACCATCATTGGTAACCTGCGTGAAGAACGGAATAATACCGACTTCGTTACGAACAACCGGAGGCATTTCATCATGCGCGTATTGCAATAGCTCCTGCTCAGCGTCATCCAATTGATTTTCCCAAGGACCATTCATCACCAAAAACAGTTCCTTCGAGTTCACACGGTTCGCAGATTGTTGCGGATTATCCAGTCCAGATACACCCAGATAAAACTCTCTATGAAGATTCTCATGAATATCTTCGCGTACTTGCTCCAAGCTCTCTTTGGAACCAAACCAATTTTCCAATAACCAACTCATATAGCAACCTCCTCTTTCCCATCCCTAAAAAATGTGCGATCTACTCTACAGAAAGCGCCCATCTTTTCAGGTCGGCATCAGGCTTTTTCACAAATTTAGGTGGGAATACAATCAGCCACGGACGGCTGTTTCCAGGCTTTACACGAATGGAGCTTGCATCCAGAGAACCTGTCGCAACTACATCTCCATCCGAATCCGAAATCGTAAATTTGAGTTTTTCCGGATGGTAATCATGGTTGAGACCATTTCGGAAAAGCATGGCTACTACCAGGTTCCCTTCCTCGGTCTTTCGGATGTCAAAACCCGTTACTTCCACCGTATTAATAGGAACTAACGGCAAAGACTGTGTCAATGCTTCCAGACGATCCTTTTGACGATCAGTCATGCGCTTCTCCATTTCAGGATCAAGCTCCAGTGTACGAGGCCAAACATGTGAATTTCTGCCGGCCTTCATTACCACTTTCCAACGGCTAAAGGTGAAATTGTCATGCAAATAGCTTTCTTCCGGGAACAAAACCTCCCATGGACGGCTGGAATGCGGTGGAATAGCCTCCATATCTGACAAATCCACTCTCATCCGCGCAAAAGGCTTGTCGTCCAGATAAATCGCTAATCCTACGTTTTTAATACGCACAGGTTTATTTGTGGCGTTGCGGAAAAACATAGCGACAGTCATTCCGTTTGGCTGTGGAATCATACTGAAGCCTGTTACGCTAATCATGCCTGGTACCATCTCAGGCAATTCAGCTTGCAAAAAGCGGAGAGTATACTTTTTCTCCGAATCCAGCTCACTTTCCCATATCGGGCTCAACGATAGCTCAGTTCGAATTTTCTCAGCCTTCGTAGCAGACTTTTCTGGTCCACCATTGCTATCCATTTCGACTTCGTTGCTAGTCATGGAAGCTAAATCAATTGTCGACTCTTCCTGAATCTCCTTTTTCAGATCCTCCAGGGAGCGCTTCTGTTGATCTTTACCTAACAAATTCTTCATAAAAGAAAACATATGATACCTCCTCACACGTCCGGGCACGAACGAAGCTTCTCTTATCATCATAAACTTTTTAGACTAGCCCATGCAAATTGGCCACTCAAAAAATCAAGCTCCTTGGGGTACGCTCACTTTCCAACGCGACAAATCTGGTGCTTCCTTTAGGATGCTTGACGGCGGAAAAATAAACACCCATGGCTTGCTGGTATTTGCATTAACAGTCAAGCCGTCCAGTTCAAATAAGCCTTCTGCCACTTTATCTCCACTGGCATCAAACAGCGCCAACGGCAATTTTTCCAGGGAAAGGGTCTGCTGCGCAGAACCGTTGCGTATCAGAAGCATGACATGAAGATCGCCTTCTGACGAACGCCCAAGCTGTACACTCTGGATATTGACCTCTCCCTCTTTTAATGCAGGAAGATTCTTGGCTAACTGAATCAAGTAAGTTTTCTGTTCTTCAGATAGCGCCTTAATCCAGGATTCCTCTAGCTCCAATTGGTGTGGCAGAACCATTTTCTTCTCCGCCAATTCAAAAGCAATTTTCCAATTTGCCAGAAGAACATCCACTTTCAGGAAGTGTTCTCTATCAAATACAACCGACCACGGTCTTGCGGAACGTGGTGGAATTTCCCCGATCTCGCTCAGATCAAATGTCTGGCGGGTAAACAACTCCTGATCACCGAACAGTACCACCAGTGTCGTCTCATTCAGCTGCACAGGTTCATCAGAACTGTTCCGGATGAACGCTGTTACTTCAATCCCTTCATCATGTGGAACAAGAGCAGTTCCTGCCAGAGAGATATTCCCCGCCTGCAATGGAGTCAGTTCTTGAGCCATAAAGGAGAGCGAATACTTCTCCTGTTGACTAAGCTTATCTTCCCATGATTCATGCAGGGAGAGCGTTGTGATGACGCCAGAAGTTGCATCCTGTACCTGACTTTCTTCTTGATGTGACTGTGCGGTATCAGAAGCGGACAAGATCGATTCCTCCTGAACCTGCTCTTGTACCTCTTTCGCTGTTGGTTTATTCCCCATTAAATTCTTCAAGAAGGATAACATATCGTCGCTCCCAACTTTTCTCTACATCTATATACAGTTTGCATTCGTCATCCACTATAGCATAGTGACATCCTTTTGCAACATAGAAAACTTGGCATTACAAACAGCAAATATACGGCTTGTGCAACCATAGAACAGAGCCATTCGTAATAGTAGTTATGTTAGGATACCCGTATGAAGCAGATGATGTCAAGGAATGGAAAGGTATCCTTACTTCATAGCTCGGCACCTATAAGATGTTAAAGTTTACAATATTATTCAACATTGCTAGAATATAAGTGTCTAAACAAATAACTTGGGGAAGCACCATTTGCCAACTGACCAGCTCAGTTGGTCTTTTTTCTATTATGGGGATAAACAATATACGTACAAAAAAATAAAGGACCTGCCTGTTACTGGCTGGACCTTCAGATTTGATTACCACGTTTCCTGTTTACATAAACGGAGAATTACCTAATCGCTAATTGTAGTTTCCAATCCAACGTCTCTCGAATGCCATCAGTTAAACTTGTTTTAGGCACCCACCCTAATTTATCCATAATGTGAGAATTAGATAAAACAGAATGATTAATGTCACCTAATCTGGAATCTACATAAACAGGTGCTCCCTGTCCACTTAATAAATTGTTAAACAGGTTGTACAGCTCGTTTAAACTTGTAGAAACTCCTGTGGAAACATTAAAGATTTCTCCATCTCCTGCTTGCAGTGCAAGTACATTTGCTCTAGCGATATCCTTTACAAACACAAAATCACGCGTGGTGCTCCCATCTCCATAAATAATCGGTGATTCTCCTCTGCTGAATAAATCAGTGAAAATAGAGACGACACCGTTTTCTCCATTTGAAGACTGCCTTGGGCCATAAACATTGGCATATCGTAAAATAGTAAAATCGATACCATAAAGTTCATGATACATCCTCAAATATTCTTCTGATGTCTTTTTCGTTAAGCCGTACGGAGAAACTGGCTTCAGCGGATGACTCTCTTTAATAGGCAATTCGATTGGCATTCCGTATACAGCAGCTGTCGAAGCAAATATTACTTTTCTTACTTGATGCTTTCGAGCTGCTTCTAAAAGATTGAGTAGCCCTGTTAAATTGACCTGAAGATCCGTAATGGGGTCTCTTAAAGAATTAGGTACGCTAACTTGCCCAGCCTGATGTATTACAATGTCAAACTTTTCTCTAGAAAAGAGCGGATGTAAATCATCTCTAATATCTTGTTCAATGATTCGAACGTTCCTAGTGAGATTCCCCTTATTCCCTACGGATAAATTGTCCAACACGACAACGTGATGTCCACACTCAATTAATTCATCTACAATATGGGAACCTATAAAACCTGCCCCTCCAGTTACGAGTACTTTCATTAAAGTCTCCTCTTCACACATTTGTGACGGCTTCTATCTTCTCAATAATTAACAGGAAATTTACTGTCACCTTTTTTAACCTTTGCAGGCTTTTCTCGTCCTTCTGCTTTGGTTTTATCAAGCAAGACAATGATCGTACGTAACATAATGATTATATCTAGCAGAAGAGAGTAGTTTCTAATATAATGCAAGTCATATCGCAGCTTATCCTCAACATCCGTCGTGTACTTCCCCATAACTTGGGCATATCCCGTAATTCCAGGTTTTACAACATGTCGGTATTCATAGGATTCGAACTGTTGGACAAACTGCTTAGTAAAATATTCTCTCTCCGGCCTTGGACCCACAAGTGACATATCACCTATGAGTACATTAAACAATTGAGGCAGTTCATCAATTCTGGTTAGTCTCAATAACCTTCCAACCCGTGTAATTCGAGAATCGTTTTGCTTAGCGATGATTGGTCCCGTATGTACTTCTGCATCTTCTATCATTGAGCGGAATTTATAAATATGAAATTCATTTCCATGCTGACCGATTCTATTTTGCTTGAAAATGATCCTTCCTTTTGGCTCCTCAAACTTGATCAGAAAACTCACGAAAAGAAAAATTGGGGATAAGAGCACCAAAAAAAGAAAAGAGAAAATCATATCAAAAACCCGCTTGATCAATCGCTGGTCAGCAGGAAGACCAAATGGCTTGACTGCTAGGACCATCGTGTCATCAAGTGATGTGATAATCGATTTAGAAAGCAGCAAATCATATAAGGATGGAACAACATATACGATCTTATTCTGTTTCATAGCTTGGTAAATAATCTGGGCTTTCTTTTCTTCCAATAATTCTGGGGTTATTATGACGGAATCTACCTTATTCATTTGTGCAATGATTTCTTCTAGGCTTTGATCAGGCTGAACATGTTTCCACTTTATAGCACCGAGGAATGACATGTCGATCTTTGCAAATTCAACCTGTGAACCAATTAGCAATGTTGTACCTGCTTTATAATCACGTTTACATTTCGAATAAATAAATTTCCATCCTGACAGTAATCCAATCATAAGAAAATAAGAAATTACTATGACAGATCTCGGCAGCGCAAACTCACGAAAAATAAAAGAAGCAGCCATTGTTAAGAACGTAATGAATGTAGTCGCAACGAAAATACTTCTGACAACATCCCATATGCTTTTTCTATTTAATGTATAAAGCTCATAGACTGTTAGAAAAAACAAGCTAATCAAAAGAATCCAAGGTGCAAGCGCCAGAAACGATTCCCAGTTTCTAGCTGTAATATTTTCATACCTCAAGAAAAAAGCCAGAACATATGTTAAAAAAATGATGAACAAGTCGACCGTTAACAAAATAAACTTGTCAATGCGTCTATCCAATATATTAAACATAAAAAAACCCCTAACAATATCAATTGCTAGAGGTATTTTAACATACTTACTGTTTTCCAAACATCACACATTCATATGTCTATGTCGATTCTTAGGATTTTTTAGGCTGATTTATTAAGAGTTGGTCTTCTTCCACATCTCTTAACGGCTTTGCTGGATTACCGACAACAATCTTCCCAGAGACTACCTGTTTAGTTGCCACGCTTCCTGCCCCAATGACTCCATCTTCCTCCACAATCAGTCCAGGTAACAGAGTGGCATTTGCTCCTACCCTGCCGCCTTTTCGAATTGTACACCCTTTAAAAGCAGAAAATCTTTTTTCCGTACGTCCAATATAGTTATCATTACTTGTTACAACACCAGGTGCAACAAACACATAGTCTTCAATCGTAGAAAAAGCAGTGATGTATGCATTTGTCTCAATCTTGCAATATGCGCCTACGCTACATTCGTTTTCTATAGCCACTCCACGGCCGATAATCGTTTGGCTGCCTATTGTTACCTTTTCACGAATTGTAGCAAGATCAGCCACGAATACTTCATCTGCCAGTTGCGCATTCACGTAAACAATTGCACTGGTTCCAATTGTACAACGATTTCCGATCACAGTTGGTGGATGATCTGATTGCGCCTTTAAGATCGATCTTGCAGCACGCATAGGTTTTTTTCCAATTACAACATTGTCATGTATTTGGCATCCTTCGCCGATTTTCGTGCCTTTGTAAATGATAACGTTATGACCGATAGATACATTGTCACCAATCTCTACATCTTCTTCAATGATGCAGTTATAACCGAATGTAACATGATTCCCTAATTTCGCTTGCGAGTTGATAAATGTACTCATATGTTGGTCACCTTCCATTTTTGATTAACTCCTCCATCATAACTGCCAAGGTCTCTGCCTGATTCTCGCGCGAAAATTGTTTCGAAACGATATCTTTTCCTGAAATGCTAGACACCGAAAATTCGCCGTACGCAAGCTTACGTATTACCTCAGGTAGATAGTGCTCACCAGTTTCCTTGATATTCCCATATACACCTAGATTGAAACGCTCCAAAAAGTTAAGAAGTTCTCCTCGCACTGTAGTAATAATCAATTTTTCATGTAACAGATAGTCAAACAATTTGTTTGGAAGTGCCCCTTCAAACAAAGGAACATCTTTTAAACAAATAAGAAAAGCGTCCGCACAATTTAAATACTTGTGAACGTTTGATTTTGAAACAGCTGAGAGGAATAGTATACCTTCTCCTAATCCCTTTTCTTTCGTTATCTGTTGGAGTTTCGGCTTCTCAATACCTTCACCCATTAGTACAATTTTGATCCTGTGTTCCTCTTTAAGCATTTCCATGGCACATATGAGTTGAACCAAATCA
Source organism: Brevibacillus sp. AG (assembly GCF_028369215.1). Classification (NCBI taxonomy): domain Bacteria; kingdom Bacillati; phylum Bacillota; class Bacilli; order Caryophanales; family Paenibacillaceae; genus Brevibacillus; species Brevibacillus sp. AG. The sequence goes on along the minus strand of NZ_JAQMYO010000004.1, from coordinate 401,187 downwards.
TTGGCGGGTCCATGCGCACCTGCATACATGCAGACAAAATCCTCATTTGAGATCCCTAGCGACTCTCGTATTTTTTGTCTGTCATGGGAGGGATCAGATGGCAGCGTAACAGTTTCTATATCAATTCCGTTAGCCAGAAAAAAGAGTTTATCCTGCGATATTCCCTTTTGGTGTATTCGATCACCAATACCTTCTGTCAGTACTATAATTTTATCCGCTTCCCTATACAATACGTGTTCCATCCAGCGCAACAGACTGATTAGCAGTTTGTGCCTTCCTCCAGCAATATCAATCAATGAATCCGGCCATAAGTCCCTGACCTCCAAAATAAATACAGCTTTCTTAACCTTTGCTAGCAACATGGCAGAGAAGGCAGTAAACAATGGAGGCGATGATCCTATCAAGACGTCGGGTCTTTCACGCTGGAACAACCCTGCGACAAAAAAACAAATAGCAAACAGAAACATGTTTATAAATCGAAGTACTCCGTTATCCTTATAAGATATCGCTCCTATCCATAGAAAACGAAAACCTTCTAGCACTTCTTTTTTTATCAACGTCCATTTGGAAAAACGATACGTTTTGTTGTGATGAATAAAGTTACTTCCCCATAAAGTGACAGTGTGTCGCTTTGCTAAGTATTTGGCTAGTTCGTAATGACGTGTACTAGCTGGATATTCGGGTGTAACACTATACTGGTTAACGATCCAGACTTTTTTCATATCGTTCACCTAATAGATTGGTATAAAGAAAGATCAACTTTTCACTTTCTTCCTCCCAATTCCCTTCCCTATCTGCCCATGTTTTTGCATTTTCCCTGCATTGACGCAAATATTCTTTTTCAGAAGACAAACGGACTAATGCCTCTGCAATACTCTTTGGATCAGTAGGGTCAAACAATTCCCCAAAATGCACTCTATCATTCAATTTCCGGATTTCTGGGAGATTGCTAGCACAGACGGCTAGGCCAGCCATCATATACTCAGACAGTTTATTTGGAAGACTGAATAGGTTATTTAAACAAGTCGGTTTATACGGGATGATTCCGATATCAGCTTCGCTTGCTTCCTTAACTAAATCCATCATTGCTACTGGCTCACAAAATTCAATTTGACCGCTGACTATATATGGTGCAGCAAGAGTTCGGAGTTCTTCTTCCATAGGTCCCATCCCTCTTAAGCGGATCACAATATGAGGAGGGAGAAACTTCACAGACTTTATTAACTCTTCCAATCCTCTATCTTTCAGATACCCCCCGTGATACAGTATCACTATTTTTGAGTGGTTATCATAAATCTGAAGGTTTTTTTCATTTTGGAGCATCGTAAAGTTGTGTAGAATGATAGGCAAGTCGACTAACCGGTAACGCTTTTGAAGTTCCCGAGCAATTGATTCATTGACCGTTATCGTTTTTTTAGCACGTCGGATAACATACCCTTCTATCAACATTACCAATCTTTTAAACCATTGGGGAAAGTCAGCCCTCTGCTCAGCCCACAGCTCATGTGAGTCATACACAAGTAGCGCCCCTCTTAATTTGGCAACCACATAGGCAAATGGCAACATATCAAAATCATGAGCATGATAAACGTCTGCTTTTTGTGCAAATGCAATCTTACTCATCTCCAAAAAAGCAGATATTTTTTTCAACGCGATCTTTAGAATACCTAGCGTCGTCGTGCTCTTTTTTAAACGATTAGTTAACCCATTTGCACGAAGCACAGTGTAGTTTCCAATTTTCTCATACTTTGGAACGCTTAATGTTTTGCGTATACCTACTATACTTACCTGACAGAGATTACTTAGTGAACTCGCTTCCTTCGTCACTCTGGGATCAGAGGTTACCTCGTTGCTTACAAGCATGCAAATGTGTTTCTTTTTCATGCGAGTTCAACCCTTTTTTGTATATATCCATTTGAATCTACAAATCGAGGATCTTCATCAATAAATATTTTAAACCAAAGCTCAACATTCAATAAGGACCATAGCTGCCAACTGAAATCAACGTTTGTTGATAGCATATTTGAAATTCCCGCTACATTAAATAAATCCCTTTGTCTTGCTGAATCATCTAGCAAGATTTTATTCACAAATTGCGGATCCTTTTTAAACCAAACGTTGATTGGCGTTGGAAACCCTTTTTTGTCTTTTCGGTTTAGAACTTCATCGGGTATCATTCCCTTTATTGCCTGCTTAAATATATATTTTGGTTCTAATCCCTTTACCTTTACAGAAGACGGAATAGTAGCAGCAAATTCCACAATCCGATAATCAAGAAGCGGTACTCTTGATTCTAACGATACCGCCATACTCGTTCGATCTTCGACTTGAAGCAGTCCTGGGAGATATGCTTTGATATCATGATAGAGCATTAGGTCGAAAGGGTCTTCACTCACATCTTTACGGAGATACCCATTGAATGTATCATTCATATCGTAATTTGAAATGGTGTCCTGCATCTTCAAACCAAATAAATTGGGATTAAGTACCATCGATGTAGAATATTTTCGCCATATCTCCTCAAATGTTCCCGGTTGCGTTGGTGTTTCCTGTATTCGTTGTCCTATCTTTTTCATTGTTGTTTTGATTCCATGTTGCTTGGCATACCCGTAAATGAGCAGAGCCTTTCTTTTCAAGCTGTTCGAAAATGACTTTTGCATTGCTGCTACAGGGGATGACGGCTGCCCATTCAAAGGAAGGTCTTCATATGCAAGGAAATAACGTGTATACCCCCCGAATATCTCATCCCCGCCCTGACCACCTAAAACTACTTTGACATTATCAGCAGCTAATTGACAAACAGAAAATTGCGGGATAATACCCGGTCCGACTGCTGGTTCATCCATATGCCATATTAGTTTGGCTAAAGAATTTTGAAAAAAATTCATATCAGGAACGATCTCAAGATATTCGGTGCCTGATGCTTTCGAAACTATTTTTGCATATTTTGTTTCATCATAAAAATCGCTTTCATTGAACTTCCCAGAAAACGTTTTTATTCGTTGCTGAAGATGTTTAGCTGATAAAGAGCTAACCGTACTTGAGTCAAGCCCACCACTTAAGTGACAACCCACTGGAACATCACTCCGTAGGTGTAATTTTACGGAGTCATTTATTAAAAACCTTAGCTCTTCAACCGTTTGAGATTCTGTTCTAGAAGCAGCTTCAAATGTAAGGTCCCAGTACTCTTCAATGACCAAGCCTTCTTTTTCGGACACTGTTGCACAATGACCTGGCAGCAATTTTTTAATGTTATTAAAAAATGTCTTATCATCTGGCACGTACATGAATGAAAGATAGTCTACAATGGCTTGGTAATTGGGCTCCCTTTTAATTGTGCGATCGGCAATAATCGCTTTAATCTCTGAACCAAATACAAACCGTTCTCCATCAAAGTAATAGTAAAACGGTTTTATTCCTATTCGGTCTCGTGCCACAAATAGCTCGCGCCTTTGTTTATCCCACACAGCACAGGCAAACATTCCGTTTATTCGTAATAAACCTTTTTTCCCTTCTTGGGCCAACAACTGTAGTAGAACCTCCGTGTCAGATTCAGTACGGAAGATCACTCCTCTTTGGACTAAAAGCTTACGCAATTCTATGTAATTATAAATCTCCCCATTAAACACAATGGTATAACGGCCATCAACCGTTGTCATTGGCTGATGGCCCGCTTCTAAATCAATAATACTGAGTCGACGAAAACCTAATCCGAGATTGTTATCGAGGAATATCCCCTCACTATCAGGACCTCGGTGGGCGATGATATCACGCATCTTAATAAGTTTATCTTGATTAATCTTTTCTCGATTTATGTTAAGTACCCCGACAAAACCACACATATACCTGCTCCTATAACAAATCTATTTATTTAGCAAAGTTCCCCAGACTCTAAAATTTCTCATTAACAGCCGATTTTGCCCTTGTCCCCTATCAAACTCAAAAACAAGTTTAACAATAGGTGGAAAACCATTAATCGAGAAATTGTTTGTGACTTCGTTATTATTTTTTACATTAGTAATGACTTTCGATGATCCATCGGGTAGAATACCTAGCATTTTATAATCAAGCCCACGATTTTCATCTGATAGCCATTCTATAGTAATATCACTAATACTTATAGGATGTTTCCATACTAATTCAAATGTACTTTGTTGCATTCCTTCTACATAACCTGTGTAAGTATTCTGGTCATTATCTATGCTTCCCGCGATACCATAACCTGGATAAGGCTTACGTTCATTTTTTATTTCTGCAATTCCACTTAATTCTTCAATTGGCTTGATCGGTTCGCTCAACACTTTTACGAGGAGGTTCTCTAATAAATATTGGTATGGCTCGTCTTTAATGGCAAAGAAGTATTTTTTAGCGACCGTCTCAGGATCTGCTCCTTTAGAGATCTGCTGTAAGAACTCTTTTGCTTCTTTAGAAGTCATCATTTTCGTAAACCAGTTATCAAAATCAGCATCACTTTTTTCAGGATAAAATACTTTTTGGTACGCCTTCTTTCGAGGTGTTCCCTTTCTTAGTTCGCTGTTAAATCTGTCAAACTGCTGCTTTGCTTCTTTAACTATACCAGAAAGATCAGTAGACCTTCCTTCTGGCCCGTAAACAGTATCATCATACACCCAAATATCAAATAGTTCACTATGTGTGTTATTAATCGCAAAGATATTGCTGTTTGGATCATAAACAATAAAAGTGTGATGTTGTGGAGACCCAAAAATATAGTAATCACTACCGTCTAAGTCAATTTTCTTTATCCAAGTAACATACCAAAACGAATCTCCTGTGTATACTGATGAATTTTGAGAGTCAATTTCAACTTGAGACAACACGGTTTTATTTTTTGTCAATAAATCTATGGAGTTAAATCCTCCAACGAAGCTTGTTTCTGCTCTTTTATAAGAGTTTAATAAATCGGGTGATATTTCATCAAATGTCATTGATTCGAATGTGTATTCCTTACCATTGCTACCCGACAGAACAGGACCTTTTATTCCTGAAATTTTTACAGGTCCAATAACAAATTGGTTCATGACCTTACCAGAGTAATCTAATTCTAAGATTCTTCCCTTCATAGAATCAGTAACGAGTATCATATTATCAGAAAAAACTGCTGAATACGGGAAGTTAAATAGGTCAACGCCTGGACCATTCCCACCGATTGATCCTATAAAATTTAGTTCCTTATCAAGAAAAGATAACCGTCCTGTATGTGCATCTGATACAACTACGTCTCCATTATTTGAAACATCAATACTCGTTGGCCATAGATATTCATTCTGCCCCCAGCCAAGCTTTCCAGTATTCTTAACAATGTTTCCCTTCATATCTATTTTAACTACTTCACGATCAGTTAAACCAGTTGCATATACATACCCTTCCGCAATTGCAACTCCGTGCGCTTGTTTTATCTCGCATTGCCAGAGATGTTTGCCTTGGTTATCGAATAAAAACACACTGTTTCCATCATAATCCGCAACAGCTATATATTTTCCATCCTTACTCACTACAACGTTTTCTGGGGATTTCATCTCGGGGTGCTTAATCTCTTTTACAAGCTGCAGTGACGAATTATCTCTATCAATTTGAAACTCTAAAATATTGTGCCCATTATAATTAGCTACATATACCGTATCTGAGTTATCACTAAAAAATACGCCTGTCGGATTCCAAACTTTAATATTATTTGGTACCTGAAGAGTTGTTAATTTATCATTCTTCCCTGTCATGGTTACAATGTGAACATCTTGATAATCAGAAACTAAATACTCCCTATCTTTGTATTTAGAAATACTTACAACAAAACTGGGCATGTTATTAAGCTCTTTTTCAACCATATATGTTCCATAATTTGTGTCCAAATCTAAGTGGCGTGGCATCCAATCGGGTTTCACTGAAATCGCTTCTCCCCTTTCCACTGTAGCATTGCCACTTTCCCGAAAGATGAGACTTAGAGATACAAAAGTGAGAAATAGCATAATTATTGTTAGCACTACTTTGTTGTTAATTCTCATTAGTATCCACCTTACCTTTCTAGCATGAGAATCATAATATTACTACGAAATTAATACCTCTCCGTATTATTTCAAGGGAGTTCATATTAGTTTACTCCTTAGCTAATGAGCTTACGACTAATACAAGTGTAGGTTCCTTAATAAGAGTCGTTGCTGTCCCTTAAATTTCGAAAATTTAAATGTTAGCGAGTTAGTTTTAACACTTGAATTTAGCCAAGTATTTTCATAACCTACTTCATTAACATAATCCTTATAGGTGCTAATGAGTTTTGAATTCTTGTTGTCATATATAGAGAATTCTGTGGGATAATTGTCCAGATCAAACCACTCAAAGTAAAGTCTATTGACGTTTACTTCTTTCGAAAAGGTAATGGTAAACTCTACCGGTAATATTCCTTCCTTTGATGCAGTATATTCTGCCCCAATCAGGTTTAAACTGGCTTCTAAATCATTAGGAGAGCTATAGAAATTATCTTTCCCTCTAACAGTATAAGGTACCTTCGTAATAATATTATCCTTAGCATAATTAAGAGTTGTTTGAATTTGAGTTTTTTTTACATTAGCCCAAAAGTATGGGTTTGCATATATTTTTAGTTTTTCATTTTTAATTGTTCCTACAGCATTTTTTGAAATTGACGCATTTGTAATTAATTCACTCACTGAATTTTCATAGTAAATCCCCAAAGTAGGATCAAACGTATATATTTTATTGTCAATCACGGTTTCAATTACCGAGTGATATAAAAATTGTTCGCTCGACGATAATCCAGAATGTAAATCCCAAACAACTGCCTTGTAGCCTTTTTTCTTAAATTCCTCTGCCAGATAGGTCACATATAGACCACAATGACCGTTACCGTACTCTATCGTTTGCGCCATAGTTGGATACCCGGGTAATCCAACCCCGTAATCAAAGCTATTGTGAATTTGCAAGTTTAGCTCTACCAGTTTTAGTAAGTTTGAATCGGATTTAATAGATTTACTTTCAAATCCGGAAATAAATACTAAAGAACAAGCTAAGAATAGAATTACAATGATTTTATTCATTAAATCAATCACTCTTTCTCAGATAAGTCATGTTAGTAATATACTTAGAAGGATACGAAGGCGATTAATCAATGAATTCCCTAAACCACAGCTCCAGGCAAAGTAGCCCCCACATCACACGGCTAAATTTTGTTTGCTTGCTCAGGATTTTTTCGATTTCAGTAACGTTGTAATATCCCCTATTAGCAGTACGAGGATCAAGAAGTATTTCCTTTATGAATCCATTCAGATCTTTTTGATACCACTCATTTAATGGTACGGGGAAGCCCATTTTGTCCTTCCGATTAATGATCTCGTCTGGTACATGATTTTTAACAGCTTGTTTCAAAATATTTTTTGATTTACCACTTTGGAATTTTATTACAGGCGGAATCGTAGCAACTAACTCCATTAGTCGGTAATCAAGTAGTGGTAATCTCGATTCCAAGCCTACTGCCATACTGGTCCGATCCTCAACATGCAGTAATGCTGGCAAAGATGCCTTTACGTCAAAATATAACATTTTGTCGAGATAAGAAGTTGCGTTTGAACGATTAAATATCTTTTGATAATCATCAAATACAGAATAGCTACTGCTCTCCGTAAACAAATCGGAGTCTAATACATCTTTCATTCCTTCACTTCTATCAATTAAACGGAAATATCTCTGATCCTGTGGACCGAAAAGCCCCTCTTTAAAGAAATGCTGAAGCATTGGTTTATAGTTGCTCAATAGGTTAAGATTTGGGATGATGGAACTTAATGTAGTTACAAATTCCCCACGATTCGCCGTATCTTCAATTGCACCTTTCAAGCTTTCTTCTAGGTAAGCAACCATGTATCGTGCATATCCCGCAAATATCTCGTCGCCACCTTGTCCTCCTAGAACTACCTTTACATGCTGACTGGCAAGCTTCGAAACCATGTATTGTGGAAATACACCTGGGCCTGCTCCTGGTTCATCCAAATAATATATGATATCTTGGATACTATCTGCAAAATCACTAGCAGTTGGAAAAATCTCATAGTAATCTGCCTTTGAATGCTTTGCAACTAATTTCGCGTAGTATGTTTCGTCATACTCTTTACTGTCTGCAAATCCTCCAGTAAACGTCTTTATATTCATTCCCTCAAGAAGAGAAGCTGCAAATGAAACAACTGAGCTTGAATCCAATCCACCACTAAGATGCGCTCCCACAGGCACATCACTTCTTAACCGAATCTTTACAGCATCTTCTAATAAAAACCTTACTTTGTCGACGAAGTAATCCTCTGTATGATACAAGTCATAGTTAAAATTAAAATCCCAATACTGCTCGATTTTTGCTCGGAAACCATCGTTTATTTTTATAGTTAAATGGTATCCTGGCTCCAGCTTTTTAACCCCTTCAAAAAGTGTTTTATCTGCTAATGTATACTGAAAAACATAGTAATCTTTTAAACCCTTCATATTTACTTTACGCAGTGCTGGATTATGGGAAAGGAGCGCTTTAATCTCAGACGCAAAAATAAATTCACCATCTTGCATGGAATAGTAAAATGGTTTAACCCCGAATCGATCTCTAGCAGCAAATATCTCTTGCTTGTTTTGGTCCCATATCACAAATGAAAACATACCATTGAAACGACTTACACAGTCTTTTCCATATTCCTCATAGGCATGAATGATGACTTCTGTATCACAATAGGTTTTAATATTGTGCCCTTTTTGTACTAATTCTTGCCGTAACTCTAAGTAGTTGTATACTGCCCCATTAAAGACAATCCAGACTGTTCCATCCTCGTTTGTCATTGGTTGTTTCCCGTTTGTTACGTCAATAATACTTAAACGCTTATGGCCCAAACCAATATTGTCATGCAAAAAAATTCCTTCATCATCACGGCCGCGGTGCTTAAGTCTTTCTCCCATGATTCTTAATTCATTTTCATATACTCGCTTCTCTGAACGAACAATTCCATAAATGCCACACACGACGCAAGTCCTCCTTAAACGAATACCTTCTCTAGTAGTTTTTCAGTTTTTCTCATCGTTAAATACTCACTAGTTAACTTTTGTTCCTCTACTTCCCAATTGATTCTTCTCGCTGCATCATTTAATTTTTCTTTAAAATGCTGCAACTTACCCTCATCCTCAAAGAACACATCTATTGCATTTGCAATATATTTAGGTTTAGAAAAGTCTTGAACAATACCAATCTCTTCACCAATGATTACTTTTCGTAAAAAAGGTAAATCGTTGGCTAAAATCGGTAAGCGCGCTTGTATAAATTCATATAATTTGTTTGGGGAACAGTAATATGTGTTTTTATCCACTGCAGGGTACGGGATAATCCCTACATCTGCCGAACAAGTGTACTTCAGTAGTTCATCTTGAGAAACAGCTTCCATAAAATAAACTTTACTCTCGACATTTAACTTTCTAGCAATGCTTTTTAGGACTTCGACATAAGTACCGAACCCGAGCATAACTAAAACAACATTCTCATTTTTTACGTATTTCATTGCCTTCACAAGGTTTTCAAGGTTTCTCTTGCCCAAAAAGCCACCTTGAAACAATAAAATCTTCTTCTCTCGCCCAATTCCTAACTTTTCTCTAAATAAATCTGAATGCTGGTAGTTGAGATACTCACCCCAATGTTTAACGGCATTTTGAATAACCAATGGTTCTTTTACTGTCACATTATACTTCTTCTGGCACTTCTCTATAATTTGTTCACCTAGTAATTCATTTGGTACTATCCAGAAATCAACTTCAGGTAAGATTTGTGCTTCTATTTCTTCCAATAACAGAGCATATTTTTTTGGAAGTGTACATTGTTCCGTATAATTTTCATGTGCATCATAAATTAAAGGGACGTTTCTTTCTTTTGCAAGCATATATCCTGCCTTTAATGCTGGTAAGTCGTTAGCCACGACTAGATCAAACTCTTCTTGAATGCCCGCATTATAGAAGGCCTTATCAAATAACGGAAAAAAGTTAATGTTAAATGTACGAAAGAACTTTAAAACCAAGTTATAAAAAACATTTACCATTTTTTGCACCAGTGCTATACATTTGGTCGTTATCCAATTTAACAACCTAGTATTAATAGAAACCATCTTATTATTAGACTTCCTAACAAGTTTATAAGAAGTGTTCTCTTCAATGGCTACCATATTTTTATTTGCATATTGGTTAATAAAGTCGTTTCTTTTATAAGCAAAACTCATAATTTTTTTATGAATACCTCTGTAAAATTTCACGATTTTTGAGTGGTATTCAATGTTTTGAAGTTCAATTCTTTTAATCGCAATATTAGGGTCAATCGTTCCCGATAAGAAATTGTCACCAGAGAAAGGCACGCCTATAATTGTTACTTTAAACCCATGTTTTACCAGGGAGTTCGCCTGCAATGTAATTCTTCGATCAATATCTGTATCAGGAGTTAATACTAATATATTCAAAATGACCCCTCCGACCGGCACTGTAACGTATTGTTATTTTTTTCGTAAAAAGAACTGCACAACATTCATTTTCTCTAATTTTTCTAATTTTGTATTTAGGTCCTGCAACGCCTCAATTTTATTGTCAACTTCACGTAAGAGTTGTTTATTTTCTCCTAAAATACCCTCGTATTTCTCATTTAACTGTTCTAGTTCCCCTACGTATCGATGTTTCTCTATTTCAAGCTCAGCCACTTGGCTCTGAAACCTAGCCATTTTTTCGTAGTCTATTATTAGGTTCTCATATTTTTCGGTTATATCCTTGTAGTCATTTTGATAGCGCTCATTCAGATGTTCAAGTTCGGCTGTCCGGTTTTGAAACCAAACGATTTGTCTTTCATTCTCGATTTTTATGTTTCTATGTATTTCCAACTCTGTTTCTACATTTTGAAGATTGACTAGCAATTTTTCATACTTTTCATGTAGACTTTTCATCTCTAATTGAAGTACATTCAATTCGGAATGTATTTGTTCAGAGGAAAATTCCCTCTTTTTTGGTTCAGTCAGTACATCCAATAGATCATTAATTGATATTTCTGTTGTACCCACTGTAGTCTTCTCAAATAGATTTATCAATTCAGATGGTACTTCGATAACATAAGAACCATTCATCAGAGCAGATCTCAAATCAATCCGTGTAGCCCCTACTTGAAGGGACGCCATAAACCCCTCTGATCTATTGCTATCTGCATCACATATGAAGTAACAGTTCGATTCAATTAATGTTTCTATCCATTCACTGAGGTCTATTGATACATTTTGCTCTTCAGGAATTACGGAATAGATTTGGTTATTCTGAGAATCATTGTTAACATAAATGTATTTAATCGGATGTAACTCTTGTATCTTGTCAATTGACGTCAGTTCGAATATAAAACCTTCTGCTGGACATTTGATTCCAGCTGGTACGATAATTCTTTGCTTCTTCCATTCCCCATCTGCTTTATTTTCTAACTGACCAATTGGTATATAAGAGCGTTCTCGGTCAAATACATTTACGAATAGAGACTCATTGGTAATATCCTGATATTCAATGAATAAGTAAAACTCTTCATCCGTAAATTTCGGAATGATAAATATCGCATGATTGGAACTATTTTCCTTCGGCCCAACTAATCGATAGCTGTGTGAGTCCTCCGTTATGATGTTCGAAATATTTAAGCTATCTCCAACTACTGTATATGGCTTGTAACCGAAATATACGGTATGAGATCTTTGAGAGAAAGGATTCGCAAAATCTAAGTTCCACTTATCATCACTAATAAGCCTCACATTTTTCAATCGAACGTCACTTTCGATTAATAATGTTTTGCTAGTTGATTCGGTTCTGGAACCAGAATCTTTCTCTAACAAAAAAAGCGCTTCGTTATGAAGAAGTTCCTCTAAGCGAAACTGATTTATCACTTTATGTACAGAGTCTGCAATTGCATCGTAAAACTTGGGACTAGTGATCATCTTTTGATTGGAGTCACTAGGGTTATTTTGTTTTACACCACACTGCGGACACACAGCATTATCCCAATTATTGGAGTAGTGATATAAGCTCTTTAGTTGTTTTGCATATGATGGAATATGGCTCCATTCATCTCCGCCGAAACTCATTTGCTTTATGATAAATTTCGCTCCAAACGCATGCACAATCGTTTCTTTGTTAATAGAATGAATATGCAAATTCACATGAAATTGGCACAAGCAATTATTGCAGGTCATCATGCCAAATTCTAGCTTTTCTTGAAACGGTGTAACTATTAAAATATATCTTTTAGTAACCCTTTGTAATTCTTGAATACCTTTTTCGAAGACTTCTGTTGGCAAATGTTCAAGCACATCAGAAATTAATATGAGATCAAATTCCTCATCCTTGAATGGCAGCTTATCTATTGACCCTACTATTTTTTCTGTTTGCACATATTTAAGTGCTTCTTCACTTATATCCACTGCGCAAACTCTGTCATATTTCATTGCCAAACGATTTGTAACAATTCCGTTGCCACAACCTATGTCCAAAATAGACTTCACACCATTTGGAATTTTTGACAAGATTAGTTCGGTGATCTCAACCTGGTGTTGAGTTGGATCTTGTTCCCAAATATCCGGGGAATTGTAATATTTCATAATGTTACTGTTTTCCATTATATAGCCCCCTTCTCATTCCCTCCCCATCTGACAGGGTGATTAATTAATCCTAAAGATACATTAACCCCGAAAGGCTGCTCCACTTTAATTTCATACATTTTATCGTGAAGATCGTAAGCAGGCGGTTCAACATTATCTAACAAATTTAACTCTTTAAAGATTGCTACTGATACGAGATAAGTACCTTCCCCTAAAAGTAAAGGATTAAAGAATACATTTACAAAGCCTTCGCCAAATGTCTCTTTTACTTCATATCCATCTTTATTGGATAATACTTGCATAGCACAAGTTCCATCTAACAAGTAATAAGCAAGCACAAAAATTGGGTTTCTCACTTTTTCTTTCGCAAAATAATTGATTCTTACTTTTTTATACCCGAGGTTTTGGAAGACATGTGATGCCTCATTATTATCATTTAAAAAATCTACAGAAGTAATAACCATTTCACCTGAGCCATATATTCGACTATTACTTTCCCTCTGTTCGAGTAGTTCCTGATAATTTATCGTATTAACTGTCTCATCATCCATACTTTCATCATGTATAGCCTCTTTCAGACTAAATACACTTGATTTCCACTCGGAATCATCATTTGCTTCAAGATGACCAATCGCAACATAGTTTTCACCATCAAAAAACTCAATTTTCACTTTCTCACTCGATATATCCTGATAAACGATTTCTAATTCATAGTTTCTTAATTCAGCTAAATTTTGTACTTTAAGTACAAATAGAGCGTGCTGGTATTCTCCACCTACGTCTTCAAATGATCGATATCTTTTTCCATTTTGCTCAACAGGCGAAGACCAGTTAATTGTTTCTTTATCCGCAATTAAGAACAAATCACTTCCATTATTTGTATCACCAGCGTCACCAATTTGCAGAGACTCAATAACCTTATCTTTACAATAAAACTTCACCTCTGATATGGGATGTTTTTCTAATGGTGCCCCATTCTCTGTGATGAAGTGAAAGTAAACAAGTGAATCTTCAATTCCCTCCTCTAAGGTTTTAAAATTATTATGTTTTAATCTTACATTTCTAGCTTTTAGTCTTCTCTCTTCCTGTTTCCGAATTGATGCTAGGTATTCTGCAGTAACATCTAAAATATTTCCTTCCATCACTATTTTTCCCTTATCAATCCATACAGCCTCGTTGCACATTTTTTGAACAGAAGATATGTCGTGTGATACAAAGAGAACAGTTGTACCACCCTCCGTTAATTTTTTCATTCGCTCAATCGATTTATTGATGAAGTATGCGTCTCCAGCCCCTAGTATTTCATCTACAATAAGGATCTCAGGAATGACAGCAGTTGATGTAGCAAAAGCTAGCCGTGCATACATACCTGCTGAGTAAGTCTTAACAGGTTTATCAATAAACTCTTCTAGTTCTGAGAAATCAACGATTTCTTCAAATTTTTCTTTTGCTTCTTTACCAACGATACCGGAATACGACAATGAGGCGAAAATGTTCTCACGCCCAGAAAACTCTGGGTGAAAGCCCGTACCCAGCTCCATTAGGGCAGAGACCTTCCCATTTATTTTTATGTCTCCATCAGTTGGTCTTAAACTACCGGCAATTATTTTGAGCAGAGTACTTTTGCCAGCACCATTCCTACCGACTAAAGCTATCTTACTGCCTTTTTTAATGTTAAGATTTATATCTTTTAACGCCCAAAATTCTTCGTATCTATTTTTTGTAAGAATGCCAAATCCAAGGACGTCAAGTATACGATCTCTGGGATGCTTGTAAGATTTAAATAATTTGTTTACGTTATTAATTTGAACAGCGTATTCATCATACATAATCTGCAAACACCACTTTCAATCGGGTAAATACGTAATGTCCTAAAAAAAACAGTCCTAAGGACAATGCTACAAAAATCAAAGTTATATCCCAACTTGGTAAGGAGTTGTAGATTATAATCTCTCTATACAAACTAATCATATAGTACATCGGATTGAATTGCATGAAATACACCAGTTCACTGGTTAACATATCAGTTGTATAGGCAATTGGTGAAACCATCATAAGTAAGATCAAAATCACTGTGATGATCTGTGATAAATCACGAAAGAAAACATTGATACTTGCCAGAATCCACACTAAACCCGTTGTAAATAATATTTGCAATACCAATACAAAAGGAAGAAGTAAAACATAGAATCCTAGTTGGCCGTTGAATCCTACTACAATCAGTAACATGATTAAACCAATCAACTGTGATACCATGCTAGCCAAAACTACTTTTACAGGTATGAGCTCAATGGGGAAAATCGTATTTTTGATCAATGAACTATTGCTTGTCACCGTATTAACACCTAGTCCGATCGACTCAGAAAACCCAAACCACGGTATTAGACCTGAAAAAATAATCAAGACGTAGTCAAAAGTAGATATACCAGTCAGTTTGATTTTAAAAATGGTTATGTATACTAAAAAATATGCTGAAAGAAAGAGAAGTGGATTTAATAAAATCCACGTCCCTCCCATGATTGAACCCGCATATTTTTTCTTAATATCATCTACCGTTATATTAAAGAGGATCTTTCTATAGCTGATTAGTTGAGAGAAAGGGTTATTCATCATTAACTCCTTTCGGAATGATTATTAAAGGCGCATAAGAGATTAACAATTTTATTGGAAGCAGTTCCGTCTCCATAAATTCCCTCTCTGACAGTTCTGTCCATCCCTGAATATATATTATTAAAAGATGCGAGAATTTTTTCCTTAGACGGTCCAGCTAACACATTCATTCCTACTTCAATTGTTTCGACCCATTCGGTTTCATTACGTAATGTAATGCACGGTTTACCAACAAAGTACGCTTCTTTTTGAACCCCACCACTGTCTGTCAAAATGGTATTAGCGTTTGCCTCTAAAGAAATCATTTGTAAATACGATAGGGGGTCTAAAAGTGATACTTTATCACTAACTTCAATACCATATTGGTGTAGATACTTTTTTGTTCGTGGATGTAATGCAACCAAAACCGGAATTTCATCTGCAATTTCATTAAAGGAACCAAAGATTTCACTCAGATGTTGAGGGTTATCCGTATTTTCCGCACGATGCACAGTTGCCAACGCATACTGCCCCGGCTTGACATTGTAACTATCCAACACGTCTGTATCGTTATCTACCTTATTCATGTAATAAAGCATGCAATCATACATAACATCCCCAACTGAGTGTACCTGGTTGGTAATTCCTTCTTTTTGCAGGTTCTTAACAGAGTGTTTGGTTGGGCAAAACAGAATATTAGACAAATGATCAGTCACTACTCGGTTGATTTCCTCGGGCATTGTTCTGTTATAACTTCTGAGGCCTGCCTCGACATGGGCAATGGGAATATGTAACTTTGATGCTGCCAAAGCACCCGCTAATGTCGAGTTTGTATCACCATATACCAGCACACAGTCAGGTTTCTCCTGAAGTAATACAGTTTCAATCGCAGTTAACATTTCCCCAGTTTGTTGCCCATGATTAGAAGAGCCAATTCCTAAGTGATAATGAGGAGCAGGAATGTCAAGCTCTTCAAAGAAAATCTCACTCATGTTTCGATCATAGTGTTGACCCGTGTGGATGATTACTTCATTCAACAAATGGTTACTCGTCCGATTAAATTCCCGAATGGCTCTGGAGACTGCTGCCGCTTTAATAAACTGTGGACGGGCACCAATTACTGTTATTATTTTCATAATTTACTCCGTTCTTACAGTCTGAAATATTTCCCTTTAACATCTGTTTTCTTTTTTATTCCGTCTCTGGTATCAAAAATAACGCGGGCAGAGGAACAGATCAGGTCGTAATCGAATTGTGAATGATTGGTTGTCAGTAGAACCAAGTCTGCTTTTTCTAAAGCTTCAGCAGTCAATGAGATTGTCTCTACCATTTCCCCATTAAACTTAAAGTTAGGAATGTGAGGATCAACTACCTCATACTCAGCCCCTTCTCTATCGAGGATAGAGAGTATTTCAAGAACGGGAGATTCCCGGTAATCATCAATGTCATTTTTGTAAGCTACACCTAATACGAGTATTTTTGAACCATTTAACGATTTTCTATCCTGATTTAGTATCTGCATCATTCTAGTAACAACAAAATCAGGCATACTACTATTGATTTCACCTGCTAATTCTATTAAGCGAGTATGATAGTTAAATTCTCTCGCTTTCCATGTAAGGTAGAAGGGATCGATTGGGATACAATGCCCTCCTAGACCTGGACCAGGATAGAAAGCCATGAATCCATACGGTTTTGTCTTTGCCGCGTTAATCATTTCCCACACATCTATACCCATCTTGTTGCAAAGAACCGCCATTTCATTTGCAAGTGCGATGTTAATGTGACGAAACGTATTTTCGTATATTTTTTCCAATTCTGCGACGGCCGGGCTTGACACTACATGAATCTCACTCTCGAGCACAGCTTGATACATTGTCGCAGCTACTTTTGTACAATTGGAAGTAACACCCCCAACAACTTTGGGGGTATTTTTTGTATTGAAATGCTTATTCCCCGGATCTACCCGTTCAGGTGAATAGGCTAAAAAGAAATCAACTCCACATTTTAAACCAGATTCCTCCAAAATCGGCTTAACCAATTCCTCTGTTGTCCCAGGATATGTAGTACTTTCTAGTACCACGAGCATTCCAGGTTTTAGATGATTAGCGATTTCTCGTGCCGAAGAGCTCACATAGCTCGTGTCGGGCTGATGATACTTATCCAAAGGAGTAGGGACACAAATCGCTACAGCATCTACATCGTTGATAAAAGAATAGTCAGCAGTAGCCCTTAATTTATTCGCTTTCACAGTAGACTGAAGATCCTCATTCAATACATCGCCAATATAGTTGATCCCTTGGTTTACCATCTCTACTTTGTCAGATTGCACGTCAAATCCAATTACTTGAAATCCAGCTTTCGCTTTCTCTACTGCTAAAGGCAATCCAACATAGCCTAATCCTACTACACCGATGACAGCGGTTCTTTCTTCAAGTTTCCGAATCAATTTTTCGGCTAAAAGAGGGGTTTCCTGTTCTAGCATGGTACTCATGAAGTTGCTCCTCTCATCTCGAAAAATTCTCTCACAACAGAAATTACGTACTGTTGCTCTTCCTCAGTCATTTCTGGATAAAGTGGCAAAGCCATAGTACCCTTCGCGGCTTTTTCAGACTCAATCAGGCTTTCTCTATCGCAGCCTAAATCTTTATATACTTCTTGCAAATGCAGTGGGACAGGATAGTAGACACCAGAAGAAATACCTTTCTCTTGCAAGAAGGCCATTAATTCATCACGAAGGTCTGTTTGAATAATGTACAAATGATAAACTGCATAGCGGTTCTCTTTTTCAAAAGGAACCTGTATAGGCAAATCTTTCAGTGCCTCGTTATAAACAGCTGCTTTTTGTCTACGCGCTGCATTCCACTGATCAATATAAGCAAGCTTTACGTTCAGCATTGCAGCTTGCAGACTATCCAATCGACTGTTGTAACCAATCATGGAGTGATAGTATTTAGGATTGCTACCATGTGCGCGTAGAATTTTTATTTTTTTGGCCAGTTCTTCATCATTTGTTACGACCATACCGCCGTCTCCATATCCCCCCAAATTTTTCGTTGGAAAGAATGAAAAACAACCGGCGACACCCAATGAACCGATTTTTTGCTCCTTGTATTTTGAGCCAATTGCTTGACACGCATCTTCGACAACGTATAAATTATATTTTTTAGCCAATGCCAATACTTCGTCCATATCTACAGGTTGTCCAAAAATATGTACCGGAATGATTGCCTTCGTATTTGGCGTTATTGCTGCCTCCAGCTTGCTTACATCAAAATTATATGTTTTTGGATCGATATCAATAAATACCGGTTTAGCACCTAGTTGAGAAACCACTTCCGCAGATGCAAAGAAGGTGAACGGTGTAGTAATAACCTCGTCACCTGGTCCTATTCCAAGTGCATCAAGTACGAGAAGCAATGCATCTGTACCATTTGCAACTCCGATAGCGCATTTTACGTTACAGTAATCTGCCATCTTTTGCTCAAAGTCAGCAACATGCTTACCCATAATATAATTGCCACTCGATAATACATCATCAACAGCTGCTTTTATCTCAGCTTCAATGCTTCTGTATTGCTTTACCAAATCAAGCAATGGTACCTTATGAGTGGTTGTATTCATATTGACGATTCTCCTCTTCTACTCGTTCATTTAATTTAACTGGCTTTCCTAATTCCGCTGATTTATAGATTGCTAATACAAGCTTTAAAGCCTCTAGCCCATCTACTCCACTTACAACCGGGTCCCGATCACTCCGAATTGCCTCAACCATGTCTCTAATGATTTCTTCCTGCCCCGGGGTACCGTATGGATCTTGTTCAACCTCTTGAATGAGCGCTTCTGCATGTTGCTTTGGAAGAGATTCAAATTCCCAATGCTTGATCCAGTTAGCTGTAGTTCCAGATACAACAGCTGTTCCACTCTCACCAAAAATACTGAGGGACTCTTCGAAGTTCTTTGG
This sequence comes from Brevibacillus sp. AG, assembly GCF_028369215.1. NCBI lineage: Bacteria > Bacillati > Bacillota > Bacilli > Caryophanales > Paenibacillaceae > Brevibacillus > Brevibacillus sp. AG. Next base: position 381,990 of record NZ_JAQMYO010000004.1, on the reverse strand, counting down.
GAATATGGTAGCAGCAGCCTCGATGATCCCCAATGCCCCATTTTGGAATCGAACTGTTGCGGTTGCAACATCTTCAGCTTCTATATTTCTAAGACGTGTTGCAGAGTATCCTTGTACTTCTTCCACCGGCCCCATTAACCACAATAGTAAATCTAAATTATGTATAGCTTGGTTCATTAAAACTCCGCCGTCCATTTCCTTCGTTCCACGCCAAGCTGCTTGATCGTAATAGGCTTGGTTACGATTCCACCGTAACGTTGCATTAGCGTGACTTATCTTTCCAAATTGGCCGGTTGTCATTGCTTTCTTAAGAGCCATAATGGCAGGTCTAAATCGATTTGGATGCACGACAGATAGTTTTACGTCGTTGTCCTTACATGCTTGTACAATCGCTTCCGCATCCTGAACAGTCAATGCGATTGGTTTCTCAACGATCAAATGCTTTTTAGCCTTAGCCGCTTGAATTGCCAATTTTGCATGCAGCCCACTTGGTACACAGATGCATACAACATCTATTTCTGACTGTGTATCCAGCATTTCATCTAAATCTTTGTACCCATTCACTTGATATTTTTCACAAGTCTCCTGCAATCTCTCAACCGACGTATCACAAACTGCGACAAGTTTCGCGTTTTCGACATTTTCGATCGCCTCAATGTGTTTCTTTGAAATGTGGCCGCAGCCTACTATGGCGAAATGTATCATGATTCTATCTCCATTCTTTTCTTCTTGTATTACTATACCATGAATGAAACAAAAATATATTTGTAGAATAACATCATATTACAGCAAATATAAGTTTCATTATTATACAGAAGTCGACAATTACATAGTTTCTATTACGCTAAAAAAGGATGTTGCTATGATTTCAACATCCTTTTATCCTTACCCAACTATTTTATTAACATGGCTCGATAGTCATCCAAAAGCTGCTTATAACTCGGGGACTGTGCTTGTAATTTCTGAGTCAATTCGATTGCTACACTGTTTTGCCCCAACTTCTCATATGCAATGATCATGAGAGCCTGCACTTCGAGTGTAATACTCGGATCAGTAACCAATTTAAGTTGTTCAAGACTATCTGCGTAGTTCCCTAAAATAATATTCGCTTGCCCAAGATAAAAATACGTATAGGCATTCAAATCTAATGGCCGCTTGTCAGGGATTGCCTCTGCCTTGAAAGGTTCTATCCGATTTACGTAATCCTTGTATTTATCTAAAGCCTTCCCAGCAAGTACTGTTGCTTGATCTTTTTGATTTTGTTTTGCCAATTGAAATGCAACCTGTGCATTTACCTGAATGCTTGCATCATAGAAGTGAACATTAAAATGATCTTGCTCCCAAGCCTTTTGGAAATATTGATCGGCTTTTACCCAATCATTCATGAAGAGATATACGTTGCCGATCTTGTATAAAACCTCTGACCCCTTGGGTTCGAGTTGCTCAGTACTATTTAATGTTGCTTCTGCTTTAGATTTCCACTCGCTCTGCTGTGACTGTGTGTACTTCGTCGCATACAATTTAGCCAGGTTCATCGCATATTCCGTATGATAAGGGTTTAGCTTAACTGCTTTCTCCAATATCGGTTGCGCAGCTTCTACATCTACTTCACTTGTTAACGCAGAAATAGTGCTTTGTGCAAAGAGAATCCTTCCCGAATATACACCAACTATTCCTACACAAACAGCGATAAGAGCGATCAAGAACCGCGAGTATTGGAAGCTTGGTTTCATATCTTTTGACTGTAATGGTACTGCAATTGCTATCAGCCAGAAAACAATAAACCATACCGTACCAAAAGAGAAATCAAAATCTATGAAAGCATGCATCAATATAATGGACAAGGATACTAGGGAGGCAACTGCGATAGTCGAATCGCTATCCTCCTCTTGTTCTTTCTTGATGCGAATGAGTATCTTCACTACCAGAAAGCATATCACGCCAATGAAAACAATGAGCCCCAACCATCCTGTATTAAGCAATATCTCCAAATAACCGTTATGGACCTCATTACTATAGTAGGGAAGCTCTTGATGAGCAGGATAAACGACTCTCCATCCTTCGCCACCAAAACCGAATACAGGGGCCTCCTTACTCACTGCAAAAGCATCCATATACATATTGGTTCTTCCCAATACACTAGAAGTACCCAAGTTAATATCAGTTATTCGCTGCTCCAATGACTCAGGCATAGCCTGGTATAGCAATCCCTGGTTTTTGAAATCCAGCAAAGTTAATAACCCAACTAATAAAATAAAACCGGGCAATACAAAGCGAATCAGAGGTTTCTTCGTTTCTTTCATAAAACTACTATTATTAACGATCCTTTGTGTAAGCAGCACCAGTACCATTACGATAATACTTGCCGCAACGAATGCGAGTAAACCTGCATCATCTACGTTTTCAGACCCAGCTGCAGTCATTTTTTGGAACACTAGGAGTGAAGCGACTAGAGAGAAAACAGTAAATGCAAGGTATTGAATTTGTTCCTTGCCCTTGAGAAGGAGTACTCCAATGAACCACGCCACAGGAAAAACGACCATTGCGCCACGTGAGTACGATAAGAAAAAACAAACGCCAAATGCTACCAACGGCAAGCTGAAGAAAAGTGTAGTAAAGACTTTGATTTCTTTTTTTGCCAAATAGACCAGAGCATACAGCCAAAATGCACAGATAATCGTAGCAAATGTATTGGGATATTGGAGTGGCCCTGCGAGCCTTCCCGAAAGGACTATATCCTTAAATACAATCCAATTCCAAAAACCAGCAAGTGAAAAAAAACTAATCCATACGCCCGTTGCGTTAAAAACGATTGGCAGCAGCTTTTCCACTTTATCATTGTGGTCGATCTGTCGTAACCAAATTAACATGATAAAAAGAATCGCGTAGGTCAACCAACGAAATAAGTTGTCCAAAGCTCCCATGGGAGTTTCTGCACCGAGTAGTGATAAAACATGAGTCAGTGGAATGAAAAATACAATCAAATAGATTAAATGCTCATATTGTTGATTTTTCCTGATCATCCATAGGGCTGTGATCAGAAATAGTAGAATTAGACTTACTTCGGTTAAATAAAAATCAGTATCAAAAAATAGTCCTCGAAGATATGGCGTGCATAAAAATAGGAGGGCTAAAGCTGCAAATAGCCCCCATTTCACTAATTGTTGCATTTTAGACCTCCGGCTTGCTTCTTTCCTATTTAGATTCAAGTTCCTTTACTATGTTAGCAACCTCAACCTTTGTATTCGTTCCCTCAGGAGCAAGTTCCAAGTATTTTTTCATATTGGTTACCGCTTCCTGTTTTTTGTTCAATTGCATATACCCGAATCCGATAAAACGGTAAGCTTCAAAATACTTAGGATCACTCGTAATTTCCGACAAGACTTTTACCGACTCTTCAAATTTATTTTGAACAAAGTAGATTTGTCCGAGCTTAAATTTAAGATCTGCAAAATCGGGCTTTACTTGAAGGCCTTTGTTAGCCGTAAGAAGCGCATTCTCGAAATCTTGATTAAACATTTGAATTGCTACAATATTGTTGTAGCCTTCGATCATGTCTGGTGACTTGGTGACTGCATTTTGATAATAACTCAGTGCTTTACTGAGATCATTTTGTTTCCGAGAGATATTACCCAGGTAGTACTCATAGATACCATTTGAAGCGTCGAGCTTTACACATTCCTCAAATGCTGACTTTGCTTCATCCATTTTTCCAGAGTTGTATAGAGCTAATGCAGCATCAAACTTTTCCTTATCAGGATTTGAAGTTTCAGTCTTCTTTTCTTGAGCTATAGGTGTAGGTGCTTCGGTTTCCTTTGCACATCCAGTAATAACCACTAAAGACAATAGGAATACACCCACTAAATGTACGTACTTCATGAACGTTAGGTCCTCCATATTCTAGAAAATACTGAGATACCATTCTATATTAGCACATTCCTATAAATTAGTTGCTGAAAACAAAAAAAAAGAGCCTATTACTAGGCTCTTTTTAATGCTCATTAGTTAGCAGTGATTGGTGTTGTGTTAACTTTGAGCGTGTTGCCTTGACCATCTTTAGTGTTCAGGTCAGATTTGTAAGTAGCAACAGTTACAGTTTGTGTAGTGTTGTACTCAGGCAGAGTCAAAGTTACTTTCTTGTCAGTACCACCTGCAATAGCAGTTGGAGCAACAACAGTTCCGTTAACTTTAACAACGAAGTCGTCCAAATGAGCAGCGTCATTTGCAACTACAACATCTTCACTGAAAGTCAGAACCAAGGAAGTAGAAGACTCTTTCTTAGCAGAAACGAGTGTTGGATCTACGTTGTCAGTGAAGCCATTAACAACGATGTCTTTGCTAGCTACGTTCAGCTTGCTACCATCTACAGCAACTACGCTATCAGCGATGGACAGCAACGCACCGCCATTAGAAGCGATTGTCTCGTCTTGCAATTCGATTTTAACAATTTGCTTGTTAGTATCGAAGTAGATCGCATTAGCTTTGATCTCTTGACCGTTGAGTTTGTAGTTAGAAGCAACAGCTGCAGCTGGAGCCATGTCTTTACCAAAGTTGATGGTAATTACATTGTTAGCTACAGAAATAGCAGAAGTCAAATCGATTTCGCCTTGAGCAGAACCGGACTTAACAATGCTTACAGAAGCAGCAGCGTTAGGATTTTGACCAAGGTCTTTCACAGCCCCTGCTCCGAAATCGATTGTGTAAGTACCAGCGTCGATAACACCAGCTGCTGTTTCAACGGAATTAGCATCTACTTCAACGATAGTATTCTTACCGTTAGCATCAGCTACTACGTTAGCAGAAGTGATCGATTTTTTCACGCCATCTTTGTCTTTCAAGACAATCTTAGTAGCGTCTACAGTTGTGGTCAATTCTTCAGAGAATTGAACTTGGAACACTTCGTTAGCTGGTCCAGTCGCTGCTTTGTTAACTACTTTGCTGAAGCGGTTAACGATTGTAGGAGCTGCACCATCTTTAGACAGAGTCACAGTGGAAGTGAACTCGTTACCAAACATGTTGTTGTTCAGCGCTTTATAACCGTTAACTGTTACAGTCAGATTAGTAGTGGTTTCAGTATCACCATATACTTTTACTTGACCGTTGTCAGCTACAGATACATAGTACTCATCATCTGTACCAGCACCGTCTACAGGTGTGAGGCTAGAAATCAAAGCATAGCCGTTCTTCTTAACAGAAACAGCATTCGGTACAGATACTTCTTTATCGAATACTACTTTGAATCTGTACTCACCAGCAGCTTCTACTTTCGTTACAGTAGGAGCAGCTGCATCGACAGTAACTTCAAATGTTTTTGTCAGGTAAGATGCATTGTTAGGTGTAGGAGCTTGAATGTCCTTCACGTTAGCAAATGCAATAGTGTGTTGACCAGCAGTCAAGCCAGTAGCAGCACCTGTGAGCGTAATTTCTTTAACCGCAGGGGTAGTAGAAGGAACGTTCACGTTTTTGTTATCAATTGTGATCAATCCGATAGAACCTACATACTCATCGAAGGAAACAACTACGTCATTACCTTTAACTTGTACAGACTTAACAACTGGAGCAGCAGTATCTACGAAGGAGAATGTTTTCGTCTCATCCTTCTCCAAACCGCTCAGGTTTTTGTTCAGAACTGTCTTTTTAACAGTTACGGAAACGTAGTCACCAGTTTTGAGTGGGTTTGTCAAAGCGATAACTGCTTTCGTTTTATCAGTGCTATCAACAGTTGTAGTAAAAGCAGTTACTACGGAGTTGTTGACTTTCACTTCATAGTTGGATTCGTCTTCAGCAGTTACTGTATCCAACTCGTCATCGAAGTCCACAACGATTTCTTTCGCGTTCAGAGCGTCTACAGCATCAACTTTCAGTTCGCCCGCAGGACCTGGAACTGCATCTTTGCGAGGATCGTAAGTTGCACCGTTAGAACCATCGAGGTTAGATTTCGTATAAACGCCTTCGAAATCAGTCTCTTTCAGGTCTCTCTTAACTTTGCTGAACTCACCGTTCATGATTTCGCGGAGGCTTGCACCTTTACCGTCGAAGTCAACGTAGATCAGTTTGTCGAAAGAAGTTACTTTCATGTCAGCTGCAAATTTTGTTTTACCTGCATCTGTCAGGTTGAACAGGTCACGCAATTCATAGTATCTGTCTACATCTCCACCCAAATAAACACCAGATTTTGGTGCTGCAAAAGCGGAAGAAGCCATGCTAGCAACTACTGTAGCAGAAAGGATGGAAAGAGCTACTTTTTTATTCACGTACTACCCCTCCGTAAGTTTGATAGGAAGTCTCTATTTTTTGTGAGTGAGTATGTAATGAACAGCGGAGAGAGGTGACTCCCTCCGCTGTTCGACTCACGTAAAAGGCTTTAACTCACAAAATTATTTTTTGAAAGTTACGTTTGCTTTGTCAGTGTCGCCTTTTTCACTTGTTACAGTGATTACACCAGTAGTAGCATCTGTTTTGTCAGTAGAGAATTCGAATACGATTTCTCCGTTGCTTACTTTACCAGTGAAGGTTTCGCCGCCAACTTTGATAACTGCGTTATCAATCTCGGATTCTTTACCGGATTTGATTTCTACAGTTACAGAGTAAGAGTTTACTGGACCGATAGCGAACTGTTTACCAGTTGCGGAGTCAGCGATAGCATCCCATTTACCTGGGTTTGGAGTGTCGCCTTTTTCTTGTTTCAAGAACGCTTCCGCTTCATCTTCCCAACCTTCTTTATCTACTTCATCTTCGTCGGAAATGATCAATACGTAGTCGTATTTGTTACCAGAAACGTCGGAGCTATCGATAGCAACGATGTAGTCGCCTTTGCTCACGCCGTCTACGCCTTCCAGATCATCGAAGATGTCCAGGAATGCAGTAGAAGATTTAGTGGAGATAGTGGATTTTTTGTCATCAGCATCTTTAACGGTGATGGTGTTGCCATCTACGTTAGATACCAGACCCACTTTGATTTTGTCGATGCTAGCATCTTTCCACTCGTCTTTGTCAGCGATCTTAGCGAGCATTTTTTCGTCGGAATCTTGGAGGTTGTTGTTAACTACTTCAACAACATCGTCCACAACTACTTCATCGTTAGTATCCAATTGGAATGCGATGAAGTCGCCGCGTTTGATACCACGATCGTCTTTCAGATCTTCGGAATCTTTGTCCAATGGGTAAGTTTTTACTTCGACTTTGTCGCCGACTTTAGTAAGAACTTGGATAGTGTCGTCTCCACCGGATCTTCCGTAATCCCAAACCATACCGTATTGGGCATCGCCACCCAAACCGTCACCTTCAACTACGAAGATTGCTTCAACTTCATCTTTATTTTCGTCAACTGTGTAGTATACAGTCAGATCGTCTTCGTCTGCGATGTTTTTGAACTTCGTAGCTTTAGCGTTTTTCAGTTCAGGACGTTTGTTAGCGTCTTTGATCTCGCCAGTCATATCGAAGATCGCAGTATCATCATTTACTTCGTAGTCGTCAACCATTTCATCGTCTTCGTCAGCAAGTTTGTTCCAGTCAGTTCCAGAAGAACGAATCAGATCTGTTTTCAGGATACGAACTTTTTCTGCTTTACCTTCTTTGTCAAGTTCAACTTCAAGCAGAACGTTGCTGTCGTCTTTCTTAGGTTGGAGAAGCTCTTCCAGTTCGCTCTCGTTACCGTTTTTGTCGAAGTTTTTGCCGTTTACATCATAGATGTCTTTAGCTTCCAACTCAACATTCACTTTTTTGCCTTTTTGAGTCAATACAGTGAATTGCCATTTGTCTTTACCATAGTCGTTGTAAGCTGCACGAGTAACGATTGCTTTTTGTTTGCGATCGTCGATTGGATCCTTAGTAGTTACGTGACGAACACGACCAGAAGCATCCAGGTACAGTTTTACTGTTTCGCCGTCAAGACCTTTGATCAGATCCCAGTTGGATCCATCAGTATCTTCAACGTCTTTGTTTCCGTTATCGGAGTAAGTAGCACCTTTGTAAATACGGTACGTTTTGTCTCCGACAGTCAGACGGTAGTCGCTGCTGCTACGCATAACAACTTTGTCTACTTTACCTTCTACAATCGTGTCAGTAGCGAAGATCAGGAACTTGTCTTCGTCACCTTCTGGATAGTAAACGCTGTAAACCATGTTTTCTTTCAGATCGCTGAATTTAGCTGGTTTACCATTGAGGAATACGAGGAAGTCTTTACCTTCATCTTTGTTTTCCAGCTCATTGAACTTGTCGTTGTCAATGTTCGTGATCTTTTTCTTTTCAACATCGACTTTGCTGATCACTTCAGAACCATACTTACGACCTTCGTCAGTTTGGTTCATAGTTTGATCGTCGATTACGTGCATGTAAGCAATTTCGTTGTTGTCATCCAGAACAACTTTCACACCAAAAGTGAAGCCATCGCCATCTTTGATGATTTCTTTCAAGCCGTCAACTGCATCAGTGTAACGTTTGAAGTTGTAAGTAACAACAGTGTCTTTGTTCAGACGGTAGGATTTCTCGCTAGCATCCAGAATCAGTTTCAGATCTTTCAGATCGGAGCTGCTCAGATCTTTAGCATCGGAGAACTTTTTACCTTTCAGTTCCCATTCGCTCACACGGTCCATGATAACTTCTTCGTCTGTGGAACCTTCCATCCAAACGATTACGTCTTCACGGTCGTCTTTGATCCACACTTGTACGTGTTGACCAGCGAATTCGTTAGAGTTGATACCGTCAGCTACTTTGTAAGTAGTGTTGCCGATACCAGCATTTTTACCATTCAAAGTTACTTCGTTAGCTTTGATTTTGCCCAAACCGATAGCAGGTACGTTTGTTACCAGTGGCAAGTCATCGCCGTCACGGCCAGCTTCTTGAGCCCATTCCATGTCACGAACAGTAACTTTCAGGTACTTAGTCAAGAGGTTTTCGTTTGTTACCTCATAAGTAGCTTCAGTACCGTATCCTTTACGCTCCATCAGGTCTACACGAAGAGCGTTGTCGAGCATTTTGAAGATGTCGCCACGAACTGCTGCATTGTTAGGAGAAGTGATGCTTCTAGCAATGTTCAGCTCGGAAGCTTTGGAGATCATGCTGTTAGGCCATACACCTTTAACTGCTGGCTCATAACCCAGTGCACGAACGATCATAGTTACTGCTTCAGCATAAGTAACTTGGTTTTGTGGTTTGAAAGATTTGTCCGGGAAACCTTTTACGATCTCTTCGCCGGAAGCTACGTTTACGAAACCAGCAAACCAATCAGAAGATTTAACATCAGTGTAAGTATTGCTGAATTGTGCCAATTTCGCACCTTGCTCCAGTCCGCGAGCGCGAACGATCAGAGTAGCGAACTCTGCACGAGTGATAGTTTTGTCTACACCGTATTCGCCGTTGCCATAACCTGCTACCAGGCCAAGAGCTTCCAGACGTTTTACGGTTTTTTCCATTTCAGCGTCCATTTTAGGAGCTGTAGTTGTTGCTGCTTCTTCTGCTGCGAAAGCCATTGGAGCAACAGTAAGTGCGAGTGCACTAGCCAATACACTGTTAACGACCTTTTTCATAACCTTGTGTTCTCCTCCTCTAGTATAAACAAATTGTTCTTGGGGAATATTTGTTGTTAATCTATCTTTCTTTTTAAAGCCCGAATCCTGCAAGCGCGTGTCACCTCCTTTCGCAGGAAAGCCTCGCTTTTTGTGTTAAAAATCTCTAGTATATTCAGTATTGTGTAAAATGCAACAATCACTAGTGTAACACAACTGCTAGAATTCGTGAATCTTTTTTACACAATTCCCCGTTTTTCGTGTGACATCCTATTAAACGCCTGAGCGAATCAAAAGTTGCGGCGCCTTCGAAAAAAAATTAAAGTTTTTTTCGTGGTTCGTTATTCACCTGTCCATTATGTACGAAGTGACATCCGCCACAATCCGTATTATAGGGGACATATGGCGGGCTGTCACGACTGAACCTTTTTCCAATTGGATTCAAAAGCTTACAAATCTTGTTTTCAGTTAGTTACCCAGAGCTGTTTCAAAAGCTACAACAGCCAGGTTGTATGACAATACAGCCTTTTGGTACTCGTTCTCGCTGGTAGACAACGCTTCTTCGGACTGGATAACCTCCAAAGTAGTTGCGAGCCCATTCTCAAAGCGCAGATTTTTCAGGCGATAGCTCTCCGCAGCAGAATCCTTTGCAGACTTACGGAACTCAATCCCTTCTCTTGCCGCATTCAGGTTGAGATATGCTTCTGTTACATCTTTAATAACAACACGCTTTTGCTCATCGATAGCAAGCTTGGCTTTTTCCACATTGTTGCGCGCCTGTTGACCTTGAAGAGTAGATACAGCCAAATACTCATCGATCAGCTTCACGTTCAGTTCAGCCAGCTTGAGCTCTTCTTCTGCTCTCGTAATTTCTACCCGGTTGGAGAGTGCCTGCTCCTTGGCTTGCTCGCTCGTCAGCTTAATAGGGGCCGTTTGCTTATTCGATGTGACGAGCTTCCATTCTTTATTTAAATCTACTCCGAGGAAGTCATTTAGATTCATAAGGGCAATTTCCACAGCGTTTTCTGCAGACTTCAATTGTGCTTTTGCCGCTGCTACTCCCATCTCTGCTTCCAAAACATCTGTTTTTGCATTCGTTCCCACATCGAATGCAGCCTTTGCTACCTTCAGCTGTGCTTCTGAACGCGCCAAGCTTTGTTTCTTCAAGTTCAAATCATCTTGAGCAAAAATCAGCTTGTAATAGACATCTTGTGCCCCTAGCTTTGTTTTTGCTTCAGCTGATTTTACGTACAGTGCATTGAGCTTTTTGTTCACTTTCCCATTCTCGTTTGTCACATATTTGCGTTGTGCATCTTCCAGCGTTTCAATCGTACTGCTTGGCATTTCAGAGTTACTTACATAAGTAAGTGACTGATTAATGTCTGCATTTTTTGCATCCAGACGTGTCTCATTAAGCTTAGCATTTGACTTCAGAGCCTGTTCAACGGCTTTTTCCAAAGTCAGCTCCTCACTTGCAGCAGCCTCAGTAGTAGACTGGCTCCCTGTACCGGTTTGTGTTGTTGTTTTATCATTTGATGCTTGTACAGTCGTAGGTGCCTTTGTTTGATCGGAGCCTGTATTCGCAGATGCCGTCAAGCTTCCTGCGCCTAGTGCTGTTGTTAATACTGCCGCCAAACTGATGGACATCCATTTCTTTTTCGAATATGGAAAATTCACTGAATTCCACTCCTTTATTTTATATTGAGCATAAAATTATTAACCACATTAAATATGTGGTTTGTCCCAAGATCACTATATCACAGAGTTATACTTCTCACACGCAAAATTATGCCATACCAGCATTTTCATAAGGGAATCATAGATAGCTCCTCCCTTTCCTTTTTTATTCCAGAAGCACCACATAGAGTACTACGATTATGTGTCAAAAACATTTCAGTGTTCGCCAACATTTCTTTTGCATGCTATCCTTTTCTTGAGGTGATTGTACGATGCTTACGCAATACAAAACTATCGCTGGCTACGGTGAGGACTATATCGTTATTGAACGCTCCCGTTTTATCGGATATGCCAAGCGGGTTACAACCGAAGAAGAAGCGACAGCGTTTATCGCGATGATTAAAAAGAAGCACTGGGATGCTACCCATAACTGTTCCGCTTTTGTCATTGGCGAAAACGATCAAATTCAGCGATCAAGTGATGACGGGGAGCCCAGCGGTACAGCTGGCAAACCGATTCTCGAGTGTATCAAGAAAAACGGTGTTAAGGATACGGTCGTCGTCGTCACCCGCTATTTCGGCGGAATCAAGCTTGGGGCTGGCGGACTCGTTCGGGCTTACACAGCAGGAACGGTTACTGCACTTAAGGCTGCGAAGATCGTGGTGCATACCCTGCATCAAACGATTTCTGTCAGCGTCGACTACACGTGGTGGGGCAAGGTAGAGAACGAACTACGTCTAGGCGAGCATCGCGTGAGTGGTACGGATTTCACAGACAAGGTTACCGCGCATGTATTGATTCCTGAGGGCGAACAGGATGAGTTCGTCGCGCGAATGGTTGATTTGACGAATGGACAAGCTCAGATCGTGCTCGGAGAAAAGGAATATGTGGAGGTTCCGGTGGACGCGGTTGGAGATGTGGAAGAAGAGTAATTTCTCAACGAAAAAAGCTGAAGAGGCGGATGACCTCTTCAGCTTTTCTTCTATTATATATAGCGAAATATATTCACTTACTGCTTAGGCAGTTTTTTGAGTTGGACCATCACACGTACTGTGATAACAGCCATCTCTGCACGAGTCAAATTATGAGTAGGCTTGAAGCTGTAGGTTGGCTTTTTCACGGATGGGTCATTGACTTCACCGTTCATCAGCTTACCTTTGCTGACAGCCAGCACAGATGGAGCTGCATAGTAACTCACATCTTTCGCATCTGTAAACATTTTATTCAATGCCACTTTGGATGCATCGAGCGTAGCCAATTTCATGTTGAGCGCACGCGCAATCATGATTGTTGCTTCTTCACGCGTCAGAGAATCATCTGGGCGGAAGTAGCCTGGCTGTTTTCCACGAATAATCCCAGCGCGAGCAGCCGTCTCGATGTACTTGTACTCATAATCCCATGTATTCCGATTAGGACGGACATCCGTGAAGGTAGGCTCTAAAGGATCACGTTCATTGCTATCCTTATATGGACCTGCGTTAATTGGCAGTGCCAACGCTTTTACCAGCATTGTGGCAAATTCGCCGCGTGTCATGTCACGGTTTGCACCAAAACTGCTTCCACTGTATGCTGGCATAATGCCTTTTGCATACAAGGTCTCAATCGCATCACGAGCAAAATCATGAGTAATGACATCATCGTAGGATTCTCTTGTTTTCATGACCATGTAATATCCAAAACCATGAAACGGTACCTGTATGCTCTTCTTACCAGTATCCACTACGCCACTAATGTTTTTCCATTCGTCACCATTGTGATAGAAAACAGTTAGAATGTTATTCGCTGCGTTTACGATGGAAGGATCGTATTTGATGGAAAGAGTACCGCGAAGGCTTGGGACAAGATTATCTTGCCAACGGCTCTTGAAGTCTTCCGCATCGCCTTCATCAAGGTATGGATCACGTCCACCCGGTGCTTCGGTATCACCTGCATCAACATAATACAGCGGACTTGCATAGTTAAAGTTGGCTTCCAATACCAGTCGTTCTTCCAAATTATCCTCGTCGATGCTTACTTGTCCTGTTGTACGGTCTGCCATACCGAAATAAAGCGGTACATCGACAAAAATATCTCCGTTTGGATTCTTCACTTCTTGACCAGCACGACTGTCATCTGGTGACAGCAACACGGTACCTTTCGGGAACTTCAGTTCGAACTTCTTATCAAATACACTGAAAGTGGTTTTCTTTCCTAACACATCACGATATTCTGCACCATTTACAGACGAGCCCGCATTATAAATTTTGATTTCGTCCTTATAGGTACTATCTCCTACCACGACAGAGAATTTTACTGTGTTTAGACCTTTTTTAAGTGCAACTGTAGAAGTAAACACATAGTAAGTCTCTGGGATAGTCTTCCCTTGGTCGTCATCGTAATAGAAGTCAGGGTTAGTTGTATTCGTTACTTTTGCTTCTGTTTTACCGAACAAAACTTTGTCCGCATTTTCTGCAAACACTTTCACAACTGCACTATTGCTATTCACGATGATGTATGGGTCATTTTCTTTTGCTTTTACTGGAGAAAGAACTTCCCAGCTGGAATATTTCTGATCGATATTGATGTCATAGCGAATGACAGTACCATTGTCATCTTCTGCTACAATCGTATAGACCGTTGACCCACCCTTTTTCAGAGTCAGAGGGAAGAGGGCCAGTTTCTTTTCCTGTTCTTTGGCATCAGTCACAGCATCTTGCACTTCTTCAACAAGATCGCCATACTTCTTCGTGCTCATTTTCCCTCCAAATCGGGAACGAGACTGTGAATCAATGTTGTGCTCATCGAACAGGTCTTCCAAATCGTTATTCAAAGCTGCTTCCAGACGAGTCTTTACGTATTCCTGATTCGTCGTGTCTTGATCCCAATCTCCACTCTTGTAGCGGAAATCATTGATCCGTTTTCCATTCTTTTCGATATATACATGTGTTGCATCATTTACAGTAAAGCTCAGGCTGCTCAAGAAGTTGGCACCCGTCTTATAGGATGGGTCTCCAGCTTTTTTCATCAGCTCTTCGGTTTTACCATTGGAGATGATCTCCAGCTTCACATCCTCTACAGATGGCGTCTTGGATGTGTTATATGAAACATTGTAGGTAAACACGGTTTTTGGATCGTCTTTTAACGTGATTTTCAGGACGTTGTTGCCCTTTTTATAACCGAGTTGGTCTTTTTGAATCAAGAATGTGCCCTTGTTGGTATCGATATCAGTAATGTTGATAGTTGCTCCGTTCAACGTCGCCTCAACATTACCCGACTTCAATACGTAGTTGTACACTTTCCCGTCAAGATTTCGGATATCGTTCTCACTCTTCACTTGATATCCGTCTTCGAAGCTACGAACCTGTCCAGTTGCATCTACGTAGGTGATTTGCGCAAATGGAGTAATACGAATATCCAGTGTATAGGCAGCAGATGTCGATGCTGTACCGCCATTATATCCAATTACCAATTTACCCTGACCCTGTGGAAGCTTTCTCAGCGTAAGTGTAAATCCATCGGTCGCTGTCTGGATAACATAGTCAGTCCCTGCCGCCAGTGTTTGTCCGTTGTAGGTAATGTTTACAGTAGAGTTTGGATTCGAGATATTTTGTGTGACGACCTTCAATTCCAGCGGCGAAGTAACAATCGTATTTGCAGCCGTTGGAGACAACTCTTGTGCATTAGCCAAATTGATCACTTTTGTAATATTTGGCTTCGTGCTGTCCAAGTACTTGAACTCGTACTCGTAGTTCGCAACATTAATAAATCCAGATGGAGATGTTACGGTATTATTCGATGCTTTTGTCAAGTACTGGTAGCTCAATGATACTTTGTACGTTTTTCCATCCTGGAAGACTCCTGCTGGTACTCCCAGATTAACCGCATATTCGGTAAAACCACTTTGCGGATTGCCGATCGGTGTAAATGATAATCCATTTCCACTCTTATATTCAGTCTTAGTTCCGCCTTCGAAAATCGTGACCTTGAATTCCTGGAACTGCTGCTCACCAGCAATATCTACAAATTTCAGTAGTGCCGCACCATTCAGTGTCATAGCTGGAGAATACGTTGCGCCTGTTACCGTAGATAGTTGGTTCGGCTGTAGCGTTACTCCACCCAGCATTACTTTGTAAAACTGATCAGAGCTTCCGGATGATGTAGTGGTGACCAACAGCTTGCGGACGAATGTCCCTACTTCTTTATTTTGGTTAAACACTCGGATTTCCAAGGTGTTTTCACCAAGCTGCGATGGTACACTCAATCCAAAAGATCCGGTGCGGTTCACCTGCGTTTTGACTACGTCACCTGTACGCAGGTTTTTCACTTCAACTGTATCTGCATTGAGTGCTTTCCCGTCCATGTTCAAATTCAGACGGTTGGTCGAAGGAACTGTGATATAAGTCGGACTCGAAGTGACATTCGGATCGTTAAGTGGTGTATCATTCACTTTCAAATCACTAACGAGTGGTGTGTTGTTGTATTGAACATAGAACTGGTAGTGCTCTTTCGTTACATTACCAACCTTTTCATAGAAGGCGATCTGATTCAGACCTGGCTTCAGGCTGATATTGCCGAATGTAAAAGTGCTTCCATTAATTGATGGAGCAGTATTCGATAAATCCTGGACGGTCTGGCCGTTGTTCGTAATCAGCTTGATTCGCAAGCTGCTTCCGGTTACACCACTGCCGTACGAACCAATCAGTGTGATTGTGGAGTCGCCATAAACCACTGGGTTATACGCTGTCGTTCCACCTGAAAAGTTTGTAATCGAAATCGGGCTATTCTGCGAGTTGTACTCGTAATAAATAACGTCACGTTCACCTGTATTCGGTGCATAAAGCTGTACAGCATTCAGACCAGGAGATAAATCAATATCTGGCAATACGCCTCCTGCTCCATTTACAGTTCGAACGGTCACTCCGTTTACTTGGACTTCGACAGCCTGTGTTTTATCCACTGCGGCTGAGATGCTATAGGTGTATGGCAAGCCCGTTACTGTTCGGCTTGTTACCTTTTTTGGATCGCTTTGATGCTCACCTTGCCCAGTATTCGTGAATTGTAGCGGGCCTGTTCCCGAGGCGGCAGGGGTTGGTGTGTACTGGAAGTAGATCTCTGTTGTATCATTTGTTGGATCTAGCGTTACTTTTGGTCTTACCGTAACTTTAGTCACTGCCCCACTGCTGTTCAGTTGAAAATCCGGCAGTGTAATTTTGTCGTTTGCGAATAGTTGGTTATTCGCAAGGGGAACCCCATCAATTGCTACATCAACACCTTGACCATTTTTCGAGGTATCCTTGTATAAAAGCTCGACACCATATATCAATTTCGATTTGGTCTTGATTGGGGTACTGTACGCATAACCGTTACCGCTACCAGTCGCAAGATAGGCAGTTGGCGTCTTGATACCAGCCCCAGTATTCCAGTTGGAACCAAGTGCCGCAAAAGCAGGTACGGCAGGCAAAACACCTGTAACAATCAGCATCATCGTCAGGCACATCGCCAGCCAGCGACGGAATTGTTGATAGGACTTATTCATTTTTTCACCTCTCTGTGTTATTATGAATCGCTTTTTTGTCCCGCATTAGAAATTATCGGGCATAATCCTTCTCCCTTTATTTATCGGACAATTCCCTTCTATACTTAAGTGTTTCCCCCTAAATATTGGCGAAAAAAAGCCCTAGCACCAAAAGGATGCTAGGGTTCTGCTTATTTCTAATTCGTCCGACGCTGTTGATCGGTCTGTTTAATTTTAATCCGTCGATATGCATTGATCAGTGGACGGTGACGTCGGCTAACGAGTCCAACGATCTCCGTTCCGAGATGAATAACGATTAGCAGTGCGACCATGACAATAATCGTGGTCCACTTCGTCGTCTTCGTCAACAGAATAGCCATCATTCCAAAGAAAATGCTGATCGAGTAAATCATGAGTACAGTCGAACGATGGGACAGACCCATGTTTAGCAAACAGTGATGCAAATGCCCTTTGTCTGGGCTCGAAATCGGCTTTTTGTTCACGATCCTGCGCACGATGGCGAAGAACGTATCCCAAAGCGGTACACCCAGCACAACGATGGGAATGATAAAGGAAACGAACAACGCTTCTTTGAAGCCCATGATCGACAGAGCAGCCAAGTTAAAGCCCAAGAAAAGCGAACCAGTGTCGCCCATGAACAGACGGGCCGGATGAAAGTTAAAGTAGAGAAAACCCAGGATCGCTCCGAGGAGCACGAAACAGTAGGTCGCTACCTTGTAATCGTCCATCAACAAGGCCATAACGCCCATTGTCCCTGCTGCAATTGCTGACACACCGGCCGACAGCCCATCGAGACCGTCAATCAAGTTCACCGCATTCGTTACACCGACAATCCAAAACATCGTGATCGGAATCGCGAGCCAGAAGAGCCAGCCACTGCTGAAATCAATGCTTCCACTATACGGCAGATTCACGACACCGATCTTCAAACCAAAAGGAATGACGACAATCGCTGTTGCGACTAGCTGTCCGAGCAGCTTCCACTTCGGCGAGAGCTGGTATTTGTCATCAAGCATACCAACGACCATCACGATCGTGCTTCCGATGAAAATTCCCAACATTTCCGATAGGCTTGTATACGGGACAAAAAGGAAGAACGCAACCAGATATCCGATATAAATAGCCAAGCCACCCATACGTGGCATGATTCTCGTGTGTACCTTGCGCTGGTTCGGGGCATCCACTGCGCCTACTTTTACAGCCAAGTTTTTTACATACGGTGTTGCAATAAACGATATGATCAGCGAAGTCAGAAATCCGAGGATTAGTGTAGACATCGACTGTTCTCCTCTCTACGGATGCATCTAGGAACGGCTACTCCATTTTTCTTTCAGTACGGTTAGAACAAACCGAGGAATAGCCAGTTGACGCTTCCAGCGAGAAGGCTCGGAAGCAAGTCGATAAAACCATTCCAAATGCAGTTTTTGCCAAATCTCAGGAGCGCGCTTCACTTTCCCGGAAATGACGTCAAAGCTTCCGCCTACCCCCATCATCAGGGAGGCATTTAACTGATCGCGATACTTCGCCATCCATTCATCTTGTCTGGGCGCACCCAGTGCGACGAACAGGAGCTGCGGTTTCGCTTCGGCAATTTCTTGTACAATTTGAGTTTCTTCCTCTGGACGAAAATAGCCATCCCGACATCCGACGATTCGGGCGTTCGGATAACGTGCACTCAATTTGTCTTTTGCCAAATGAATGACATCCGGCTTGGCGCCAAGTAAATACACGCCCCACTGATGTTGATCGGCTTTGGCCATGAGCGCTTCCAGCAGTTCCACACCCGTAACGCGCTCATAAATCGGCTGATTCGTCCATTTAGCAGCGTACACGATCCCAATTCCATCTGGAACGACATAGGCTTGTTCTACAATAGAACGGAAAGCGCGATTCTCTCTCGCTACCATGACGATTTCCGGATTGGCAGTCACCACGTGGGTCTTTTGACCGTTTTGTATACGCTCTGTTATATGATCGATAGTCTCACGGAAGCCGCGAGTCGTAAATGGCACATCTAATATCGTTGCGACCTGTTTGGTCATTTCTTCACCTTCAAGTGCTTGTTATTAAATCAATGTTTAAAAAGACGACTTTTTAAACTACCTTATTCATGCATGGAGATACCCATTAGCCATTCTACCCGAAAAGAAAGGCACATTCAAGATGATCATGAATGTGCCTTATTTCCTGCCGTTAGGGCAAACATCAATCCACCCTCTGCTACTACTTTCCCATTTACCAATGCTTTTCCATGCCCTTTGCCGACGGTACCACGCACACGAGTAAGCTCAACCTCAAGTACCAGCGTATCTCCCGGCTTCACCTGATCTTTGAAACGGAATTCATCAATACCTGCAAACAGTCCGATTTTTCCTTGATGTTCCTCCATGCTGAGCATCGCTACTGCCCCAACCTGTGCCAATGCTTCCACAATAAGGACACCAGGCATGACTGGATAACCAGGAAAATGGCCTTGGAAAAACGGTTCATTAACCGTGACATTTTTAATTCCAACTGCTCTTTTTCCTAACTCCAGCTCTTCGATTTTATCTATCAGCAAAAACGGGTAACGATGCGGGATGATTTCCTGAATTTGCATAATATCCAAAGGCGCTTTGATTTCCATTATGTATCGCTCCATTTCCATACTTAACTAGACTTGTCTATGCATGAATACCCTTTGACCAACGAAACAATATACATAACTCCCGCCCCAGTTGAACTGACAAGCGGGGTTAAGATAAAAGGGGCACTTCCTCCCAAAAAGCGGGAAGTGCTCTTTTTCACCCTTACACGCAGTTCAATAGTCGAGCCTTTGCCAGATAAATCGCGCTCGCAATAAATGAGAACGCTATAACAGACCAAAGTATCGCTTCACTGTACTCATAGCGATACATTACCAGCGGAATGACAACATACAAAAGGACAGTTGTCAGCTTGCCGTAGGCGTTTGCCGGGACGGTTTTTTTCCCGCGGAAGTGGTAAACAGCTCCTGTTACTATCATTGCCAGATCGCGCACAAAGAAAAACAGGGCAGCCCATATACTGATTCGATCTGTCAAAAATAATGAGGCGATGACCGCCAGCATCATTAATTTATCTGCCAGAGGATCTAACATCATTCCGATGGTGGTCACAAGCTTATGCTTCCGCGCGATGTACCCATCCGCAATATCGGTCACTCCCGCCAAAATCAAAATGCCTAAAGCGATTTCAACATGATACGGAAACACCGAAAAAAAGACATACAGGTACAAAGGGATGAGCACGATGCGAAAGATCGTAAGCAAATTAGGAAGATTCACGGACATCCCTCCGTATTCAAATCGTCACTTCCTTTTTCAACCACTCGCCCTATTATACTCTGTGGACAAACACCACAACAAGTCCTCGAAAAAATAGGAGCCCCAACCATAGGGTTCGGGCTTGTCCAGCTTCGTTTTTACGTATCTTCAAACATTAAATCCCACATATGTTTGTAGGTTCCCAGATCGAATACGTCAGACATTGGCTGCTTTCCAACCCCACCGTATCCGATCATCAGACCGATGACCAGTGAGAAAAACAGCAGGAGTGGGACCAGCACCATCTTGGCAACTCTCAGCCGCCAATTTTTGCCGCTCCGTTCCCGCTCTTTTCCTTTTGACTTAACCTCTTCGGTCTGACGCGGGAAACGTTTGCTCTTCCCTTGTTCCATGCTCCTCTCCTCCGTCATGCTGAAATTATATGGGTTATCTGCTTCTCAGTTGGTTAGCAATGCCCATCATTTGATCACTGATGCCGACTGCACGTGAGTTCAATTGATACGCACGCTGAATGTTCACCAGTTGGGACATTTCCTCTGTCATGCTTACATTGGAGCCTTCCAATGCTCCTTGTCGAAGTGTAGCATCACCTGTAATGAGGGCATTCGTGTATTTGGTAGTTGGATTTGCACCGGAATCTAACTCAGCATCAAACAGATTCTGACCGACTTGCTGCAGCTGATCAGGATTGTCTACTTTCCAAAGACCGATATTGCCGTAAGACACTCCATTTGCAGTAAGTGCTCCCTCGGCAGTAATTTGAATATTGGTGACTGGCTCTGGCAATACAATATTTACGCCGTTTTCGTCTGTTAAAATGTGACCAGAGGTAGTGTGCAATACATAACCTTGTTCATCATCATCGAATGAGACCTTGAAAGAGCCATCGCGTGTCAATCGATTTTCCTCTTGAATGACATTGCCAGTAGCGTCCTTGATCTTGTGAGTGACAAGAAAATACCCGTTTCCCTCAACCAACACATCTGTTGGCACATCAGTAACTTTCACACTACCTTGACCGAGATCCAGCTTGGTCATGCCAAGACGGGCACCGCTTCCGATCCGAATCCCCACTGATGTATTCCGATTTTGATTGTCTGCTGCCGGCTGTTCATTCATCGAATCGGAGAGAAGCTCGGAAAACGATGCGACCCGGCGTTTGTACCCGATTGTATCAATATTCGCCAGATTGTTGGCTGTATTGTCCAACGCTTGCTGAATACCGCGCATAGCTGATGTGGAAATATTAAGCGACTGCATCTTTCCTACCTCCTATTATCCGTTAACACGACCGATTTCATTAGCAGCCTTATCCAACGTACCATCAATCGTTGTAATGACCCGTTGGTTCGCTTCATAAGCGCGAAGAACACTCATCATGTTCGTCATGGTTTGGCCAGGGTCTACATTGGAGCGCTCACGCCAACCTTGTTGCATACCGTATCGACCTGAAATCGTAGGTGTAGCGTACGTACCTGCTGCCAGAGCTGCTTGATCGTTTGCTTCAGCAACATCAATCGCTTCGACGTCCATGTCGCCTTCCCAACGGAATACATTGGTTCCCTCACGAACCAGCATCAAGGGATTGGTTACTACAGCCAGTCCCAAACGAGGATGCGCTGCCAAAGATTGATATTCATTCGTGTTCGGGTCTTTGTACAACAATTCGCCAGCTTCGTTGATCTTCAAATCTTGTCCAGCATTAATTCCACTAACTGGGTCATTAACTTGAATCGCCTGATTTTGATTGTCCAAAACATAGTACCCATCAGCCGTTACCAAGTAGCCTTCCGCATTCACGCTCCAGTTACCGTTTCGCGTGTAGCGAATATCCTCTTCTTGAGCTGGCTGCGTCAAATCCTCAATCCGCGCCACACTGTAAAACAACCGTCGCTCATTCCCATCCGGATCTGGCTGAATATTGTCCATCAACGCAAGATCATACGGATTGCGTGTCTCTTCAATATCCCCCTGCGCAAAATTCGGTAGCGCCTCCGACATGTATACCCCTGTGTGCAAACGCCCGATAATGGCAGGCTGTCCAGGCATAGTAGGGATGCCCGGAACATCCAGTCCTTCCTTATCATTCATGCGGGAGAGCAATTGCTCCGGAAATGCACGCATGACACCCACGTCCTGTTTGAACCCGGGTGTATTGATATTTGCTAAATTGTTCGCCAGCGATTCTTGCCTGTTCTGCAAAGCCAGCATGCCAGATGCAGACGTATACAAGCCTCTGATCACTTAAATCTTACCCCCTGAATAATCGCTTATTCGAGTGAGCCGGCATCTTGTCCAAATAGTCCAGCATCATTCCTGTTCCTTTTGCAACGCACATCATTGGCTCGTCCGCTACCAGCACAGGAACCTTCAGCTCCTCTGCCAGAATCTCGTCAATACCGTGCAATAATGCGCCGCCACCGGTCAGGAAAACACCCTTATCAATTATATCGGCAGAAAGCTCCGGAGGTGTTCGTTCTAAAACAGATTTTGAGGCTTGTACAATCGCACTCACCGACTCAGCCAGGGCTTCCTGGACTTCAGTGGAGCGGATGGTAATCGTTTGCGGCAAGCCGCTTACCATGTCTCGACCCCTAATGTCCATTTCGTCCTGGCGTCCGCCGGATACGGTTCCAATCTGAACCTTGATATCTTCAGCCGTACGCTCACCAATCAGCAATTTGTATTTATTTTTTATGTAACGCATAATAGCCACATCGAATGTATCGCCTGCTATTTTAATGGAGGAAGACGTGACAATATCGCCCATCGACAATACCGCTACATCGGTCGTTCCCCCACCGATATCCACTACCATATTACCGGACGGCTGAAAAATGTCCATACCTGCCCCAACTGCGGCAACTTTCGGTTCTTCTTCGATAAATACTTCTCTTGCTCCACCGCTGCGCTCAGCTGCTTCGCGAATTGCTTTTTGCTCAACAGACGTGATGTTGGTCGGGCAGCAAATCAAAATACGCGGACGGGCAAACATGCTCTTTCCACCAATTTTGTTCAAGAAGTGCTTCAGCATAGCCTCTGTGATTTCAAAATCCGCGATAACCCCTTCTCGCAAAGGTCGGATCGCTACGATATTTCCTGGGGTACGGCCTACCATGCGATAGGCTTCATTTCCCACGGCCAAAACTTTTCTGGTTTTACTATCTATTGCCACGACAGATGGTTCGTCTAGGACAATTCCCTTGCCTTTTACAAAAACCAAGACATTGGCCGTGCCCAAGTCGATTCCGATATCTTTGCCAAACATGAAAGGTCCTCCCTGATTACCAGTTACATTTCTACCTAATATCATAGGCTCTTCTACGTGAGAGGACAAGGAAATTCTTTCTTACACACTCTCCTCCTGTTCTACTCGTACTTTTTTACTACGCCGTTTGTACTTTATTTTGGTCGCTTCGCCTCCCCGAAGATGTCTGATGGCTTTGTGATATTCCAAAATTTCCTTTACCTGGTTCGCCAACTCTGGATTTATCTCAGGCAGCCGCTCAGTCAAGTCCTTGTGCACAGTACTTTTCGAAACACCGAACTCTTTAGCGATCATCCGAACCGTATTTCTTGTCTCTACAATATATCGGCCGATTTTGATGGTCCGCTCTTTGATGTAGTCGTGCACATTACTCGCCTCCTTGTATCTACATTGTCTGATACAATATATGGGTGCGTAGGGACACATATTCTACGTTTCCAAGCCTGACAAGCCAGCACGGCCGCATCTTTTTTCAACAGTTTGTACCACACGCAAAAAAACACCCGCAATTGTTGTATTTTGCAGGTGTTTTTCTAAATTCATCGGTTATTGATTTTTTACTTCCGTTTCAGCCTGAATCAAGTATTGCTCTGGATTGACAGGCTTGTTATCGATGCGAACTTCAAAGTGAAGATGTGCGCCAGCGTCTTTTTCAAAGGTGTTGCGCCCAGCAGACCCGATTACTTGACCTTGTGTCACTTCATCGCCTGGTTTGACTGTTACACTTTCCAGACTTTGATATACCGTAATCATTTTGTCTGCGTGCTCAATCTCAATCTCGTTGCCGACAAGTGGATCGTTCACCACTTTTACTACTTTACCCGCAAGAGCTGCGATGACATCAAAGCTCTTACCGTCCGTAGATACGAGGTCAATACCTGTATGTGGGTAGAAGGTATTGTCGAAGCTCACCAATGCTTTTTGCTGATTGTCCTTGGAGGCTTTCTCATCGTAGTAGTTCATGCCCACATTGTACTGCACGCCTTTTCCTACTGGCCAAGCGAGTGGTTGTACGCCACTTGTAGCAGGTACCGCTTCTTCGTTTTGCGGTGTAGTCGTCTCAGGAGCTGCAGGAGTTGTCACTGCCACGCCATCTCCGCTATTCGTCATTTTGGATACCGTGTCCATGACATTGCCCTGATACCACATCACAAAAGCGAGAATGATTGCTGCGGTGCCGATGTAGATTGCAGGAAACGCCCATTTCTTGCCCAAAACTTTTTTCCAAGAACTTGCCTTCTTGAATGGAATTGGTTGATTTTTTTGATCTTCCATTTTATTCATCACCTCATCCCTCAGTATCGCCAGAATTTTGACGTATAAACCTGAGAGAGTAGGGAAAAGTAAAAATTTGCTTTTCTTTTAAGCTGGGATCACTCTTGAATACACTTGCAGACTAATTCCTTGATAGAAGTGCTTGACGATTTGCTCCGCGCTTTTCCCGCTTTTGGCCATTCCATTTGCTCCCCACTGGCTCATGCCGACACCATGACCGTACCCTTTGGTCGTAATGAAAACCTGATTGCCGCGCAAGTCCAACGTAAAGGAAGAAGAATTCAAATTGAGCTTTTCACGAAACTCTCTACCTGTAAACTCCTTGCCGCCAATGCTGATGGTTCCTACGCGATTTCCGGTTGTACGCGATTCGATCCGATACCAGGAACCATTGGTAGAAGCCTCCTGCGTGAGCTTGACGCCCAAATTCTTTTCTAGCTCCACAGTGGACATGACGACCGTTTCCTCATAGCGAGGAGATTGAATATCCCAAGGACTCGCAACGCTCTTCAAATAAGGAATGGGCTTTTCCCAATATTCATCCGAGTTTTCTGTAAAACCATTACTGGTGGAAAAAAACGTCGCGTCAATGGGCTCGTTCTGGTAGGTCAGGATAATCCCTGCTGTCGCCATAACTGCCTGCTGAATTCGTTTGTTTTTCCATTCGTACTGATCTCCCCAACGCTCACGCCGCTGGTGCTCATCCATATAAACTTGATGCTGCACCGTATCCAAGACCTGACCACCTGATGGCACATCATCAAATTTGCCCTCTTTTACTCGTCGCACGATATAGGTCCTGGCCGCCAACGCCTGTGCTTTTAAAGCCTCCAGCTCGAACTCAGCTGGCATTTCCGCCGCTACGACTCCGGTAATATACGTTTCTAGCGGCAATGTTTCCACAGCTTTTTTTTCTGTACGGTACACCTTTACTGGCATAGAAGAAGCCGATTCCTTCATCGCCGGTATGGCAGGCTCCGTGACGGCCACAGTCGGCTGACTGACAGGACCTATTTCTGGTGAAAACCAAAAGACCAGAGCAGCAGGCATCAGGACGAGCAAGATCGGCAAAGCGATAAACCACATGAGTAGATAGCGTTTCATGCATGAGATCCTCCCCGTTACGTACTAGACACGAAAAGTCTGAA
The DNA here is from genome assembly GCF_028369215.1 of Brevibacillus sp. AG. Classification (NCBI taxonomy): domain Bacteria; kingdom Bacillati; phylum Bacillota; class Bacilli; order Caryophanales; family Paenibacillaceae; genus Brevibacillus; species Brevibacillus sp. AG. Next base: position 356,296 of record NZ_JAQMYO010000004.1, on the reverse strand, counting down.
TAACCTACTAAAGTCTATGTTTGGTAACAGAGCGGTAGAACGAGAGAATGAGAGAGTCGAGAGAACGAAAAAAAGACCCCCTGCATACGCAGAGAATCTTTCGTTTTGCCATATGGTTGACGCATTTATCAAGCAAAATTAGGAGAGAAGCTTACTTTGATGGTTTCGGAAACTGCTTTTTCACGAGCCTTTTCTTCTGGAACCATACGTTCTACATCTGCGCCCAAAGCCAGCAGCTTTTCGGTAAAGTTCACATAGCCACGGTCAATATGGTGCAGGGCAGAAACCTCAGTCTCTCCCTCCGATACGAGGCCAGCCAGTACAAGTGCTGCACCCGCACGCAGGTCAGTTGCTGCTACCTTGCTGCCTGTCAGCTTGGAACCACCTTCGACGATGGCACTGCGGCCTTCGATCTTGATGTTCGCATTCATGCGACGGAACTCTTCCACGTGCATGAAGCGGTTCTCAAATACTGTTTCGGTAACGATGCTCGTTCCTTCTGAAACAAGTAAAAGCGCCATCATTTGCGACTGCATATCCGTCGGGAAGCCAGGATATGGCAGCGTTTTGAGATCAACTGCTTTCAGTGGGCCTGTGCGGCGTACACGAATGCCGTTTTCTTGCTCCTCAATGTTCACGCCCATTTCACGAAGCTTGGCAGTCACGGATTTGAGATGATCGCAAATCGCACCTTCCACAAAGACATCCCCGCCAGTAATTGCTGCAGCAACCATGAAAGTTCCTGCTTCAATGCGGTCAGGAATGACACAATGTGTGCAGCCCTTCAGCTTTTCCACGCCTTCGATGCGGATCGAGCCTGTACCCGCTCCGCGGATTTTTGCTCCCATTCTGTTCAGGAAGTTCGCCAAATCAACGATCTCCGGCTCTTCTGCCGCATTTTCGATCAATGTGGTTCCCTCTGCCAAAGCAGCGGCCATCATAATATTTTCTGTTGCACCGACGCTAGCAATATCCAGGTAGATTTTCGCACCCTTCAATCGTCCTTCTACCGTCGCTTCAATAAACCCTTGTCCGATTTCGATCTTGGCTCCCATAGCCTCAAACCCTTTAAGGTGCTGGTCAATCGGGCGCGTACCAATGGCACATCCACCCGGGAGAGCGACACGAGCTTGTCCTTTTCTGGCTAAAAGCGGCCCCATCACGAGGAAAGATGCGCGCATTTTGCGTACCAGTTCATAGGACGCTTCTACACTCGTAAGCTTGGAAGCATCGATTGTCAGCACTTCATGATCATATGTAAGGGAGATTCCCATCGATTTCAAAAGGTCGCATATCGTCATGACATCGTCGAGAGCTGGTACGTCAGAGATGACACAAGTCCCTTCTTCTGCCAGGATAGATGCTGCAATAATAGGGAGTACGGCATTTTTGGCGCCAGATACTTTTACATTTCCAGACAATGCCTTACCACCACGGACAATAATTTTATCCAATGTGTACCCCTCCGCGTGCTAATATTCCACAGTGATGATTGGTGTACCTACAGTAATCCATGTTCCAGAATGGCTGTCACGATGCGTAGCCACCTGTAGATTCATCTTTTGACCGTTTAACGCGATGAATGATTCCCACATAGGGGTATACCCTGAAATGCTGACAACCGTCTCATCTTGCAAACGTTCTAATTCTGTCGCCTGGAGAGTACCAAAAATCGACAATATTTTACCCTCCTGTTGGTCAACACCCATCTTAACATTGTACAATCCGCGAATACAAGTGCTAATTTGCGGAATAAAGTCGGCGCTTTGCAGGGCATTCGTGAAGGTTTCCTGTACTTGTCCAATATATAGTAGGGAATCACGGTTTCCAGATAACTGAAGTACTAGATATACAGAAAATGCTCCATTTTTAGGAACTGCTGTCACCTCGTAGCTCAGATCCACGCCGTTTTGTGTGTATGTAGTCCTATATGCAAGTATGTTGTGCTTACGCGATTGTTCGCTTGGGGAAAACGGAATCTCAAGTTGTTGTGCCCATTTCGTCGCCAACTCTTTTACTTGTTCAGAACGCAGGCCTTCTCCCATCGCCGTACGCATACGTACCTGAACCGATACACCCGTTGCGCCCGTATCTTCTAGTACTTTCATCATTTCTGTCACAACCGGCTTTTCTTCCTTTGCTTGTGCAGGCATCCAATACACGGCCCCCATCACGAGCAATAGAGCCAGCACGCACCAACCAGACCATTTCCCCATTGATATCCTCTCCCTATGCTTACATGTATCTCTTTGTACTTCTCATTTTGTACATGTAGCTGGGTGGATATACCAGCGAATCGTCGTCTTTGGGTATTTAGTTGAACAAATTCCCGAATGTCAGGGACCAGCCCAAGTAATCAAGGAAAAAGCGGGATAGTTCATATCCAATCACAATGGAAAGAAAAATTTGCAACAGCTTCGCCTGAACGCCATTTGGTTTTTTCAAAATCTTATCAAAGCGAAAGGATTGCAACGCCCACCAAGCGAGCCCAATAAACGCAATCGATAAAACGATACTCAACAAGCCATATACTTCTTGTGGCATGCTCGTTACCTCCTCATTGCCTATCCGAGAATCATAGAAAAAGGGACGGCCCGATTACGAGCCATCCCTTCTATTGTACCTGAAGTGCTATTCAGTTACGAGTATCACTGAGAGCTGGGAGAGAGCATGTTCCCAAAATCAAAGGACGGATTGAAATGAATTTGGATATAGTCGGTGACCAGACCCGGGAAAGCACCGAAGAATACGGTAGCAATTGCCATGATGAGAATAAACGTCCAAATGCCTTTTGGCACGACCATTGGTGCTTCGGTTGTCCCAGGACGCATGTACATCTGACGAATAATCCCAAAGTAGTAGTAGTAGGAAATGACGCTGGTGATGATCATAATCGCCGCCAGCCAGTAGTTTTCTACCACTAATGTACCCATGAACAGATAGAACTTCCCGAAGAAGCCAACCGTAATCGGGATACCTGCCAAGGACAAGAGGAAGATGCTCATCGCAACCGCCATAACTGGTGAGCGATGATACAATCCGGCGAATCCTTTCAAATCCTCTGTCTCTTGCTCACGAGATACAACCATAATCACAGCGAAAGCACCAAAGCTAACCAGCAAGTAACCGAACAGATAGAAGATCACTTCGCTGAAAAAGAGAGAGGTCGGTGGTACAAACGGCACGAGCAAATAGCCCGCTTGTGCAATGCCTGAATAAGCCATCATACGCTTGACGTTTGTCTGCCTGAGCGCCATCGTATTCCCGATAATCATCGAGGCCGCTGCCATTATCCCTAGATAGAGGCTTCCCTCTTCGAAAAAGAACCGTCCTGATCCCGTTCCATTGGAAACGTTGAAAAACGAGATCATCATTACTCGAAAAATCAGCGCGAACCCTGCTGCTTTTGACACAACTGCCAGGAAAGCAGTGACCGGGGTAGGAGCACCTTGATAGACATCTGGCGCCCACATGTGGTTAGGCGCTGCAGATATTTTGAATGCAAGACCTACTGCGAGAAACGCAAACGCCGTATAGACGAGGAACTGATAGCCCGCCATTCCCGCTTCTGCCAATCGGAATGAGATTTCATAAATATGTGTGGTTCCCGTGAGACCGTACACGTACGACATCCCAAACAGGAGCACAGCCGTGGCAATACTTCCCGAAACGACGTATTTGAACGCCGACTCGTTGGAAAGCCGCGATTTTTTTCGCAATCCGACCAGTACATAGGACGAGAGAGACAATAGCTCAAGTCCCACAAACAAGGTAATCAAGTCAGCCGACGAAGCCATGACCATAGCCCCGAGAAGCCCGGTCAGCAGCAAATAGTAATACTCGCCTCTGTGCTGGATTTCCCCTGATTTCAGATAGGACAGCGAGATGAGAATGGCAAAAGCTGTACCTGCCAGGAAAATCAGCTTGAACGCATTGCCGTAATCATCGATTCGGATCATGTCGATCATGTAGCTGTATGGCTTATCGAGAGCATTCATATTGATGATCACAAAGATCGCCGCTATGACCGTTGCCAGGAAGGATAGCCAACCAATGACCTGCTTGCCTAGGCGTTTGCCCGCAAAAAGATCCAGCAGTGATAAAAAGGTAGCAAAGCCCAGAATGATAAACTCGGGCAGAAGGTAGCTCCAGTCATATGAGAAAATATCTTTAACCTCCATGGATTACCCTCCTATTCCCGTTACGATAGGTACGATCGTTTTCAGTGCCTGCTGCATCGGATTCCCCAGAACTGCTGGATAAACCCCAATGAGAATAATACATCCCAATAGGACTACCATCGGAATGACTTCCATCGGCTGTGCATCAGCAAGTCCTGTACATCTACCTGGAGTAGGGCCAAAAGTCGTTTTCAAGATCGCTCTGAGTAAATAAACTGCGGTGAGGACAATCCCAATCGCTCCCACTGCTGCCATTACTGGCAAACGACCAAACAGACCGAGGAAGGCAAAGAACTCACTAATGAATCCGGACATGCCCGGAAGTCCGAGTGAAGCCATCCCGCCTGCCAACAACACACCGCTGACAAACGGCATGGACTTGGCTAAACCGCCCAAATCGTCGAGCATCGATGTCTGCGTCCGATCCCAAATGACACCGATCAAGAAGAAGAGCAGTGCTGAGATAAAGCCGTGGGATACCACCTGGAACATCGCTCCCTGAAACCCGATCGTGTTCATCGATGCGAAACCGAGCAAGACGATACCCATATGGCTGATACTGGAGTAAGCCAGCACCATTTTTAAATCCTTTTGTACGAAGGCCAGCACAGCTCCATACAAAATGTTGATAATCCCCAAAACTGCCATCCACGTAGAGAAATCATAGGCCTGCTCTGGGAAGAAGCCGATTCCCATCCGCAAAAGACCGTATGCCCCCATCTTCAGCAAAATACCGGAGTGAATCATGACGATAGAAGGTGGAGCCTGTACGTGTACGCGTAGCATCCACGTGTGGAACGGAAATACGGGCAGCTTGATCGCAAAAGCGATAAATAGCGCTAGGAAGATGCCAAAACGCATTTCTGGCGTAAGGATTTCGGTTATCGGATGCCCTGGTGTCGTCAGGATCGCCGTGATTTCATCCATATTGAGCGTCCGCATGATGACAAAGATCACGATGAAAGCCAGCAGCATAATCCCTGAACCGATTCCGTTATACAAAAGGAATTTATTCGCTGCTTGTTCGCGCTCCCCATATCCCCAAATCCCGATGAGGAAGTACATCGGTACGAGTGTCAGCTCGAAGAAAATGAAGAACAGAAACAGATTGTCTGCAGCAAAGACTCCCAACATGCCGATCAACAACAGGTGAAACAGGATAAAATACTCCTTCTGCCTCTTCTTGATCTGCCACGAAGCAATTGCTGCGAGGGTACCGATAATCGCCGTCAGCAAAATCAATGGCATCGAAATACCATCCACACCGAGTTCATAGTTGATCTCAAAAGCAAAGACGGTACCTGCCTGAGCCATTCCAATCGGAATCGAAATCCAATTGTGCTTTTCTACGAACTGCAGATTAGCTGTCTCGTAATCAAACATGCCGAACATCCAACCTGCCAAGATAAGTGCCGGCAACGTTCCAAAAATCCCGACCTGCTTGATCACACCTGCATGTCGACTGGGGATAAAGGCCATGACGAGAATCGCCAGCAGCGGAGAGAACACCAGTGATGACAAAAGGATATTACCCAAAGAGTCCACCTCCCCTAGCCGTCAAACTGATGGCGATGATCAAGAGTAACAGACCGAATATGACCATTGCCCCATAGGACTGAATCTGCCCACTTTGTACTCTTGCGTGCAAAGATCCGATTCCTTGGGTGATTTTTGCTGTCAATCCAACCAAACCATCCACAATATACTTATCAAATACATCCAGGACAAATCCAAGCCAGCCTAATGGACGAACAATGACGTTGTGATACAGCTCATCGATGTAGTACTTCTTGTATGAGAGCTGATAGAGCCACGGCATTGTTTTTGGAATAGTGTCCGAGGAGATTGATTTCTTGCCGTACATCAGGTACGCCAGCACGACTCCAAGAATGGAGATCAACAGTGCCACAATCTGTAACCAAGATGGTGCATGCTCACTGCCTTCCCCAAAAATGCTCGTGATTGCCGTCCCTGTGTTCGTTGATAACAACCAATCAGAGAGTAATGGCGCGTACGGTGTATTCACAAAGCCCGCAACAACCGCAAGCAATGCCAAGACCAAGAGCGGACCTGTCATGACACTTGGAGATTCGTGCGCCTCGTGCTTGCCACGTGCCTTCCCTGCGAATGTCAGGAAGAACAGACGGAACATATAGAATGCGGTAAAGAATGCTGCTAGCAGCGCGATGAACAGCAAATCGTAGCGATGCGCTCCGTAAACAGCTCCCAGAATCGCTTCTTTCGACCAGAAACCAGCGAACGGAAAGATCCCCGCAATCGCCAAGCAACCGATCAAGAAAGTCAAAGCGGTAATCGGCATCTTTTTCCACAAGCCACCCATTTCGAATACATCCTGCGTATGTACGGCATGGATGACACTACCTGCTCCAAGGAAGAGCAGTGCTTTGAAAAAGGCGTGCGTCATCAAATGAAAGGAACCTGCTACATAACCAGCAGCACCAGCTACACCCAATGCCAGCATCATGTACCCGAGCTGACTGACTGTGGAATAAGCCAAGACACGCTTGATATCCCGTTGAGTCAGACCGATGGAAGCTGCAAATATGGCGGTGAATCCTCCTACATACGCCACAACTGTCAAAGCCGTATCCGATGCGATAAACAGCGGATAGGTAGCAGCGACCAAATAAACACCAGCCGCGACCATCGTTGCCGCGTGAATTAATGCAGACACAGGTGTTGGACCTTCCATGGCATCAGGTAACCACGTATGAAGTGGAAATTGACCTGATTTTCCCATGGCCCCAACGAAAATGAGGATCGCCGTGAGTGTAATCATCCATGGTTCCAGTCGTCCGAGTGCGATACTCTCAAAAATCGCCCCGTACTCGAAACTTCCGGTCCACCAGAACAACAGACATATCCCGATGAATAGAGCAAGATCCCCGATGCGGGTAACGATAAAAGCCTTTTTGGCAGCCGCTTTTGCTTCTGTCTTGAAGTAGTAGTAGCCAACGAGCAGGAAGGAGCATACCCCGACCAGCTCCCAGAAAATATATACTTGCAACAAATTTGGCGAGATTACTAATCCCAGCATGGAGAACGTGAACAGCGCCAGGTATTGATAGAACACCGGAAAGCGTTCATCCCCATGCATGTAGCCTTTGGAATAAATTTGGACCAACAGACTGACCAATGTCACAATGACGAGCATCATGGCATTCAGCGGATTCACTTCGAATCCCATGTTGATCACGATATCGCCAATATGCAGCCAATCTATCACATAATGGTAATCGGTTCCCCCACCCTGGAATCTCTCCCAGAAGATGAGCACTGCGATTCCAAAAGAAACAGCCGTCAGGGTAATGCCCACTATGGCCGCTCCTTCTTTCAATTGGCGACCAAATGAGACGATCACGATGAAAGCAAGAAGCGGAAACAGAGGGATCAGCCAGGCATATTGCATTAGAGTATCCATCTTTGTCCTCCTTTTCAGGTTTCCCTCTTATCGTTTCATTTGGTCCATTTCATCAACATTCACGGTCTCCTTGTTGCGATACAGCGCAATCAGAATCGCTAGCCCTACGGCAACCTCGGCAGCTGCAACCGTCATCGTGAACAAGGTAAAGATTTGTCCCGTCACGGATGGATACAGTCCGAATTTGGAAAAGGCGACCAGGTTAATATTTACAGCATTCAGCATCAGCTCGATTGATAACAAGACGACGACTGCATTTCGCTTCGTCAATGCACCGTACAAACCTACACAAAAGAGAATCAGAGCGACCATTAAGTAGGAGGAAATGCTTACTGTCATTCGTTATCCCCCTCCTTTTTCGCCATGACGATCGCACCGACCAATGCGACCAACAATAGAACAGACAACAGCTCAAATGGTATGACGAATTTGGTGAATACTTCGATACCGATTTCTTTTGCATTGTTTACAGGAGCCTCTGCAGGTGGCGGTGGCGCAGGCCACGGTGTATTTTGCACACCCCAGAATAATAGTCCGAACAGAACGATTACAAAGAGCAGGATAAAACGGTTTTTCCATGTCCGACCTGTTCCCTCATCGTTCGCATCGTGCTTGGTCAGCATGATTCCAAAGAGCATCAAAATGGAGATTGCCCCTGAATAAACTAGAATTTGTGCGACCCCGACGAACTCCGCTCCCAGCAAAACAAACAGACCTGCAATGCTGATAAACGTAACGCCCAATGAGATGACCATGTGGACGACGCGCGTAAAGCTGATCATAAACACCGCGCCACCGATCGTCAGAAGGGACAGGATAAAAAAGGCTACGAATTCGCCTGTCATACTAATTCTCCTCCCTGACGTTCGTATTGTTGTCGTCCAGCCATTTCAAGTTCTTGTACAATTCGTCCCGGCTATAGGCAGCCAGTTCGAAGTTGTTTGTCATCACAATCGCTTCAGTGGGACAAACCTCTGTACACAGATCGCATAAAATGCACAGCTCAAAATTGATATCGTACGTATCGATAATCTTTCCCTTTTTCTCCGGATCAGGATGGGGCTTCCCTGTCAGTTGAATACACTCCGTCGGACAAATGCGTGCGCATTGGTTGCAGACGATGCATTTTTCAGGAGAAAAGTGCTGAATACCGCGAAAGCGAGGCGGCATTGGAAAGGGCACATCCGGATAGAAGTGGGTTACTTTTTTCTCCGTGAGCTTTTTAAATGTATACCCCAGGCCTTTGGCCAGTCCTAGCATGTGTGTCACCCCTCAGGATTTGAGAACTTGGCTGCACCACGTTTTTGACGAAAGCTAGCTTTTGGCGAAGCAAGCCTATGGCGAAGCCTGCGCTATGAAAACAATGGGACGTAGTCGTTTTCGATCAAGTCGCTACTAGAACATGCCATTTTGGTAAGAAACCACTACGGCTGTGAGCAGGATGTTGAACAATGCCACGGGCAACAGCACTTTCCAGGCAAACGACATCAGTTGATCGACACGTAAGCGCGGCATCGTGGCGCGAATCCAAAACTGGAGGAAGACGTAAATTGAAAATTTAAGGATAAACCAGACGATTCCCGGAATGAAGTCCAGCGATGGATGAATCGGCAACCATCCACCAAAAAAGAGAATCGTGATCAAGGCACCCATCCCGAACATGTACACATACTCCGCCAGCATGAACATCGCAAAACGGAAACCGGAGTACTCGACGTGGTAACCGCCAACGAGCTCCGACTCTGCTTCTGGCAAGTCAAACGGCGTACGATTCAGCTCAGCCTGAGCAGCAATGATAAAAACAGCAAATCCGATAAACTGCGGAACAATATTCCAGACATCCCGCTGCGCCTCGACAATATCCTTGAGATTCATGCTGCCCGTCAATAGGACGATACCCACCACGGACATGACCAGCGGTACTTCATAGCTGATCATCTGCGCAGCGGAGCGGAGACCCCCGATCAGCGAGTACTTGTTATTCGAGGCCCAGCCAGCCGTGATCACGCCTAATACGGTGATCCCAGACAAGGCGATATAGTACAAGAGCCCTATTCCCAAATCAGCGAAACGAATGCTGTCCGAAAAAGGCATGACCGCCAACACGGCGAAAGCAGGGGCATAGGCCAATATTGGCGCTAGAGTGAACAACGCTTTGTCAGCGTGCTGCGGACGAATATCTTCCTTTAATAGCAGCTTGGCAACATCCGCAACCGTCTGGAGAAGTCCCAATGGTCCTACTCGATTCGGCCCGATGCGCAGCTGCATCCACCCAATCACTTTACGCTCAAAGTAAATGGCGTACGTAACGAATCCCAACACGACTGCAAGCAGTAAAACTGCCGCTACGATAAACCAAAGCGTAGTCCCCCATGAGGGTGCTTGCTGCAAGAGAGTATTCATCAACAGTCAACCTCCCCGAGCACGATGTCGATACTGCCCAGGATGGCAACCATGTTCGAGAGGTTTTCCCCCTGCAACAGCTTAGGCAGAATTTGCAGATTGGTAAACGAAGGTCGTCTGAACTTCAATCTCCACGGTTTATCCTTGCCTTGACTGGCAATGTAACAGCCAATTTCCCCCCGCGGTGACTCGATGCGCACATAGGTCTCCCCAGCAGGCGGGCGAATCACACGTGGTACTTTGCCCATGACTTCGCCTTCACTCGGAAATTGCTCCAATGCCTGCTCAAGAATTCGCAGGGATTGTTCAATTTCAGCCATGCGCAGATGATAGCGCGCCATGCAATCTCCCTCAGTCGCTGTCGGCACATCAAATTCAAAACGATCGTAAATGCAATACGGTTCGTCCTTGCGCAGATCCCATTTGACACCTGTCGAGCGGAGCATGACACCTGATAGCGAGTAATCCAATGCCGTTTTTGTATCGAACTTTCCAATCCCTATGAGGCGGTTGATGAAAATCTCATTCCCTGTCACCAGTTGGTGGTAGTTATTCAATTCTTTCTTCATGTACTGGACAAATTCTTTGGCTTTGTCGATCCAACCTGGAGGTGCATCCCATTTCACTCCGCCTACGCGCATGTAGTTAAAGGTCATCCGCGCCCCGCATAGCTCATTAAACAAATCCAGGATCGTCTCTCGATCACGGAATGCATACAGGAAGGGCCCCATCGCACCAATGTCCAAAAGAAACGTTCCCCACCAAACCAAATGGCTCGCCACCCGGTTCAGTTCCATCGCGATCAATCGCAAAAACTGAGCTCGCTCTGGAATCTCCAACCCCATCATCGTTTCTACTGCGTGGCAGAGAACGTAGTTGTTGGTCATGGCGGACACGTAGTCCATACGGTCTGTATAAGGAATAATTTGTGTATAGGTCAAGTTTTCTGCCAGCTTCTCTGTACCTCGATGCAAGTAGCCCATCACCGGAATCGCTTCTTTAATGGTTTCCCCATCGATTTTTACTACCAAGCGAAATACTCCGTGTGTACTCGGATGCTGTGGACCTACGTTTAATAACATCTCTTCCGTACGAAGTCCTGTTTCAGAAGAGGTATCAACATGAGTCGTGAGGATGTTATGGTTCATCTGCTAAACCTCCTCGTCGTATTGCACATAATCTTTGCGCAGCGGATACCCAACCCAATCATCCGGCAACAGGATTCGACGTAAATCCTTATGTCCCGGGAAATGAATACCCAAAAGGTCAAAAGTCTCTCTTTCATTCCAATTTGCGCCATGCCAGAGGTCCATTACAGAAGCAACTTTTGACTCTTCTCTGCTCGTTTTGACCTTTACTGCCAAGCTTTGGCGATTTTTGTAGGAATAAAAGTGGTAGTATACCTCCAGGCGATCCTCATAATCGACACCGTGAAGATCGGACAGGTACTCAAAGCTCAATTGCTCGTCATCTCTTAAATATTGGGCAACTTGATACCAACGTTCGTTTTGAATGGTGAGAGTTGGAACTTCCTTTCCCAGCTCGTTAATATACGAAGCCTCGATGACTTCCTGTCCAAATGCTTCGGAAATTCTTGAAACGTATTTATCAAGATAGGGCTGGTTTTTGGAAGGTGCTTTCGGCGCTTCCTCTGCCGGGGCCTCATCACCAGTCGCTTGCGCTGTTTTTGCCTTCGCTACTGCGGCGGCGGCTGCTTTGGCTTTTGCGGCTGCTGCTGCCTTTGCCTTGGCATCCGCACCTGGAGCTGAATCAACTGTATCGGCTCCAGTTTCCGCGGCTTCCTTCGCTGCTTTTGCCTTGGCTAGTGCTTCTGCGGCAGCTGCTTTCTTGGCTGCGGCTTTTTCTTCTGGCGTCATTTCAGACACTGGCTTTGCTGGTGGCGAAGCAGCTTCTGCCTGTTCCTTCGCTTCTTTTGCCCTGGCTAGTGCTTCTGCGGCAGCTGCTTTCTTGGCTGCGGCCTTTTCTTCGGGGGTCATTTCGGACACTGGCTTTACTGGTGGCGAAGCAGCTTCTGCCTGTTCCTTCGCTGCTTTTGCCTTGGCTAGTGCTTCTGCGGCAGCTGCTTTCTTGGCTGCGGCTTTTTCTTCTGGTGTCATTTCAGACACAGGTTTTGCTGGTGTAGCAACTGCTTCTGATTGTTGCTCGGCAACTGGAGTTTCCGCTTCCGCAGCTTCTTTTGCTTCCTTCGCCGCTTTTGCCTTAGCAATCGCTTCTGCCGCTGCTGCTTTCTTGGCTGCGGCTTTTTCTTCAGGCGTCATTTCAGACACAGGTTTTGCAGCCGGAGCAGAGACTTCCTCTTGTGGTTCTTGTGATGGCTCCACTTGGCTCGCCTCTTGGGAAGCCTGGGCTTCCTGTTCTCTTAATTTTCGCAAAGCTTCTGCCTTGGCACGGGCTTCAGCCGCTGCCGCTGCCTTTTCCTCCGGCGTCGGCTTGCGTTTCTCGTCGCTCATAGATTGGTCACCTGCTTCCCAGTCTTCGCTTCGTAACGGATTTTTTCTTGAAGCTTATTAATTCCGTAGATCAAAGCGGCAGGGTTAGGCGGACAACCTGGAATATATACGTCGACAGGCACAATCTGGTCTACACCTTTTACCACGCTGTACGAGCGCACATACGGACCTCCCGCTGTCGCACAGGAGCCCATGGCAATCACCCACTTTGGTTCAGGCATTTGATCATACAGCCTGCGCAGCAGTGGGGCCATCTTTTTCGTGACGGTTCCGGCTACGATCATGACATCAGATTGTCTTGGGGATGCTCGAAAAATAACGCCAAACCGGTCGAGGTCATAACGAGCCCCACCCGTTCCCATCATTTCGATCGCGCAACAGGCCAAGCCAAAGGTTAATGGCCACAACGAGTTACTGCGAACCCATCCCTTCACCGTTTCCAATGTCGTGAACATGACGTTGCGATTCAATTCCTCTTGCAATTCAGGCGCAATGCTTGTCAGATCTAGTTCCATTCCAGCACCTTCTTTCTCCACGCGTAAATCAATCCTACGATGAGCAAGGATATAAAGATGACCATCTCGACTAAGGCAAAGAGCCCCAGTTCTTTGTAAGCGACGGCCCACGGATACAGAAAGAGTGTTTCTACATCAAAGATGACAAACATGAGGGCAAAGATGTAATACTTCACGTTGAAACGCACCCAACTGTCACCAACAGGAATGTTACCGCTTTCATAAGTAGTTTGCTTCTCCCGTGTCGGTTTCTTTGGACGAAGTAATGGACCAACAAAACTGACTGTAGCCACGGGCAACAGCACACCAAGAATCAAAAAGATCGCGACAATCACATAATTGTTGGTATAGATGTCACTCACCCACGTTCCCTCCGCTCTTGAGAAAGGTATGAATCGTCTTGCGCTGTCCTCCAGAAGAAGTCGTGACTCCCTCAAAAGGGTACTGCTCGCAGCATCAAAGGTGTAGGTATGAACGCTGTCGCTAAATGATACTGCTAGAAAAAAATACCTTTATCATTATAGCAAATTGCCAATAGGGTGTCTAACGAAAGCCTTCCTTTTGTGCCATATAAAGGGAAAAAACCCGGAGATTTCTCCCCGAGTTTTTCCAGCATAGTATGATGACCAAACGAATATGTCCGTCTGATCCTCTTATTCTCTTAATTATTGAACGTTGTTTGAAAATTGCTGTCCGAGGAAGTCCTCGTAAATGCGCTCCCATACAATCGCAAAGTTCATCTTATCGTCTTCTGGGATCTCCAGCATATTTTCAATCGCTTCTTCCATATATGGAGTCAGCTTGATCAGAACCTCTGCCAGCATCTGATCATTGGTGTTCAGCAATTGCTTCATTTCTGCTTTGGACATGCTGAACGTATTTTCTTCTTGCTCGTGCAGCTTCATCACGAGGCGGCTAAACATCGGATGTACCAATGCTTCCAGTTTAACATGAGCCAATGCAAGAGATTCTGCTTCGCTCAGCTTGAACAACTCAGATGCGTCTGGGAATGGATAAACCGGTACATCCCAAGCATCTCCATTATCGATTACCAGACCCCACTTCACGAAAAGCTCAATCGCTTCGTCAAGAGATGTCGGATATGCATAATCGGAACGGCTCATGAACGCTTTGAATCTGTTCAAGAGGTTTACATAGCCTTTAAAATCCTCTTCAGACTTAAAGCCTTCTTTAACAGGCTCGGTGAATGTGCCTTTCAATGCTTCGAACTCGTCCAGAGCTTTTTTCATTTCTTCTTTTGACTCATGCTTCGTTACTACATAGCACATTGCCTGGAAGAGAACTTTCATTTCATGAGATAGCACGCTTGTCCAGCCATTAGCCGCAAAGCTGCTAGGAATCACTACGCCATCTTGGTTGTGGCGGATATCGCGAACGGTTTGCATCAATTACACTCTCCTTTAATCCCAATAGCCAATGCCGCTTTTTCCCGCTGTTTTTCATGCTAACGTAGCTCGTCGGCAGGGCATTAGGTCTATTATACACAGAAACATTAGGCAATTACCAACTGGAAATATCATGCCCGATTACCATGGCTCATCATTCATCACCTGATAACCGAAAAATCCCCGCAGCCACATGGGCGCGGGGATATCAAGCTTACGCTTTACTTCGCTACGTCGAGACGTGCCATCGCACGTTGCAGCGCGCGTTCTGCACGCTTGACGTCGAGCTCGGCATATTTCTCAGCCAAACGCTTTTCAGCACGCTCTTTCGCTGCCTTCGCGCGTTCAACATCGATGTCTCCCGGCAATTCAGCCGTTTCAGCAAGGATGGTTACTTTATCGCCGCGCACTTCCATGAAGCCGCCGCTTACAGCCATCTTTACTTCTTTATCGCCTTCTGTCTTAATCCGAACTGGCGCTGTTTTCAGCGGGGTTACCAACGGCACGTGGTTCGGCATAATACCGATTTCCCCTTGCAAGCCGCGAGCAATCACCATTTCAGCCTGACCGCTGTAGACAACTCGTTCAGGAGTTACGACTTCAACTGTCATCTTACTCACTTACTCGTCTCCCCTTTCCAGGGTGTCTTACGCCATTTTCTTCGCTTTTTCTACCGCTTCTTCAATTGTACCTACGTACAGGAACGCGCCCTCTGGCAGGTGGTCATGCTTACCTTCGAGGATTTCCTTGAAGCTGCGAACGGTTTCTTTCAATGGCACGTATTGGCCTGGGTTACCAGTGAACTGCTCGGCAACGTGGAAGGACTGGGACAAGAAACGTTGAATGCGGCGAGCGCGTCCAACTACTTGCTTGTCGTCGTCGCTCAACTCGTCCATACCGAGAATCGCGATGATATCTTGCAGTTCTTTGTAACGTTGCAGGATTTTTTGAACGCTACGAGCCACATCATAGTGTTCTTGTCCTACTACATCAGGAGCCAGAGCACGGGAAGTGGATGCGAGTGGATCTACCGCAGGGAAGATACCCAACTCAGCGATGGAACGCTCCAAGTTCGTTGTAGCGTCCAAGTGAGCAAACGTAGTAGCAGGAGCCGGGTCAGTGTAGTCATCCGCTGGTACGTAGATCGCTTGAATGGACGTTACGGAACCTTTTTTCGTGGAAGTAATACGCTCTTGCAGCTGACCCATTTCGGTAGCCAGTGTTGGCTGGTAACCTACCGCAGATGGCATACGGCCCAAGAGAGCAGAAACTTCGGAACCCGCTTGAGTAAAGCGGAAGATGTTATCAACAAAGAGAAGAACGTCGCGGCCTTCTTCATCACGGAAGTATTCCGCCATAGTCAGACCAGTCAAAGCTACACGAAGACGTGCACCAGGCGGTTCGTTCATCTGACCGAATACCATCGCGGTTTTCGGCAGTACGCCTGCGTCTTTCATCTCGTGGTACAGGTCGTTACCTTCACGGGTACGCTCACCTACACCAGCGAATACGGAAATACCACCGTGCTCTTGCGCGATGTTGTTGATCAGCTCTTGAATAGTAACGGTTTTACCTACACCCGCACCACCAAACAGACCGATCTTACCACCCTTGATGTACGGAGCCAAGAGGTCAATAACTTTGATACCTGTTTCCAGGATCTCAACAGTCGTTGCTTGGTCTACGAACTCAGGAGCTTTACGGTGAATTGGGTCACGACGATCTACTTGACCGAGTTCTTGCAGGTCGATCGGCTCACCCAATACGTTGAATACGCGTCCGAGGGTAATTGCACCCACTGGAACGGAGATAGCTGCACCAGTATCAACTGCTTCCATACCACGAACCAAACCGTCAGTGGAAGACATTGCAACGGTACGAACCAAGTTATCGCCCAAATGAGTAGCAACCTCAACAGTCAAGTTGATGTCGCGCTCACCAGCGCTTTGTGCTTTATGTTGAATCTTGATCGCATTGTAAATGGCAGGCAGGTGTCCGCGGTCGAACTCGACGTCAACAACCGGACCCATTACCTGAACCACGCGTCCATTCGCCATCTTACTTCTTCCCTCCTGTAAAGCTAAATTGGGAGCTATTCGCTGCCACTAAGCCTGTGCGTTTGCACCTGCAACGATCTCGGAAATCTCTTGTGTAATGGCTGCCTGACGAGCACGGTTGTAGCTCAACGTTAAACGGTTGATCATATCCGTAGCATTGTCTGTCGCACTGCCCATTGCAGTCATACGGGAACCTTCTTCGGAAGCTTTTGCTTCGAGGAGTGCACTGTAAACCAGTGTTTCCGCATATTTCGGCAACAGATCCGCCAATACTTCTTCCGAGGACGGCTCATACTCGTAATTCAATTCGCGCGCATTGTTGCTCTCGGGAGCTTCCAATGGCAGCAATTGTTTTACGGTAGGTATTTGCGAAATTGCACTTTGGAACTTGTTGTAGCACAGGTACAGTTCGTCAATCTGCTCGTTCTCGAACATTTGGACTGCTGCACCGGCAATTTTCTTGATATCAGCAAAGGCTGGGCTGGCTGGCAGACCTGTCACTTCCTCCAAAAGAGGGTAGTTCCGTTTGCTGAAGAAGTCACGACCTTTGCGGCCAATCACAAAAATACCATACTCATCCTTGGACTTGTGCTTCTCGTTAATGGTATTTACCACTCTACGGAGAATGTTGGCATTGTAACCCCCAGCAAGTCCACGGTCGGAAGTGATGACAATATAACCAGTCTTTTTCACCGGACGATTTTGCAACATTGGATGTTTGGAACCAGAGTTCCCACTCGCGATGCTTGCGATCACTTCTTGGATCTTGTCAGCATACGGGCGTGCCGCCTCAGCTTTATCCTGGTTACGGCGAAGCTTTGCAGCCGCCACCATTTTCATCGCTTTCGTGATTTGGCGCATATCCTTTTTACTTTTGATACTGCGTCGAATCTCACGTATTCCTTTAGCCACTCGTTTTCACCACCTTGAGGACGCATGCACGGGCAAATGGCCCGGCATGCATCTGATGTCTATCAGGTTAACGATTAGCGAGTTACCGAAAAGCCTTTTTTAAACTCTTCGATCGCTGCGTTGAATTCTTTTTCATCTGGAAGGTCTTTCGTTGTGCGGATGTGCTCCAACAGTTGCGGTTTGTTGGAATCCAAGAAAGACAACATCTCTTTCTCAAAGCGGCGCACATCTGCTACTGGAATGTCATCCAGGAAACCTCTTGTAGCGCTATAGATAGAAGCCACTTGCTTCTCAACAGACATTGGATCGAACTGACCTTGTTTCATGATTTCCATCAAACGCTCACCACGGGTCAAACGAGCTTGGGTCGCTTTGTCCAGATCGGAACCGAACTGAGCAAACGCAGCCAACTCACGGTATTGAGCCAACTCAAGCTTGAGTGGACCTGCTACCTTTTTCATCGCCTTGATTTGCGCGGAACCACCTACACGGGATACAGAAAGACCAGTGTTAACCGCTGGACGTTGACCTGCGTTGAACAAGTCTGTCTCCAGGAAGATCTGACCGTCCGTGATGGAGATCACGTTGGTTGGAATGTACGCGGAAATGTCACCCGCTTGGGTTTCGATGAATGGCAGAGCCGTAATGGAACCAGCGCCCAGATCATCAGACAGTTTCGCAGCGCGCTCCAGCAAGCGGGAGTGCAAGTAGAATACGTCACCAGGATATGCTTCACGGCCTGGAGGACGGCGGAGCAAGAGGGACATTTCGCGGTATGCTGCAGCCTGTTTGGACAGGTCATCGTATACGCACAGAACGTGTCCGCCTTTGTACATGAAGTACTCAGCCATTGTTACACCAGTATAAGGAGACAGGTACAACATTGGAGCTGGGTCAGACGCAGTAGCAGAAACGATGATTGTGTAATCTAGAGCACCTGCTTTACGCAGTGTTTCTACGATGTTTGCAACGGTGGATTGCTTTTGACCGATTGCAACGTAGATACAAATCATATCTTTACCTTTTTGGTTGATGATCGTGTCGAGCGCCACTGCTGTTTTACCAGTTTGGCGGTCACCAATGATCAACTCACGCTGTCCACGACCAACCGGGATCATCGCGTCAATCGCTTTGATACCTGTTTGGAGTGGCTCGTGTACGGATTTACGCGCCATAACACCAGGAGCTGGGCTCTCGATTGGGCGGAAACCGTCATTTGCGATAGGGCCTTGACCATCGATAGGTTGACCCAGTGGGTTTACAACGCGGCCGAGCAGCGCTTCCCCTACTGGAACTTCCATAACGCGGCCGGTACGTTTTACAGTATCGCCTTCCTTAATGTCGCGGAAAGGTCCCATAATAACGACACCCACGTTATCTTCTTCCAAGTTGAGTACCATACCCATTACGCCATTTTGGAACTCGAGGAGCTCACCTTGCATGGCCTTTTCCAAACCGTGAACACGAGCAATACCGTCACCTACTTGGATGACTGTGCCTACATCCACAACTTCGATTTCAGATGTAAAGTTAGCGATCCGCTCTTTAATGAGGGAGCTAATCTCTTCTGGTCTGATTGCACTCACTTAATTCACCCCATTCATCCAACTTCTTAAAAGCCATCGAACTTTACGCCTTTTGCGCAAAGGTTTCCAACTTCGTTTTCAGGCTGCCATCGTACAGACGGTCGCCAATCTTGATAATAATGCCGCCGAGAATCGCTGGATCTACAACTGCTGTCATACGCAGCTTTTTGTTCAGCGTTTGACCGAACTTCTCAGCCAGCTCATTTTGCTCTTCAGTAGAAAGCGGCTTTGCACTAGTCACAATCGCATCTGCGAATCCACGAGCTTCGTTCGCCAATTGTACAAAAGAACGGTAGATATCAACCAGATCAACTTCACGTCCGTTTTCAATCAGGACGTTTAGAAAATTAAAGGTTTCTTCCCCAACATGGCTTTTGAACAATTCGTCAGCGAGCTGGCTTTTTGCATCTGCTGCGATGTGCGGGTGCAACATGATCTTTTTCAGATCTTCATTGCTTTCTACCGCTTCTACGATTGCACCCAGGTCTGCTTCTACCTGATCAATCTTGCTACGCTCACTCGCTACTTCAAAGAGAGCGCGAGCATAACGTTTCCCTACTGCGCTACTCATAGGCGATCTCCCACTTGTGCGAGAAATTTGTCAACAGTAGACTTTTGAGCTGCTTCGTCCAGTTCTTTCTCAATGATCTTGGAAGCCAAGAGCACGGAAAGACCAGTCATTTGCTCACGCAGTTCGAGTTTTGCTTTTTCTACTTCACGAGCAAGTTCAGCACTTGCATCTGCTTTCATGCGCTCAGAAGCTGCTTGTGCTTCAGCAACGATTTTGCTTGCTTCATCAGACGCTTGCTTCGCAGCACGGTCGATGATCGCTTTAGATTCAGCGCGAGCTTCATCCAAAAGACGGCGTTGTTCAGCCAAAAGCTTTTCGGATTCCTTGTGGTTGCGTTCCGCAGTAGCAAGCTCGTTCTCAACATGAGCACGGCGCTTTTCCAATACGCCCGCAATCGGTCCTGTTGCATATTTGGAAACAACGATCAACAGCAAAACGAAAATAATCACCTGGAGTAATAATGTGCCCCATTCCAGGGATACGGCTCCAAACTCAACCATTTTTAGTTCACTCCTTCCTGACAAACGAAAGATTCTGCAATAAGTTCTATACGCACTTACCAGAATTATTACTAGAAGACTTCATTGCCAAGCTTTGGCCGAAGCCTGATTTTTCCCTACTAAAAGATAGGCGAAGGTAACCCCTCCGCCTATTTAATACTGTTCAGCTGTTCGCTTAGCCCAGACGTCCCATCAAGATGAAACCTACAGCTACAGCGATAATTGGAATCGCCTCTACGAGACCCATACCGAGGAACATGATACCCATCAGGTTACCACGAGCTTCAGGTTGACGAGCAACACCTTCAATTGTTTTAGAGATTACGTTACTTGCACCAAAAGCACCACCAAGTGCTGCCAAACCGAAAATAAGACCCATAGCAATAGCTACACCCATAACTTCCATGTTAAAAATACCTCCCTAAATTGTTGTTAACCAAAACTAGATTTTAGTGTTCATCATTCACAAGTTGTGAAATGTAAACCATAGAAAGAGTCAAGAAAATGAACGCCTGAATTGCACCTACGAAGACGGAGTAGCCGAGCCAAATAAATAATGGTGCTGCGGCCAAAACACCCCCACTCAACAGGAAGGCAATCATGATCTCTTTTGCAAAGAGGTTACCGAACAAACGCAAAGGAAGCGTCAACGGTTTAATGATAAACTCCTCAAGAATGTGAATCGGGTTGAGGAATACGTGCTTAAACCAACCACCTGGACTTTTCTTGATACCAAGGTAGTGGGAGTAAAGCAAGACTACCAATGCCAAACCAAATGTTACGCTTGGTGTAGCAGTTGGCGACTTCCACCAGATAACGTGAGCCCCTTTGTCAGCTAGCTCGTGCTCAACGGTTTCGCGCTTTTTCGCTTCGGCTTCAGGCGTAGGAGCAATCGTCAGCATCTTCATAACACTTTCGCTGATTTCACCTTTGTGCACTGTGGTGACGTTGGCGATAACACCTAGCTGGTTCCCAATGAAGATGTAGAGAAACAACGTAATACCAAGCGTCATCATCATCATGACTTTCTTGTGATCCATGTATCCTGCAGTAACATTCTTGACAAAGTCAAAAATCCACTCAACTGCATTTTGCTTAGCACCAGGTACTCCGGTTTCCAGCTTTCGCGTCATTACAAACAGGAAGATAAACACAAGCAGTGCGGTAAGAACCATCATGAGAATCGTAGCGATGTCAAATACCATGCCGCCTAAACTAAACCGTAACGTATAATGATGACCCATCTTTTCACCCCTTTCCATCGATAGATAGAGGTTGTCCGAAACTCTGTCTACACATTGCTATCGAACGCTCTCTGTTAAAATCACTTCATTAAAAGGAAATGCTGGTAACAAATCTATTTTGAATTGCGGAATACGAGTAGATAGCTGATCCCTTGGATCAAAAACACCCCAAGTAGAACTCCTGATAATGTGAACATATGAGGGAAAAGAAAGGTAGTATAGGCGGCTAGCCCGGCAATCATGAACCGAAGCATCGTGCCCGTTCCTTTTGGTCTGATATTAGGGTCATCTGCCATTTGTCCAACAACCCAGACCTTGCTTGCGAGAACGCTGGTATTAATGATTCCTGTCACTGTTCCAAGCACTAAACTCTGCAAAAAAACCTTGTGTTCAGGCAATACAATCATCAGTATCACAAACAATGCCATACACCATAAAGAATAGCGAAAAGTCTTTCGCATCGCTAAAGCAAACGCTTCCATCGTTCGTCACCCCCTACAGATACGGGCGAATGAGTCGATAGACAGTGTATACACCAATAGCAATCCCTGTAATCAAGCCGATAAGCAAGAACCAAGGATCAGTCGCTAGTAGGCGATCCGCGTATCTGCCGATCATAAAACCGGCAACCACACAAATGGCAAAGTCAAGACCAAGTACGCTGACCAAACCAAGTGCTCGCCATGGATTGTCAAGTTTCGCCAGTTTATCCTTCTCCTTTCACATAAGGAGAGGGCACACAATTTCCAAATGCCCTCATCCATATTAACGAAGATTTATTCCCTTTGTCAACGCAAGCGTTTCGGTGTACACAAAGCGTTCACAATTTAAAAATTAAATTTTCTCGACAATTGTGGAGACGCCCTGTCCCCCACCAATGCAAAGAGTCGCTAAGCCATATTTTGCCCCTTCGCGCTTTTGCAATTCATGGACGAGCGTGACCAAAATTCTCGCGCCACTCGCACCGATTGGATGTCCCAAAGCGATGGCTCCACCGTTGACATTTAGCTTCTCACGATCAAAGTCCAGTGCTTTGCCAACAGACAGTGATTGGGCGGCAAAAGCTTCGTTTGCTTCGATCAAATCGATGTCAGCAATCGACAGTCCCGCTTTTTCCAGTACGCGTTTGGTCGCGGGAACCGGACCGTACCCCATGATGCTCGGATCAACACCTGCACTCGCATTGGCTACGATACGAGCAAGTGGCTTCACTCCCAGCTCTTCTGCTTTCTCGCGCGTCATAATCAAAAGAGCTGCTGCTCCATCGTTGATGCCGGATGCATTCCCTGCTGTCACGGTTCCATCCTTTTTAAATGCAGGCTTCAGCTTGCCTAGCGCTTCGGCTGTCACGCCAGCACGCGGGAATTCGTCCACGGCAAACAACACCGGGTCACCCTTTCGCTGCGGGATCGGAACCGGCACGATCTCTTCTTGAAAACGACCACTAACGAGCGCTTGCTGAGCCTTTTCTTGGCTCCACGCTGAAAACTCATCCTGCTCTTCGCGTCCGATTTCGTATTTGGTGCAAAGATTCTCCGCAGTAATGCCCATGTGGTAGTCGTTGAAAGCACACCACAGCCCGTCGCGAATCATGGAGTCTACTACTTTCTGATCTCCCATGCGGTAGCCTGAGCGCGCTCCTTCCATTAAGTATGGTGCCTGGCTCATATTTTCCATCCCACCAGCCAAGACAACTTCTGCCTCACCAGCAAGGATTGACTGAACGGCCAAATGAACGGCTTTTAGACCTGAACCACAAACCTTGTTGATTGTCAGGGAGGGAACTTCATGAGCAAGGCCCGCGTGAATAGAAGCCTGGCGCGCCGGGTTTTGACCCAAGCCTGCTGACAGTACATTCCCCATTATCACTTCATCGACCGCATCTTTGGAAACACCTGCACGATCTAGCGCTGCTTCCAGTACAATCCCGCCCAGCTTTGTCGCGCTGACACCTGCAAGCGTTCCTTGAAAGCTACCTATAGCAGTGCGCACAGCACTCGCAATGACGATTTCTCTTTGACTCATCTTCCACACACCCCTCGAATACACAGGATAGGCAACCTTCTTAAGATTCCATCTTTTCATGATAATTCCTGCCAGGAAATCGCTTTCTTTTCCAATTCATGAAAAACCGTCACAGCTCTTAGAGAAGAGTGTGACGGTCTGAATGATTTATAGAAGTGCTTCTGCAATTTCATCGACGATATTGTTGATGGCAATCGGGCCGTAATAGGCGATCCACACGGTTGTGTTTACCTCGTACACCTTATCTTCCTTGGCTGCTTTTAGCCCTTTCCAAATGGAGCTGTTTTTGTACTCGTCCGTTAATGCTTGATTCGCTTTGTCCGTTACGACAAATAGGTGATCGGCATTTACCTCTGGCAACACCTCCAGAGAAATCATCGTAGCTGTATCTGATTTATCCATCGCTGGCTTGGGAGGAGTCAGTCCCAAATCGGAATACAAGATAGCAGCCGTACGGTGTTCAACTGTGTGCAGTCGAATGGCATTGTCACGAGGACGAATAAGTGCGACGGACTCACCCTTGAGCTTGGTTGCGAATTCTGCTTTCAATTTGTTCGTTTTCTCTTGGTAGTCTTTTACGATTTGCTCAGCTTGTTGTTCTTTTTCGAGAATTTTTCCGAAGGTAATCAGCGTCTCTCTCCAGTCTTCATTCCGGTCAAACATGATGGTTGGAGCGATTTTGTTCAAATTATCATAGATTTTATCTTGAAACTCCGTGCATATGATCAAGTCAGGCTCCATAGCAACTACCGCTTCTGAATTGGGCTCGTCTTTTGTTCCGAGTACGTGAACATCTTTTAGCTTGTCCATGAGATACTCTGGAAATTTCGAACCGTCCCCCGTTGTAATGACACTACCTGCAGGCAGCTCGCCCAAGGCAATCATTTGATCTGCGTATTGCGTATCCAGCACAGCGATTCTGACTGGTTTAAAATCAAGCGTCAGCTCGCCTTTCATGTGCTTGATTGTACGCGTATCGCTTTTCTTCACTTCTTGATTCGCGCTAGATTGCGTGGTATTCGACTGTGTCGCCACCTGATTCGAAGCGCCTGCTGCTGCGTTCCCCGAATTGCTAGTATTCGTACCGCCGCCTGAG
The DNA here is from genome assembly GCF_028369215.1 of Brevibacillus sp. AG. Lineage (NCBI taxonomy): Bacteria > Bacillati > Bacillota > Bacilli > Caryophanales > Paenibacillaceae > Brevibacillus > Brevibacillus sp. AG. The sequence goes on along the minus strand of NZ_JAQMYO010000004.1, from coordinate 331,887 downwards.
CAGGCTCCCAGCAGCAAGGTAAGGCTCAGCATCAGGTTCAGCGCCAGCATCGCTTTTGTACTCTTATACATCGGTACGGCTCCTCCATCTCTTGATCGCAGGTGATTTTGATTTTCATTTTCAATGTGATCATTATATTTCCACAGCTTTTGACCAGCAATGGAATATCGCGACAAGAGTAATGGACTTTGGCGACGAATTTCCGATGTCAACGGATTTTCCTTATACATAGAAGGGGAGAAGCCTGTATATTTTTTAAAGATACGACTGAAATAATAGCTGTCTGTATAACCTACTGATTCCGCTACCTCTTTTAGTCCCAAATTCGTTTGACGCAGTAGTTCCTGCGCTTTTTGAATGCGCACCTGGATCAGATAGTCGATAGGGCCGACCGCTAGCTGGGCTTTAAAGGTGCGTTGCAAAGATCGGGAGCTGCAGTTTAAGAGCCCGGAAAGATCATCGAGTGTGAACGTCTCTGCGTAATGCTCCTCGATATACCTGACGGCCTGAACTACCAAATTCGGTACCGTTACCCCGATTCCTTGCGACTGCATCTGTGCCATTAGCTCACATACGAGTTGATAAAGCAGGGCCTTGGCTCGCAGCTTGTCCAGGTTGCCGTTCTGATTCCACACTTGCTGCATACGTGAAATCGCGACAAATACATTTGCCTGATGCATGGGGGCTAATCCGTATTGGATGTGAAAAGGTTGTGTTTTCTCCAGTAAACGTAACAACTCCTGCCGACAAGGCAACGGTAAATGAGCTTTGTACAAAATCAGATAGTATTCCAGCTCATCCTTTATTTCCTCGATATCCACGTAAGTACCTTTGCCAGCATGGGCCATATAGCAATTCTTGATAGCATGTACATTCCCGTCTAGACGAATCAGACCACTGCCTCTCACCGAAACTAGAAAGGCACTAGCCGGCAATTGATAGGATCGCAGCTGCTCTCCAGCTCGCATGACGATATGCCGTACATCATGTAATCGTACACTTGCCTGATTCCATAGAAAAATATGATCATCCACGTTCATTGTCCCACACTCAACTCCTTGATAGCCCTCCCATCGTTCTTCTTTTCATTCTATTTGATAATCATTCTCATTTCTATAGAAAAAATCATAGAATGCACACTACCTCGATGAAACCGCGCGAACGTAAATCACTTCGTAGGTGACAGGGATGCCCGTTTCTCTTTTATACGTCTGCTCATAGTAACGAATCATTTCTGCAAGGAGTTTTCTGCGTCCCAGACCGCTCCCTTGCTCCATACTTGCACTGGCGCCCACTGCTTTCACGGCATGCAAGAAATCCCGTACACCTGGGTAAGTTAGCCGCTCATATTTCCTCATCACCTCTATATCCGTAAACCCTGCTTGCTCCAATAGCTCGTGCCAATCACGTGCAGAGTGAAACTCCAAGCCATGGCGCACTCCCTTTTCCCCCAAAATCGCATGAGCATTCGCAAACGAATCATGCAGCTCCCAAAACGTATCGGGTCCAAATGTTGAAAAAACCAAAGGTGCTCCGGGCTTCAGGATTATTCCCAATCCTTTTAGCGTATGCGCTGGCTTGGCAAACCACTGAAAGCACGCTCCTGAAACTATCAAATCCTTTGACTTCACCTGTTGTTCCCAAACCCATTCTTCGGCATCGGCTTGAGAAAATGAACAAATCAGGCCATGCTGTTCCAGATTGTTCTTCGCCTGCTCCAACATGCCCGATGCAATCTCTACCACTTCGTAATGGGCAGCAGAAAAATGACTGCGAATGACGCGGGTTAATCCCCCTGTCCCACAGCCAATCTCTAGAATGTTTCGCACCTCGTTCTCGTTCGTTATTTCTGTAACTATTTGACTCAAATGATCGGCCATCTTCTTTTGTACGAGTGCGTATTTTTCGTATGAGACAGCCTTCTCACTAAATCGGCTGCTGATTGCTCTCTTCTGCAAGCTGCTCCACCATCCTCTTTAGCGAATCTCCTACAACCTCCGGAACAAATACATGCGGGGCATGACCACAGTCAGGAATTTGCACGAAACGGGCACCTGCAAGGCTACTCGCCAGTTCTTCTCCGGCTGTGAGCGAACAGATAGCATCCTCTCTACCATGAATAACGAGAGTGGGAGTAGTCAGCGAAGACAGGAACGGGCGGCAATCCTCTTCTTCTAAATAGGTCAAGCCCGCGATCAACGCTGCCGTACTCCACTTCTGGCTGTCCACCCCCACGTGCAAGCCTATTTGCTTACGCTCTCCTGGTGTTAGCATCTGTTCAACAAATGCGTCCATCACCCGCTCCCGTGCTATGGAAAGCTGTCTTTTCATCCTTTGCAAAACAACAGGATGCCATCCTTTGCGAAGGTCATGCTGTTCACAGGTAAAGCGTGCTGTGGTGCCGATCAAAACAAGTCCTGAGACCGGGTACTGGGCAGCGAGGCGTATGCCGAGCATCCCTCCCATGGACCACCCCACTACAATTAGCTCCTGGTCCAAAAGAGAACGGACTTCCTCTTCTACTCTCTCGTAAAATTGCAAGGAATCAGTGACGTCCGAATAAGTAGGTGTGATGTGCTGATAGGAAGGAAATTGGGAGCGAACTGCATCCCAGCTGCAATCTGGCATTCCCCACCCGGTTAGCCACAGCATCACTTTTCTCACGATATCGTCCCTCCTTTATGAAGCTCGTTCCTGATTTCGCTCACTTGCTCGCAAGCCCACTCTAGCTCTTCGCGCGTATGAGCAGCCATCACTGTAAAACGGATACGGGCGGTTCCCTCTGGTACGGTAGGCGGTCGAATCGCCACTGCTGCAATCCCCCGTTGCCGAAGCCTTTTGCTGAATTGCAATGTCCACTCATTCTCTCCTAACGTGAGCGGGATGATTGGCGTATCTTCTTCGTCTACGGTAAACCCGCGGGAGCGAAGCAACTGGCGAAACACGAGCGCATTCTGCCTCACCGCTTTTCTTCGCCAAGACTCTGTTTGTACCAAAGACAACGCCGCCAGATTCGAGCCGATCACAGCAGGGGGCAAGGCTGTCGAATACACCAGCGAGCGCGCTTTTGTCATCAAGTAACGAATGATGATCTCATCTGCGCATACGTATGCCCCATAAACACCAAATGCCTTGCTAAAGGTTCCCATCAAAACATCGACTTGTCCGGCAATGCCCAGCTCGTGGCACAAGCCCTGCCCTTCTTCACCACGCACTCCCCCCGCATGGGCTTCGTCAACCATTAGCATGGCATCGTAACGATCTCGCAGTTGTACCAATTCAAGTAGGGGAGCTTTATCACCGTCCATAGAGAATATGCTGTCCGTGACAATCCACTTCCGTCTTGCATCCTGGTGCTTTTTTAGCAAAAATTCCAGATGGTCCATATCGTTATGTCTGTACCGAAAATGCTCCGCCCGACTGAGCACGATCCCATCGACGATGCTGGCGTGATTCAACCGATCACTAAAAACAGCGTCGCCTCTTCCGGCTAGCGCTGCAATTACCCCTGTATTTGCCTGATAGCCGTTTGCAAAGACAAGCGCCCCTTCTCTCTCCTTCCATACCGCCAATTGTTGTTCCAGCACGTTATATAATGCGTAGTTGCCATGGACGAGACGAGAGGCAGTTCCTCCTGCCCCCCACTCCTCTGCTGCCTTCTTGCCAGCTTCCACGATTCGTTGATCATGGGCCAAGCCCAAATAGTTGTTCGATGACAGGTTTAATAACGGTTTCCCTTCGACTTGAATCCACGTGCCTGCGCGATCACTGGCTGACTCTACGGTGTTCCATTCTCTAGTCAGCGATTGTTTGCGCAACGAATCATATTCTTCTTCCAGCCATGTGTAGCGTTTATTCATAACTGACCTACTGTCCTACAGCGCACACAGCTCGATTTCAAACCCGAGGTCTTCAATCATCTGATGGTCTGTCGTGATTTCCTGCCCGGGCGTCGTCAAATAGTCGCCCACGAACAATGAGTTAGCCGCATACAAGGAGAGCGGCTGCAACGTGCGCAAATTCACTTCGCGACCACCCGCAACGCGAATTTCTTTATCTGGGCAAATAAATCGGAACAAGGCGAGAACTCGAAGAGCCTTCATTGCCGGAGTGCGTCCTTTATCCTCCAACGGGGTTCCGGGAATCGCATTTAAAAAATTGATCGGGATGGAATCTGCGTCGAGATTGCGCAGGGCAAATGCCATTTCGACGATCTCTTCATCGCTCTCCCCCATGCCGATGATCACGCCTGCGCAGGGCGACATCCCTGCTCTTTTCACGGTATCGACTGTCTGTACACGCTGATCGTATGTGTGCGTTGTCGTAATCGCTTCGTAATGATTGCGACTCGTGTTGAGATTATGGTTGTAGCGGTGAACACCTGAATCTTTTAAGCGCGTTGCTTGTTCGTCGCTTAATATCCCAAGGCACGCACAAATTTTCAGCGGCATCGTCTCGCGGATTTCTTTGACTGCCTCGATGACCTGGCCCAGCTCTCTTTCTGTGGGACCACGTCCTGAGGCGACAATACAGTATGTACCTGCTTTTCGATTCATGGCTTCTCGCGCACCTGCGAGCAATGTCTCCTTGTCCAGCATCGTGTACTTGGATACCGGAGCATTCGAAACAATCGACTGCGAGCAGTAACCGCAATCCTCCGGGCATAGGCCGCTCTTGGCGTTGATGATCATGTTCAGTTTGACCTTTTTTCCGAAAAAGTGCTTTCTGACGCGAAAAGCTTCGTTCATGACCAGCAGCAGCTCATCATCAGGCGCTTGCAATACCTTCATTGCCTCTTCCTGTGTAAACTCTTCTTTCTTGATGGATTTGCTTGCGTACTCCTTCCAATCCAGACAGGCGCTTTGCTTCATTTTCTCGTCTCCTCTTTCTATTATTTAAGGCTCCACTGGCACAACTGGCCGATGTCTACACATTCTTGGATCAGCTGCGTCAACTGCTGGCGCTCTAACGGTTGGTCTATCCATGGAAGTACGCCCCATACAGGAACTCCCCCGTAGCTCTCGATCATGCTCGCGTTTGTTTTGACACTCTCATCGGTGACACCAGCAGAGTTGTTTTGATTCAGGATGACACCTACAACCTCGATCCCGAGTTCCCGTGCATACCAAACGGACAAGAGCGTATGGTTAATCGTGCCGAGCCCAGCCCGCGCCACGATGAGCATAGGCAGATTCAGTCGAGCAGCAAGATCCGCCATCGTTTCGGTTGGAGTCAATGGCACAATCAGACCACCAGCTCCTTCGACTAGGAGTGCCGGATAACGTTCCATCAGGGGTCGCCCGCAAGCGATTACTTCCTCCATGGTCAAGCTTTTCCCCTCTGCTTCCGCAGCCAGAGACGGGGTAAGCGGTGCCTCAAAACAGAGCGGGGCTATCTCCTCACACGCGTCAGGCACTCCACTCCACGCTCTCAAGTACATAGCGTCACTGCCCTCATCATGTGCTCGTGCTCCTGACTGGACTGGCTTCCAAACCCCTATGTCCACTCCTGTCTCACGCAACACGGATGCGATTCCGGCAGTCACAACCGTTTTGCCTACCCCTGTATCTGTTCCTGTGATGAACAATCCGGAAAAGGGTCGATCAGTCACATCAATCACTCCTCCGTTTCACCTGTCGTTACATCCTGAATCGATTCCGTCAAAATCCGAACCATGTCAGCCAATTCTTCAGGTGTAGATACAAGCGGTGGGATAAAAACGATGACGTTGCCCAATGGTCGTGTCAGAAGCCCTTTTTCTCTCGCTATCTGACAGACACGCACACCGATCCGCTCATTCCAGTGATAGGGCTCCTTGGTCTCTTTATCTCGAACCAGCTCGATTCCCGCCATCAAGCCTTTTTGCCGGATATCTCCTACATGAGGCAGGTCGCGAAGTGGCTCCAGTAATTGATCCAGATTGATTGCTTTTTGTGCTACCTGTTGAACGACTCCGCGCTCCTCCATCAGCCGCAGGTTGGCGAGAGCAACTGCACAGCCAAGTGGATTTCCCGTGAACGAATGTCCGTGAAAGAAGGTTTTCTGTTCCTCATAGTCGGCGAAAAAGGCATCATAAATCTGCTCGGTTACTAAGGTAGCCGCTACTGGCAAATACCCTCCCGTGAGCCCTTTTGCGACCGCCATGATGTCTGGCACGACCCCATCATGCTCACAAGCGAACATTTTGCCCGTGCGTCCAAATCCTGTCGCTACTTCGTCTGCGATTAGCAATACATCATAGGCGCGCAACAGCTCCGCGATTTTTTTCAAGCAACCGTCCGGCATGATAATCATGCCGCTTGCTCCCTGCACGACAGGCTCCACGATCATCGCCGCAATCTCATGAGCTCTTTCCTTCAACAAACTTTCCAGACTGCTCAATGTGGCCTGAACGGCTGCTTCTTCGCCACCCTGTCGGTATGGATAAGGGTATGGAATGACATGTGGAGAAAAGAGCAGGGGTTTGTAGACCTGATGATAGAGCGGAATGGCTCCCACACTGGTAGCTCCAATCGTATCCCCGTGATAGGCATTGTTCATTGTGATAAACGAATACTTGCCAGTCTGCCCGCGATTTTGCCAGTATTGGAACGCCATTTTCAATGAGATTTCGACTGCCGTTGCCCCGTTGTCAGAGTAAAAGACTTTGCTCAGTCCTTCTGGAGCGAGGTTGATCAGCTTTTCCGCTAATAGAATGGATGGGACATTTGCCATGCCGAGCAAAGTAGAATGGGCAATCTGGTCGAGCTGTTCCGTGATCGCCTGATTCAGCTCGGGAACGTTGTGACCGTGGACATTCAACCACACGGAGGAAAAACCGTCGTAGTAAGCCTTGCCGTTCACATCGAACAGCTTGATCCCTTCTCCTCTCGCAATAATCAGTGGCTCCTGTGCGACGTAGTCTTTCATTTGGGTGAAGGGATGCCAAACGTATTGCTTGTTTTTGGCAGAAAGCTCTGCATAATTATTTAACAACCAAATCACAACCTTGGTTAACGTATATTTGTTAACCGTTATTTTAAAATGGTTAACCTATTTTAGCAAAGCTTTTTTCTTCGACATGGAAAAAAGAAAAAAGGTCAAGCTCCTCTTTTTTAGAGAAGCTTGACCTTTTTTCTACTGTCATTCTTACTTGGCTTGATGCAGGATGCGATACAGCGCAACGACACACACTGCTCTCGTCGTCGGTTTATTCGGCTGATAATTTCCTCCAACTGGATCAATCAGACCGAGTCCGACCATGTTGTTGATGGATGTAGATGCCCAGGATGGCCATGTCCCTTTATCGGAGACCTTTTTCGTCGCTCCCTTTTTATTCACGAGACGATCGAGAATGACTGCGGCCTCTGCGCGAGTCACCGGCTGATCTGGACGGAAAGTATTATCGTTATAGCCCTTCACCAGGCCTTTGGAAACAGCAACCTGTACGGCACCTTGCGCATAGGAAGGCACCTTATCCTTGAATTTCAGCTTTGGTGAGGATGGGAGCTCCCATTCAAAAGTGCGCGCGAGCAAGGTGACGAACTGTGCTCTTGTCAAAGAAACCTCTGGGCCGAACGTCGTCTCTGTCAAACCCTTTACGTAGCCCTTTTCCGCCATGTAGGTGATTTCTGCCTTGGCTGGATGCTTCGCGATATCACTAAATCCAGCGCTGTCCGTGCCTCCATTGTCCAGGTAGTACGGAATGTACTTGCCGTAGCTATTGACTTCATATACCCACTGACCTTGAGCATTCAGGGTTCCTAGCAGCGGATCCAAAGTATTGTTTACTTCGTTTACGTACAAGAGCCCAACGCCTTTTCCAGCAAGCCATTGCTTCGGTGCCAAGGTCAACTGAATCGACGAAGTTGAAATTGCGTCCTCTTGTCCTGCTTTTAGTTCGCCCGGCTTAATCGTAAACGAATAATCAGCAGGCACATATCCTGGCATCGGCTGAGTCACGATCGACTCCACATCAATCAGCGCACTATCCAGGTAAGGAGCAGTATTTGCTAAGGAATAATGGAGATCGAGCTCCGCCCCGAGGGACATGCTGCCTGGCAGTTCAGGAACAACGGCTACATCGCTCGGTTGGCCTGTCTGGTTGCCCAAGAGGAGCGAGAATTCGTCGAAGTACAGTGTTCCTTTGTCGTGTGTAATGCCATCATTGGCTTGGTCAACGACATACACACTCTTGAGCTGCAATGGATACGCAACATTGCTCGGGAAGTAGCCTTTAACCTGCTTCCACCCTGTCCAATTGATCTCTTTTGCCAGATCGACGTAGACTGCCTTGCCGTTTGCATCGACTACTTCTGCACGGAGCCAATGTCCGCTGTTGTCACCATTGACCCACAAGCCCAATCCGAGCGGTTTGCCAGGAATGGTCACAGGTTTTGCCCCCAGAACGCCATACGAAATCCGCATGTTGTTCGCTGGTGCTCCAGAGAAGTTGTACACCAGCTTCGCTGCCTTTTTCGTGCGGAATGTCTGATCGGAAACGAGCCCGAACGATCCAGCGGAACTGATGCTGGATGGATTTGCCGCATGGTACATACCAACCTGATTATCGAAGGTAAGCCATGGCTGCTCAAATTGTCCGACAGCAAATGGTACGCTTGTCGACACGCCATCATACGTAATGGTCAGGGTTCCGTTGCCCGGCTCATTGCCTGCTACCAGTTGCAGATTGTCGTTAATCGTCGCTACAGAGGAATCGACACTCGCTTTTACGCTAAGTGGCGTCGCTTGTACGGTAGAACCCTTCTTCGTTTTGATTTTGACATCGAGATTAAGGGATTGTCCCGGTGCAATCGTGATCGGATTCGGGGAAACGATGATTTGCTGCACATCGTTGCCGGAAATGACTTGAATGTCTTTATTTTGCGTCACATTGCCCAATCGCGCAGTCAATGTGATCTTGCCGGAGCGAGCTGGTGTGAATTGCTTGCCATTTACGGTTCCCGCTTCGGACTGACTGGCATCCCAGCTCACATCGCCTGCATTGATCGCGTACGGTTGGTAATGAACGTCATATCCCTTGGATGCGCTGAGCGAGATGGTTTGTCCGATAAGCACATCTGCTGGTACATCGATTTGGAAGCCTTTCAATTCTCCAGCAGGTGCCGTGTTGTATACGGCCAGTCCAGTAGGCACACGACGCTCAGCACCGCCGCTCGGCTTATTCGACAGATTCGCGTGTGTCTCACCCAGCATGCGAGCTGCCATGGTCGTAGAGCCACCACCGTCAAAGTTTACAGCCCGAAAAGAACCGAGCTCCGCCATGATTTTTGCTAGTTCATCCAAATAAACGCCTTGGCTCGCATCGATCGTGACCATGTACAAGGTCTTCCCGTCCTGGGAAACACCGACCGCTGTACGCGCCGTTTTGCTCGTGATGGACTTGTCCGCTGGAAAGGACGACAGTGCTTTCCCTTGATCAACCAAAAGAACATTGCCACCCACCGCATGGTTCAAGTCGAGTGTTTGCGGTGTCGTTTGATACTCAACTGTTGCAGTAGCGCCTACTGGGAAGTTTTGTTTGAGAAATGCTCCTGCTGCTCCATGTCCCCAAAGGACATAGCCGTTGTAAGGTATGTATACGCCAGGTTGATTCACACGAACTTCTTTGGCTACGTTGTCTACAAACAGAATCTCGACGACATCTTTGTAGCCCGATATCGTCCCCAAGCTGGTTTTGCCAAAGGAAGGGGTATAAACGTTCAGTTGGTTCTGGTGACTTTTTCGTCCGTCACTCGGGTTGTACTCTTCCTTGTTGACACCCTGAATCGAATAGGTAGCGCCATTAGGAGCAGTAACCTTGCCGCCAAAACCAAACTTATCGACGATAGCCATCTTGTCTCCGGTCAAGCCTAGGGCGTACCAGTAGGAGACCAAGCCCATGGAAGAAATGAGTTCATCGTCTTTCATGACAATACCAAACGGCGCTCCCCGCTTCGACATGTTAAAAAAGTCGGCATTGATCGCTGCTACAGCTCCGGTTTCACGCGCCATTTGTGTAACCGTCTGCCTGTCTGTCAGCTTGCCTTTCGTCCCGTATACCGGTTTGACCTCAACGTAAGGATTATTCATGTCAACCTTGGTCACCATGATCGTGACGACTTGGTTGGCAAATGATTTCGTATATTTCTGCAAAGTGGTCCCCTCACCAATTGGGGTTTGCCACATCATATTCAATGCACTGGTCTCCGCTCTGGCGTGTGCGACATTGGTCGCAAACGGCACAAACGGAACAAAAGCTCCCCAGGCCATGGTCGTGGCCGTGAGCAGCGTCACTATCCTTTGCGCTCTCATGTTGGTAACTCCTCTCCGTATTCCAAACTCTATCTTTTTTCCATCTAAGCCAAGCAACTAAATATTAGACGCAAAAAATCATGGATAGTTTCGCCAATTCTCTCGATTCTCCATTAGAAAAACATACCAAATCGTCAGTCTTCGAAACCAAAAAAATTCCCGTTACCAACAAGAAACCCGCCCGGTTTTGACGAACGGTACCTGGCGGGTTTTCCTAGCTGTATGTTACTGACCTGGTTGGAAAGGCTCTGGCTGTTCAGCTCGCAAACCAAAATGATAGAGGATTGCTTCTACGATACGACGGGAAGCCTCGCCATCCCCGTACGGGTTGACAGCGTGCGCCATTGCATCGTAAGCCGCTTGGTTGGTCAGCAATTCTTTTGCCATTGCATAAACTTGCTCTTCGTCAGTTCCCACGAGCTTCAACGTGCCTGCTTCAATCCCCTCAGGACGTTCTGTCGTATCGCGCAGAACCAGGACTGGTACGCCAAGAGACGGCGCTTCCTCCTGCACCCCGCCAGAATCGGTCAGGATGAGATGGGCACGACGAGCGAAGTTGTGGAAATCAAGGGCATCCAATGGTTCGATCAACGAAATGCGATCGTGGTTTCCGAGAATCTCCTGCGCTACTTCTTGTACAGCAGGATTCAAGTGAACCGGATACACAACAGCAATCTCAGGATGCTCGTCCACTAGTCTTCGAACTGCACGGAAAATACGGCGCATCGGCTCGCCCAAATTTTCGCGGCGGTGTGCCGTCATCAGCACCAGCTTCTGACCAGCTACGCGATCAATTACCGGATGCGTGTAATCCTCGCGAACCGTTGTTTTCAGCGCGTCAATTGCTGTGTTTCCTGTCACGTAGATGCTCTCTTCCGGCTTTGCTTCGCGACGAAGATTGTCAGCCGATCCATCGGTCGGAGAGAAGTGCAGGTCAGCCATTACACCTGTCAACTGACGGTTCATCTCTTCCGGGAACGGCGAGTACTTGTCCCATGTGCGCAAGCCCGCTTCCACGTGTCCGATCGCGACTTGATTATAAAAAGCAGCCAGACTCGCCACAAAAGTGGTTGTCGTATCCCCGTGTACGAGGACAATGTCCGGTTTTACTTCCTTCATCGTTTCATCCAGGCTCTCCAATGCGCGAGTGGTCACACCCACCAGCGTTTGGCGATCCTTCATGATGTTCAAATCAATGTCTGGTTGAATATCAAAAATGTCCAAAACCTGATCGAGCATTTGACGATGTTGGGCCGTCACGCAAACGACCGATTCGATCTGTTCACTGTGCTTGTTCAATTCATGGACAAGCGGCGCCATTTTGATCGCTTCTGGACGTGTTCCGAATACCGTCATTACTTTTACAGTTTTCATACGTTTTTCCCTCTCCGACTACTTCGTGCCGTACAAGCGGTCACCCGCATCGCCCAATCCTGGCACGATGTATCCATGGTCGTTTAAATATTCATCAACAGCTGCTACGTAAATATCTACATCAGGATGCTCGTCCTGAACCAGCTTGATGCCTTCTGGAGCAGCGATGAGGCACATCAGCTTCAAGTTTTTCGCTCCACGTTTTTTCAAAGCAGTAAGAGCAGCAACAGCAGAGCCCCCAGTCGCCAGCATTGGGTCAGTTACGATCAACTCACGCTCAGCAACATCGGATGGCAGCTTCACATAATACTCAACAGGCTGTAGGGTTTCCGGATCACGGTAAAGACCCACGTGTCCTACTTTGGCAGCAGGGATCAGCCTCATCAGGCCATCCACCATACCAAGACCAGCGCGCAGAATCGGTACCAGCCCTACTTTTTTACCAGCAATTACGTTCGACTGACAGGTAGCCACTGGCGTTTCGATGGTGGTTTGCTCCAACGGCATATCACGAGTAATTTCATAGCCCATCAGAGTCGTCACTTCATCTACCAGTTCGCGAAATTCCTTGGTCCCTGTATTCTTGTCACGAATATACGTAACTTTATGCTGAATCAGCGGATGGTCAAACACATATACACGGCTCATGTCATTTCCTCCGTTTCCCTATCAATGCATCCTTTCTATAATAGCGGGTGAGAGTGGCGCCGTCAATTTGCCTAATCTTCGTACTTTTTCGCATCCTCGATCCCTAGCTACAGCCGGGAAGTGGAAAAAAAGCAGACCCGTATGGGAAAATTTCCACTGGGTCTGCTTCTCGTTGGCTTGCTTAGATATTCAATCCTTCGTACATCGGGAAACGTTGGCACAAAGCTGCCACACGTTGGCGTGCTTCTTCGTGCTTCGCAGCATCCTCTGGGTTTTTCAATGTCAGAGCGATAATTGCTGCTACTTCTTTCATCGCTTCCTCATCAAAACCGCGGCTCGTTACTGCTGGCGTACCCATGCGCACACCACTTGTAACAAACGGGCTTTGTGTATCGTAAGGAATGGTATTTTTGTTTGTGGTAATGCTTACTTCGTCCAACAAATGCTCAGCTACTTTACCTGTCAGGCCGATTTTGCTTACATCAACCAATACGAGGTGGTTATCCGTTCCGCCGGAAACGAGCGTCAGACCTTCAGCAGTCAAGCTTTCCGCAAATGCACGTGCATTCTTGATGATGCGAGCTGCGTAATCCTTGAACTCTGGTTGCAGGTTTTCGCCGAAGGCAACCGCTTTTGCTGCGATGACGTGCATCAACGGACCACCCTGAACGCCTGGGAATACGGATTTGTCGATGCCTTTCGCGAATTCTTCCTTGCACAAAATCAAACCGCCACGTGGTCCACGCAGAGTCTTGTGCGTCGTAGAAGTAACGAAATGCGCGTGCGGTACTGGGTTTGGATGCAGACCTGCCGCAACCAGACCAGCGATATGCGCCATATCCACCATAAAGTACGCGCCCACTTCATCCGCGATCTCACGGAACTTGGCAAAATCAATCGTACGCGGATAGGCACTCGCACCGCAAACGATCAGTTTTGGCTTGTGCTCCAACGCTTTTGCACGAACAACTTCATAGTTGATCAGGTGCGTATCTTCGTCTACACCGTAATCAACGAAATTGTACAGAGTACCGGAGAAGTTTACTGCACTACCATGCGTCAAGTGACCACCGTGGGACAGGTTCATTCCCAACACAGTGTCGCCTGGCTGAAGAATGGTGAAGTATACAGCCATGTTCGCCTGAGCACCGGAGTGTGGTTGTACGTTTGCATGCTCAGCGCCAAAAATTTCTTTTACGCGGTCGCGCGCGATGTTTTCCACGATATCCACATACTCGCAACCACCGTAATAGCGGCGACCTGGATATCCTTCTGCGTATTTATTCGTCAAAACGGTTCCCATTGCTTCCATAACTGCGCGGCTTACGAAGTTCTCAGAAGCAATCAGCTCAATCTTGTCGCGTTGTCTTCCGAGCTCCAGTTGAACGGCTTCCATGACTTGCGGGTCTTGATTACGCAAAAAATCTAGCATAATAGTTTCTCCTCCTTAAAAGTTCGTGATCCCACATTCTTTTTACGTGCTTGTTCAAAAAGTCGGCTTTTTGAACTACCTCTTTTACGTGCAGCTTTCATTCGACGATGTCTTCTCATACACGGCACGCGGTCCGCCAATCAGCTTATGACGCGTACGCGCTGCCGTAACATGGGCTTGTCCAACGAGACGCAGTGTTGGACGCACCGGTACTGCCACATGCTTCAGATGCATGCCGATCAGCGTATGGCCGATATCAATGCCTGCGTGCGCGCGAATGTGCTCCACAACGGCTGCATCCGTGAACTGTGTAAACGCATGCGCAGCCATAGAGCCTCCAGCAGTCGGAACGGGAACAACCGAGACCTCTTCCAGTCCGTATCGCAATGCAACATCACGCTCGACGACCAGAGCCCTGTTCAAATGTTCACAACATTGGAAGGCAACAGCAAAGCCGCGCTTTTCTACAACAGATTGAATCCCACGATACAGAGCTTTCGCTACATCTTGGCTGCCAGCTTTACCGATATGCTCCCCGAGCACCTCGCTGGTACTGCACCCAATCACCATGAGTTGCCCGGCTTTCAGCTCTGCCATATCAGCTACTTCTTCGACAATGTCACTGATTTGTTTTTCGATAGCGGATAAATCCACTTACTTCACTCCCGCATGCTTCGCTTCAATTTGGGAAATCTTTTCCACACGACGCTCGTGGCGACCACCTTGAAACTCTGTTTCCAACCAAATTTTCACGATATCAAGCGCAAGACCCGGTCCAATGACACGCTCACCCATCGCCAACACATTGGTGTTGTTATGCTCACGGGTAGCGCGTGCAGAAAACGTATCATGCACAAGTGCACAACGGATGCCTGGAACCTTGTTGGCTGCGATCGACATGCCGATACCTGTTCCGCAAACGAGAATGCCTCGATCAAACTCCCCCGCTGCCACCTTTTCCGCTACTGGCAAAGCATAATCGGGATAATCAACCGATTCCTCGCAGGTGCAGCCGAAGTCTTCCGTCTGGATGTTCATGGAGGCCAGCAGAGTCTTGATCTCCTCTTTTAGCTTGTATCCACCGTGATCAGCAGCAAGTGCTACTTTCATCTGTCATCCCTCGCTTGTCTCATAATCTTCGTCTAGTATACATCAAAATACAATAAGTAAAAAGTGAACATTTTTATCAAATGAATAAAAAACGTTCGTACTCTCACAAAAAACAAGGCCCTGGCTATATACCAGCACCCTATTCATCCACTGATTTACGAAGACCTGGGTCCTTGAGCATCAATGAGAGCCTTTCCAGTGACTCTTCGATTTCTTCGGCACACCTGCGATAATCCATCAGTGATCCCCCATACGGATCAGCAATATCACTAAAGCCTTCTATCCCAACGAACTCCTGCAGGGTATGCACCTTTTCAGCCGCTGAGGGGAAATACGTCAGGATCGCTCGCTTGTGACCGTGTGTCATCGTCAAAATGACATCAGACCATTCAATCAACCCTTCGTCTACCTTGCTGGCCTTATGATCGTGGGCAACTCCTCGTTCTTCTAATACTTGTTTGGCGTGCAAGGAGGCATCCTGACCGGCAAATGCCGCCACTCCTGCTGAGCGTATCTCAAGCCCCTGTCCATCTGTCTTCGAACGGAACATCGCTTCTGCCATTGGGCTTCGGCACGTATTTCCCGTACAGACGAAAAGTATCCGTTTCACGTATCGTTCCTCCTCTCCTATTAATTAGTCCGGTTATATCATAAATTTTAACCCAAAACCAAACAAAATAAGTCCACCTACTAATTCGCTATAATCCCCAAGCCACCCTCCCACACTCCTGCCTAACAATAAACCGAAGTAGGACATGGTGGCACCCATTATTCCAAAAAGGGAGATGGCCAAAATTCTATTGACCTCGATCAAGCCGAACGAGAAACCGACGGTGAAAGCATCCAGACTGACACTTAATGCGAAGAGCATAAGTCCGAACCCTTTTGTCTTCAATACACTTTTTTGATCCCCTTGGACGAAGCCATTCCATAGCATATGCAAGCCGATGATCATCAGGACACCGCCGCCAATAAACACGGCTATATCTCCAACCAAATCGGACAAGTACGCTCCAACAACAATCCCGATGATCGGCATCATAATGTGAAACAGTCCGATGGTGATACTCACTTTGATAATCTCTCGTAACCGAATCCCAACCATCCCTACGCCAATTCCCAACGAAAAGGCATCCATACTTAAGGCGAAAGCAATAATGAGCAACGTCAAAAATTGCCCCCATTGAAATAACACCTGGTCCAAGCAGCTCCCCTCCCGTCTCTTCACCTTATGCGGACAAGGGGGAGTTTAGGACAGGTTTACACGGACAAGACTCGGCCTCCAGCAGCCTTTTCCAAGCGATTCATTACGGCCATACCCAACCCGTTTCGCGGGAAAGTCTCACCGACTATATACTGCACCTCTTGATCGTCGAATTCTCGCAGCACAGCATAAAGCTGTTGGGCAACCATTTCCAGATCCGCTTGTGATCCGACCACAAGAACGACATCTGCCACCGCGTGACTTTGCCAAAAAGGAGCTGTTTCTTCCGTTGCCAGCACACCCGTTTTTTGACCGTGCTGCTTCGCCTGTTGCAGCATGTCTTCCATTTTCGCCCGAACTTTTTCACTCTCTCCTGACACGAGCCACATTTCGCCTTCAGGAGCGTAATGCGTATATTTCATCCCAGGAGAGCGTGGTGCCTCGGCTGCTCCCACTTGAAAAGAAGGGTCGAGCTCCACGTAGCCAATCACTGGTTCCATTTGCTCCCGTGTGATGCCGCCTGGGCGCAGAATCATGGGCGGGTCCTGCGTAACATCAATAACCGTAGATTCTACCCCAACACCTGTTGCCCCACCATCGACCACACCTGCTATGCGTCCATCCAAGTCAGCCAATACATGCGCCGCTGTCGTTGGACTCGGACGTCCAGAGCGATTGGCACTTGGAGCTGCAATCGGTACCCCCGCTTCCTTGATCAAAGCCAAGGCAATCGGATGATCAGGCATGCGAACCCCGACTGATTCCAGACCTGCCGTTACCAGCGAAGCTACTTGATCCGTTTTTGGCAAAATCACCGTCAACGGTCCAGGCCAAAACGCCTCCATCAGCTTTTTCCCTTTCTCCGGAACCTCACTTGCTACTGTGGACAACTGGTCCCACGCCCCAATATGTACAATCAGCGGATTATCGCTGGGTCTGCCTTTTGCTGTAAATATTTTTTCCACTGCTTCATTTGATAATGCATTCGCTCCCAAGCCGTAAACCGTCTCCGTGGGAAACGCGACAACTGCCCCTTCTCGAAGAAAACGGGCTGCATCCACAATCTGTGCACAACTATGCTGATTTTCCACATCGTTATCCACAGACCAGGCTTTTGTCACAAAATTCATTTCCATCGTTAAAAAATCCTTTCTCTAGCTCGTTTCTTGGTAAGGAGTGCCTTAAGTATAGATGTGCACCAAAAAGTTTTCAACAGGCTGTGGGTAACTTGTGAATAACTTTTCTGAACAGCGTGGAAAAGAGAACATTGTTACCTTTTTTTAACTTCATCCGTCTCAATCGTGTAGTAGAATGAACACGAAAACAAAACAATAACTTTCCCTTTATCGAAAGGACCGTGAATGATATGTCATCTTTTAAATCCTTAGCTTCCAGCCTGCTTGGAACAGCCGTATTGTTAACAGTTGTCGCTGCTCCAGTATTTGCAGCACCAGCTACACCTGCAACCTCCACAAAACCTGCTGTACAAGCGCCAAAGCCACAAGCTAACGGTGTCGTGTTCACACCAAAAACCATTACGGTCGATACGAAAGAATTTCAAGGTAAAGTATCCATCCCAGTGATTAGCGGGATGAAGGATAAAGCTTTTGAAGCAAAACTGAACGCTACTCTGCTGAAAGAAGCACAAACAGGCTTGGCGGAAGGACAAAAAGCCGGCAAAGAAGATGCGGAAGAAGCGAAAAAGAACGGATGGGAGCCACGTCCTCATGCGCTCGACATCTCCTATGAGGTATACAATGCTGGTAATCTCGTTTCTTTCTCCGTACAGACGTACATTTATACAGGCGGAGCACATGGCATGACGGATGTTTCGTATTACAACATCGATAATCAACCCAAATCAAAACAATTGAAGCTGGCTGAGCTGTTCCAGTCTGGCCATGACTACCGTACCATTTTCAATCAAATCATTTTGCAACAAATAAAAGAAGAAACCGAGGAGGATGGCTTTAATCCTTACGATGGATTCGAAAGCATCAGAGAGGATCAAGGCTTCTTCTTTAAAGATGGCAACCTGATGATCCATTTTGGTCAATACGAAATTGCCGCCTATGCAGCGGGAATGCCAGAGTTCACGATCCCTGCTCAGCGTTACCAAGATTTGTTGAAGTCTGAGATTCGTGAGGCTTTGTTCAAAAAGTAATAGAGCCATTCAAAACGACACCTGCACATGCGGCGGGTGTCGTTTTTTATGTCCAGCTTAAGAGAGCCAGCTCTCGATTTTTTCCCATAAGTAAAATCTCACTTCTACTTCAGGAGCAGAGGCAGTTGCTTCTTCTACTTTTTCTATCTCTTCGGACTTTTCTACCTCTACTTTTGTTTGTTCAGCGTCCACTTTATTTGATTCGGAATGTTGCCCTACTTCGTTCTCTTCTAGGGGTGCAACCGCTACTTGCTTTCTATCAAGTCGATCGTAGTTTTCATCTTCCTCGGATACAGCTGCTGTCGGTTGCTCTGATTCTTCAGGCTCTGGAGTTGGCTCTGCTTGTACAGCGTCGCCATTGGACATGTCAATAAAGCAGAGCGGTGGGAACAGGACACACCACCAGTTTTGGCCTTTTGCCTCTCCAATTTGTACACGGACTGCTCGGTAATTACCCGCAGGATACACATAAGAGCCGTACAGCTTCGTCGGAAAAGGGACTTCGCCGAAATCGACTACAGCTTTATACGAAAAACCGCGTTCCTTGATCGTCTTGTCTACGACTTGTTGCAGGACAGGCAATTGTGATTGAATCACTTGCTCTGCTTCCTCCAAAGTCTCGATATCGTCCGCCCATGTATTCATTTGAGCGATAATGGCATCTCTGACTTCGCGCTTCAACCATTGGTCTTGGACAGAATCGCTGTTCGCAATAATACGCAAGCGAACGGATTCCTGAGGGATCGGCCCATTATCCAACACATTGGCCGAAGTAAGCTGCCCCTCCCAGCTCATCATAAGCACAAACAGGCTAAATGCCATCAATAACATCCGTTTCATCGTTATCCGTCTCCCTCTATACTGATCTTCTCTCTTTAGCAATCAGTATGGACGGATTCACACGATTTCAAACATTCATTCCATATGTAAAAAAGGCGAGACGAGCAAGTGCTATCGTCTCACTCCGATAACGACCCGCTCGATCCCCGCCAAATCCGGAACAATCTCTACCTCACCCATGACACCGGATGCCCTCATCAATGCCGCTACATCCCCAGCCTGATAAATGCCTACCTCAAACGCTGCGACCGCTCTTTCTTTCAATAGATTCGGCAGCGCCTCACACAGTCGACGGTAGCAATCCAGACCATCTTCACCGCCATCCAAAGCCAAGCGAGGTTCATGTACGCGTACTTCATCGTCCAGCTCCTCGACATCGCGACTCGGGATATAAGGTGGATTGGACACGAGGATGTCTACCTTTTCGCCTGCTTCCAAAAGCGGTTGCACCAAATCCCCTTGTAGAAAGCGGACATCTGCACCAAGACGACTTGCATTTTCCCGTGCGATTGCCGTTGCCTCAGGAGACAGGTCCACCGTAGTCACGCGCCATTGCGGTTTTTCTAACGCGAGCGTAATGCAGATGGCTCCGCTCCCTGTGCCGATATCCACCACCGCTAGCTCTTCCCGCTCAGGCCAGAGCTTTGCTGCAGCAGCCATCACTTGCTCCACCAGGATTTCTGTTTCCGGTCTTGGGATCAGCACACCTGGTCGTACCGTAAAAGGACGACCGTAAAACTCCTGTTCGCCAAACATATATTGCAGTGGCTCGTTATTCGCCCGGCGCACGCACAGTCCGTCCAGCTTCACCAATGTTTCTGCATCGATTGAATCCGTCATCGCCATTAAAAAGCGCGTCCGATCCCAGTTGAGACAATGACGAATCATTAGCTCCGCTTCGAACAAAGGATCCTTTGTCCCTTTTTCCCGCAAAAAGGAAGAAGCCCGTAATAGGGCTTCTCGAATCGTCGTGACATCAGACCAATCAAGCTGAGTGTGCATGGCTTTTCAAAAGCTCCGTTTGTTCATGCAGGATCAGGTTGTCGATCACTTCATCCAATTCGCCTTCCAATACCGATTCCAGTCGGTGCAGGGTCAGACCGATGCGGTGGTCGGTCACGCGGCTTTGTGGATAGTTGTAAGTGCGGATGCGCTCGCTTCGGTCACCAGTACCCACCAAGCTTTTGCGCGTAGCATCTGCTTCCGCATTTTGTTGTTGCATGTAGAAATCATACAGACGTGCGCGCAATACACGCAGCGCCTTGTCTTTGTTGGAATGCTGGGATTTCTCGTCCTGACAAGAAACCATAATCCCTGTAGGAATATGCGTTACGCGAACCGCAGACTTGGTCGTGTTAACGCTCTGACCGCCCGCACCACTGGAGCAGAACGTATCGATGCGGATATCTTTTTCGTGTACTTCCACTTCCACGTCTTCTGCTTCTGGCAGAACCAGTACAGTCGCAGTAGAAGTATGGATGCGTCCACCGGACTCAGTAGCCGGGATGCGTTGCACACGATGCGCGCCGCTTTCGAATTTCATTTTGCTGTAAGCACCGCGGCCAGACAGCGAGAAGACAATTTCTTTGTATCCACCGATATCGGTTGGGCTTGCCTCCAGCACTTCAATTTTAAAAGCGTTGCGCTCCGCAAAACGAGTGTACATACGGAAAAGCACCGCTGCAAACAGTGCAGCTTCATCGCCGCCCGCAGCACCGCGGATTTCCACAATGACGTTTTTCTCATCGTTCGGGTCTTTTGGAAGCAACAGGATCTTCAAGCGATCTTCCAGTTGTTCCTTGCGTGATGACAATTCATTGAGCTCGAGCTTGACCATTTCACGCATCTCGTCATCCAGTTTTTCTTCGAGCATCGCTTTGGCGTCATCGATTTGACTCACCACTGATTTATATTCACGGTATGTCGTTACCGTCTCTTCCAACGAAGATTGTTCCTTAGACAGTTCACGCAAGCGTT
This sequence comes from Brevibacillus sp. AG, assembly GCF_028369215.1. Classification (NCBI taxonomy): domain Bacteria; kingdom Bacillati; phylum Bacillota; class Bacilli; order Caryophanales; family Paenibacillaceae; genus Brevibacillus; species Brevibacillus sp. AG. The sequence continues at coordinate 310,845 of NZ_JAQMYO010000004.1, read as the reverse complement.
TTGTATCACTAATGACGTCGGGGTCACATAGGAGATTCGTTACTTCTTCAAAACGCTCTTCGACTGCAGATAAGCGTGTAAACATTTTTATTTCACCCCATCGCAAAGAATAATAGCCTTTTGGCGCAGGCGAAGCCTTGGTAGCATGTATGTTAGATATGAATTGCGATAAAATGCTATCTACCATAAAAACGGTTATAACAGATAAATTATAGGAGGAATGTCGCAAGAAGTCAAAGCGCATTATTACTGGAAATGTTTTACCGATGCCAAACAGGCCCGGCTATGCCGAGCCTTGCTACATACGTCCTGCTCACCTGTCAGCGATGGTAACCGTCATGCGAGGTTAAGTGAAAATCGTAGTTTGGAATTCTTTCTCGTAGAAGTGAAATCACCTGCTGCTCGATGGTACGCGCTTGATTCGCAGTGATGTTATGCACAAGGTCAAGAGTAACATATGCATTGGCATCGCTGAGTGTGATGCGTGCATTTTCCACACCTTTCACCGACATAGCGGTCCTCTCCATATTCGTCACTTCGACTGGCGTATTGCGCACATTCGTTTGACCAGTAACCATGTTCGGGTTTTGATTGCGCCCCATTAGCGAGTCGCGATCAGCAGCAACAGGGGTACGGCCTTGCAGCGTATTTCCGCTTTGATCCCCTCTGATCTTCATATTGTGCTGCGTATTCCTCATATCCGTACGATAGCCCTGTTGCTTAGCCGTATTTCCACCGCAGCCGACGGTGAGAGCAGAAGTCAGTGTCACCACGCCCAGTATGACCAACGCGCTTCGCCAAATAGGCTGTGTCCGCATGAAAAAGCCACCTCCTGTTTTGCTTAGTCTGCGCTTCGCCTCTTGGGCTCATGCACGGGACAAACAGGGGTGGCTTCTGCTTTCTTTATTCGACAACTGGAGGCGTATAGTAATGCTTGCGACAGACGCTGCTGTACGTATCATTTCCAGCAATTTCAATCGTCTCGCCAGCGTAGACGGGTTGTCCATTTTTGAACTTGAGAATATGCGTCGCCTTTTTATTGCAGTAAACACAGACGGTTTTAATCTCTTCTACCTTGTCAGCCTCGCACAACAGGGCGGCGCTGCCAGGGAAGAGCTCATTCTTGAAGTTTTTCAACAAGCCATAAACGATTACAGGGATGCCCAACTTGTCTACAATCCTGACGAGCTGATCCACATGATGGCGGCTGATGAACTGAGCCTCGTCAACCAACACGCAATGTGGCTTGACTGACTCTGCCTCTACGATTTGATACAGATCGGTCTCTTCGCTAATCGGAATCGCTTCTCGGCTAATCCCAACACGCGAAGCAACTTTTCCCACGCCATAGCGATCATCCACTGCTGGAGTAAACACTACTACTTTTTTCCCCGATTGCTCGTAGTTGTGGGCAACGGTCAATAATTGAATGGATTTGGAAGCATTCATCGCTCCATACCGAAAATATAGTTGTGCCACGTCTCTATCTCCCTTTGCCTAAAAGTCATTACTCAGTCTTTTGATGGCGGTCTTTTGCCTCTTGAAACAAGGCCATGGCCAGCTTTCTTCTTTGTGCATGGTCCACACAAGGAATCGGATAGTCGAAGCCAATCTTACAGCCTGCTTGCTCTTGGACATGCTCCGGCATGTCCCACGGTTTATGAATATATTGTAGAGGTACTTCACGCAATACGGGAAGATATTTTTTGACGAAAATGCCGTCTGGATCAAACTTTTCCCCTTGTCTGACAGGATGAAAGATCCGAAAATACGGTTGCGCATCGGTACCAGTCGAAGCACTCCACTGCCAGCCCCCGATGTTTGCCGCTTCATCGAAATCAATCAACTGCTGTGCAAAATAGGCCATTCCCCAACGCCAATCCACGAGCAAATCCTTTGTCAAAAAAGAAGCGGTAATCATCCGCAGCCGATTGTGCATCCAACCCGTCTCATTCAACTGCTTCATGGCAGCGTCGACAATCGGGTAGCCCGTCTCCCCATGACACCAATGGGTAAATAGGTCCTTCCTATTTTCCCAAGCGACCGTTTCAAATTGTGGCAGGTAGGCATGGTCAGTCGTGTGCGGATGGAAATAAAGCACCTGCTGATAAAATTCTCTCCAAATGAGTTCCGTAAGAAAAGCTTCGATCGAGGTAACCTGCTCACCCCGCGCGGAAGCAAGCACTTCCTGTACGCTATGATACACCGTTCGTATAGACAGCGTACCTGCGTTTAGGGCAAAAGACAGCCGGGAGGTCGCATTTACCCCTGGCATGTCGCGTTGTTCTTTATACGTATAAATGTCTCCATCTAAAAATTGCTGCAATCGTTTACGTGCCGCCAGCTCCCCGAACTGCTCCATTTCCCACTCGGGGCCGATCGGTCGTTTCCGTCCAAACGCTTCCATAGTAGGAACTGGCTCACTCGCCAACTCCTTCAACCGCTCAAATAGATTCCATCTTGTCGGCTGAGAGAACGGTCTATCTTTGGCCAGCGTCTGCCAAACGCGGCGATAAGGTGTAAAAACGGCATACGGTGTCCGCTGCTTCGTCATAATTTCCCCGGGCTCATGCAAAACCAGATCCTTGCATGTATGTACAAACACACCTAGACGGCTCAACACTTCAGACACGAGCTCGTCTCGCTTGCGAGCCTCTGGCGTATAATCCCGATTGAAAAACAACTTATCTGCACCCGTCTCTTGCGCTAATTGACAGAGCACTTGCTGTGGGTTGCCGTGGCGAATCAAGAGGCGTCCTCCCAGTTGAGCCAAAGTATCGCCGAGTGCAGCTATCGCGGCAAAACTCGCATGTAGTCGCTTATCTCCTACAACCGCAGAACGACAAAGCGAATCCTCCACTATATAAACAGGAATAATCGGATCGCCTGTGAGCATAGCTGCGTGCAGAGCAGCATGGTCATGCAAGCGCAGATCCCGACGGAACCAGACGATAGCAGTCATCGTTTGTCCTCCCGAAAAAATTAGTGCCAGAAAAAGACAAAACCAGGCAGATTGCTCTACCTGGTTGTTCCCATACATTCTGATTATTACAGATTGTATTTGCGTTTGAAACGGTCTACACGGCCGCCTGCATCAACGAATTTTTGTTTTCCTGTGAAGAAAGGATGGCAGTTGGAGCAGATCTCCACTTTCAACGCTTGTTTCACGGAACCGGATTCAAATTCGTTACCGCATGCGCAGCTAACTGTAACTACGTTGTACTTAGGATGAATGTTTTGTTTCATCTCTTCTACACCTCTTTCCGCCCTGAATCGTTTGCCGAAACAGAGTTATATAAACACATATCAGATAGTAGCATGAAACACTGCCGAAATGCAACTGGTTGGCCGATTACGCCATGTTTTTCCTGCGCTGGAGTTGATCTGGAGGAATATGTGTAAACGAACCGATTACAACATCGGGCAGTTCCTGCTGATAAATTTCGATGGCTTGCTTCATGCCCAATACTTCGCCTTGCGCTTTTGGAATCATCGCCAGATAACTCTCTGGATCGATATTCAGATTCCGCAGCTGAATCAGCTTAATGCCTGTTCTGCGGATGAACTCGATCATCGCTTCCATTTCCTCTTCGCGGTCAAATACACCAGGGAAGCACAGGTAGTTAATGGACGTATACACACCCTTGGATGCAGCGTACTCAGCAGAACGCGCTACATTTTCCAACGTGTAGTTGCGCGGGCGGTAGTAAGCATTATAGTGTTCGTCAATCGCACTGATAATACTCACGCGCATCAGATCAAGACCAGCATCGACAATGCCTTTGATGTGATCCGTCAAGCCCGCATTCGTATTGATGTTGATAAAGCCCATGTCTGTCGTTTCCCGTACCCGACGCATAGCAGGAACAATGATGGAAGCCATCGTAGAAGGCTCACCCTCACAACCCTGTCCAAAGCTGATGATGCTCTCCGGTGTCTTCAGATGGTGTAGCATGACTTCCACCAGCTCGTCCTCTGTCGGCTTGAAATTCATCCGCGTCTGTGGAGAAGGGAATCCACTGTCATCTGGTTGCTCGGAAATACAGCCGTAGCAACCGGCATTACAGGTATAGGAAACAGGCAAGCTGCCTTCCCAGCGGTTGAAAAAGTTATTGGAGGCCGTTAAGCATTCGTATTCCAACGCACAGTGGGACAAGTGGTTCAAAATGCGGTTTTGCGGAAACGTCTCCAACGTCTTTGCCACTCGCTGGCGCAGTTCATCCATCGGGAAGTTCAACGGGTCCCATTTGTAAATATCGTCACTCGCCCGACCCGTTACCCAGAAACGGTTATCCTTCCAGACAACTGCGGAGTAGCCGAACAATGGCAGCTTGCTTTCCTTGTTCGTTTTCACGTAACCTGGCAGCAAGAGCCTTGTAATTCCTTGTGGCACAAGTGCGCCTACTGCTGTACAGCCATCCAACTTGACCATTTCCCCTGTGTCAGGGTCCATTCCGATCGGCTCGGTGTCCGGCAAACTAACCAACGTCGATCCTTCTGGGAGTGGGATCAGTTCTTCTTCCAGAATTTCTGTTAATATATCTCCGTTACGAGCCACTGCAAAAAGACCTGGGTGGTCGTATACATTGCCTTTTTCATCTGCGTAAACTAAATACATGGGAAAATCGCCTCGCTTCTTTGCTTTGCCCATTGTATCGCATTGAAAAAGCAATGTAAATTGTATAGGGTTACCTGCCGAGATAGGGAAGTGGATTGATCGGCACATCATCCTGTCGCACTTCAAAGTGCAAATGGTAGCCCGTAGAATTACCTGTTTGCCCCATGTATCCCAATATCTCACCCGCTTCTACGTTTTGACCAGGTGACACCAGCAACAGACGCATATGGGCATAAAAGGTTTGCAAGCCATCACCGTGATCAATCACGACCATCCGCCCGTACCCTGACCGGTTGGCGCCTGCCTCCACAACAACTCCTGCCCTCGCTGCCAAGATCGGGGTCTTTGATTCCTGTTCATTCCACAAATCCACACCCTTGTGTGTTGTTCCCCAACGCGCTCCAAATCCGCTTGTAATCGTAGCTTCTCTGACAGGCCAACTTAGACCGGCGCGAATCCTCGTGATGACTTGCCGACTTGCCGCTTGAACGGCACTTCGCTTCTGCTGAGGATCGTTGCCCAACATCGGATTGCCTTTAGCGATGGGGACATACACGACCTGTCCTACATACAGGTTGTCCGACAGCCATTTTAGCAGCGGATTTCGTTCGATTAACGATTCCCGACTCACACCGTACCGCCTTGCTATGTAATCCAGTGTTTCTCCGCGTTTCACCATATGTCCGATTTCATCACGCTTGATGATTAGCTTCATGCCCACGCTTAAAAGATGGGGGTTCGTAATGCTATTAGCCTCTACCAGATTTTTTAAAGAAAGACCGTAGCGCTGGGCAATACCGGATAGTGTATCTCCTTGCCGAACAGCGTACATCACTGAATTTCCTTTCGTCACTGGTGCAGGTGAAGCCAGACTGGCATAGGGATTAAACGCTTGAAATAGCGCCTGCTCCACGACTGCTTTTTTTGCTTCCATCTGTGACTCCACCGGAGCGCTAACTTGCACGTACTCCACAAAGCATCTCCTCCTTCTTTTCCAGCTCCCTTCCTAACGGTATGCCAACGCCACAAAAAAAATGACGGTGAGTCATCATGAACTCACCGTCGTGCTAGCCGCTTTCCCTCTGCCCTGTTGCTTAGACTCAAGGGTTTGCAAAAATTCTTCGTTTGTTTTTGTATCTGCCAACTTTTTAATAAAGGAGTCGACAAACTCATTTGTTTCATTCATGTTCTTCCGGATCATCCACAGCTTATCCAGCTCTTCTTTGGTGAGCAAAAGCTCTTCGCGACGCGTACCCGAACGACGGATATCGATCGCCGGGAAAATTCTGCGCTCCGCCAGCTTGCGATCCAAATGAAGCTCCATGTTTCCGGTTCCTTTGAACTCCTCATAGATCACATCGTCCATACGTGAGCCGGTCTCAACCAAAGCAGTCGCCAAAATGGTCAAGCTGCCGCCTTCTTCAATGTTCCGCGCAGAACCAAAAAAGCGCTTCGGACGATGGAAGGCTGCCGGATCAATACCACCGGACAATGTTCGACCACTTGGAGGAATAACCAAGTTGTAAGCACGAGCGAGACGTGTAATGGAATCCAGCAGGATCACCACGTCTTTTTTGTGCTCAACCAATCGCTTTGCACGCTCCAAGACAAGCTCAGCAACTTTGATGTGATTCTCAGGCAACTCGTCAAAAGTCGAGGCAACCACCTCTCCTTTGACAGATCGCTGCATATCCGTCACCTCTTCCGGACGCTCATCAATGAGCAAGACAAACAAGTGGATATCCGGGCGGCTTTCGGTAATGCTGTTGGCAATCTCTTTGATCAGCATGGTTTTCCCCGCTTTTGGCGGAGCCACAATCAATCCACGCTGACCCAGTCCAACAGGAGAGAGAAGATCCATCAGGCGAGTGGAAACACGTGCAGGAGCTGTCTCCAGTACAAGCTTGGTTTGAGGATACAACGGTGTCAATGCGGGGAAATGAAGACGCTCTGCGGCTGTCTCAGGGTCTTCTCCGTTCACTGCCTCTACTTGAAGGAGTCCAAAGTAACGTTCATTCTCCTTCGGTGGTCTTGCTTTTCCTGATACCACATCCCCCATCCGCAGATCAAAACGGCGAATCTGCGATTGGGAGATGTAGATATCTTCCGAGCTAGGGAGATAGTTAATGGGGCGGAGGAAGCCGTATCCCTCCGGCAATATTTCGAGAACCCCCTCCATAAACATGAGACCATCCCGCTCCGCCCGTGCTCGAAGAATCGCGAAAATCAATTCCTTCTTCTTCAGCTGGGAGTAGTACGGAATATGGTATTCCTTGGCCAGCTTATAGAGATCGGTCAGCTTCTTTTCTTCTAGTTCAGAAAGTAACATACATCCACCACTCTTTATTTACTCTTAAAAAACCTAGCTCAACATATAAATGCGAAAATTGTTTTCTTACAAACCGTTACTCGGATTGCGTTCTAAGCGGTGGTTCCCTTCAATGAAACGTACCGTTCCGGTTTTCGCACGCATAACAACGGAATTAGTCGTCGCACGAGTTCCTTGGAAGCGAACCCCTTTGAGCAACTCGCCATCCGTCACACCTGTCGCTGCAAAAATGGCGTCATCACCTTTCACCAAGTCGTCCATGAATAGGACTTGATGAGGGTTAGTCAATCCCATTTTAACACAGCGTTTAATCTCTTCTTCATTTTGCGGCAAGAGCTTACCCTGGATTTCTCCCCCGAGGCATTTCAGGGCAACTGCTGCCAGAACACCTTCCGGAGCTCCTCCAGAACCGAACAAAATGTCTACACCTGTATCAGGGAATGCAGTGTTGATCGCAGCGGCTACGTCTCCGTCTGAGATGAGTCGAATACGCGCGCCTGCCTCACGAATTTCGTGGATCACCTTAGAGTGACGATCACGGTCAAGCACAATAGCGACCAAATCGCTGATATCTTTCCCCTGTGCCTGCGCTACCGCTTTCAGGTTATCACGAACCGGTGCGTTGATATCGACTTTGCCGACTGCTTTAGGCCCTACTGCCATTTTCTCCATATACATGTCAGGAGCATGCAACAAATTTCCTCGGTCTGCAATGGCAATGACCGAAATCGCTCCCCATGTACCTTTTGCGAGGATATTTGTTCCCTCCAAAGGGTCAACAGCCACATCGACTGCCGGAGCCACTCCCTGGCCCAGACGCTCACCGATGTACAGCATTGGCGCTTCGTCCATTTCGCCCTCGCCAATTACTACGACGCCATCCATCGGCACTTTCATAAATTCATTGCGCATTGCGGTCGTTGCCGCATCATCAGCCTCATCTTTTTTTCCGAGACCCATCCAACTGGCAGAAGCCAAAGCAGCGGCTTCAGTCACACGTACCAGTTCAAGTGTTAAACTGCGTTCCATTCTGGAAGACTCCTCTCCTGGTGATTGGTTAACGCTGGTGGTTTTCCATGCTCTGCAGACCTACCCGAGTAATATCGGCTCCCAAGGCTTGCAGCTTGCCCACCAAGTTTTCGTAGCCACGATCTATATGTTCGAGTCCTTCTAATTCTGTCGTGCCGTTCGTTGCCAAGCCGGCAATGAACAGAGCTGCTCCCGCACGCAAATCCGAAGCTACCACTTTGGCACCATTCAGTTTGCTTCCGCCTTCGATGACAGCGGATCTTCCTTCAATCTTTAAGGAAGCTCCCATACGGCGCAGTTCATCTACATGACGAAAACGCGAGCTGTAAATATTGTCCGTCACGATGCTTGAGCCTTTGGCAAGAGTCAGCAAGGTCGTGATCGGCTGCTGGAGATCCGTTGGAAATCCCGGATACGGACTCGTTTTCACGTCGATTGATCGATAAGAATCATGTCCGATGACTTGGATGCTGTCATCCTCTTCTACCACTTGCGCACCGATTTCGCGCAGCTTGGCCGTTACAGACTCCAAATGCTTTGGAATGACATTCTCCACCATCACATTGCCGTTGGTAGCTGCTGCCGCAATCATGTACGTCCCCGCTTCGATCCGATCGGGGATAATCGTATGACGGCATCCGCGCAAGCGTTCTACGCCTTGAATGCGGATCATGTCCGTTCCGGCGCCTTTGATGTTTGCTCCCATATTGTTGAGCAAGGTTGCTACATCGACGATCTCAGGCTCACGGGCAGCGTTTTCAATAATGGTCACACCGTCTGCTTTGGCAGCAGCCAGCATGATGTTAATGGTGGCACCAACACTGACCAGATCGAGATAGATTCGCGCACCCTGCAAGCGTCCATTTTGGGCACGGATAGTCATGACGCCGTTTTTGTTCTCCACCTCGGCGCCCATCGCTTCAAAGCCTTTGATATGCAAATCTACTGGACGCGGGCCCAAATCACAGCCACCCGGCAAGCCAACCTGGGCTTCACCGAACTTGGCGAGCAAGGCTCCCCACAAATAGTACGAGGCACGGAGCTTTTTGATGCGACCATTTGGCATGAGCATCAGCCTCATACTACGTCCGTCGATTTCCATCCAATCTTCTTCGAACAGCACGTCAGCTCCCATTTCCCGCAAGAGCTCGTGATAGATACCTACATCCTGAATACGGGGGAGATTCTCAATAACAACGGGTCCATCTGCCAGCAACGCTGCTGGGATGAGTGCGACTGCGCTGTTTTTTGCTCCGCTGATGGTCACCGTCCCCGCGAGCGGTTTTCCACCGTTGATGATCAGCTTATCCATGCTTTGCTCTCCTCAGGCGTAATCGGGAAAGAAGCACCTTCCCCAATGGAAAAGGTGCTTGGACTTTCAACACGTGTCCTTATTTTTGCATACTTGCCCAGTCAGCGAGGAATTTCTCCAAGCCACTATCTGTCAGTGGATGGGCAATGAGTTGTTTAAATACTTTCGCTGGAATGGTAGCGAAGTGAGAACCACGGCGTGCTGCCTCCGTTACGTGAACAGGGTGGCGCACAGATGCCGCAATGATCTCGGTGTCGATACCGTGAACAGAAAAGATTTCAGCAATATCTTCGATCAATTGCATGCCATCTTGACCAATATCATCCAGGCGTCCCAAGAACGGAGACACGAAGCTCGCACCTGCGCGCGCAGCCAAAAGTGCCTGGTTCGCGGAGAACACCAGTGTTACGTTTGTTCTGATTTTGCGTTTAGCAAAATACTTGGTTGCCTTCAAACCTTCTGCGGTCATTGGCAGCTTGATGACGATGTTTTTCGAAAGAGCAGCGAGCTTATCTCCCTCTTCGATCATGCCTTTTGCATCTGTACTGATGACTTCGGCACTGATCGGACCGTCAACAATATCGAGAATTTCTTTCAGGGTTTCTACAAAATCGCGTCCTTCTTTGGCAACCAGAGACGGATTTGTCGTTACGCCCGCCAGAACTCCCCATTCGTGAATCTCGCGGATTTCTTCAACGTTTGCTGTATCAATCAAAAAACGCATGATTATCCTCCCAGTTACGCGCGGTTGCTACTTCCGAACAAGCGCATTTTTCCTTTTACTACTTCCTTGATCGCATCGCGAGCAGGGCTCAGGTATTTGCGTGGATCGATCTCATTCGGCTTGGCAGCTAGCACTTTGCGAACTGTTTCCGTGCATGCGACTTGGCTTTCTGTATTTACATTGATTTTTCCTACGCCCAAACGGATGGATTCGATGATCGCTTCGTCTGGTACGCCGGAACCACCGTGAAGAACGATCGGCGCTCCAATGTTGCTCGCTACTTTTTCGATAATGTCGTAGCGGATTTTTGGAACTCCTTTGTACATACCGTGTGCTGTACCTACAGCAATCGCTACATAGTCTACTTTTGTTTCTTCCCAGAAGCGGATTGCTTCCTCAGGATTTGCCAAGGTAGCATCTTCCTCGTCAACAGACAGGTCGTCTTCTACCCCACCGATGGTACCGAGTTCACCTTCTACCGATACGCCAACAGCGTGAGCAGCCTCTACAACCTGTTTGGTCAGGCGAAGGTTATCTTCAAACGAATGATGGGAACCATCGAACATAACAGAAGAGAACCCAGCGCGAATGCACTTCATTACCATGTCGAAATTGCTACCATGGTCAAGATGCAATGCTACAGGGACTCCTGCGCGTTCAGCAGCCACTTTTGCAATCGCTACTGTATAATCGATCCCCATGTATTTCAGTGCACCCTCAGAAACACCAAAGATCACAGGCGATTTTTCTTCCATCGCAGCTTCAGTAATCGCTTGAGTAAACTCCAGATTGTTCAGGTTAAATTGTCCGACGGCGTATTTATGCTTTTTGACGTCTTCGGTAAAAGCGGTCATAGGTACCAGTGGCATTTTGTAAATCCTCCTCTAGCAGACTTCAGTCATGTGGCTTATTATACCACAGACAAGCATTTGTTAACAGGGACGCTTGTACCCTGACCTTAGCAGTCAGTTCTTAACAAGCTAATTGCTGATGCACTGCCATTCGTAGTTCATCGATATCAAACGGCTTTGTAAAATGAGTCAATGCTCCCAGTTGTGTTGCTTCTTTGATCATGTCCAGCTCTCCGTAAGCTGTCATCATGATGACTTTGATTTCCTGATTGATTTTCTTGATGTGTTTCAAGATCTCAATACCATCCATCCCAGGGATCTTCATGTCGAGGATAACCAAATCTGGCGATTCTTTTTCCACGATTTCCAATGCCATTTTCCCGTTTGCTGCCTGAAAGGTCTTGTACCCTTCTTTTCCCAGCACCTCATACAGTAAAATGCGAATCCCATACTGGTCATCCACAACCAGTACCTTTTTATCTTGCTTGTCGAACATTCTGATTCCCCCCTGACGAATGCGTTTTCTTAATTATTATGGGTTCGCCTAAAATCAGGAAACTCCTTCACCTTTTTTGCTGAACGTCTGCTTAAAATTTCCCATAGGCCTCATTTCGAGTATAATGGGAAAAACCAATTTCCCCTACACACAAGGAGCCAGATACTTACTATGGATGCTCTGTGGCTGATTTGCTTGTTAACATTTATTATCCATACGACAGAGACACTTACCTACGGAATCCGTTTTGCAGGGGTACAAACGGGCAGGATTGCTGTAGCGATGTCTCTGGTCGGGATCGTATTGCTCCTCTCCCGTACTTCCAACCTGATTCAAGGACCATTCACTGGGGGATTGATGGATCAAGCTGCGATCGAGCATGTTGACCCTAGCACACAATTGCACGTGATTATTGCAGCGTCCTCGCTCGGAACCTTGGCGGCTATCGTACTGTTTCCCACTTTCGTCCAAATATCGAAACGAATGATCTCGCACTTGGAGTTAGCGGGCTCGATTCCGCAAATGATTCGCACGGCAGTTACTGTTGAAACCATCCGACGTGTTCACCATCATGTCCGGATTCCTAGCTGGCAAGCCATCTCTCGTTTTCGAATCAAAGGCATTCCCAAACGATTACTGTTATTAAATGCATTGGGGACAGCTATCTACACAAGCAGCGTACTGTCCGTGTTATACGCGACATTACTAGCCCCGGATTACAAAGCAACCGTTTTGATGTCTTCTGGATTAATCAACGGATTTGCCACGATTTTCATGACGATTCTGGTAGACCCGCAAATTGCCCTTCTGACAGAAAAAGCAATGCAAGGGAAAACCACGCAGCAATCGATTCGCGACATGTACCTGTGGCTGATGTTCTCACGTTTTATCGGAACGATTTTGGCTCAATTCCTGCTCATTCCGGCCGCCTACTGGGTAGCCTGGCTATCGCCCTTGTTCCATTGATCTGCTTTTTGAAAGCACAAAACGCACCTGCGACTTTACATCGCGGGTGCGTCTTTTATTTATGGAACTATGTTATTTGTTCAGGGAAGCCTTCACGAAGTCACGGAACAATGGCTGTGGACGGTTCGGACGGGATGTGAACTCTGGGTGGAACTGTGTCGCTACATACCATGGATGTTCTGGAACTTCCACGATTTCAACCAGTCGACCATCTGGAGTTGTACCCGCAAAACGCAAGCCCATTTGCGCCAATTGATCACGATATTCGTTGTTCACTTCATAGCGATGACGATGACGTTCATAAACCAGGGTACTTCCGTATGCAGCCTCAGTCAGCGTGCCTTCTTCCACTTTGGTTGGACCGAGACCCAGACGCATTGTACCACCCTTGTCCTCGATATCTTTTTGCTCTGGCAAGAGGTCAATAACCGGATATGCTGTATTCGGGTTGATCTCGGAGCTGTTTGCGCCGTCCATACCCGCTACGTGGCGAGCGAACTCGATCACAGCGATTTGCATACCCAAGCAAATTCCGAGGAATGGTACTTTATTTTCACGAGCATAGCGTGTAGCGATGATTTTACCTTCGATACCACGATCGCCAAAGCCGCCTGGTACGAGGATACCATTTACATCACCGAGCAGTTCGCCAACATTTTCTGGCGTAACTTCTTCCGCGTGTACCCATTTGATTTCTACTTTGGAATCGTTCGCATAGCCACCATGGTACAGCGCTTCTGCTACGGACAAGTACGCATCATGCAATTCTACATATTTACCAACGATTGCAATGGTAGTCGTTTTGGACAGGTTTTTGATTTTCGATACGAGCGATTTCCACTCTGTCATATCCGCTTCTTGGCAAGTCAGACCCAAGTGACGGCATACGTAATCGTCCAACCCTTGTGCTTGCAATTGCAGTGGTACATCGTAAAGGCTGTCCGCGTCTATACATTCCACTACCGCGTTTTTATCGATATCACAGAACAGAGCCAACTTGTCTTTCATTTCTTGCGTCATCGGTTGCTCGGTACGTGTCACGATCACATTTGGTTGAATACCCAAGCTGCGCAGTTCTTTCACGCTGTGTTGCGTAGGCTTGGTTTTCATTTCACCTGCTGCCTTGATATATGGTACCAGGGTTACGTGAATGTACATGACGTTTTCACGACCGATGTCACTTTTGATCTGGCGGATGGATTCAAGGAATGGCAAGCTCTCGATATCCCCAACAGTTCCACCGATCTCGGTAATCACTACATCTGCCCCGGTTTCGCGACCTGCACGGAAAATGCGATCTTTGATTTCGTTCGTGATGTGAGGAATAACTTGAACGGTTCCTCCCAAATAGTCGCCACGGCGTTCTTTGGCAATGACAGTCGAATAAATTCTACCAGTTGTCATATTGGAGTTAGCGCTCAGGTTGATATCGATAAAGCGCTCATAGTGGCCCAAGTCCAGGTCTGTTTCCGCACCATCGTCCGTTACGAAAACTTCCCCGTGTTGATACGGACTCATCGTTCCCGGGTCAACGTTGATGTATGGGTCACACTTCTGGATGGTTACCTTTAGACCCCTATTTTTCAAGAGTCGGCCCAGAGAAGCCGCTGTAATTCCTTTTCCCAACGAGGATACAACCCCGCCTGTCACAAAAATATACTTCGTCATCGTTAACGTCCCCTCTTTCCCTCACCCTTAAGTTGTTATAAAAATCGAATGAAGACGGCTCCAAAAAAAAAGAAAAACAAAAGCGAGTCCTATCCCGTAAAGAAATGGGGTAGGGGCACTTTTGTTTTATAGTTTCCCATATTTGATCCTTCTTCATGTGAAGCCCAAGGAGTATTTTATCTGTCCCTTAAGCGGAAGTCAAGGACCTATTTATCGTCTTCCTCGTCGAGCTCGTCGTCAGATTCCTCTTCCGCAAGCTCTTCGTCCTCTTCGAACATCTCATCATCTTCGTCTTCGAGTTCTTCCTCGTCGATTTCTCCATCGATTTCTTCTTCTTCGATTTCAGAATCTTCGTCGACGAATTCCTCTTCGTCCTCAAAGATGACAACATCGTCTTCCTCGTATTCTTCGACACCTTCGTCTTCGGAATCGTAATCGTCGAAGTCGTCTTCCGTGACGATTTTCTTCTTCTTCGTTCCGCCACCCTCTTGGGTTTCTTCCACGGTGTCGGTTGGGTACCAGCGTTTCAATCCCCATACATTGTCACCGAGGCACACGAAGCGGCCATCAATGTTAATTTCTGTGTATACTTGCGCGATGATTGCCATGAGTTGTTCATCAGTCAGCTTGCGCACTGCAACCAGTTCATTCATCAGCTCGCGGAAGTTGTAAGTGCGGTTAGTTTCACGCAAAATTTCATACGCAATGTCAACTAACGCCATCTCACTCAGTTTCTCGGAATCAATATGAGCAAACAATTGACTCACTCAGGGCACGTCCTTTCCATATGAAAACGATTGATTTGAATACTGACCCGGTGCCCTGTTCGGGGGACGCAGGTTTGTATAAGTCATTCATAAATGATGTCAAAATCCCTAATTACACAACGTACAACATACGAAGGCTAACATACAGTATTCCTTATTTTAGCCGAAAATGCAAGGCTTTCAAACAAGCGAGACTCTTTTTATTAGGTAATGGTCGTGAATTTCCTTAATAATGAACTCACCCCTATACAACCACTGATTAAACAGTTGGGGGCTAAGATAAGTGCTAGCAAACGACCATTTGGAATGGACATACAAATTTTTATTACATAACATTTTGGAAAAGTAACGTACGATAGATAATATAATGAAGAGTAGAAGTTAAACTTCTACTCTTCATAATTACACACGACACCGCGTTGATTTACTGTAATATTCTTAAAATATGAATGGTAGTTTTTCTACAGTCATGAATATGGTTGAGGGGCAATTTTATTTGCTTTATTTTCTTCTAGATTTGTTGAGAGCGACGCAGGAATGAACTCCGAGGTGTCCGCTTCGATATGCACATGTTTTTCAAGCAATGCCAGTAGATAATGAAAGGTAGGAACCGATTCTTTGGCAAGGATAATTCCTTTTTTGTCGATCAGGACAGCAGATGGGATGGCATCGATTTGGTACATTGAAAACGAAATGGAAGAGTTGATATACTGAATATCGTCCTGGTTTTGAGTGTCGTGAATGAGCTTTCCTGAATAAACAACTAGTAATTTAAGCTGAGGAAATCGTAGTTTTACCTTCTCTAAATGTGGAATAATTTGCTGGCATATGGGACAACCTTCTGCCGTGAAAAGTGCAAGTGTAGAGTGGCTTTTCATCTCTGTAAAATCAATGCTTGTTCCAGATGGACTGTTATCGATCAGAACCGGGGCTCTGGAGCCTATCCAGTTGTCTACACTCGGTTCTTTTTCTTTTGCTTGTAATTTATTGATAAAATCTGCTACTAGTTTTGTTAGCAGGTAGATAACGACGAATTGCACCATGACAAATACCCATAACGCAATCACAGACCATTGTATAAACGTTTCCAACGAGGATCTCTCCTTTTTCGTGAGGGAATGATATTTATTTTTGTGCGACTAGCTCGTGTACTTTCTTCCGAATGCTCCCTAGATGTTGACCAATCAGAATCACAAGTGTGGACAACAATGCGATGATCATTAACGTCCAGTACTCTTCTCCATATACGGTCCTGAAATTCCCTGTTTCTAATGCCCATGAGAGATTCCCATAGGTGGTCGGTATTTGATAGACCCAGAGACACATCGCAATGAGCAAAACGTTTCGGCTGACCAGTACCCATGATAGATTGTGATTGCTAACGATGCCACCGCAACCACATGATATTTCTCGTCTTCCACGCAATAAATTGACCACAATAGCCACGCTATACAGGAGTAGTAAACCACTACCAGCCAGAGCTGCCCAAGAATAGTACAGCCCGAAAATGAGTAGCAATCCAATCAGCAATTCAGAATAAGTGTCGAGGACGGCAAAAAATCTAATAGATCGTTCAGGCAGTATTTTGTAGTCTTTTACAATTGAAGCATGAGTCGTGCTGTTTTTGATTTTTGATACAGACGAGCTTATAAACAACAGTGCTAGAATCATGCGAAGGATAAAGGATGCGATTTCCAATTTTTCACCTGCTTTCCACTGGTGTTGCATACCATTGTGCCTGAGCATGATACATCTGCGCATATTCTTTATTACGTGAAATCAGTTCATCATGCGTTCCAGACTCGACTAACTGACCATCCTTCATCACGATAATCCGATCTGCCATTTTAGCGGCAGCCATACGGTGTGAGACAAATAGGGTTGTTTTATTTTCAGTCAGATTTCGTACGAGTTGGTATACAGAAAGCTCAGTCATGGGATCAAGAGCTGCTGTTGGCTCATCTAAAATCACAATATCACTATTTCGAAACAGAGCACGAGCCAAGGCAATTTTTTGCCATTGTCCTCCAGAAAGATCGGTTCCCTCTTGCAAATAGCGACTTAAATAGGTTTGGTAGCCATCTGGAAGTTTGGAAACGATTTGATCCACGCCAGCTGTAGCGGCAACTTCTTGCATCCATTTTAGATCGTTTATTCGTTCGGTATCACCAAAACCAATATTATCTTGTAACGTATAGGCATATTTGATGAAATCCTGGAAGATCACGGTCATATTTTTGCGTAAATCATCAGGTTTGATCTGGCTAATACTGAGGCCATCGAAGGAAATGTCACCCTGTGATATGGGATACAACCCCATCACACATTTGACTAAGGTTGATTTACCCGAGCCATTTTCACCGACGATTGCGATTTTTTCACCAGGCCGTATGTGCAAGTGAATATCCCTTAGAACAGGATTTGTCGTATTCACGTAGGTAAATGACAATCCTTTTATAAAAATGCCCTGTTGTAGCGGTGCAGGAAAGAGAGCCGAGCCTTCGTCGCTTGCATCCTTTTCAGGGTGTTCATATTCGATGAAATCAAAAAAATCGTTTATATAGAGAATCTCTCCAAATATTTTGGCAAACTGGTTAGATAGCTGATTGGTCAATCCTTGTGTTCCCTGCACAGCTTGTCCGATTGCTACAAACTCACCGATTTGCATAGAGGTGGTACGGATTAACCAGATGATAATTCCAGCTGTCCCAAAGTACAAAAGTGCGGTAAACCCATCTAGGCCGACCTCCGTTGCTTGTTGCTTTCGCAGCACCTTTAATGTTTCAGTGAACTGGTGGGTAATGGAGGTTGACCATCTTTTCAGTAGCATTTGACCTAAGCCAAATAGTCGAATTTCCTTGGCTGACTGCCGATCTTTCAATAAAAAACTGGTATATTGTATGTCACGAATTAAGGGGGTTAAGCCGTATCTGAGCCAATAATTGATACTGCCAAACCGAATTTGAACAAAGAAGACGGGAATTGCCGCGATCAGACTTAAAATGACGAGGCTCCAGTGAACGGTAAACAAAAAGAGCAAGAAACTGAAAATAGTAATGCTGGCTCTAACGATCTCTAGTAGGATCGTGAGTGGTGATAAAAAGCGTGTGCCCACATTCAAGTGAACTCTCTCTAAATGATTGTAAAAATCGGGAATATCAAAATAGAAAAGCGGTACCGCTTCTACCTTTTGAAGTACAAGTGATTGCGCCGCGAGTTCCAAAACATTTTCAAGCTTTCCATTCAGGTATTGTTGGATATTGAGAAGCACAGATGTAGCCATCGCTATTAAAAATTGAAGTGAGAGTAAGAAAAAAGCATAACGATAATCACCCACTTGGAGTTGAATGATTTTCGCGACCTCATTGATCATTTCTTTGGATAGCCAAAGGGTGGCTACTGGTAGTAAACCAATCATGATTGTTAAGCAAACTAAAAGCGCGAGAAGTAGCCGGGCATGTGCCCATAAGAAAGCGAACAGCTTGATAAATGATTGAACAATCATGAGGAACACCTTTTCTAGTTTTATTGGATGTTGTGGAGCTCTTGCTTCTCCTTGTGTTTCAAGATGTCTACTAGCTCACCAACTGAGCGTCCTACATATCGAATGATCCCCTGTGAGTCAACAATAAACAGGCTTGGGAAGTTGATGATTTGTAATTCGCTCATGGTTTTTTTGTCGACGGGAACCATCGTAATTTTTCCGCTAAATGTGTCGATAAAGTGCTGATAGTCAGAATCATCCTGCTTAACCGCACATAAGAAAGGAAGGTTGGTTGTTTTTTTCTTGATATGGGTTAAGTATCTTTCTACTTCATGATGGCATGTATCACATGAGGGGGCAGCGAACATGACAATGGTTGGTGTTTGTGAAAAATGCGTGGGGAATATAAGTGACTCTTTGAGATTTACACCGATAAAATACTGGTTTAGAAGTGAAAAAAAAGAATCTTCTACAGAAAAGAGAGTAACGATATTCCTGAACTTTCGGTATGAATAGAGTTGCATGCCGAATAAAGCAACTGCTACCGTTAGTGGAATGAGAACGTACACAGAAACCTCCCTCAAACTCTATTTTGGTAAATATTTGTAAATAATATATCATTTGACAGTTTTTGTTGCAATTCTTATAATTGAATTGAAAGTAAAAAATGTAAAAATATGGAGGTTATGACTATGTTAGATCAATTTTCAAAGTTAATTGGTGTCAAGAATGATTCTAAAAACGGTTTCATTGATCCTCCCTGCACCATTAATGTGTTTTGTATTCTAGAAAAGGGAACAGCAAAACATAACTTGCAGAACCCTCTTAAATTTACTTGCTGCTAGGAAAAAGAATAATTTAGGGGATGAGAGTACCAGCATTACACGAAAAATTTGCTAGGATGCTAAATCATCCTCTCCAAACAAACCTTCAAAACCACTAGAAATGTGGAGCTGGAGGTTTGTTTTGCATTCACAAATTTTCTTCCTAATGAAAGAAACCCCGAAAATAACGGGGTTTCTCTACAGTCTTAAGAGTAGAAGTTAAACTTCTACTCTTGTTTTACATTTTAGAATAAGACAAGGACCACCTCGTAACAAAGAAGTGGTCCTTGTGTGATTTTCGAATCTTTCCACGTACCCTAGGATTTCTTTTAAGCCAATTACTCTGTTGCTACATATTTCTGCGGTATTGGCCGCCCACTTCATACAAGGCACCACTGATTTGTCCAAGCGATGCTACTTTGACCGTCTCCATCAGCTCGGCAAAGATGTTCTCTCCCGCCATAGCCACTTCTTGCAGACGCCGCAGCGCAGCCGCAGACACATCCTTGTGGCGCTCCTGGAATGCCCGGAGATTAATGATTTGCTGTTCTTTTTCCTCTTCGGTCGCCCGAGCCAATTCAATCTCGTAATCGTCCTCAGATGCATTCGGATTAATGAACGTGTTTACCCCAATAATTGGCAACTCGCCCGTATGCTTTTTCATTTCGTAATACATGGACTCGTCTTGAATTTTGCCGCGCTGGTATTGAGTCTCCATCGCTCCCAGAACGCCTCCGCGAGAACTGATCCGCTCGAACTCTTGCATAACTGACTCTTCTACCAGATCAGTCAACTCATCGATGATGAATGCCCCTTGAAGTGGGTTCTCATTTTTCGCGAGTCCCATTTCCTTGTTGATGATCATCTGAATCGCCATTGCCCGTCGAACAGAGTTCTCCGTCGGGGTCGTAATCGCTTCGTCGTAGGCATTCGTATGGAGAGAATTACAGTTGTCGTAAATGGCAATCAAGGCCTGCAAGGTCGTTCTGATATCGTTGAAATCCATCTCCTGCGCGTGCAAGGAACGGCCGGACGTCTGGATGTGGTACTTCAGCTTTTGGCTGCGGTCATTTGCACCATAACGATTTTTCATCACGGTTGCCCAAATCCGGCGAGCCACACGTCCAATCACGGTGTATTCCGGATCGAGACCATTAGAGAAGAAGAAGGACAGGTTCGGCGCAAAGTCATCGATGTTCATGCCGCGGCTTAAATAGTACTCGACATAGGTAAATCCGTTAGATAGCGTAAACGCAAGCTGCGTAATCGGATTCGCCCCTGCCTCCGCAATGTGATAGCCGGAAATAGACACAGAGTAGTAGTTCCGTACTTTCTGGTCGATAAAATACTGCTGGATATCCCCCATCATCCGCAAGGCAAATTCTGTCGAGAAGATACACGTGTTTTGCCCCTGATCCTCTTTCAAAATATCTGCCTGAACAGTTCCGCGAACAGTCGACAGCGTGTACGCTCTGATTTGTTTTGCTTCGTCCTCGGTAGGCTGACGCCCTTCTTTTTGAACAAAAGCATTCAGTTGCTGCTCGATCGCCGTATTCATGAACATGGCCAAAATCATAGGTGCAGGACCGTTGATCGTCATGGACACAGAAGTGCTAGGTGCACAAAGGTCAAAGCCAGCGTACAGCTTTTTCATGTCATCCAGGGTGCAAATGCTGACCCCACTCGTACCGATTTTCCCGTAAATGTCCGGGCGGTAGTCAGGGTCCTCACCATACAGCGTAACCGAGTCAAAAGCCGTACTGAGTCGCTTCGCTTCATCATTTTGAGACAGGAAGTGGAAGCGTCTGTTCGTCCGCTCTGGAGTACCTTCGCCTGCAAATTGCCGCTTGGGATCTTCGCCCTCGCGTTTAAACGGAAATACTCCTGCGGTATACGGGAATTCACCTGGAACATTTTCTTTTAATGACCACTTTAAAATTTCGCCCCAATCCTCGTAATCAGGGACGGCTACTTTTGAAATGCGTGTACCCGACAACGATTCGCTGAACAGCTTGGTAACCAGTTCCTTGTCGCGAATTTTCGTGACGAATTGATCCTTCCGATACGCTTCCTTGAGCTTGGGCCAATTTTCCAGGATACGTCGGCACTCCGGATGCAGCTTTTCTTCAAAGAGAACGATTTGTTTATCAAGCACCGCCACCAGCTCGGCAGCCGCCGAATCTCCCGAGGCCAGCACTGTCTCCTTTGCACCCTGCAACTGGAACAGCTTGCGTGCAATCAACGACTGCTCTTCGGCATAGGCACGGTATAGGCGGACGGTGTTGGCAATGTCTTGCAAATAATTGATTCTCTCTGTCGGAATCAACGAAGTTTTATGAATCTTTACAGGAGTCGTATCCAAATTCTCTACAGACCAGTCAACGCTAGTCTTTTCTACAATTCGATGCATCAAGGCAGCAAACAACACATTCGTTCCCGGATCGTTAAACTGACTCGCAATCGTACCATACACAGGAACCTTCTCATCCGGCAGCTCAAAAAGCTGGTGATTGCGTCGATATTGCTTGCGAACCTCGCGAAGAGCGTCCTCTGAGCCTTTACGCTCAAATTTGTTGATCGCGATCACATCAGCAAAGTCGAGCATATCAATCTTTTCCAACTGAGATGGTGCCCCGAATTCACTCGTCATGACGTACATGGAGACGTCGCACACTTCAGTGACCTGCGCATCCCCCTGACCAATCCCGCTCGTTTCCACAATAATCAGATCAAAATGGGCAGAACGCGTTACTTGAATCGCGTCTTTTAAGGCAGCAGACAGCTCCATGCCCGATTTGCGGGTGGCGAGACTGCGCATATACACGCGCGGTGTCGAATTGGCATTCATGCGGATGCGGTCACCAAGTAACGCTCCGCCTGATTTTTGCTTGGATGGATCGACAGACAAGATCGCGACCGTCTTCTCGGGATAAGTGCGAATAAATCGACGAACAAGCTCATCAGTTAATGAGCTTTTTCCTGCTCCACCCGTACCTGTAATCCCTAATACCGGAATGGCTGAATCGGCTTCCACTAAACTTTCACGGAGAGGTTCTGTCCATTCACGCTGGTCCACTGCATACTCTGCAACGGAAATAAGCCGGGCAATCGCCTGATGGTTTTGCTCACGCAAGCCTGCTACTTCTTCCTCCAGCTGCTTAACGGTTGGGAAATCGCTACGTCTAATCATGTCGTTGATCATGCCCTGCAAGCCCAATCGTCTGCCGTCATCTGGCGAATAAATTTTACAGACTCCGTACTCTTCCAATTCCCGAATCTCGCGTGGAACGATAACGCCGCCACCGCCGCCAAAAACACGAATATGCTCTGCTCCCCGCTCGCGTAATAGATCAATTACGTATTTGAAATACTCCACATGACCGCCTTGGTAGGAGCTGATGGCAATCCCTTGCACATCCTCCTGAACAGCGGCTGTTACAATATCATCAACAGAGCGGTTGTGTCCGAGATGGATGACCTCTACTCCCGACGATTGTAAAATACGGCGCATGATATTAATCGAGGCGTCGTGACCGTCATACAGACTAGCTGCGGTCACAAAGCGAACCTTGTTTTGCGGACGATACACTTCTGTTTCCATCGTTCCACTCTCCTTTTAATTAAGTTTAAAAAGGAGGAAAAACAGGGCCAAGCAGATCAAGGCGCGGTAGACGCGAGGTATGCTTGGCACTCTATGTTTCCCAGACTTTTTAAACTCTCCTCT
This sequence comes from Brevibacillus sp. AG, assembly GCF_028369215.1. Lineage (NCBI taxonomy): Bacteria > Bacillati > Bacillota > Bacilli > Caryophanales > Paenibacillaceae > Brevibacillus > Brevibacillus sp. AG. The sequence continues at coordinate 288,053 of NZ_JAQMYO010000004.1, read as the reverse complement.
TAATCGGAGACACTGATATCGCGAAGCAGAAGCGCGATCTGCTTCTCTGTGTACTCCTCAATGGTATAGTGCTTTTTCAATGCCCAGCGGCGGAATACCCACATTTCGCCCAGTACCATGATATTGTCCGCCATCAGCTTGACGTTCTTTTCGTCAATGTGCAGCGAACCATCGGCAATCCCTTTTTCCAGGATTTCGACGAAAATATGCGAAATGGCTTCTTCACGCCCCAACACGTAGCGGAGTGTTTCTTTTGGCAATGATTTGGCTTCCTGATAAATAAGCAAAACGCGGTCGCTCATCTGATCCATCACGCGGATCAGGCTCTTTAGTGCTATCTTTAATGTTTTCAAGCCAGTTCCGTTGAAGTTGATCGCTTCACGCAAGCGCGTCTCCATCTCCGCATGAATGGCATCACAAACAAGATAGAGCACGTCTTCTTTTGACTCAATATACTCGTACAACGTACCAATACTAAATCCAGACGCTCGGGCAATCTCCCTTGTCGTCGTTTTATGAAAACCTTTATTAATGAAGAGATGAACGGCAGCCTCAATAATCTGCTCTCGTCTTCTCTCGATCAGTTTTGGGTCCTTTACTAGGGACGGTATCGCTTTTCTCTTGTCAGACACTCCAAAATCCACCTTTCCAACCGACTGAGCGTTTGGTCAGACGCCTCATAGAAAAGAAGGCGCAAACACTCTACTTTTGTATCATTCGCAGATCATTATACGCGAGTAAGAGCACAAAGCCAAACTTTTCTTTTCTATGTGTGTCATCGTGTTGGAAGACTGGACAGTTTCCTACTCTTTTAGCAGGAAATTACTGATCACGACACGTTGGATTTCATTGGTTCCTTCATAGATTTGTGTAATTTTGGCATCGCGCATGAAGCGCTCCACAGGATACTCCCGCGTGTAGCCGTAACCCCCGAAAACTTGAACAGCCTCGGTTGTTACTTCCATTGCTGTATCTCCTGCAAAAACTTTGGACATCGCAGATGCTTTGCCATATGGAAGACCTTGATCCTCCAACCACGCTGCTTGGTAAGTGAGCAAACGGGATGCCTCGATCTTGGTAGCCATGTCTGCCAGCTTGAACTGGATTGCCTGCAAGGAAGCGATTGGTTTGCCGAACTGATTGCGTTCTTTGGCATAGTTCCGCGCATGCTCGTAAGCACCTTGTGCAATGCCCAATGCTTGAGCGGCGATACCGTTTCTTCCACCGTCCAACGTCATCATCGCGATTTTGAAGCCTTGGCCTTCTTCGCCCAGCCTATTCTCTACTGGCACGCGCACATCTTCAAAATTGACTGCAAGTGTTGGCGAGGAACGGATACCCAGCTTCTTCTCCTTTTTCCCCATTGTGAAGCCGTCCATGCCTTTTTCTACGATGAAAGCCGTGATGCCTTTATGGTTCAACTCTGGTTGGGTGACCGCGAATACGATGTAGATTTCTGCTTCGCCCGCATTGGTAATGAAAATTTTGGTGCCATTTAAAATGTAGTGATCACCATCGCGTACGGCTGTTGTCCGCATTCCCGCAGAGTCAGAGCCAGATCCCGCCTCGGTCAAACAGTACGCGCCCATCTTCTTGCCTTCTGCTAATGGACGCAAAAACTTTTGTTTTTGCTCCTCTGTCCCGAATTTGTAAATCGGCCAGCTCGCCAAGGAAACATGTGCGGACAGTGTCACACCGATGGAGGCATCCACACGGGAGAGTTCTTCCACTGCAATGACGTAGCTCAGGTAATCTGCACCTGCTCCGCCGTATTGTTCCGACCAAGGAATGCCTGTCAGTCCAAGCTCAGCCATTTGCTCAAATATGGAACGATCAAAACACTCTTCTTCGTCGCGCTCGGCTGCTGTCGGAGCTACTTGATTCTCTGCAAAGTCGCGAATCATTTTGCGCATCATTTCATGTTCTTCCGTCAGTTGGAAATTCATATGGATCACTCCCCCATGTCTTTTTCATCTGTCTATTTAATCAGCAAGCAAATGCTTGGCGATAACGATTCGTTGAATTTCGTTGGTGCCCTCATAGATTTGCGTTACTTTCGCATCCCGGAATAGACGTTCAACCGGATATTCTCGAGTGTAGCCATATCCGCCAAAGATTTGTACGGCTTCTGTGGCGAGCTCCATCGCGGAGTCTGTGGCAAAACGCTTTGCCATCGAGGCTTCCATCCCACAAGAAATACCTTGGCTGCGCAGCCACGCCGCTCGGTATACTAGCAACCGGGCAACTTCTGCTTTCGTCGCCATGTCAGCCAGCTTGAAGGCAATGGCTTGCTGCTTGACAATCGGTTGTCCGAACTGCTTACGTTCCCGCGCGTACTCTGTCGCATACTCTACTGCCGCCTCGGCAATCCCGAGTGCCTGTGCCGCAATCCCTATTCGACCGGAATCCAGATTCGCCATCGCGATACAGAAGCCTTCCCCTTCTTGACCCAACAGGTTGGCAGCCGGTACACGCGCATTGTCGAATATGAGCTCTGTCGTATAGGAACCGTGCAGTCCCATCTTCTTTTCTTTTTTCCCAACCGTGAAGCCCGGTGTATCCTTGTCTACGATGAAGGCTGATATTCCCTTGGTTCCTTTTGTAGAGTCGGTTACGGCAAATGCGATATACGTATCTGCCTCCCCACCGTTTGTGATGAACACCTTGTTTCCGTTTAAGATGTACTCATCGCCTTTTTTCACAGCTGTGGTTCGGATACTGCTCGCATCAGAACCTGCATGCGGCTCGGTCAAGGCAAAAGCCCCGAGGTATTCCCCACTCGCAAGCTTGGTCACGTATTTGCGTTTTTGCTCCTCGGTACCGAAGTAGAGAATCGGGTTCGTCCCGACGGAGGTATGCACGGACAAAATGACGCCTACTGTCGCACTCACTTTGGAAATCTCGTGAATGGCCAAAATGTAGGAAATAAAATCCGCCCCTGCTCCTCCCCACTCTTCGGCGATCGGAATGCCCATGAGCCCCATCTCGCCCATCTTTTTCAGGATCTGACGCGGGAACTGGTCCGTCTCTTCCATCACAGGGATGAAAGGTGCGATCTCTTTCTGGGCAAAGTCTCGCACCATGCGGCGCATCATCTCTTGCTCTTCATTCAATCGAAAATCCATGTCCGTCCTACCTTTCTGCAAAGTTCCTCTCTAGCAAAAGTTCAAAAAGTCGTCATTTCAGCACCGAGAAAGTGGCGAGAACCTGAAGAAGGAGGAGCGGAATGTAGAGAACTACATGAGCACCGGACTTCAAAGGTGAACGCCACTTTCGACGTGGCATACGCTTTCAGTACTACTTCGTGATCAAAAGACGAATTTTTGAACTACCTTGCCTAGTTGTACACGTAGAAACCACGACCGGATTTTTTGCCTAGCCATCCTGCTTTGACGTACTTGCGCAGCAACGGGCATGGGCGGTATTTCGAATCACCGAACCCTTCGTGCAGTACCTCCATAATGTAGAGGCAAGTGTCCAGCCCGATGAAATCAGCCAGCTGAAGTGGCCCCATCGGATGGTTCATGCCCAGCTTCATGACTTCATCGATCGCTTCCGGTGTTGCAACTCCCTCGTACACACAATAAATCGCTTCATTCAGCATGGGCATCAATACCCGATTGGACACAAAACCAGGGAAATCGTTTACGCTCACGGGTACCTTGCTCATTTGCTTGGACAAATCTTCTGTCAGCTGATAAACCTCATCGGATGTTTGCAGGCCGCGGATGATCTCAACCAGCTTCATCACGGGAACGGGGTTCATGAAGTGCATGCCAATTACTTTTTCCGGCCGCTTCGTCACTGCCGCAATTTCGGTAATTGGCAGGGAGGATGTATTGCTCGCAAGCACCGTATGTGGCGGACATACCTCGTCCAGCTTGGAAAAAATTTGCGTTTTGACCGCCATGTTTTCCGTCACCGCTTCTACCACAAAATCTGCATCAGATGCATCAGCCAGATCGGTAGACAGCGTCAAACGTCCGAGAATGGCTTCCTTTTCCGCTTCGCTGAGCTTGCCTTTTTCCACGTTGCGCGACAAGTTTTTCGTAATCGTAGCAAGACCGCGTTCCACAAACGCCTGCTGAACGTCGTTCAAATAAACACGAAAGCCAGCCTGCGCTGCTACCTGGGCAATCCCACTGCCCATCTGTCCTGCCCCGATGACCATAATCGTTTGTACGTTCATGCAAAAAGGCCTCCCTTACTCTACTTTAATCAAGATGGCGTCACCCTGTGCGGCACCACTGCAAATTGCCGCGATCCCTAAGCCGCCGCCTCGTCTTTTTAATTCATAGACGAGGTGCATAATAATCCGAGCACCACTCGCGCCAATCGGGTGTCCGAACGCAATCGCTCCCCCGTTTACATTCACTTTCTCTGCGTCCCAGCCAACGATTTTGCCACTTGTCAAAATCACCGCAGCAAACGCTTCGTTCACCTCGAATAAATCGATGTCAGAAAGAGCTACTCCTGTCTTCTCCAGAAGCTTGTTAATGGCAAGCCCCGGAGTTGTCGCGATATAAGGTGCATCTGCACCGACCTCGGCGTGACCAAGAATCGTCGCAAGCGGCTTGATACCCAGTTGCTGCGCTTTTGCATCCGACATCAACACCATCGCTGCCGCTCCGTCGTTGATTCCTGGAGCATTGCCTGCCGTGATCGTCCCGTCCTTTTTGTACACAGGAGGCAGCTTCGCCAATCCTTCCTCGGTGGTATCTGGACGTGGTCCTTCATCCACGATTACTTGCAGCGGCTCCCCTTTTCTTTGCGGAATGGAAACCGATACTAGCTCTTCGGCAAAAAGTCCTTTTTCCATCGCTTGAGCAGCTCTCTGCTGACTGCGCAGTGCCCATGCATCCTGCTCTTCTCGCGTAATCCCGTTCTCTTCTGCCACATTGCTGCCGTGGACAGCCATCGCCACTTGATGAAACGGGCAAGTGAGGCCGTCATACATCATGAGGTCGCGAACCGTTGCATCTCCCATCCTCATCCCGTTGCGTGCATCCGGCAGTGCGTACGGTGCGTTGCTCATGCTCTCCATGCCACCAGCGACGATGATTTCTCCGTCTCCTGCGCGAATGATCTGGTCCCCCAGCGTCACTGCACGCATCCCTGACGCACATACCTTGTTAATCGTCTCGCTCGCTACATTCCATGGCAAACCAGCCTTACGAGCCGCCTGGCGTGAGGGCACCTGACCCGCACCTGCCTGCAAGACCATGCCCATGATCACTTCGTCCACCTGATCGCCGGAAATGCCGGCGCGCTCTACCGCTTCCTTGATTACAATGGAACCGAGCTCAACTGCCGATAACGCTTTCAAAGCTCCACCAAACTTACCAAACGGGGTACGCGCTGCCCCAACAATGACCGTTTTCATCGAATGACCTCCATTCGGATGATTTTCACATCAACAAAAACTAAATCGATCGAGCGTTCGTTCATTTTGCATACTTTTATTTTGCCGTCTTCCGTACGAATAGTCAATCAATAATGAAAAAAAGAGCAGCCTGACTTTTGGGAGAGTCAGGCTGTTCTTGCTATTGTCGTGCCATCCAGCTTAGTTTCCAGAAGCCTTGTTTGTTTTTCTGCATTTTATAGGCAACCTTATCACTGTTGTCCTTGAAGGCCACCCATACAACCGCTTCCTTGTCAGACGTTTGCTCAAGCGTTATGTCACTTGCCAAGTCTCGCATCTTTTTCAACTGCTTCCAGCTATTTCGTGCTCCAACCGGATCTTTCTTCATATCTTCCAAGTATTGCTCCGGTGTTGGCTTCTCTGATCCATCGTCCTCGATATGCAAAGCGTACTGCATTTCGAGCTGACCCTCTTGCTGTGCTTGCACATACAGCTTCAATACATCGATTGGAGATAAACCACGCAAAAGCTCATCTTTTTTCTCATACATGTAATTGTAATAACGATCCTGTTCCTCTGGCTTTAAATCAAATACGGACGTAGCTATTGGTGTTTGTGTGCCATCCTGTGGGACATCTACGACATCCTCATTAACGGTACCGTTGCTGTTCATTTTGAAAAGGTAGACCTCTTTGCCTTGGACATAGCTTATGGTATACCAATAAAGCTTTTTATCCTTCCATCCAACAAACATCTCCAAGCCCACGTCTCTTTTTAGCAGAGCCTCCGTCTCGATCATTGTCCAGTCTTTTCGCTGATATCCTTCTTTTGCGAGAATCGAATAGCCCCAGTACTCTTCTGTGCCATCGTCCCCGCTTCCGCCATAATTGTCTACAACTGTGTAAGGGAACGAAATCTTGGCTTTGATTTGGTCTTGTGTCATCCCAACACGCAAGACATCGATGATCTCATCTACCGTTCCCATAATCACCTGATCATCAGAAGCTGGGTGAGCCTTTGGATCGGGCTTTTGATGGGTACCTGGCTCAGCAGACGTTCCGTTCGGCGTATGTGTACTCGTGCTTTCCTTTTGCAGCAAATAAGGGGCAAACCCAATGACAAGCACAACCGCAACAAGTGCTGCGCTTACAGGGTAGATGAAACGAAACCTTTTCTTGCCTTTCTTCTCGATATTCATGCGAATCCGCTCCTCCAAGTTAGTTGTATTGTCCATTCCACGCAACAGTGTCCGGTCAGCCGTTTCCTTGAATTCCTCCAGCAATTTATCCAAGTTCATTCGATCCCCTCCTTTTCCAGGAGCGCTTTAAGTTTCTGGCGTGCGCGGTGCATTTTCGTATAAATCGCTCCTGCGGACGTATCCAAAATGACCGCGATCTCCTCTACGGACAACTCCTCGTAGTAGTGAAGGACAATCAACTGACGATAGCTATGCGGCAGCTTCATGACAAGATGAGCAAAACGGGTGCGAAGGTCATTTTGCAAAACGGTCGACTCTGCTCCCTCGACTACCTCTATGTCCACTTCCGGTTTGAAAAACAGGTGACGGAACGACCACGAGCGCAGGTGTTTTTTCGCTTCGTTGACAGCGATGCGGTACACCCATGTTTGCATCGAGCTCTCTTGGCGGAATTTCCCCAAGTTTTTGTAAGCTAACAGGAACACTTCCTGTGTGATATCCTCTGCAAGGCTGCGGTCCTTGACCATCAAATAGACGAGTCGCAACACCTTTTTCAGATAGTGCCGGATCAATTCATCAAATAATGCCTCTTTTGTTTTGGTTAAGCCTTTCTCTGCAAGCTCCAGCTTCCTCACTCCCTTCCCACTCCTTTAGATTCAGCTGGCTCCTCTATCTTACAGTTTTTTTGCAAAAAAATAATGCGCAAGCCTCGTCGCTTGATCAGCACCGAGACTTGCGCATGGTATGAACCTAGATGGCGTCTGCGAGAATTTCCGCGACGTCGCGTGTTTTGACGTGATCTTCCTGCTCTTTGGTCTTAATTCCGTCGTTCATCATCGTCAGGCAGTATGGGCATGCACTGGCGATTTCCGTCGGCTTGACCTCCAGAGCTTGCTCCGTACGTGTAACGTTGACACGAGAGCCCTCATGTTCCTCCATCCACATCAAGCCGCCGCCCGCTCCACAGCACATACTGTCGCAGCCGCTGCGCTTCATCTCGACCACCTCTACGCCAGGAATGGCTTCGAGAATTACACGTGGCTTGTCGTAAATTTCGTTGTAGCGGCCCAGGTAGCAGGAATCGTGGTAGGTGATGCGTTCCTTGACTTCCTTGGTTGGCTTCAATTTGCCTTCCTTCACCCACTCCGCCAACAGCTCGGAGTGGTGGTACACCTCTGCATTCAATCCAAACTCCGGATATTCGTTCTTAAACGTATTGAACGCGTGCGGGTCGCAGGTGACGATTTTTTTCACTTCATACGCTTCAAACAAGGCAATATTTTCTTGGGCGAGCTGCTGGAACAAGAACTCGTTACCAATACGGCGGGCCGTATCGCCAGAGTTCTTTTCCTCGTTGCCCAAAATGGCGAACTTCACACCCGCTTCGTGCATGAGCTTCACAAATGCCTGCGAGATTTTTTGGCTACGCAAGTCAAATGATCCCATCGAGCCTACCCAGAACAAGTACTCGAATTCTTCGACCTGCTTCACAGTTGGCACCTCGTACTCACCGTTCAGACCTTCAATCCATTTCGTCCGGTCTTTGCGGTTAATTCCCCACGGGTTGCCCTGACGCTCGATATTGTTCAAGGCGCGCTGCGCTTCTGCTGGCATGCTGCCTTCTGTCATGACCAAGTAGCGGCGCATATCGATGATTTTATCTACGTGCTCGTTCATCACCGGGCATTGGTCTTCACAGTTGCGACAGGTCGTACAAGCCCACAGCTCCTGCTCGGTAATGACATCGCCGATCAAGCTTTTCTCATAGACTGCAGTTGCTCCTTCCGCTGTCGCCGCTACTTCAGATGCTTGGATTGCAATCTGGTTGGCAGTCGTCTGCGAAAAGGCGAAGTTAGGCATCCATGGTGTACGCGATGTCACCGACGCACCTTTTTCGGTCAAATGGTCGCGCATTTTCGTAATCAAATCCATTGGGGAGAGCATTTTTCCCGTTCCAGAGGCCGGGCACATATTTGTGCAGCGACCACACTCCACACAAGCGTACAGGTCGATGAGCTGCGTTTGCGTAAAATCCTCGATTTTGCCGACACCAAATTCTTCCTGCGTCTCGTCCTCGAAGTTGATGCTGGTCAGCTTACCTGGCGGGTCCAGCTTCTTGAACCACACGTTGACAGGAGCAAACAGCAAATGCGCGTGCTTGGACTGCGGCACATACACCGCGAAACCGAGCAGGATGATCAGATGCAGCCACCAGAAAACGTAAAAGCCTACCACTGCACCTGTTGTCCCTACTCCAATCGCAGAGAGTACGATCGCGAAAACAGATGAGATCGGAGCGAACGCCGACGGCTCATGTCCGAGCCAAATTTGTTCAAAAGCGAGCGAGAACAACACAGTCGCCATCAGGGAGGAAATCAGCAAGAGGACAATCCCCGATTTGAAGCCGCGCTTCAGACGCTTGAGCTTTTCGATATAGCGGCGGTAGAAAGCGTAGCCGACCGCAGCCAAAATGAGAAATGTGGTGATCTCCTGCATGACAGAGAAGTATTTGTGGGCGCTACCAAAAGGAAGCTCGTAGCCTTTCGAAAGCCCTTTGATAACCAGCTCGATGGCTCCGAATTGCAGGGTGATAAAGCCGTAAAACATCACAACGTGCATCACGCCGCTCTTTTTGTCCTTCAACAGCTTCTTGTGGAAAATGACGTTGTCCAGCATCAGATTGATGCGTGCCCCAAAGTCATTTTTCACATCCGGCTTTTTCCCCAGCTTGATAAACAAGTATCTGCTGTACACGACATGCCCGGCTAAATACAGCCCGTAAGCGAGAACCAGGAAAAAGGCGATCAAATTAATGAGTGCCAGCATGTTTTCTACTCCCCTCTATTGCGAGTTTGTCTTTGGACGTGGAAATCGTTTTTTCTATCTTATCAGAATCATGGAAATAAATGAATGAGTATTCAGTCAGTCCGTTTATTTTTTTCGAAAAATGCAACGATACTGAGCGACCGCTCATAATGAATACAACTCGATCTTATCACACAAGTTGCGAATCATCCATCCTCTTCGAAGAGTTGGAAATATTCTTACGAAAAAAAAGAAACAGCTACCTTCATACGGGTAGCTGTTGATCATGTTTATTTTCCTGAGGCTTCCTTCGTCTCGGCAGTAGGTTGGTCTTTCTTGGCCTTTTGCTCTGACCGTACATCTGCGAGTGATTTGACCTTGGTTGCTTTGATGCGCTTGTTACGCGGCAGATCAGTCGGCTCCAGATTGTCTACCTCGTCTTGCATGAGTGCTGCGATACCAACCGCTTTGCCTTTTGCAGCCTTGCAGTATTCGCAATTTTCCTCGTCGTGCTCGTGGTATTGCTTCGGCTCTGGATAGGACGTGATAACGCCTTCAAAATTACGCAGCACAACTTTATCAGATGCTTGCGAGATGATGTAGTTCGGACTAACTGGAATTTTGCCTCCGCCGTGTGGAGCGTCTACTACAAAGGTCGGAACTGCATAGCCGGAAGTATGGCCGCGCAGGTGCTCAATGATTTCGATCCCTTTGCTGACAGGCGCGCGGAAGTGTCCGATTCCCTCTGACAGGTCGCATTGATAGATGTAATACGGGCGAACGCGGATTTTGACCAGGTCCTGCACCAGCTTTTTCATCGTATTCGCACAATCGTTGATACCAGCCAAAATAACTGCTTGGTTGCCGAGCGGAACACCAGCGTTGGCGAGCATTTCGCAAGCTAGCTTCGCTTCCGGTGTAATTTCTTTCGGATGGTTAAAGTGTGTATTGAGCCAAACTGGATGGTATTTTTTCAGGATATTGCACAGGTTTTCGGTAATGCGCTGCGGGAATACAACGGGTGCACGCGTACCGATCCGAATAATTTCAACATGCGGGATGTCGCGCAGGCTGCTGATGATGTATTCCAATACACGGTCATTGATCAACAAACCGTCTCCACCGGAGAGCAGTACATCGCGGACTTCTGGTCTTGAGCGGATGTAATCGATACAGGCATCCAGCTGTTTCTTTGGTACGCCCATGCCGATCTGGCCGGAAAAGCGACGGCGCGTACAGTAACGGCAATACATGGAGCATTGGTTCGTCACCAGGAAAAGCACGCGATCTGGATAACGATGTGTCAGACCAGGTACAGGAGAATCGGTATCCTCGTGAAGTGGGTCTTCCATGTCGTATTTGGTACGAACCATCTCAGAGGACAAAGGTACAGACTGCATGCGAACCGGATCGCTTGGATCGTCTGGATCCATCAGATGAGCATAGTACGGTGTGATATTGAGTGGAATGGTTTGCGTAGAAATACGTACGCCCTCTTCCTCTTCCGGTGTCAGGTTGATTACCTGCTTCAAATCATCGACCGTCTTGATGGTGTGCGTAAGCTGCCACATCCAGTCATTCCATTGCTCGTCCGTGACATCCTTCCAAAGTTCTATCGAACGCCAATCGCGTTTTGTCGCTACTGTCATGTGCATCCCGTCTCCCCTCGTCTTATGGTGAACCTCTTCGTTTCACTCAACCAACAAGAGATGCAAGTGCCATGCCAACAAATCAAAAGATTTAGAAAATAAGGAATAGAGCGTTTCGTGAGCGCTTCTTATCCATTTGATCCTTCGCGAGTATGCCGAATTTTCGGCAATCAACAGGGAGGGATCATCCGCTGCGAGAGCTTGTATTGCAGTGTCTGTCTGGGGATGCCCAAGAGCTTGGCAGCACGAAGTACATTGCCGTCCGTTTGCTGCATCGCATCTTTGATCACCTTTTCCTCTACCTCACGCAAAATCTCGGGCAGCGTACAGCCTTCCTTTGATAAAAGTTGTGCCGAAATAGGTGCTTCATTTTTCTCAGACTGCGAGCGTTCCAGCAAATGAGCTGGAAGATGATCCAACAAAATGATGTCCGACTCCACCATATTCATGGCTGCTTCTATGACATGTTCCAGTTCACGTACGTTCCCCGGCCAATCATACGCAGCAAACAAACTAGCCACTTCATCGCTGATTCCACGCACATTCATACCGAAGATCCGGTTGAACTTTTGCAAGAAATGATCGATCAGCATATCCACATCTTCTCTGCGCTCGCGCAATGGCGGCAGCTCAAAAGAGACGACGTTGATCCGGTAATACAGGTCGGTTCGCATGATTCCTCGCTCCACGAGTGACCGTGGTGCTTCGTTGACTGCGGCGATTACTCGTACATCCACTTTGGTCGACTGGCTCCCGCCGATCCGTCTGATCTGACCGTCCTGGAGGACTCGCAGCAGCTTTGCTTGCAAATCGAGCGGCATGCTGTTCAGTTCATCCAGAAATAGAGTACCACCGTCCGCCAGCTCGAATAACCCTGGCCGATCATCGGCTCCTGTGAAGCTTCCTTTTGTCGTGCCAAACAGCAAGCTTTCGAGCAGCGCGGCCGGCAGTGCGGCACAGTTTTGCGCGATGAATGGCTTACTGCTGCGGACAGACGCGTGGTGAATAGATTGGACAAACAGTTCTTTTCCCGTCCCGGTTTCGCCGTATATCAACACGGGAGAAGTTGTCCGCGCAGCTTTTCGAGCGCGTTCTTTGAGGCGCTTCATTTTTTCACTCATCGTCAAAATGTCTTCGAAATGGAAAGTCGTTTCATCCACCGAGCGTTTTGTCCGTTTCGGCTTGCTAATCTGGGCCTGAAGATCAACCAAACGCTCCGACAGTTCTTTTAGCTTGCCGATATCCTTCGCCACCTCGACTGCCCCGACTAACCTTTTGCCTACTCTCACTGGAAGTGTCGTGTTGATTGTCTCTACGCGCATTCCCTTCCAGTTCTTATATGTCTGTGTCTGGTTGTAGATTGATTCGCCACTATCGATGACACGAAGCAGGGTACTCGACTGTCGATCAAGCGAAGGAAAAACCTCCAACAATGGCTTCCCCAACACCTCTTCTGAGGTCAGCCCATCGAGCTTAGCTGCGACGTGATTGTAGAAAATCGTAATGCCATTAGCGTCCACAACGTGAATTCCTTCATCGATAGCGCCCAAGATCGCCTGCAACATTTCTACCGTATCTGACAACGGCATCCTGGCTTTCACTCCTTCCTTCCATTCATGCTGCCAAAAAATCATCACTTCGCCGAATATTCGGCACTTTTACAAGATTATCGATTACGCCCTACCTGAATGGCAAGCATTGCGGTATACAATAAATGTCCCAATACCCAGATGAAAAACGCTGTCAAACTCATCGCGGATTGACTCAACAGGCTAAATGGGAAAAACGCGACAGAAAAACCGAGCATCCAGTACAGCAAGTATCGTACCGATCGGGCTTTTCGTTCCCGCGGGTAAAAGTGCATGAGAAAAAAGGCGACGATCACACTAATCAGCAGATGAATCAATAGTTCTACAATAGAGGGCAGGTTTTCCATGCCCGGTACATAGCTGACATCAATTAAAACGGGAAAGGTATTGGTATCAAACAAACCATCTCCGAGCGCCAAAAAAGCAGCAAGACCCAGACCGGCTATTAGTCCATTTGTGAGTACAAACATGCTGTATCCCCCTTTCACTTCAGCCGCAAGTAATCCTATTGTACGTGCAAAAAACCGCCCTTGCAAAGGGCGGCTTATTTTCCTAGCTCGATTTTCAGCTCATGCTCACCAGCATACTGCTCATTCATCCATAGCTGGTACGCGATTTCTACCTGTACAGGAACCTCTGCTTCGTAGCGGATTCGCAGTTTGTTCGTATGCGTCTCCATTGCAAACGGACCATAGGGACTTTGATAGGTAGAATGGGTGCTGGCTCCTTTTTCGAATTGCTGTCTGGTTGAAACTCCGCCCTGACGAACCAGAGTAATGGACGTATCTGTCAACTTCAGTGTCGTGCTTACTTCGCCTACGCCTTCCATCTGCTCTTTGTAGGTCAAGTACCACGCGGATGCCTTTTGTACGCGCTTGCCTTCATAGCTGTGTGTCGTTTCTTCCCAGTTGCCTTCGACATGATGCCGCGCCGTCAATTTCACTTGTATGTCTTGCATGCTGCTTCCACACTCCACTTTCTTTCGCTTCCCATTTATCCCTACATTCTACCCTTCATCGCTCTGGTGTGGCAACCGCCGCCTCCGCTTTGGCATCAGCCAGCAGGTATCTCATGGTAGCAGCAATCCCGATCGCCGCAAGCAACAGCAGACCTGCCAACACCAAGTACCCGACTCCTGCCCCCGTGTAATCGATCATAGCCGTAAACAAACCAATAAGGACCAAACGCATCATCATGCCGATTGAGTTAAAAAAGCTCATCACCCGCCCCATCTGATGCTTCGGCACAACTGTCATATAGAGCGATTGCCGAATCAAGCGCACGGAAGCGTTACTCCACCCGTAAAACGTGTACGCCGCAATTAATGCCCAGCCATACGGCAAAGCAACCATGACAACAATGGCAATCGCGAACAACAACGTATTGACGATCATGGCTGCCAGCTGCCCCATCTTGCGAACGACGATCGCAACGAGTAGACCTGCCGCCACGGCACCCAGTGCATACGTGACTTCACCTAGTGAATAAACCGAGACACCCTCCTGCAGCGTTTGGCTTATGTAAACAGGCTTCAATAAGTTCGTCGCCATAACAGCAATGAAGGGCATGAGTGCCGATATGCCAAACAGCAGGAATCCTTTCTTTTGCCGAATGTACCGCCAGCTTTCCATCAGCTGCCCCGTCCAAGCGACACCCTGGCTTTGCTTCGCTTCTTTTTCCAGCGTGAAGGTATACGTCATGGTAGACAGCAAGGTAAAGGCGAACAAGTAGGTAATCGCATTGAAAATAATCACCACATGCAGCCCGTAGGAGCTAAGCAAAATCCCTGCAAACGCGCCAGCAAGAACAGATGCAGTCTGTCCTTCGATCTCGAGCAGACTATTGATGCTGTTGTAATGCTTGGGCTCAAACGTCTCCTGAACCAGTGCGGACTGCGTCGGGTAATGAATTTGGTACATAAAAGTCGTCGTCAAATAGATAACAATCAGCATCCACTCGGTGTACTCTCCGAAAAAGCCCCAGATCGCAAGCACGCCAAGCACGCCAAATCCGATCAAGTTTTCTACCAGCAGCATTTTTTTGCGGGAATAACGATCGATGAGCGTCCCGATATACGGCCCGATGAAAAACATCAGTACCGCAGAAGTAAACATGGTGGAGCCCAAAAGTTGAGCAGAGCCTGTCGTTTCCACGAGGAACCAAGCAATCCCGATCATCGTCATGCCTTGCCCAAAGCCGGAGAACAGATTGGAAAAGAACAGCTTTCGAAATGGTGCGTAGGCAAATACTTCTCTCATGCAGACAACTCCTTTGTAAAAAAACCTCCGTCGACTGTTAAATCATCTCACTATTATGATTGTACTGACAATTTTATACTTTGTAAACTAAAATGTTTATTAATTGAATTGAACGTTTACCACCAATAAGAAAAGCCCCCGGTTCTTTTACAAAAACCGGGGGCTTATTTACGCGGATATCTTATTTCACAAAGCTCAAGAGCAGCTCGCGAACGATTTTGGATGCCGCAATTTGCGTCATTTCACTATGGTCATACACAGGAGCAACCTCCACCAGGTCACAACCGATGACATTCGCACCGTTGTTTGCCATGAAGTGAATGGTATCGAGCAACTCACGAGACGTGATGCCGCCTGCTTCTGTTGTGCCTGTTCCCGGAGCGTGCGCAGGGTCCAATACATCGATGTCAATCGACAGGTAGATTGGACGGTTGCCGATAGTAGGCAGCACTTGCTTCACTGGCTCCAGTACATCGTATTTGTACAGATGCATGTTTTCTTTTGCCCACTCGAACTCATCTTTCATACCGCTGCGGATACCGAAAGAGTAAACATTTTTGCCGCCGATCAGGTTGCATACCTTTTTGATCGGGGTGGAGTGGGAGTATTCGTATCCCTCGTAGTTGTCGCGCAGGTCTGTATGCGCGTCAAAGTGGAATACGACCATATCCTTGTACTTTTCATAAACCGCTTGGAATACTGGCCAGGAAACCAAGTGTTCTCCGCCCAGACCCAATGGGAACTTGCCATCTGCCAATACTTTTGCCACGAATGTACGGATCGCATCCAGGCTACCTTCCACGTTTCCGAAAGGAAGTGGAATATCGCCAGCATCAAAGTATTTGATGTCTTCCAACAGCCTGTCCAAGTACGGGCTGTACTCTTCCAGACCGATAGAAACCTCACGAATACGGGCAGGGCCAAAACGAGAGCCCGGACGGAAGCTCACTGTCCAGTCCATCGGCATACCGTAAATAACGGCTTGGCTTTCCTCGTAATTCCCGTGACTACGGATAAAAACATTTCCAGAGTATGCTTCGTCAAAACGCATAGGTGTTGTTCTCCCCCGATTAGTCGCGGGTCAGCTCAGCCACAAAGTTAGGCAGTTTGAAAGCAGCGTGGTGAACTTCCGCATTGTAGTATTTGGTGCCCAAATCTTTGATTTTCGCTGGATCTACTTCCAACGGATCGTGTTGCTTGGATGCGATGGTGAAGCTCCACAGTCCGGATGGATAAGTAGGGATGCTGCAAGTGTAGAGACGAGTAACCGGGAAGATCGATTTCAGGTCTTTGAACACGCGCTTGATCAGTTCACGGTTGAACCAAGGAGATTCCGTTTGAGCAACCATGATGCCGTCTGGTTTCAAAGCATCGTGAATGCCTTGGTAGAAACCTTTTTCGAACAGACCTACAGCTGGGCCAACTGGCTCTGTAGAGTCAACCATGATCACATCGTACTCACCTTTGTGGTCATGAATATGTTTAATACCATCGATGACTTGTACATCTACACGCGGATTGCCTGTCAATGCACTCGCAATCTCAGGGAAATATTTTTTGCAAGACTCAATGACGCCACCGTCGATTTCAGCCAGAACTGCTTTTTCTACAGACGCGTGCTTTACGATTTCACGAATAGCACCGCCATCGCCGCCGCCTACAACCAGAACCTTTTTCGGGTTTGGATGCGTATTCAACGCGATATGAGAAATCATTTCATGGTAGACAAACTCATCGACATCGGTAGTCATAACCATGCCGTCGAGCACTAACATGCGACCAAACTGCTTCGTATTAATTACGTCGATTTGTTGAAACTCGGATTTCTCACTGTATAGGGTTTCTGTAATTTTCGTTGTTATCCCGTGATTTTCCGTCTGTTTTTCGGTGTACCACAATTCCATGTTCATGGCTATGTAACCTCCTTCAATTAACCGCATGAAAATACATATAACAAGAAAATTATAGTAGCTGTCTTCCAAATTGCAAGATATTTTTCTAGCAAGGAAAGTTTAACCAGCTTGCAAGCGACACATACTACTAGTAACGTAGTATGTCCTATTTTATTGATTCAACCGCAGAAAGGAGGAGAGGCACACATGGAAGTCATTCGCGAAGCCCCATTGCTGCGCTATTTGCGTTGGGCTAAGAAATTCGTAAAATTTACCATTCTCAGCCTATTATGTTTCTCTTTTGCCATCTTGCTACTCATTTTGTACTTACGCTCTCAACCACTCCCGGAAACGTTTGTGAAGCAAACCACGACGATTTACGCTTCCAATGGAGAGGTTTTGGATACGATGCACCGTGGCGAGAACCGGATTTCTGTGCCACTTGCAGAGATTTCACCCGCATTGCTTGATGCGACTATTGCGATCGAGGACCGTTCGTTCCGCGAACATTTCGGTTTTGATTGGAAACGATTAGCCATGGCCGCTTATGTCGATGTCATTAACATGGACAAGCGCCAGGGTGCCAGCACCATCACTCAACAATTGGCAAGAAATCTGTACCTCAGCTTGGACAAGACATGGGAGCGAAAAATCAAAGAAGCTTTGCTTTCGATTCAACTTGAGCTGAATTACAGCAAGGATGAAATATTAGAAATGTACGTGAATCAGATTTATTATGGTCACTCAGCTTATGGGGTACAAGCTGCTGCCCAAACCTATTTCGGCAAGAACGCCAAAGATTTGACGGTTGCAGAGAGCGCCATGCTGGCAGGCATCCCAAAAGGTCCTACTTATTATTCACCATTTGTCGATTTAGAACGCGCCAAAGCCAGACAAAAGCTCATTTTGAATGCCATGGAGCGTGACAATCTACTGACATCGAAGGAAGTAGAGCAAGCCTACGCGGAACCAATCAAGCTGAAACAGCGAACAAACGAGAATGTAACCGAGCCAGCTCCTTATTTCCGCGATTACATCGCCAATTTGGTAAAAAACAAATATGGCATCGACGAAGAAAAATTTATTCATGGAGGCCTGAAAATCCATACGACCCTTGATCCAGTCGTACAAAAAAAAGCCGAGGATATTGTCGCCTCCGTCTTACCGAAGAACAATCCGAATTTGCAAGTAGCCCTCGTCGCCATGGACCCAACTACCGGCTATATTAAAGCGATGGTAGGTGGACGTGACTACAAGGTGAGTCAGTTCAATCGCGTGCTTGGCAAGCGGCAGCCCGGTTCCTCCTTCAAGCCGATCATGTATTTGTCAGCCTTGCAAAACGGCTATACACCGCTCACTTTGATGAAAAGCGAACCGACCGTTTTTACCTACGATAACAATAAGCAGTACATCCCCGGCAATTTTGGTGGAAAATATGCAAACGCACTGATCAACATGCGCGAAGCAATCAAAACTTCCGACAACATTTATGCCGTCAAGACCATTGATTTTCTCGGGCCACAAAAAGTGGTGGATCAGGCAATGCAATTAGGTATCACCAGCTCGATGCAAGCAGTTCCCTCTCTGGCACTGGGAACTTCACCTATATCCCCCTTGGAGTTAAACGCAGCTTATGCAGCAATTGTCAACAAGGGACAAGCAGTGAAGCCCGTTGCTATCACCTCCATTGAGGACAGTGAGGGCAACATTTTGGTCGAAGAAAAACCGGAGAAAACACAGGTAGCCGATCCTGTCGCGTCTGCTCTCTTAGTGAATATGATGCAAAGTGTATTTGAACAAGGCGGTACGGGATATCGCGTAGCTGGCGAAATGAACCGACCGGTAGCAGGGAAAACAGGATCTACGGATTATGACGCTTGGCTGAGTGGGTTCACTCCGCAGCTAGTCTCTACCGTATGGGTAGGTTACGACAAAAATCAAAAGGTCGATGATGTAAAGGAAGGCTATCTGTCCAAAAAAATCTGGGCCCAGTTCATGGAAAGTGCGCTTAAAGGTCAACCCCCTGCACTCTTTGACATGCCAGCTGGTGTGGTTTCTGTCTATATCGATCCCGCTTCTGGAAAACTGGCGACCGAGCATTGTCCGAATCCACAGCTCTTTTATTTTGCCAGCGGAACAGAGCCTCAAGATTACTGCACGGATCACATCCCGACAAATGAGACACCGACACCTTTAAAGCCGCCAGATTCTGCGACCTTCTGGCAGCGCATGGGCAGTTGGTGGAAACCGAATAACTAAAGAAAAAAGGACGTTTCTCTTCATCGAGTACGTCCTTTTTAATATACCTATTAACCTTGCGTGCTCTGATTGTCCCCGCCGCCCACGACTCCATCTCCATCTGCAAAAACATGGTCGTTGACGATTGTAATCAGACCGGCATTATCAAGCTGTTCCAATACTTCAAACAAGCTTTCCCTTTTTCCAGCAGGGAGCTTACTCACAAAGTTGTTTATCTCGGTCGGAGTCACGTGTGTGTGGAAATGGACGCCACCGTGCTTCACAAAATGATCATGCGATTGTTCATTACCACGGAGATCTTCTCCCAATGGGTACCGCCCCTTCCGTCAAACAGTTTGGTTCAATCCCCATTAGTGTTCCGCGATATCCCAAAAACTATGATCAATAAAAGAAATTATATACACAAACAGGGAAAGAGTGACGGCTCTCTCCCTGTTTGTTGACCTAGTGTACATGTTACACAGATATGGAAATAAGTTTACCTGACTTCAATTGTGTGAACAATTGATTTCACGATTTGTTCACAGACCGTTCACGATTTCCAACTTTAGGACAAATTTTGCTTTAATTCCTCGGTGGAGTTCTCAAACATGTCCGCGTTATTATCAATCAAAAGCTTTTTCAGAGCGGCTTTTTCCTTCTCGGATAAGTCGGACAGCATAATACGTCTCTTCATGGAGTAATCCATGCGATTCACGTGATCTGCCAAAATTTTGTAACCCCGACGCGCTTCCCTATCGATTTCCATATAGCACGCGGTTGCCCCTGCATAATAAGGACCAGCTTCATTGCGATCGACGGTTACCCAAACGAGCCAATAAGGCTTTCCATTTGGTACTTCTTCTTTATTCATCGTCCATTTGATGCCCTTTTCTACAGAACTTTTGGCATGCAAGGCACCCATGTCAATGTACGCTTCGTCCCCATCAATAATGACCGAAGACACAGCATTCAGGTCAAGTACACCTTGACCAAAACCTCCGTGTACATCAGTTTTTCCACTCATGATGGTAAAACCACCTTTTTTATTATCAAAAATATCCATTTGAACAACCTCCAGACAATCATTCTCCTTCTTTTTATTCTACTCGAAAAACGTGCGATGACGCAATTTGCCTATGTGCCCAGTTATTTATCCATGGGCTTTTGGGCGTTTCGTTTTTTGTTTACGAGCTGGATGATTTTTTCGATGCCCGACATGATCAGGATCGTAACGACTGCTGTATGGACAGCCATAGCAACCTTCATGACTAACAGTTCACCTAGCATCGTGTCAGAGGGAACAATAAACAGGTAGTACACAAAGCTGATAAAAAGAACACTTAGAAAGATCAGCCAGCCTCGAAAGCCTAACGTGAAGCGAATGAAAGCGGCGATGAGCAAACCGATCAAAGGCCCCGCAAACATCAATGAGAATACGAAAGGACCGAGTATGAACCAGACAAACCAATTATCATCCATTGTCTTACACCCTTTGCTTTTGATGACTACTCATCATAGGAATCCGTAGATTCTTCTACCTCTGCCAGTCCACGCTCATCGAGCACGTAATGTCTGCCTGTTTCTTTGTACCGCTCCGAATCATCTGACGAGAAACGTTTGATCAGAAAGCGCGCTGGCTCCTCTCCCTCTACAGCTACAGGCGGCTGGAATTCCAGGTCTTCACCGTCTCGAACATGGATGACAACGATACGATCGTGATATTCAATAGACAGGTCTTCCCGTACTTCTTTTTTATTGGCGTCGAGCGTAAAGGTCTGGCCGGATTTTTGTATCGTCACTTCAGGAAAGCTTTTGTCATCTTGTGCAATGATGTAATACAGATAGTCAGCATTTTGATCCGGAGCATTGCGCAATCCTGGTTGTAATTCCTCATCTCCCTGTAGCAATCGCGTTACTTGGTCGATGACTTCTGGTATGGTCGGAAGCTTGGCGTGTTCGCCTTTCACGTAGTAACGTTTTTTCATATCCTTCTGGGCGTAATTGGCACTCATATACGGAACGGTACCGTCTCCAACGCCAGGATCGAGAATCGGGGACCATTCGTTATAAAAAGAATCATAAAAGTAACCGAGCAGTGTTACTTGACCTGTACCCACAATGGAATACTGTGGAACATTGATCGTTTTGTTATCCCACTTTTCATGCATCTTGCCGCCATGTCGGACGAGCGGTGCATAGTCGAGGCGAATATTTTTGTCTTTTAAAAACTCGTCGTAGGTGTAGTACTGGATGTTACTCTTTTTCAGGAAGCCAACCGTTTCAAAGTATTTTTTGGAGGGTAACAGCTCGTAAACGGCAGGCGCATAAGAGGAAATCACTTTCCCTGTCTCCTCATCCAGCCAAGGGATCGAAAAATTGTATCCGTGCTTAAGAGCCTGATATGCCCGTGGAGATCCAAGGAAAGGTGTGCCCATATACACGACACGATTCACTTTGCGCTGGTAGGACACGTTGGATAGAAGTGTTTCTTTTACCAAGAGCCCACCCATGCTATGTGCCACCAAATGCACCTGATTTGCCCCGCTTGCTTTCAGTGCAGCATCGATTTCTTCTTTTAGAAGGTTGGCATTTTTGGTGCTGCTGTATCGCCAATCGTACGGCAGTGCAAATAAGGTGCGGTGCTTTTTGTATCCCGCTTTCTCCAGTTCCTTTACCATGCTGTAATACTGTTCGGTAAGTTCTTTTAAAAACGGCGCATAGGAAAGATATTCGATGGCGTAAAAATCATCTTTTTCCGGGTGGATCGTCGCATCACGGACGACTGGCTGTACATCTACACTGTTTGGCTTGATCGGCTCCAAAGAAAGCAGCCTGCGGTGTTTGGGATCATTAATACCAATGAGACTATCGCCAAGTGCCAACCATATTTCCGATCTCTTTCCATTCTGCTCCACTTCGAGTCGCGATCCACCTACTCCCGGAATTAAGATAACTGGGATCGTTCTGTCTCCAATATAAAGACTGTACGAGTTAGCGGTAAATCCCGAGCGTTTGCTAGCCATGACCTTGACTTTGTAGGTTCCAGGATAGGCATTGAAGATCATATGTTCATCCGAATTCTTCGCTTTCTCGGATCTAGCGACAACTTTTCCAGCCTCGTCGAGCAGAAATACGTCCATATCCATTCCAGTAGGGATATCCTTGAGGGAGACCTCCACAGTAGAGGAGAGCTTAACGGATAAGCTGTAAAAATCCACATCTGTCTGTGAATGAAGATTACCTACGATATTTCGTTTATAATCATCTAGCTCGTAGGCCTCTTCCATTGTGTCATTCGGCTCGTACCCATCCGCCTTGCCCCCTCCTTGATCCGCGAAAAAATCAGCTCGCAAGCGGTAATAGTAATCTTTCGAAAACGAGCCCTGCTTTCCAACGACCTTGATGTAGTACCATTTGTCTTTTTCCAGTGCCAGTCCCTCGATAAGCTCAGGCTCATTTCCATGTTGCTCTGAACGGGCAAGCTCCCGCTCCTCCTCATCATACACATACAAATCGTAGTCTTCGTTTGTCTGAATATCTGTGAGGGATATATTCATCTGTCCATTTGTTGTTCCTCTGATTTTCCAAAAATCCACATCATCTTTGCTGCTAATCTTTCCATGGCTGTCCTTTCCATCAAAGAGCCAATCCGATCTGCTTCCCAAGGTGTCATTCGGTTCTACCTCAAAGCGAGCTTCTCTACTGCGCAGTTCCACTTCTCCTGGCTTCTTCTCGCCTGAAAAATGCGCATAAAATTCCTCTGCCAGCC
This sequence comes from Brevibacillus sp. AG, assembly GCF_028369215.1. NCBI lineage: Bacteria > Bacillati > Bacillota > Bacilli > Caryophanales > Paenibacillaceae > Brevibacillus > Brevibacillus sp. AG. The sequence goes on along the minus strand of NZ_JAQMYO010000004.1, from coordinate 265,290 downwards.
GCGAAAGCTCTTCGTCGGTGGCATCCTGCTCTGGCGGAGCTTCGTTTGGGTCTTCGATCTCTAGTTCAACCAACTCTAACGGTTCTCCCTGATCGGCAGCCATTTCATTCCAAGGCGCCTTTTTGATTTTTATTTTATCTACGGTCGGCTCTATGTGTTCAGGCAACGACAGCTCCCAGCTACGTAACGGCTCTTCTAAATCATCTATGAACATAGTTATCTGGATAGGACTATCATCCATAGGAATTACAGCGAGGGAAATCTGAGACTCCTCGTGAAAAGAACGGGTTTTGCTGTCGATGTTCTGATTGACAGACAGCTCGATTTTATCCGGAGTACCCGATAATTGTGCCTGAAAACGCACCTCTCCCTCGTCGATCCATGCCCACGCCTCCTCTACGAATATCTCCCGTTCATTTGCCCAGCCCTGTTCCACTGTATTTCCCAAGCATAAAGCGAATAGGAGAAGTGCACATAGCAAGCGCCGCGTGATTAATCCCACAAAAATCCCCCTCATCCTTTTTCTAGCTTTACAGTAGAAAAAGACAGAGAGGGGGTGCAAATATTTTTACTGTGTCGTATGGTTGCGGATTCCTTGTCGTTCCCATGCATTTGCAATGATACGGAAAGGTAGTTGATAATCTTTTAGCTCGTGCCCTTGCCCAGAAGCTTTATTTTGATAGGAGAAGCCCTTGTTCACGTCAAAACGAAAGGAAACAGAGTAATAGACAGCGTAGCTCGCATCCTTTTTGAAGCCATGCTGTTTATCCCCCATCAAAGGCGTATCTACCCCCACTTCACGAGTTCCTAGCTTGGAAGCGGAATAAGAAGGTCCTCTCCAGAGCTGGGGGGTCGCTTGTTGCAAGGCTAACAACGACTGTAACGGCGTTTGGCGTAAGCCAGTTTCTGAAATCCACGCCCGCGCAGATGTCACGACAGGAAACTGGTTGCTCACGGGATGGCGGTGTCGATCCTGCAGCTCCACTTGTGTCAAGATTCGCTCCCCCGCATAGTAATCATTTGGCTGGCTGTTTGGATACCGGTCCCTGGCATGATACGCTGCCCATTCGGTTGTATGGCGAATCGAGCCTGTTGCATTCGGCTCAAATACTTCAAAGGAACGCGCTCCCCCTTTTACCGTTATGGTATAGCGTCCTGTCATTGTTTTGGATATGTTCTGTGGTTCACAAACCTCTTCATCTTCGTCGTTCATCGCGCAGTTCTCGTAGGACAGTTCAAAATCGATCTGATAATCCATTACGATGACAAAGCCGTTGATTTCTGCTTTGTACTTTTGCGATTGCAGTACTTGGCGCCAAGTCGTCTGCGTGGGGACAGTGGTTCCTGTGTACACGACCTCTGTGCCTGTAGATGCACTGCTTACCTGCCATTGCATCGGCGCTCCGGGGCCTGTCAGCTTCAGATCAAGCTGCGATGGTGTATACACCGCCATGCTCTTGGCATCTGAAATCCACCCGGGATTCGCAGTGACGGTTACGTTTTTGATATTGTCCCCGCTGACTGAACTCTCCAATTTTGCTTTAAATTGTGTGATTTTCTGATTGATCTCCTGCTCTGTTTTTTGGAAGCCTTCGTTTATTTTCGTCTGATCAATGACCACGCGAATCGTAGCAGGCTCACGTTCCCACACGCCATCTGCATGTAGCGGCAGTTTTTGTAGCTGTCGACCATCACTGTCATAAATCTCTAATCCAATTTCACCGCCATCAAAATCGTCTCCACCACCAGGCGGCTCGGGAACTTCCCCACCAACTATCTTCACTGGCCAAGCCGCACGATTGTCCGTCCAGATCGTCTCATTTTCTGGCATGGATTTCGCAGGGTTGATATGGGCGATGAAATCCTCCGATTTTTGCGGATACTTCGTCGGAACCGTGATCTTACGCACCTCACCCGGCTTGAATTCCTTCACATCCAAGCTGGTTTCCTTCTCTGAGCTAGCCCACCGAACAGCCAATTTCGTATCATGCGTTAATTTCCCGGCATTCTTCACGTTGAATGTAATTGTCGCATCGGTTCCTGCGGCTTGAGGGCTCTTCGGATCAATTTGAAAGCTCGATTTCACAATAAGCAAATTCTCTCCTTCCGGCTTTGGAGTGCCTTTGCCAATTTGCACAAAAAAATGACCGTCGCAGCCATCACTCTGGGTTGAGTAAAATTGCACCTTGTACAGACCTTCTCGAAGAAGATCGTTCCCATCTTCCGGAAAATACACCCAATGTCCATTTGTGGAGGTGTTTGATCCATCCAGTTCTTTTCCATTCCGCTTTCTTTCCCAGTTTCCTGTGGCCGGATCGAACCACCTCATCGAAAAGTGACTATCCTCGGACAAAAACATGTGAAAACGATACCCGTCTGGAATTTCATCTGCTGCTAATTCAATTGTTTCTCCACGTTTAATTTCTTTGCTCCACTTTTGGTTTTTCAGATTAATTTCTACAGACACCAAAATATCCTTGCATTTTTGGTCAGATTCAATGGTGAATCGTACCTCACCCGTGCAGCCCGTCTCGGACTCGAACAGCAGTACAATTTCATCACCAACATCCACAGTGACTGGCAACATGAGCCTGAATGGCTCGTCCGCTGCAAGCTTGTCGGTTAACGCTGTTTTTCCTTCGGGGGTCTTCAAATACCAAGTACCAGATACCTTCGAGGAAAACGATAGATTGGTATCGTAGTGGTTTCCGAGATCAGTAAAGTATTTGAAATATACCGGGTCTGTCAGTGTATATCCTGAACTGGGTGATCCATTCATCAGTTCGCCTTCTGGAGAAAATGGTAGCGGCGGCTCGCTATGTACCAGGAATTTAACCTTTTTTTGGTCCGCTATTGTACAAGAGGCATCTTTTACTACGATCGTGATTTCCCAATTGCAGTCAGGCCGATCCTTCCACTGTGTCCCATCGAAGTTAAGCTTAAGTTTGTACGTTTTTCCTCGCTCAAACTGAACATCATACGGGTCATGAATATTCCCGTACGGAAGTTTTAAGCTGGAGGAATGATAGGATCGCCATCTGCCATTGTCACTTTCCTCGACTGGTAAGGTATAAATTTTTCCGTTTGGAAGTGTTACATCCCACTTGAGCGATGCTTCCTCGCTATCTCCGTATTTGGTTGTGTATTTGGCTCGGAACGTCAGCGTGTCAAACGGCATAATCTCAATCGTTTCACCGTTTCTCACTGCTGATGCAGACAGTGTAACGATGGGGCATGAGCCTTCGCCGTCTGGCGACTTGACTCTCAAATATTTCTCCCAGCATTCGGTTCCATCATCACTGACGTAGACGACTTTTACCCTTCCAGAGCTACCGATGCTTCCTGTCCCGACTTTCCTGTTGCCATTCGCCCCAGGCTTCATATCATAACCATTCATGGTGAACTTCCCCGATTTATTGGCATAGAGAGTGATTTCGGCATTTTTTTCGACAGCAATATCTGAGCCGCCGCTTGCAACAGCATTATGGTCTTTAATATCCTTATCGCCAACGACTTGAATGTTCAGTTTGGTTTTTGTTGATCCGATCGAACAGGCTGGACCTGGATCAGGCTTTTCGGGATCGGGTTTTTCCGGTGGGGTTACATCACCTACTGTGAATTGTGCTGTGTAAGGTGTCGAAACGCTTATGCTGCTTGATCCTTGGCGACTTCTTTGATGCAGGTCAGTGATTGTCAGCGACACCTCATACACGCCTGGCTCGGTAGGCTTATATTCGGTATTTTTATAGGTCCACTTGTAGCCTGGGGGACTACTTGTCTCGTTTACCTTGGGAACGGCGGTACTGGGATCGTTGAATTGTCGATTAGACAAGAAGCTTTTGTATCCACGTCCCGTTGTCTTGTTGATCACGTTTAAAGACCATACAAAAATGCCGCGGTCATAGTAAGAAAAGTCCGTGGCATTTGCATGAATCTCAACTGTTTCGTTGAGGTTGTATTTGGTTTTGTCGGTGGTTATGTTGCCGCTGGGTTGTGGGGTTGTTCGGACATGCCCTACAGATTTATATCCACCATTGCCATCCGGGACAAGGTTGTCTCCTTTTGTATAACCTGCACCACCTGATGCGGCAGCCAATTCTGCGAGGTTGTAGGCTTGGTATGGTGGACTACTATGATTAGTAAGATTAGCAACTTCTTTACTGTACACATTAGTAGAACCACCGAGAATATAATTAGGGTTTCCTCCAAAACGATTGATCCAATAATAAGCCTCGGACTCATCTACGAAGTACCACCCTTTATCTGCATTTTCATCTACATCAGAAAATAACAATACTTTCTGTCCATCAATTCTTCTATCAACCTCTATTTCGGCTATTGACGCCCCCAGTCTTCCAGGTATCGTTTGGATATAAACTGTGTCGAATCCGTTTTTAGGCACAAGTCGCTTGTAGGAATCAATACTGGCGATTTTGATTCCATGTAAATTGGGTGCAGCCTCAGTAGTCGGTGGATGCATACCGATCAATCCTATCAAAAGGCAGAAAGAGAGCACAGAAAAAAGAGCTTTTCTGTGCTTGTACATTTTATTATTCATATTAGTACCCTCAACTAGCGATAGAATTTTTGTGTTCGATTTTCACGGTCAAGCTTAGGGAGTTGGGGATACCAATACCCACCTGCTATTCCTGAGTCTTTTGAGTTGATTACTTCGAAAGAAAGGGAATTCACTGTACTAACAGGAACTGAGAACGACTCATTATTTAAAAATCCATTTCTTCCATCACCGTTAGTGATAAACATTGCTCTAATCAGGAAGTTACCGTCCCCTTTCGGGACTTTTCCGGTAATCTTCCCATTAACTACTTTCAAACTTTTATGAAATTCATCTGCATATTTTTTACCTTGCTCAAGTTGCCATTTATCGAGCCACATAAATTGTAACGTTTCAGCAGCATCACTCCGAAGCACTGGCAAATTCTCGCGGAACTTTGGTTGTCCATTTGGTGCTGGCTTCATCCATCCCCAAGTAACCAACGCACCAGTATTAGTTAGATTCGGGCTTTTTTCACCTCTGTATGGCTTCCACGTATTAAATACAAGCAATGCTGTTTCTTCTTTAGTCAGTAAACGGTTTGGATCAATCTTCACCCCCGCCAAAATCCCCGCCTTCTGCGCCTTCTCATAGCTCATCTTCGCCCAGTGCCCTGCTGGGAGCTGCGGTACGTGTGCTACCTCCTTCAATCCGCGGATGGCTACTAAACTCGCGATAAACTGCCCCTGCGTGATTTGACTATTCGGATAAAAGTTCCACTTGCTATCCAGCCATAAGTATTTCTTCTGTACACCAAAATCAATGGCTGCCTTTGCTGTATGTGAAGCGTAGTCCTTCGCTTGCGCAGCAGCTTTTACCGTATGACTGTCAGCAACTCCAATAAACCCTGCCATTGCTAGTACAGATGCTAGTAGGTATGACATCATTACACGTCTGTTCATGGAATGACCCCCTCTTTACCGGATATTTTACCTATATTATCCATTTTTAGAAAGTGTCTGATTTAGGTTCCTTTGCAAAAAGCTTCGCAACGTATTCTCGGGTACGGCTCCTTCCAGCTTGTCGACCACCTTCCCTTTTTCGACGACAAAAACAGTGGGGGTTGCCTCTGCACCGAGTCGCGACGCTTCATCTAGCTCTTTCTGCTTATGGATATCCAGTCGTTGAATCATTTCCGGTGGATACGCCTTCACAACTCTCTCGAATGTCGGGCCGAACTCCGTACAATATCCGCAGCTATTACTATAGACGTACACCACTCTTACTTCATGGGCACTGGCTGTACCCCACGCACTGATCCCGACGGCAAGCATAACAACACCGAGCGCGATCCACAGCCACCATTGCTTGCTTCTACTCACGTCCATCTCCCTTTCGCTCATCAAAATGTTTCATCCCTATGCACTTGTCAAAGAACGATGCCCGTATTATGCAGCTCCGAACTGAGACAAAAAAATAGCCAGCCCCCTTGGACTGGCTGACATGTATAAAAAAAAGACGTACCACAACTCTTGCAAGTTCGTACGCCGTGCTTGTCCTCGTATGATGTTCCCTATTGCATATGTGCAGTGCCGCCGTCTTCCTTCATCAGCGCACGCAGTTCTTCAACAAACGCCTGCCCCTTTTGAATCTCTTCTTCGGTGTAGCGCTGCTTGCTCTTAAACGTAAAAATTTTGCCCTTCATTTCCTCATAAGGCAGGTGGTTGAAATACAGAATCGTAGAAACCAGCTCGAGAAAACGGGAATTCTCCTCATTCATACGCAAAATCGCACGTTCCCCACTACCGAAGTCAACCTCATGAAACTTGAGAAAATCACGACCGGTTTCGTTCAAAGAGTAACGATACATATGAATGGCACCTTTACTCTCCATTTGCTCATCCAGAAGCCCCATGTTGCACAGCTCATCTACTCTGAGCGTCAGTTCCTCCGAATATGGACCGTACATGTGAAACTCGTAGCGCTCATCGAAATCCATCTCCAGATGTTTTCCTATGTACACCATCTTTTGCAATTTTTTTCGCCCGCTCACTTCGCCGACTATCTCAATCAGGCGTATGATCTTGGCGTGACGATTAAGCATCCTCCATCACTCCCAGACGTTCTCGAATCTTACGGGAGAGATCCCCCGGCAAAGCCATGACTTTATCCAATGGAAAGTACAGCTTGTAATCAAAGCGCCGCTTTCCACTAATGGCCTGTACAATTTCTGACTTCTGTGACAGCTCGACCAGTTCGCCTGAAGGCATTTGGAGCATAATCGGAATGCGCTCCTCTTCTTCTCCGGCACGGTAAAAATCATACGGAAGATCGGAGGTCGTGTCTACCTCCAAATAATACATCGGGTCAATTCCGGCAGATTGAAATAGTTCTTTCAGCTCAGACAGCAAGCGGAAATCCCTCGGATTATATTCGACGTATTTAAAGAGATTCCTGTCCAAAAAACGGGCACACAAATCTTTCAACACGGGGTCTTGCTCTCTGCGCCAGAGCTGCATATAGAAAAGAATAATGGACTCATCAAGCGCCAAATAGTCAGCGAGCTCTACCTTTTCCTGCAAGAAAGGCAGTAGCATGACAGGCTCCTGCATGAACGGATAGCCTTGGGAGAACAAGAGCTTTGCCCGTTGAAAAATTTTGCACAAGATGACTTCGGCACTTCGTGTCACGGGATGGAAATAGACCTGCCAGTACATTTGATAGCGAGACATGATGTAGTCTTCTACAGCATGCATCCCACTGAATTTAAAGACAATACCATCCTCCTGCGGCCGCATGACACGCAAGATTCGTTCAATCTCGAAATTGCCATAATTGACGCCCGTATAGTAGGCATCACGCAGCAAGTAATCCATCCGATCGGCATCTAGCTGGCTGGAAATAAGGCTTACGATCAGTTTATTGTCATATGTCTTATTAATCACTTCTGCCAATTTCTTCGGGAAGCTATCATCAAACCGACGAAGAATTCGGTTGATTTGCGTATCTCCAAGCAAAATGGCGCGCGTCCAATCCTCGTGGTGATACTTGAACACCTTTTCAAACGAATGAGAAAATGGACCGTGGCCCACATCGTGGAGCAAAGCCGCACATAGGCACAGCAGCTTTTCCTCATACGTCAACTGAATTCGGCCTTCGAACGTCTCCAAAATTCTGCGCATCAGTTCATATACACCAAGCGAGTGGTTAAAGCGGCTATGCTCTCCACCATGAAAGGTAAAAAAACTGGTGCCCAGTTGCCTGACTCGGCGCAAACGCTGGAATTCTGCCGAGTTGATCAAATCCCAGATGAATTTGTCACGCACGTGGACGTAGCGGTGGACAGGGTCTTTGAATACCTTTTCTTCATGAAGAAGCTGTGGCTGTTGCATCCTGGACACTCCCTTCCTGTACTGCGTTCTCTCTATTACTGACAGTGAATGTTGATTCTATCATATCATACGTCTGCTACCGTTTCTTGCTCAATCAAACTCTTACAAAAATCTGAAGAATGCCATTTCCATCTAGACCGAGTAAAAGGCATGTAGGATCATATAGAAAAAAATGGTTTGGATGAGAGGTTTTCACAAATGTTGAACAATACATTTCGATACATAACCAAAAGCCCACTTTTACTCCTTTTATTGATGATTATGCTCTTTCTGCCCTTACTCGCCTCCTGGGGGCAGTTTCTCTCCTCAGGTTTTTTGCGGGAAACTGTTTCCGTCTCTCTCCTATTCTGGCCGAAAACCGATTGGAAGGTCGCTGTCCCGCTTCCTGGCTGGCTCATTTTTGGTGTTATCTCGCTGATTTACGCTTGCGGAATCTTATGGCTTGTCCAAAAGAAAAAATTGGTCCAAGCATTTCTGTTCATCCTTGTCGGTCTCTTATTGGCAAAAGCGGCCGGAGGTGTGTTTCAAGCGATTAGCGGATGGTCTACCACGCAGCCAATCGGTACACAGTCACTTGCTGGCAAAGCAAATCTGCTTGTGTTTGCCACCTGGCATAACCCTTTGTGGGAGGAGCTTGTCTTTCGTGGCATCCCGTTTCTCTTGCTAATACTCATTTATCGAAGGAACACAGACCTGCCCACTGGTGCAAGGTGGATCTATCTTCTCATTCCTTCGATGATTTTCGCTTACTATCACGTACCCGGGCATGGTCTAGGGGCTCTTTTTGAATCGTTTCTCATTGGTGTTTTGTGGGCATGGGCAGCACTTCGCTGGGGACTGCTAGCTCCGATCATTCTGCATATTTATGCAGATGCGATGATCATCCCTTCTCTTCCCAAAATGAAAAACATGCCTCTAGAGGAGATTACCTGGCTGGTCAACCACAGCATGCTGCTACAGTCGATCTGGGCTTTATGTGTACTCGTTTTTCTCATACTGGTTCTTGCTCTTTTGATAATCGGCTGGCGAAAAGCAAGAAAAGCTTATTAAAACAAACAGCGGCATACTCCTGAACGAAATGAATCGGAGAGTTTGCCGCTGTTGCATGTCATTACAATGTTTCTGCCTCAGGCCCATACAAATCAGGGCGTTTCGCGGCTTTTTTCGCCAGCTTTTTGATCTTGTGCTGCGTAAGAACCGTATAGAAGGACGGTACGACGATCAAGGTCAAAAGTGTCGAGAACGCCAAGCCGGAAATAATGGTGACCGCAAGCGGTTTGAACAAAACGTCACCCGAAATAGCTAACGGCATCATACCTGCAATCGCTGTAAGCGAGGTCAAAAGAATAGGCCGTAGTCGTGCCTCACACGCAGAAATAACCGCCTGCTTCAGCTCCATGCCTGTATGACGTGCCTCCTCGATGAACTCGATCAAAACAATCCCGTTACGCACCACGATGCCCGCCAACGCAATAATCCCCATCATTGTCATAAAGCCAAGTGGCGTCTGGGTCACGAACAAGCCGATCAAGCTCCCCGATACAGCAAGGTAAATCGTACTGGTAACTAGTACAGGAATGGTCAAGGAATAGAATTGCATCGCGATCAAAATCAGGATCAAGAAAACCACAAGAATCGAAAGTTTGCCCATGTCGATAAAAATATCAGTCTGCTCGGAAGTCTCGCCGCCAATCTCATAGCGGTATCCTTCAGGCAAGGACATACTATCGAGCATCGGCTTGATCTCTGCCATTACGTCTGTAGCCGTTCTACCTTTCAGATCACTGGTAACCGTCACGCTCCGCGACAAATCGCGATGCGGGATCGTCTGTGTACTGAAAGTCGGTTTTACTTCCGCGAGCTGTGACAACGGAATCAGCTCTCCACGTGCATTGGCGATGCTGAGCCGCTGGAACAGCAATGCAGGGTCTTCCTCTCCTTTTTGCAAGAACAGCTTCATATCTATCAGGTCTGAGCCCGTATCAAACTCACTGACGGTAATGCCTTCGCTCACCAGACGCAATGTCGTGGACAAGTCCGTGTAGTTGACGAGCTTTTGCTCCATTAGCTCTTTATTGACGACAAATTCCAAGGTGTAGCGTTCTACCCCGAAATCGTCTTGCACATTGTACGTTCCCTCTAATCCGGCAACCTTTTCTTTTGCTTGTGCAGAAAGAGAGCGAAGCGTCTCAATATCCTCTCCATAAAAACGGATCACGACTGGTTTTCCAACCGGAGGACCTGCCTCCAACTGCTTCGTCAAGATACTCGCTTCCGGATACAGCTTTTTGAATTCCTCTGTCCACGGCTCCAGCATGTTCTCGAGATGGGTCTCTTTTTCATTATAACGAACCACTAGCTGTCCGACGGTAATGCCGCTTCCGGCAGCTGTATCTCCGCCGAACATTTTCGGTGCACTGCCTCCCGCGTACGCAGATACTGTCTCGATGCCAGGCTGCTTCAACACCCAGTCTGCCGTCCCACGCACCACTCGGTCTGTTTCCTCCAGACTGTTGCCCACGGGGAGACGGATATCGATGAGAAACTGCGGGCGATCATCGTTCGGGAATAATTCCACTGGAGTGAGCGGTATCAATCCATATGCTGCCGTTCCAATCAATACGCCAATCATTCCTGCCAAGAGCGGTCGCTTCAAAATTTTCGGCATGAACTTGCTCGCATACCACTTGGTCAGCTGCAACAATTGTTTCCCCAACAGTCCAGCGGGCTTACGATACCCTTCTACGCCAGCCTTTCTACGTTGCTCATACCATTGGCGAAAGATCGGGATGATCGTCAGCGACATGACCATCGACGCCAGCATCGTCATCGAAATAATGACGGGAACCGGACGAATGAACTGCCCGACGTTGCCGCTCAAAAACATCAAGGGCGCAAACGACGCAATCGTAGCCAGCGTAGCAGTCGTGATCGATATCGATACTTCCTTGGCACCATGAACCGCCGCAGCCATCGGTTTTTCACCCAGGACAGACAGTCTCCGCTCAATATTGTCATTGACTACCACAGCGTCATCGACCAAGATCCCCAGCACAATAATCAAGGAAACGATCGAGATCATATTGAGTGAAATACCCAGGGATGGTAGGAACATAAGCCCCACAGCCAAGGAAATCGGAATCGCCATCGCTACTACCAATGAAGTGATCAGGTTCAATCCGAGTGCACACACCACCAAAACAGCGACGATGGCAATCATCATTTCTCGGGTCAGGTCGCTAAAAAGCTCATCGACACGTTCATTTTGACTGTAAATCGAGTGTCTCTCGGCCCCTGCCGGAAGTGTTTTATCCAGAGTCACCATCATCTCGTCTACACGCTTCTGCAAAGACGGCACATCACTTCCTGTCTCTGCATTGACGCTGATCGTGATCGAAGGCTTCCCATTGAAATACGAAGTCGTTTTCACCGTCTCCGTCGTCATTTTGACCGATCCGATGTCCTTCAGATAGATCGGGAAGCCCTCTTTTGAACGAGAGATAATGACTTTATTCAGTTCTTCGACATCTGTATTTTCCGCCAGCTTAAGCTGGTAGGTCCGTTTTTCTGTGGTCAGGTCGCCAAGCGGGATTTTTTCATTTTCCTTTTTGACAGCCATCATCACCTGACTCCACGTGATCCCGTACTGGCTCAGCTTTTGCGTATCAACCTCGATGTGGACCTCCTGCTCCGGTAGACCCTCCACCAGTACATCCGCTACGTTCGGAATGGTGCGCAGCTGTTCTTTCCACGATTTCAGCATGGTACGCATGCTGTACAATTCCTCACGCGTGTTAGCGGTGACCGCAAACGATTGGACAAACGTACGATTCAAATCATCATTGATGATCGGTTGTTTCGCATCCGCTGGCAGATCAGCCTCTGCGTCCTTTACCTTCTTCCGCAATTCATCCCATTTTTGCTTCGGGTCTACGTCACTCTTTGCTTCCACCATGATAAAAGAGACTCCGAGGGAAGATGAGGATGATATATAGTTAAGTCCCTGTAATTCATTGATTTTTTCTTCCAGCTTTTTCGTAACAGCCTGCTCGACCTTTTCCGGCGAAGCTCCCGGGTAAACCGTCGTGATCGTCGCCATGTTGACGATAATATCCGGCATCTCTTGCTTGGGTAGCTGAAAAAAGCTCAGGGAGCCTACAAGAGCAATCATGCTGAAAAACAGAAGCGTGATTTTGCGCTTTTGTACGATGTACTTGATCACGGTTGTGTACCTCCTGCCGCCTCGATTGGATCACCGTCAAACAAACGGTCCACCCCTTTGACGATCAGTTGGTCTCCTTCTTTTAATCCGTTCTTGATCTCGAGCTTGTCACTTACAATCTGCCCGATGACTACGCTTGTTTTGACAGCCTTACTGCCTGCATTGACGAAGACATGCGCGTCATCTTTTCCTCTGCTGATGACTGCTTCCACTGGTACGTAGACACCTTCCTGCCCCGTTACCGTTTTGGTCGCTTTCACCACCTGACCGGCAAACCAGTCACGAGCTTGGTTGGCGATTTGGACCTCTACACCAATCGTTCCGGTATTTTGGTTCGTGGCAGGAAATATTTTGGTCACTTTGCCATCCCGTTTTTGACCATACAGGTCTAAGGAGATCGTCTCGCCTACTTTCCATGCCGAAATCTCTCGGTCAGGAACGGGCAATACGACTTTTAATGTGTCGATGTTGCCGACTTGATAGACGGGGGTACCTGAACCAACCAAATTGCCAGCAGACGAGAGCTTGGCGATGATCGTCCCGTTAATCGGCGAACGGAGCTGTGTTTTGGCAAGCGTATTGGCTGCCACTTCTTTGGCAATGACGGACTGATTATAAACAGCCTGGCTCAACTGTTTGTCTTCCACACGAGCGCCTTGGGTAACTAGCGAATAGGACTGCTGTGCGTTTTGCAAATCCTTTTGCGCAATCGTCAGTCCATTTTGTGCACTTTCATACTCGCTTTTGGAGATGGCGTTTTGTTGGTAGAGCTTTTCAATCCGGTTGAAATCATCCTGCATTTTTTGCAAAGCGACTGTTGCCTTCTCCACCAACAATCGCGCCTGCGTCACTTCTTGCTCTCTCGCCCCATTCGTTACCTTGCTAAGATTTGCCGCACTCTGCTGCATAGCAGCGTTTGAAGAGGCGACTTGGAGCGAGTAATCCTGGGCGTTCACACGGGCGAGCACATCTCCCGCTTTGACTGTGTCTCCTTCTTTACGGTTCATCTCCACGATACGACCGCCTACTTCAAAAGAGACGAGTGCTTCCTCCAAAGGAGCCAGCGTACCAGACAACTCCGTGACGGTAACAGCCTGCTCCTTCTTCACTTGTGCAACGACGACATGCTTCATTTCCTTCTGGGGTGCCGAAGCAGGCTGTTGCTCGCTGCAAGCCGTCGTTGCCAATAGTCCGATCATCATTACAGATACAAGCCATCTTCTCTTCATGACTTCCTCCGCCCCTATGTAGCTATGCTGTTTTATTTGAATCCCTTGATGCCTTGTAGCAAGATTTCAGAAGCATTTTCAAAAAGCTCTTCTTCTACCATTTCGAGATCGAGATTGACCCGATACTTCGCCATAAAGGCATAGAAGAAAGTAGAGACGAACATAAGAGCTGCCGTGAACGGATCTACCTTTGGCAAATGCCCTTGCTCCTGAAACGCTAGGAGCTTGTTGGACAATACCTCGACTGCGGTCATTGGCAGGCTGCTGAACATCTGCACGACTTCCGGGTGGTTATCCGCTTCAATCATGCAGATCATGAAAATTTCTTTGCGCTCGACCAATAAGCCGTAATACGTGCGTGCGTAGCTGACTAGCATTTGCTTGAGATCAGAAAACTCGCCTTGCAACCCTTGCTCCAGCTGCTCCCGGACATCCATGATTTCTTTTAGGAGTTCTGTCAAGATGCCTACCTTGTTCTTGAAATGACGAAATACCGTCACCTCGTTAACCCCTGCAAGCTCAGAGATCTTGCGTGTAGTCGCTCCCTTGTATCCCTTTTGTGCCATTAGCTGACGTGCGGCTGATAAAATTCGCTCACGGGTTTCCTGTTCCTCTTCGCCTCTCCCCCCCAGCTTCTGTTCTATATCTGGGTGATCCATAAAGCACCTCCGTGCCAAGCAAGCAATTACTTGCATTTTCATTTTTTTCCAAACTCATTATATAAAGGAACTGCATGCATGTAAATACTTGCATGCAGTTCCGAATGTTAATTTTTCCTTGTCAGCCTTACCGTTGTGTCTTCGTCTTAATCTGCGAGCTTGGGTCTTGCTTGCATTCTGTGCTGTATTCGACCAGATCGATTTCGCAGTCGGGCCCAATCTCGATCTTGTTGCCGCGAACGACCTTGGCCTTTGTGTTTTCCAGATAGATTTCGTCTCCTTCAATCGTCTCTACAGACAAGGTATTGTTGAGAAAATGCTTCAACAACTTGCCCAAGGTGCTATTCCCTGTTCGGCGCACCTCGATGTGCTCTCCACCCATTTCTTTTGCCTCACAGCCGCCATGCAAAAGCACCTCGATTCGCCCCGCATTCAGCAGTCCTCCGATACTAAACGCACCGTTTGCCCGGAACACTTCCGCTTCGCAATCCCCTGCGGTTTTCAATGACCCGAGAACCTTTACGTCCTCGCCTGCCATATTGCCCTGTACCTTGACGTTGCCACCTACTTTTAGACTCGTAAAATTCAAATCGTCCGCAACATCAAGTTGACCATATACGGATAACGTATCCATTTTCACTTTGCCTTTAATCGACGCGTTGCCCTCCACTCTTGCCGAAGAGCCAATGAGATCTCCCGTGATACTGACATGTCCTGCACAATGAAGCGACTCGCACTCTACGTCGCCATTGATCTTGCCGTAACCTTGCACATCTACTTTGTTGTATACGCCACCCGTAGCATTCACTGCCCCATGAAAGATCAAATCTGTTTTGTTATTGTTCTCGTTCTGCATGGTATGGTCTCCCCCTACATAAATTTTGCTTTTAATTCTTCGATGCAATTGGCGAAAATGAGCCGCGTCACTACCTTTACACCGTTATCAAAATACATTTCGGTAGAGCCAGATACCAACACGAACGTGGAAATCCCCATCTTGCGCATAAAAATCAGCTCACAAGGCTTCCCATCGAACTTGGGATAGTGGCTAGCCAGTACCTGCAGCAATCCGCCGCCTTCTTCTACAGTTAAGTCTCCTGCTGCCAAAAGTTTTTCCAACACATAGGCGTATAGTGCCTGCTGGAAGGTAAAAGTCCTTAGGCTTCCGAGAAAAACGTTGAACACTTCTAAAGAGGTAACAGAAACAATGTTTCGTGCCAATAGTTCATCTGCGGACAACGACGTTTCACTCATATTTGGTGAAAACATGTCCGCCAATTCATCCAGCGACAAGTCGTCTTTCATGTTCAGGATCTTGTCGATTCGAGCTAAAATCTGTTCGCGCGGGAAAAAGGTTTCTTGCCCTGTAAAAGTCGCTCGGCGAATGAACCACTCCTCTGGAATCAAGTTCTTTCGTTTCCAACGGTATAACTGTCCGTACGAAATGCCTGTCAGCTCCAGCAGGTCCTTCTTCGAGATTACATTTGTGTCCAAGTGAAGCACCTCCAAAAACAATGTAACATAACACTGTTACGTTATTCAACTACAGACTGTTTGACACTCGGGTGACTGTCACAAAATCCCTTTAGCTGGATCAAATAAGTGATTTGAATGCAGAAAGGAAGCATGACATATGAAAAAACAAACACTAGTGGTTACAAGTATGATGGCATTGCTGTTATCCGTTGCATCTCCGCTTACAAACACACAAGCGCCAGCATACGCAGCTGGTCAGGCACCAGCAGTAAAGCCAGAAATGAAAACCCTCGCTCAGTTAGACAAAAATGTCGTAGAAGCGGCGAAACAAGCGATGCAAAAACAGGCGGGCGGCGTGCTGATCGAACTGGACGAGATTAGAGGAGAAACGGCAGATTGCTGGGTAATTGCGGCAAAAAACAACAGAGGTGAGGTGCTCGTTACCAAGCAGGAGGGAAAGGTTGCATCCGTATCCGTGAAATTAAAATTTAGCGAAGTGCCTGCTGATTTGCAAAATACTGTTACGAGCACGTTAAAAGGAATGGATAATCAGCATGCCTTTACGATTGATTGGGTAGAACGAATCAACTGGGATAAAAAAAACGTTTGGCTGTTCAAAGGGCAAAATGCATCGGTTATCATCGACGCTGCGACTGGGAAGGTCAACGCTGCGACATTGAATTATACAAACAAGCAAATGAAACCCAAAGTGATCGATACAGTGCAAAAGGCGCTAAAGTCACTTTCCAACGGCAAAGCATCGGCGCTGCTCCCTGACGTAACACTGGTGAAAGAATCGCAAGAACGCCTGGATCAAGCATGGAATTTTATGGATATCGAACGGAAATACAGGATCGTCATAGGGGCGAAAACAGGGAAAGTAGTGGCAGCGACCATGATCAGCGAGTTCAGAGATGGGAACTATACCGCGGACGAAGATATTCCCAAGGTGTTTGCCAAACCGTTCTTTACAAAAGAAAGGGCGATTGCTGCTGCCAACCCGATGATGAAAAAGGTTTTTAACCTCGATCTGACCGGATACAATGTTTCGTCCAAATATAACGTATATACGTTTACGAAAAAGGGGAAACCGACTATTACGGCATCGATCAACCATAAAGGAGTCTTCTATGATTTCGCCGTTACGCCGGAAAACGGCTTGATCAACTAGGGATGCTCTAAGATATTGGGGCACAATCCACCTTTACCAAATACACCAATGAAACCACCTATTGAAAGGTGGTTTCAGCGTGTTGGCCGTTCTTATGTAAATTCTGCTTGCATCAAGCGTTTCAGATCAGTTGGTATTGGTGCCTCGACTACAATCTCTTTTTCGAGAAGCGGATGCAAAAAAGACAACTTGGAAGCATGCAGAGCCTGTCGGCGTAACAAGCCTCTCGCTCCCCCGTACATCGTATCGCCAGCAAGCGGGTGTCCAATGTGGGCAAAGTGAACGCGAATTTGATGGGTACGACCCGTTTCCAGCCAGACGCGTGCGAGCGTCATTCCCTCAGAGGTCTGTTGTACCTCGTAATGCGTGATGGCAGGATCGCCACTCTCCACGACACGGCGCTTCGTAGGATGACGCGCATCTCGGCCGATTGGCGCATCAATCGTTCCAGCTCCCTCTGACAGCACCCCACTGGCAACCGCAAGATACTCGCGATGAATGCCTCCTTCGCGTAGTAGCCTGTCAGCCAATTGATGACCATAGCTGCTTTTGGCTACGAGAATAGCTCCTGATGTATCTTTATCCAGCCGATGCACAGGATGTACACTCGTCTGCTCACCCCTTGCCGCCAGTACGGCAGCGAGTGCATGTACCAGTGTGTCGGTCTCCTGTTTAATCGGGTGCACCATCATGCCTGCCGGTTTGTTTGCAATCAAGAGATGATCGTCCTCGTACAAAATATCGATGGACGGCATTGGTGTAATCGGTCCCTCGGGCTTCGTATCATGCTGGGGCTGCCCAGGCGCTTGCGATTGCTCTTGCCTCTCGATGACACGAACCGCGATTGTATCTCCTGCTTTTACTTGTCTTTGCAGGAAGGGCTGCTTGCGATTGAGTAAAATCCCCTTGCTTCTCGTCAGCCGCTGCATCATACGACCCGACACGTTGAGCTTTTGCCGGACGATTTGTTCTACGTTCATTCCCGTGTCCTGTTCACTGACGATGTATTCGATCCAATCTTTGCGGCTCACGTCTAATCCCTCTGTTCCATGCTTTTTTCTTATTGTAGCAAAAGGATGCCAGAGATGCTCGTCTGTAGTGGTCATCTAACGTTTGTGGTCGGGAGAAGCACTGTCACATGTCTTCCAGTCGCCTGTATCCTCTCTTCGTTCGGGCGGTCTCCTTCCAGACATGTGACAGTGCTTACGGACAGCTTGTGTTTACTTCGTGCTTTTAGAGCGTTTTGTTTGATATTCAGGGGGAGTTTATATGGTGAAACTAAAGCTACGTAGGAAGAAGCGCATTTCCAGTCCAAGCGCCTCTGGAGCCCAACCCAGCTCCGGAATAAATGGCGGGGGTTTTCAGCTTCACTTATGAAACCCTTCCTCGAAACTTCTACGTTTGAAGCGCTCCCGCCATTTATTCCGGAGCGGGCAGTCAATCCCCATTGCGGGGCGTAGGCCGAAGCGTAGACTGGAAATGCGCTTCTTCCCTCATCGACAGCTACGTTAAAATGTGAAAAAACCACCATGCTAAGCATGATGGCCCTGTTAACTTACCCTTTTAAGTTTTCCGGATTGAGTCCTTGCAGCTCTGGCAAAACGAACAAACCGTCTTTGCGAATCAGCACATCATCAAACCAGATTTCTCCGCCGCCATACTCGGGACGTTGGATGTTTACCATATCCCAGTGGATTTGGCTGCGGTTGCCGTTATCTGCGTTGTCGTATGCACGTCCTGGTGTGAAGTGGAAGCTGCCCGCAATTTTTTCATCGAACAAGATATCATTCATTGGGTGCAGGATGTACGGATGCACACCAATTGCGAATTCCCCGATGTAGCGCGCTCCTTCGTCCGTATCGAAAATTTGGTTGAGTCTCTCGGTGTTGTTAGAAGTCGCCTCGACGATTTTTCCGTCTACAAACTTCAGGCACACATTTTCAAATTTCGTGCCCATGTAGCTTGTTGCTGCGTTGTACGTAATGGTTCCATTCACGGAGTTACGCACTGGGGCTGTAAAAATCTCGCCGTCTGGAATGTTGCGAAGCCCGGAGCAAATGATACTAGGGATGTCCTTGATTGAAAATTGAAGATCTGTTCCAGGTCCAACAAGACGCACTTTGTCCGTGCGATCCATCAATTGCTGCAAAGGCAAAAAGGCTTCGTGCATCTTTTTATAGTCAACGGAACATACGTCAAAATAAAAATCTTCAAAAGCTACTGTAGACATGTTGGCATTTTGCGCCAAAGCCGTGGTCGGGTAGTTGAGCAGTGTCCAACGTACATTGTTGGTCAGGTAGTCATTCAATTCTTGCATCACACTTTGGTGTGCACGACGACGCTCTACCGGGACATCGGCCATCTCACTGTCGTTGGACGGACCATTGATGACGATATATGTATCCAAATCTTTGTACATTGGCTCTTCCCATCTCGCCAAATGAGTCGCACGCTCTGCACTTGCACCGAGCATCAGCTCACGTTGGATAGACGGGTCAATAATCCGTACGAACGGATAAGCTCCCAAGTCATACGCCTGCTTAACCAATTCTTTTGCCAAAGCGTGACCCTCGCCACGAACTTCAATCAACAAGCTTTCTTTTTCCTTCAGGCGTACAGAATGGCTCAGCAAATTTGTAGCCAGCTTAACGATGCGTGCATCCAGCATGCGATATCCCCCACATTCCTAACATGATTGGTTATTGTTAAAAAATATTTTACCGAATGAAGGTACCTTTTTCAATTCTCGATGTTCTTGGTACTATTCAAAAAAAACCAAAAAATTATCTTGCATAAATTCGACTCTTTCGAGTATTCTAATCAACAAGAGTTTACCTATGTAAAAATTTTGAAAGACGGGAGTGCTGAGTTCATGGTGTTTTCTGTAGTTATCTTCGCTTAGGTGGGGCCTCTGCTAAGGGGCACTGCCTCTTACAACCCTATCAAAAGCTAGAAGCTGCAGGATGCCTGAACCGCTTCCGTCTTTTTCCCGATATGAATTGCGGGCCATGTTCTTGGGTGAACAGTCGGTTTACTGTACCTAAAATTAAAGGTATATAACCGTCTCTCTTTTGTACCCCATTGAACTGGTTATTTCCCGCCACCCTTGTATCGTTTGATAAAGCGCAAGCGGAAGAGCATTGTCTCTACCCCGTTTGCGCTTTTTTACGTGGAATTTTTCCAAGAAGAGAATCGAGGTCAAAGCACCTGCAGAAATAGAATGGAGGAATTCGTGTTATGATTTGGCGTTCGTGGGATCTTAACTTGAAGGTACGTCTCTTTGGTGAATTGATTACGCACACCTTCTTTTGGATGTACTTTCCGTTTATGGCGATTTATTTTAGCGATACGTTTGGGAAGGATGTAGCGGGTCTTCTGTTGATGGTACCACCGCTGCTCGGGATGCTGTCCAACCTGTTTGGCGGATATTTGGCTGACCGGGTAGGTCGCAGGTTCACGATGCTGCTCTCGCTCTGTACATCGACCGTGATGTTCGCCCTGTTTGCTTTCTCCCCGTCCCCTTGGGTCGACTATATTGCCTTCATCGGGATCGGGATCGCTGGGGCTCTCTATTGGCCTGCCAGCTCCGCCATGGTGGCTGATTTGACCACAGAAGAAGATCGAAGAATTGTATTTGCTACCTTTTACACAGCGATGAACATCGGGGTGGTTGCGGGTCCCGTACTGGGTTCTGTCTTTTTTGTTCATTACCGCCCGCAGCTGTTAATGTTCTGTACCATCGTTGAGTTGCTTTTTGCGATTGCCGTCTTTTTCCTGATCAAAGAAACGCTGCCTGAACACGTCCGTCAGGAGAAGGCAAAGGAGCGTTTTTCCCTGATTCAGCAATTCAAGAGTTACGCCATTATTTTCCGAGATAAAGCATTTGCCCTGTACATTGGCGCAGGGATTTTGATCGCCATTGGATTCATGCAGTTGGACATTTACATGGCGTTGTATGTCAAAGAGCATGTTATGCAGCAGCCATTATTTTCGTGGGGCAATTGGACTTATTCTGTCGGCGGAACCAGCGCATTCGGCTGGCTCATGGCTTTAAATGGTTTTTTGGTGGTTCTGTTTACACTGCCGGTCACACGCTGGTTTGAAAACTGGAGCGATCGCAACAGCCTCGTCATCTCCTCCATCTTATTCGGTCTCGGCCTGTTCTTGATGGCCTTTACGACGAATATCTGGCTCCTGTTCGGCTGTATGGCGATTTTGACATTCGGCGAGCTGATGCGCACACCAGTCGCCCAGAGCTTCATCAGTAAATACTCGCCGGAGGATGCGCGCGGTCAGTACATGGGAGCTTCTTCGCTCCAGTTCTCCATTGGTCGCTTCTTCGCTCCCCTGACGATCGGACTATCCCAATGGCTCGCACCTATTGGTGTATTCGGTGTCATCCTGGGCTTTACCTTAGTCAGTGCCTATCTGTATATCATTTTGTTCCGGATGATTGGTGCCAAAGAAGTTAGCAAGAGTAGCTAGAGTAGAGCATATCGTTCTACCAAATCTCCTCCTCTCATATAAATGAGTCATAGATAGCTTGACCAGGAGGGGCATCGTTCTCTTGGGAGCTGTCTCTTACTGAACCCTGGTAGTGCCAAGCTTTTTCGTGAAAGACCTGCTCCCGGTCATAGCGTCATAGGTCAAACCACACTCGATCCCACCATGCGACAATTGATCCGGCTGGTGGAGGCGATCTACGGAAAGCGGGCATTGGCAGGCAGATTCCATATGTACAAACTGTTTTCCGTACAAAATGCAGCTGCCGTGAGTGCCATTTCTCATTTCGAGCAGCTCATTCACGAGAAAGAAACGACGCTTGCGGCTCAGCTCGTATCTACGCAGGAACTGCAAAAGCATCCGTGGCTCCTGCTGGGGTGGGGGCTTTCACATCACCATTCCTGGCAGCATTTTTCTTCGCTCAAGAAACTGTGGAAACAACGGATCGCAGCAGCAGGGATACCGACTTTTGGCAAGCCTTGCCCCAAGGGAATCGATTACTACCATCCGAGTCCGCTTCTACATGCGACGAAAGAAATGATCCTGGAGGAACTGGTGGAGATCTATAGGAAAACGATTGGGCGAAAGTCTGCCCATCCGCTTTAGATAAAAAAAGAGTCTGTCTCCCCACAAAGCGGGAAACAGACTCTTTTCCATTCACTACGGCATCTCGCTGCCCTCGAAAAATTCCGTTCTGTCAAAACGACCGCGCATCCATTTGTACGTATCTTCATAGATGGCGCGCTTGACAGGGTCCGTGCTCTTGACAGACTCTAGCAATGTCTTGGAGCCGAAGTAGTAAGCGTGTACGTTGTTTTTATCCATCCCCAGCTTGTGGGTGGCCACTAACTGATTGTAGTAGGTCTGATAGAACTTCGGATCATTGTACATCTTCCAGTCGCCTTCGATCTCGATGTCCATGTCGTACTTGTTGACGACGTCCAGTACCCCTTGAATACGGTCAATTCCTACCGGCTTGTCGCTATAATAGCTTGGCTGCAGGAATGCCTTATCGAAATAAAGAGATTTCCACTCGGACACTCCCGGTGCACCGAAATACGGAATCCAATAGTATCGCAACGCCTCGTCATGCACCATGCTACCCATGTCACGAATCAGCTGACGTTCTTTCGGTGCACCATCCTCCACCAGCTCATGGAACCAATAGATTCCTTCCAGCTTCAGATACGCGTATCCTTCCTTGTTCCAGCGCTTCATGAGCTCCTGGAAGTACCATTCCAGTGCAGCTTTGCGGTTCTGATACGCTTGCTCTTCCCCAATTCCCGCAGGGTTGAAGGAAAGGGATGGTTTCTTTTCATCCAGCTGGCCAAAATTGGTCTGGCTAGCATTCGGATATGGCAGAGCCAACACAACATTTTCCTGCGTCGGTGTTGAATACAGCGTTCCGCGCAGGCGATTGTATTCCCGCATAGCTTGGTTAAGAGCATCCAGCTGCTTATTCGAGCCGAACAAATCATTCATATACGTTGTCCAGCTTTCCTTCGTAGCAGGAATCGTCTGATACGGCAGGAACAAAATCGTGTCAAACATCTGGTCACGCATATAACCATCTACGGTGCGGTAACCAACCATCGGGAGGAAATCCTCTTTGGTCCATGTCCCGAGTTCGCCATGCTCTCCGGTATAAGCGAGCAGCATATTTTCCACACGACGTCCTGCTTGTTTGGCATCTTCCAGCTTTGCCGGGTTTGGTGGCGGCAACAAGACAGCGCCATTGTTCCACTCGCTATCCGTTTTTGCCCATACCTCCAGCTGGCGAGCGAACGTAAATACTTTCACCGGGAAAGATACCCGGACATAACGGGTGTTGACGTCCGGCAAGGTCACGCTCAATGTGCGTGTAACCAGCTTGTCCTCTTTGGCGGAAACATCGTGAACGGCTCTTCCCGCATACGACCACACTTTCCCGTCGCGAGATACCTCGACTTCCATGTATTCTGGCATCGTGATGCCCGAGGTCTTCTGTTGCTTAAACGTCAGCGCAACTCTCTCCAATGGCTTCGCCTCGTCGAGCTCAACGGTCACCTTGCGCCCAAACTGACGGTGGTATCCCGTCCAGTCTTCTGTAGGCGTAACAAGTCCGCCTACTGGACCCGGATACTGCTTCTCCAGCTCTTGGAAATACGAGTCTGGCGCTCCAAAAGTAGTAACCGATGTATAACTGCCTGGTGCGATATTGACCAGTTCGTCCTTCTCTGCTGGCTCTTTCGCCTCTTCTTCTGGATCAGCAGGCTTCGTTGCATCCGTTTCTGTTGCTCCGGTGTCTGCGTCTGGCTTTTCTCCCTCTACTACCGTCTTGCTTTCATCGACTTTCGTTGCCGATTCATTGGAGGAAGTCACCGGCGTAGTCTTTGGCGTGTCCTCTACCTTTTCGACAGCTGGCTTACCAGCGTCCTTGATCTCAACGGGAATCGTCGTCGTTTTGTAGCCGACTGTCACCGTGAGATTTCCTTTTCCTGCTGTAGGACCAGCAACAAAGGTTCCGTCAGCCGAAACGGCTCCCAGCTCGGGACGATCAAAAGCGAAAATAGGTGTAAAAGGCAGATCATCTCCGCCGATGCTGCTTACCTTCAAGCGTTGGCTCGTGCCAGCAGCCAAACTCAGCCGCTCTACATCTACCTTGTATTTCACCTGTTCTGCTTGCTGGTAGCGTGCATCCAAGACGCGCTCAGCGATCACAGCAGCCTCTGCACGCGTGACAGTACCTGTCGGATTAAACTTGCCGCCTGCACCTTGCATCCAGCGCTGATTCGTCACTTCTTCCACGGCCGTTTTGGCGTAATCGGCGAATTCTTCTTCATCGCTGTATGCAACAGGGGTCTGACCTGCCACTTTGGTCACAGCGCCCTCTTTCATCAAGCGAGACAGCATGACAGCCAGCTCTTGTCGTGTAAGCGGGTCTAGAGCACCCATCGTGTGCTCACTTCTACCGTTCATCACACCCAACTCAGAGAGTCCATATACGTACGGTGCATAAGGACTTTCCAATGGTACATCTTCAAAAGCGGCATCGTCGATTTCTGTTGGTTGAAGACCGATTACTTTTGTCAAAAGCACTGCAATATCCTGTCTAGAAATCGTGTTTTGCGGGTTGAAGCGGTTTTCTCCCTGACCACTGATCATATGAAGGGCTGCAAGTCTGGTTACGGCTTTACTGGCGTAGCTGTTGCCCAAATCCGTAAACTCCGTCTGCGCTTCTTCTTGTTTTTTGAACTGATCTTCCAGCTTCTTGGTCTGTTCTGCTGGTTTCTCGCTCTCCACCGCCGGTTTCTCTGGCTCTGTCGCAGCATGAGTCAACGGCGTGCTTTGGACCAGTAATGTCGTCGCTGCCAATAGCGCAGCCAGCATTCTGCTCCCGAATCTTTTCTTGCTCATTGCATTTTCTCCTCCAATTATGCCCCTTCTTTAGAGGTAGTTCAAAAAGTCATCTTTGAACAATACTCTTATGTCTATTCGGTCGGGGTAACCATTGGCCCGCGCGGCGGTCTAGGTCCGAAAAACTGATAGTAATCTACCTTGATATTTCCGTTGTAGAGCTTGCGCTTTTTGCTTGCTGTACGACCAAAATGCTCCTCAAACTGTTCATCGGACGTAATAACATAGAAAGACCACGTATCCATGGCAGCAAAGGTTTCCCCCATTTCGCCATACATCTTGGCAACCTGCTTCCATTCTCCCAAGCGCTCCCCATAAGGTGGGTTGCAAATCAAGTAGCCGTACTTGCGCTTGGTCCGCACATCCCTCACATCCATGCGTTGAAAATGAATCAGGTCATCTACACCGGCCTCAGTGGCGTTGTGCCGGGCAATTTTCAAGATCTCGTCATCCATATCTGTCCCGATAATCTCCAGCTTTTGATCATAACGAGCCAAATCATGGGTCTCTGCGCGCGCTTCACGCCAAGCTGTTTTCGGAATGATAGGCCACGTCTCGGAAACGAATTCCCGATTCATCCCCGGAGCGATGTTTTGTCCGATCAGCGCCGCCTCAATCGGAAGTGTACCCGAACCACAGAATGGGTCCATGAATACCCGATCAGGCTTCCAGCGAGACAGCATAATCATCGCCGCAGCCATGGTTTCCTTCAGTGGCGCTTGTCCGATCAATTCCCGGTAGCCGCGCTTGTGCAGGCCCGGTCCTGACGTATCAATCGTCAGCGTCGCCACATCCTTGAGAAGTGCCACCTCGATCTTGTACAGCGGCCCTTGCTCATCGAACCACTCGCGCTTGTAGGTCTTTTTCAGACTTTCTACCACTGCTTTTTTCACGATCGCTTGGCAATCCGGCACACTGAACAAGGTAGATTTGACCGATTTCCCTTCCACTGGAAACGTCCCATCCTCTGTGATCCAATCGGCCCACGGCAGTGCTTTTGTCTGTTCAAACAGCTCGTCAAACGTAGTCGCTTTGAACTCCCCTATCTTAAGACGCACGCGGTCGGCAGTTCGTAACCACAAATTTGTGCGGGGAATCGCAGAAATATCTGCAGTGAACGTTACCTTGCCGTTTTCCACCTGTACCGGACCGTATCCGAGTGCCTTTACTTCTTCTGCTACTACTGATTCCAAACCAAAAGTCGCCGTAGCGATCAATTCTACTTTTTGCATATGTAATCTCCTGTCCGTCCGATATCCTTCGGGCAAATGCCCAGTCCTACTACCTTACATATTATATTACCCCATTTACGAATAGCGTTGGTAAACTTGTCTAAATTCAAAAGACCCATCACCGAAAAACAGTGACGGGGTACGGCATGTGGATTATCCATATGGGACATCCTACGAAAAACTTTGCGTACGGGAGGGAGTCAGGGTGCCAGAATTACCTGAGATGGAGACCTATCGCCGACTGCTACAGGAAAAAATCGGTGGCGGAACAATTACTGCCACACATGTTCAGCGGGAAAAAACAATTAATCTACCACCTGCGGAATTTGCTCGTCTCTTGCAAGGCAATCGCCTGACACTTGTCGACCGACGTGGCAAGCATCTTCTCTTCCATCTGGAAAGTGGACATGTCCTGCTGCTTCATCTGATGCTCGGCGGCTTTCTATACCTGGGCTCTGTGGAAGACAAGCTGAAGAGAACCGCCCAAGTGACTCTTGCCTTTGACGAGCGCATTTTATATTTTCACGGCCTCCGCTTAGGCTACCTGCACTTGCTCACCAACGTTCAGATCGACGAGAGACTGGCTCCACTCGGTCCGGAGCCATTGGACCCGCTGTTTACCTTTCCCCGATTTACGGAGCTACTCGCTGACAAGCGTAGCGTCCTCAAAACAGCATTAGTCAATCAGCATTGGCTGGCGGGCATCGGCAACTGTTATGCGGACGAAATCTGCTTTCATGCCGCCATCCTGCCTACCCGGACGATCCCGACGCTTTCTTTCGAGGAACAAAAACGACTGTATCATTCCATGCAAACCGTGCTTACAGAAGCCATTCGATTCGGCGGTTACATGCAGCCGCTCTTTTCCGGTGATTCCCTGACAGGTGGCTTCGATGAGCGCTGCCAGGTGTACGATCGAGGCGGAGAGCCTTGCCCGCGCTGTGGACAACCTATCGAAAAGAGCGAGCTCTCCTCCCGCAAAGTATTCGCCTGCACGAACTGCCAGCATTGACAGGAGCGTATTCACTCCCTAGACGACAGGAGTCTTTGCGGCTTCCATCTGCTTGATCATAAACACCTGCTCCGTCTCGGAAGGACTGAATCCCGCCGTTTGCAGGATTTCAACAAGCAACGTATCAGCCGCGCGCAAATTAAACGTAGAACGGCGGCAATCGTGTGCAAGCGGCCCATACACGTGCGCGAGTGCGGTTTTCAAAATGTCTTGGGCATCAGGATGCTCTGGCTGTGCAACACATTGACGCAGCACGATCCCACTCACTTTGCCTTCTTCGTTTATCGAACACTTGTACATTGCATAGCCGACCGCCTGACCCTCTCTGTCTTCTATAAGCACGGCCTGCGCATCTCGCAAGTTCAGCCAGTAATTTTGCCATGGGACATCGGTCACGTAAAACGGCAGCATGGCGACTTCCGGAGCCAAAATGCGCCGAACCCGATAATCAGCCTGTACATTTGTCTGAAAGGCATTCTCTGCCAGCGGCCCACTCTGCTGTAAAAACAACAGACGATCCACAACGTCATAGCCTTTTTGCTCATACAAGGCAATCGCTTTGGTATTTTGGCTCAATGCCTCCAAGGTAGCTACTTCCACCCCAGCTTCCCGGTACAAATCCAATGTCGCCTCAATCAGTTGCTTCCCTACTCCTTGTCGACGATATTCCGTGGCGACACCCGTTCCACCATTCCACGCGACTTTTCGCCCTGAAATGGTTCTCATCCCGCTGGCCACTACGCCAATCGGCTCCGTGCTGTCAAAAGCAACCACAGACAGGGACAGCACGTATCCCTCGCCCCCCAGTCGTTGGACAAGCATTTCTTCTGTCATCGTAAACTCGATAAAATAGCCTTCAAATCCTCGGTTCCACGCTTTGGTCACTTCTGCAAAGGTACAGTCGCTCATCCGTTTGATGGTAATCATGGTATCACCTTCCTAGTTTTTGATAAAAATATTTTAATCGATAAAATCTAAAAATTCAATCATCTCGGAACACCTTTCTCCAACTTTGTCACCCACACGCCTGACATGGTAAAATTAAATAATCACTTACTCGGGAGGTTCCTATGCGCAAACAGCTTACGGTCGGCTCGCTCATTCCTGGACGATCTGACGTACAGATGTCGAGTCCAGCCCCCGTTCCCGTGCAGACGCATACATCATTGAAAAAAACAGAAATGAGTCCGGCTCGCCCCCAATCAGAGCAGAAGCTCCTACAGGTGAAGCAGCGCTCACAAACGATGCCAGTCCGGTACACTCCCTCTCAGACACTATTACAAGCTGCGCTCACGCAAGATCAACCCATCACTTACAAATGCCAACAAGGGCATTGCGGCAAGTGCAGTGTACAGATCGTAGCTGGTGCATCATTACTCGACACCCCAACCGGACAGGAAAAAGCAAAGCTGGGAGAAAAACTCGCTACAGGCTATCGCCTCGCTTGTCAGAGCACATTTCGCTCTTCGATTCCTACATAGAGGGTATTTCTAATAGATAAAGGTGGCCGTAGCATGAATCCTACACGCATCCTACTATTCGCTGGGGGCAATCTGGGCAACTGGGCGATCCAAGAGATTCGCGAAAATGATTGGCTCGTCGGCGTTGACAGAGGTGCCTTGTTCCTCATTCGCAACGGTCTTGTGCCAAGATTGTCGATTGGTGACTTCGATTCTGTCAGCACCGAGGAAATGGCAGAAATTGAACGCCACAGTATGCACGTCTCCTCCTGCGATCCCGTCATGAAAGATTTGACTGATACAGAGATGGCCCTTACTTGGGCAATCGAGCAACAGCCCGAGGAAATTGTGCTGCTTGGTGTGCTCGGCTCTCGTTTTGACCATATGCTGGCAAACGTACACTTGCTGAACAAAGCGTTGCAGACGGGCACCAACTGCCTCATCCTCGATGAGACCAATGAAATCCGTCTGATTGACCGCCATAGTACGATAGAGCAGAATCATTTTGATCATATCTCTCTGCTGCCTTTTACACCGGAAGTCACAGGGATCACCTTAACTGGATTCCTCTATCCGTTGAAGGACGCGACCCTGCGGATTGGCGACACGCTTGGCATCAGCAATCTGCTAACGGAACAGACTGGAACGATCACGATTCAAACGGGCAAGCTGCTCGTTGTCAAAAGCAAAGACTAATCGTTAAAAAAAGAAAGGATCTCCCTGCATGATGCAAAACAATGGAGATCCTTTTCCTTTTACCTGAAACAAATGCAGGCTACTCTTCCTCTACCTGCATCGGCAACTGCCAATCAATCTCTTGAAGCTCGCGCGAACGCAAAAACTCATTGGTCCGCGAAAAAGGACGACTGCCAAAAAAGCCGCGATTCGCCGAAAATGGGCTCGGATGCGGGGAGGCGATGACGAAATGCTTGTTTCGATCAATGAATGCCGCCTTCTCCTGCGCATGCTTTCCCCACAGGATGAAAACAAGTGGAGTCTCCCGATCGTTCAACAAATGAATAATTCGATCCGTAAACGTCTCCCACCCAATGTCCTTGTGCGAATTCGGAGTGCCGCGACGAACCGTCAGAACGGTGTTCAGCATCATGACGCCTTGCTTCGCCCAATGGTTCAGGTAACCATGCTGGGGAATTTCAAAACCGACATCGCTTTTCAGTTCTTTGTAGATGTTGACCAGAGACGGTGGCGGCTTAATTCCCGGCTTGACCGAAAAGCTCAATCCATGTGCTTGTCCCGGTCCGTGATACGGGTCCTGCCCCAAAATCACAACCTTTGCATTCTGATAGTCAGTCAGGTGCAGCGCTGTGAATATATGAAACATATCTGGGTAAATTGTCTGCGTCTGATACTCTTCCTTCAACGTCTGACGAAGCTTTACATAATAGGGCTTTTCGAATTCATCGGCCAATACGGGGGCCCAGTCATTTTGCAATATGGTAGTCATGTTCCTCACCTTGTCCGCTGTTTTTTTCTACCTTACCACAAACCACCCCATCACTGAACCACTGATTCGAGAACTAGGACCATTCTGATTTGGTCCTATCTTTCCCATGTTTCCTAGTCTTTGTTTCCTAGTACCCTCGTTTGATAGCTTTTCTCCTATGATCTTTGACATAATGATTGCTGGGAAGATTTAGAGAAAAGAGAAAGGGAGAGGGTTTCACATCATGAAATGGGACATAAAGTCATTTTTGGGGGGCATTGTTGTAGGTTCGGTGCTCTTTTCCGGAATTGCCATTGCAGCACCCGCTTTTCCAGACGCGGAAGAAGGAATGAAAACACCGTTCACCTACTACTTTGACGGGATGCCGAAATCACCAAACAGCGACGTACAAGGCATCATGTACAAAAACTCCGTCTATGTACCAATCCGCTTCGTAGCAGAGAACCTGAACAAACCGGTCATTTACGATGCGAGAACCAAATCGATTTTCATCGGTAAAATTCCAACAGCAAAAATGTACTCCAAAATGGAAGCGATCGAGCTGGTGAAAAAGAAATTCGCTGGCAAACTCTCGCCGACACATGTAGTCGAGTACGCTCATGACGACGAAAAAGGTCACTATGTCATCCAAGTGTACCAAACGGTCGTGAACAACTTCCAATCTGGCGACAGCTACACCAGTACGTATGGCTGGTTCGTAGTGAACCCGAATACCGGGGAAATTAAGTCGTTATTATAATTTCTTCTGCACTTATTTATTCGTACGAAAAAGACAGCGGACTAGGGACCCGCTAGCACCGGAGGATATCCTTCCGGTGCCTTTTTATTTTCTGGAAAAATTTAGATTGATTACCACTTGTCCGTTGTGATACTATCTCCATACTGCTATTTAATAAACATTTTTATTTATTATTTATTTTATATAAGGAGTGAACTTGTTTATGTCTACCTTACCGAACTGGGCGAGTTTATACCTTCAACGTTTACAGCTAGATCACAAGTCCCCTAACCTCTCTTATCTCAGTGAGCTCTGTCGCGCGCATCTGCAGACCTTCCCTTATGAAAATGTAAGCAAACTGCTCTTCTTCCGTGACGGAAAACATGAGGTACCCACCCCTGAGGAATATGTACACAATGCGATCCACTATAACTTCGGCGGCACATGCTATACCAACAATCACAGCTTTCTCGCACTGCTTCGCACCCTTGGATTCTTCGGTCAGCTCATCTTGCCAGGCGGTGGGCATGCTGCCATCCTGATCGATGGTCCGAACACAGGAGAGACACCCGTCTATGTGGATACGGGGGCTACCGCTCCTATCTTTGAGCCGATTCATTTTCTGGAAGACGGGAACCATTCCAGGCCTTTTGGCACTGTTTCGATGGAATTGACCAAAAGTCCCGATCATCCTGAACACTATCGCTTTACGCGGTATGAAAACGGAAAAGTGGCAATTCCTCCGTGGGATTTTCATCCGAATGAACGAAAAGAACTGTCCGACTTGTCGGAAGTCATCCGCTCCTCTTTTTTACCAGACGCCTTATTTTTGAATCGACTTCACATTCATCGTTTTCAGCTAGAGCAAGATCGCTTCGTGGTCCTCAAAAACAACACTCTCCACATCGGTTATTCAGATGGCACAGACCAGATAACACCACTCCACACGATCTCTGATATAGAAGCTGCCGTAGCCGATGAAATGCAATTGCCACTTCTCCCTGTTCGCGAGGCGGTAGAAATCCTGCTCGAACGTGGTATTGATATTTTCTCTGCCCCCAAGAAAAAAGAAGTCCCACTTGAAAACGAAGCTCTCGATCGTCCTACCATTTGCTAATATCTGGTTGACAATGATAATATTTCTCAATAATATGGAAAAGTAGGGAAATGGGATATAAGGAGTGTCGCACTTCATGATGATGGAGATAAAAACATACGTCGTTCAGGAAGGTCATTCTGACAAAATTGTACAAGGCTTTAGCGAGCCTGGTGCTGTTGAGAAGGCTCCTGGTTTTGTAGATTTGAGCGTGCTAGTACAGAAGCCACGCAAAGGTGAAGAAGAAGTAGTCGTCATAATCCGCTGGGAATCAAAAGAAGCGTGGAAGCAGTGGGAGCTGAGTGATGTTCATCTGGCAGGTCACCGCGAAGCGCGCGAAGAAACGACCCCTGAGTGGTACATTAGCGGCAATACCGGCCATTACGAGTTAAAAGCGAAAAAAGAACCACAGCCTTCGTAAATACAAACAAACCAGCCCAGACCTCGGAAAAACTCCGATCAATCCAGGCTGGTTTTTTATTTTCCTCTATCCTTTTTCCAAACCGTATTTCTCCATCTTCCGGTACAAAGTCGACAAGCTGATTTGCAGCTCATTGGCAATCGCGGCTTTGTCCTGTCCAAACTTGCCTGCATTCAAATATCGTTGGAGAATGGAGCGTTCATATTCTGCCACCAGCTTTTCCAATCCCAAATCGCTGCCTACTGTCGTCGGTTCATCCTCGAACAGCAAATACTCAGGAAGCTCCTCGTTGCCGATGACTTGCCCCTCCGCCATGTTGACCATATACTCGACGGCATTTTCCAGCTGACGAATATTCCCCGGCCACTCGTATGCCTGTAGTCGTTGGACGAGCTGGGCTTCGAGCTCCAGTCTACCTTTTTGCAGCAACGTCCCGTATCGATACAGAAAATGCCGCAAGTAAAGCGCGATATCCTCCGTGCGTTCGCGCAACGGCTTTAACCGCAGGGGGATGACGTTGAGTCGATAATACAAATCCTCGCGAAACGTTCCTTCCCTGACCATGCTCTCCAAATCTCTGTGTGTAGCAGCAATGACACGTACATCCACGCCTAGCGTCTTCACGCCGCCTACCCGATCTACTGTTTTCTCCTGAAGGACGCGCAGCAGCTTGGGCTGGAGGGACAACGGAATATCGCCTACTTCATCCAGAAAAATCGTCCCCTTGTGGGCCAGTTCAAATTTCCCCGGCTTCCCTTCGCGTCTCGAGCCTGTGAATGCGCCACCTTCGTACCCGAACAACTCGCTTTCTAACAAGGTCTCAGGAATAGCCGCGCAATTGACTGCCACAAATGGCTGTCTGCTGCGCGCACTCTCGCAGTGAATGGCTTTTGCTAACAGCTCCTTGCCCGTTCCGCTCTCTCCCCGGATCAAAACAGTGGAAATACTGTGCGTCACTTTTTTCGCTTTGGCAATCACATCGCGCAAGCCTGTTTCTGCCCCAATCAGCTGGGCGAAATACACCGGATGAACCGAGGCCTGCGGCATTTCCTCTTGAATGTTACAGCTCTTCTCCCGTTGCGCATCCAGCTCTAGCAGCTTGTGCTCAATCAAGGAACTCGTATGCTGCAAAAACGGCATCCATTTTTCCGAATGGTGCAGCATCTTTTCTTTTTGCTCGGGGGAAAAGCCGATAATTCCGATGACCCCTACCGTCTTCTCCCGTTTGTGCACCGGAAATCCAATCGTCGCCAGCTCTCGGCATTGCTGCAAAAACTTGCAATTGCCACACTCCGATTCGTTCTTTTTCATGTCAAAAATCATTCCCGGCTGTCCGGTTTGCAGGATCATTCGGAAAAACGATCCCTCCGGCGCAGGCAATCCAATCAACTCCTGATAGTAGCCGGTCCCGCTCACACGTATCCCTTGTTCATCCAGGATGGTGACATCGAGTCCCAGTACCTTGGAAATATTGTCGGCGTACGATTGAATGAATTCCTCGATCCGGGAAAACTCTGTCATGCCCAATCCTCCAGTTTCACGTTCCTTTATCCCCTAGACACTGCCGCCATTGGCAGACTAGCTAGCGCCTGCTCCAAATCCGCGATGATATCCTCCACATCCTCCAAGCCAGTCGATAAACGAATCAGACCGTCCGTAATGTTGAACTTGATTCGCTCAGAGGCAGGAATCGAGGAATGCGTCATCGAGGCAGGATGCTGTACCAGTGTCTCGGGATCTCCTAAACTAAACGATATCATAGCCAAGTGCAGAGCGTTAATGAAAGATTTGGCTGCCTCGTAGCCGCCCTTTACTTCAAAGGAAACGATCCCGCCCATTCCGGCCATTTGCCGTTTAGCCAGCTCATGCTGTGGATGGGAAGGCAGACCAGGGTAGTAGACGTGCGAGATTGCAGGGTGCTGCACCAAAAACTCCGCCACTGCCTGCGCGTTTTGCCCATGCTGTCTGACACGCAAGCCGAGTGTTTTCAGCCCACGCAAGATCAAGAAAGCATCCCAAGCATTCAAATTTTGTCCCAAGTCTCCCATGACGTTTTTGCGCATGAATTGGATATGCTCCTGCTTCCCAACGATGAAGCCCGCGATGACATCCCCATGTCCGTTCAAATATTTGGTGGCGCTATGCACGACGACATCCGCCCCTAGCTCAAGCGGTCGCTGCAAGTATGGCGTTAAGAAGGTATTGTCGACGATTACCACAATGCCATGCGCGTGCGCCAAACGTGACAACGCCGAGATATCTAAAACAGTCAGGCACGGGTTCGAGGGTGTTTCGAGGTACAGGACTTTTGTGTTTGGCAAAAAAGCGCTCTCGACTGCCTGCAAATCGGTGCAATCGACGAAGTCCGTCGCAATGCCATAACGCGGGGCCATGGTCGTAAGAAACTTGTAGCTACCCCCGTACACATCTCGGGTACACACGACATGATCACCCTGCTTCAAAAAGGCGAGCAAAGCTCCCGAAATGGCTGCCATCCCACTGCTTACACCCAAGGCAGCTTCGCCATTTTCCAACGCGGCGATTTTTTGCTCCAAAGTGGTGATGGTAGGGTTGCCATATCTTCCGTAGTACGTTCCTTCCCGCTCCCCAGCCACGCACGCCGCTGCGGAGTCTGCATCTGGAAACGCGTAGGCCACGGCAGGTACCACCGCGGATACGACTGCTCCTGTTTTTTGGCAAGGCGTTTGTGCTGTATGAATAATGGAGGTGTCCATCTTCCACTTGTTTGTCGTCATTTCTCGTCTCTCCCTTTTGCTTGTGCTGTTACCAAAGGGTATAGCAAGGAGCGTGCCAAGGTAAGAAACCGCATCATTCCAGCGCTCTTCCCTTTCTGCGCTCGCAGACATTCGCAATCATGCAAATGATATTTTTCGAATTCACGAGAAAAAGCCGTTAGTTGCCCCAACGACTTTTCGCATAGTTGCAATTATGTTTTGCATTACTAGAAAAACAGCTTATACGAGCATGCCGCCCGCGCTTTTCCTGTATTTCAAAATGCCTTCTGCCGCTCGATAGGAGAGAGCACCCATCGTTCCTGTCGGATTGTAGCCGCTATTGTGTGCAAAGGCAGAAGCCCCGACGACAAATACGTTTTCCGCATCCCACATCTGCAAGTAGTTGTTAACGGCCGAGGTCTCTGGAGAGGCTCCCATGATGACGCCACCTGTATTGTGTGTCGATTGGTATGGTGTGATATCGTAGGGTCCGAGCTTGCGGTTGATTTCGAGTTTCTCGTTCGCCCCCATTTCTTTCACAATTTCTGCGCACTTATCTGCACAAAAAGCCGCCAACTCCCTGTCCTGATCGACGAAATCATACGTAATGCGCATCAATGGATCACCAAATGCGTCCTTGTACGTCGGGTCCAGATCAAGGAAGTGCTGTCGAAATGGCATGGAAGCTCCTTGGGCGCCTACGGATATGAACCGATTCGTGTATTTGATCGATGCAGCCTTGAAATCCTTGCCCCAGCTAGGCGTTCCCGGTGGCACCTTGTTCGTGCCGATTGGTCGAAAGCCAGTTTGTGTGACAGCGATATTCGCCCCATGGATAAATTTCAAATCGGAGTGATCGAAGTTATCACCGTTGTAATCATCCAAACACATTCCTAACGAGCCTGCGCCTGCATAATTGTTAAACTCCTTGTCGTCGAAGAAGCCGACTGCGCCTCCTCTCATGACCTGGTAGGCATAATTTTTTCCGATTACGCCTTTTCCTGTTGCTGGATCATACGGTTTCCCCAGCTTGGACATGAGCAAGATTCGCGCGTTGTTGAATACATAACTGGTCATCACCACAATATCGGCGGGCTGTTCGAATTCCTCCCCTGTCGTGACATCCGTATACAAGACGCCTGTCGCCTTGTTCCCTGTATGTAAAATTCTGCGGACATGGGAATGCGTGCGAATTTCAAACTTCCCTGTCTTCTTCGCTACCGGGATCACCGTCACCACTGGATCGGCTTTTGCTCCGTACTCGCAACCAAACCTTTCACAGAAGCCGCAGTACTGACAAGCTGCCCGAGCCACCCCGTCTGGATTGGTATACGCTTGCGAGAGATTTGCAGATGGTAGGATGTATGGATGCAGGCTTTTCTTCTTCGCCGCATCTGCAAACATTTTCATACTCGGTGTCGTACGCATCGGAGGTATCGGATAAGGACTGGAGCGTTTTCCCCCCAATGGATTCTCCTCGCCTGCGATTCCCGCCATCTTTTCAAACTTATCGAAGTACGGCTCCAATTGATCGTAGGTAATGCCCCAATCCTGGATCGTCATTCCCTCAGGAATTTTCTTTGCCCCATACCGTTCAATCGTCTTGGAGCGAATTTCGAAATCATACGGCAGGAAACGGAAGGTCTGTCCGTTCCAGTGGATACCAGCTCCCCCGAGTCCTGTCCCGATCAAAAAGGAACCGTATGACCGCATGGGAAGCGCGCGAACGTTCATTTTACTGCGGAACGTAATCGTTTCCTTGGACAAATCTTGCATCATCTCGTAACGAAGAGCGTAACGCAATTCATCGTGTACCATGAAGTAGTCTTCGGTTTTCCGCTCCTTGCCTCGCTCTAGGCCCACTACTGTCAAACCTTGCTTGGTTAGCTCGGAAGCAATAATGCCTCCTCCCCAGCCCACCCCCACGATTACGACGTCAACCTTGGGCAGCTTTTTGGCCATATGTACAGTCCCCCTTAATGTTGTTGATGATCCCGCAGACTTAAGGGAG
Source organism: Brevibacillus sp. AG (assembly GCF_028369215.1). Taxonomy (NCBI): domain Bacteria; kingdom Bacillati; phylum Bacillota; class Bacilli; order Caryophanales; family Paenibacillaceae; genus Brevibacillus; species Brevibacillus sp. AG. The sequence continues at coordinate 228,597 of NZ_JAQMYO010000004.1, read as the reverse complement.
CCATCTTCACAAACTCAGGCTTATCGATCAGCTGTGTATACGCCATCTGATTACCTGGGAAATTCTTCATTTTCCAGCCGTCCATATTTTTATTACCTCCGTACAGAGGGTCTGCATAAACGCCTTCGATCGTACTGGCCCGCAGCATATTGAAAAAAGTGCTCGCCGAAATGGTCGTCAATTTTACTTCATCGGTTTCAAAAGCCTTTAAAACCGCGTCCTGCTGCTCCGCCGGGAGTTCATAAAACCGTTTTCCATGGGTACTGTTACTGTAGTTGTTCATCTCTTGAAGGCCGATATCGAATATTTCCCTACGTTTCAACCTGCCTTGATAGCCCTGTGTGATCTCACCTGGAAAAAAGGGCGCTTGCATGTATTCACGAGCATTAAAGCCCCAATCACCCGCTAGCTGGTGGTCAATAAAATAAGCGGCACCGAGTGCCTTCGCGCCCGGACCCAGCTCATCCTCAGGATAAATGCGCTCACAGGCGGCATCCGCTACCTTAAATTGCTCAGGCGTAAAAAACATGAGTGCCTGATTGTAATCGGCAGCAGGGGGCGGTGCTGCTGGCTGCGCCGGAGGTTCTGGTTTGCGGAGCAAGCTCCCTGCCACGCCACCCACGACCAAGCTTCCCAGCACCAGGCCGGAGTTTTTCAAGAAGTTCCTTCGGGATACTGGCTGCTCCTTCACGTTGTTTGAATCTGCCAAATCTACCACCTCCAGTGATTTCCTTCCTTTGGTTTGTGCATTTTTTCCACAAGATACTCGTGATCACCGGAATTTTTTCCAACATACTCCACTCATAACTTCATGCAGCGAACAAAGGATAAGTTTATCTAGGTAGGAAGACTTGGAGGGATCGTGATGAAGCACTTCCATACATGGGTAGGAACCGCAGGGTTAGGGGCTGTACTTCTAATGACAGCTTGTATGAATCAGGCTGCTCCGCCTACGAAGCCGCATCCGCCAGCACACACACAGTCCACCGTGCAGACGCCCAAAGGCGCAAATGTTATTCCAAGCGTGGATCGTGATAAGAAATTCACGACAAACGCGCACGGCCATACGTATAGCGGAATGGGCAATGCTCTCTACAGCTCCATGGGCAGCTCACACTTGCACACAGGCGGTCCTTCTACAAAGTTGGAAGCCCAACTGAAGGCAGCGGGCGTTCACGGCGTTCAGGCATTGATCGTGAACGATGCCATCTACTTGGCCCCTTCTACTGCCAATACACAATCGATCAATCAAATGGACCCGATGCAGTCCCATCTCATCAGCAATTACTCGGGAAGCTCCAGTCGAGGGCATGATGCTGCCCATACAAAATCAGGGAGCGGAACCGCAGGTACATTGGGTACGAGTGATCATCAGAACACATTCGCACAAGCACGCACCCAAATCGAGCGTATCTACGGAACGGATACACCCGTGAAGGTCGTGAACTCGAAAAAAGGCATCCAAGCGCTAGAAACAGTGAAAAAGCAAATGAAGAATCACAAAAATAATCAAACCATGGCCGAACAGCTGAGCGTGCTCATACGCGAAGCAAAGCGGTAAACAAAGAAAAAGGGACAAGCATCCTCGCTTGTCCCTTCCTTATTTCGATAAAAAATCTTGGATTTCGTTCACGGTCTCTTGCGGATGCGTTACCATCAGCAAATGTTGAGCTTCCTGTATCATTTTTACCTTGGCCTGCTTCACAATCCCCTGATAATTGGCGACTGCCTGATGATGAAACTGCTGCTCTTCTTTTGACAATAAGCTGTCGTCAGCCAGCAGTAATAGCACGGGGCATGTCAGCTGTTGGAACATTTCCGGTTGGCTATGGACGCTGTACTCTTTGAAATAAGCGGAGAAAGCTTCCCTCGGCAAACGGTATCCGTAGCTGTCGTCTTCCCTTTTCAAAAGCTCGTCTCGCATCCAGCCCTCTGGCATCACTCTCGTACCATACCGCTGTGCGAACTGCCTTTCCGCTTCCTCTACGGAAGAAAAACGCGTGGTTGCCAGCCGCTCGACAACCTTCTCCCTATTGAATCCAGGCACTTCTCCCAAGGAATAATACCCTCCATCCAGCAATACGAGCGACGCTACTCGCTTGGGCTCGCGAATCGCAAGCATCTGGGCAGGCACAGCAGAAAAGGACGCTGCGACAATCGTCACTTGTTCAAGCTGTTCTGCATCCAAAAGTTGAATCAAATCCGTTACAATCCGCTCAAACGAAAAGGAACCATCGCTCACAGAATTCCCGTGACCACGGATATCTACCGCAATCACCCGATATCGCTCTGCCAATCGTGGCAGGATGGGCGCAAATAGCAGCTTAGTGTTGCGAATGCCATGCAAAAGCAGCAAGGCAGGTGCATCTGACTTTCCTGTTACGCCGTACTCCAGCGTGCCCTCTTCTACCTGCAAACGATTGACCTGCGAAAACAATGCTTCGTCCATTTTGCCTACCTCCTCACTAAATACGCCCCGGAATCAGCACGCCAATATGATCTGGATGCAGCCTGGCGATGTAAAACAGTGCCGAGACGATACATACACCAGCCACTAGTGTGAGTACTTCTGCTTTTTTCCAGCGTTTGCTGCGGTAAAACCGATGCTGACTGTTACGCATGCGAAAGCCTTTAGCATCCAATGCATTAGCAATCAATTGTACACGCTTGAGTGAGTTGAAGATGAGCGGTACGAGCAAGTAGCTGTACTTCCTGATGCGTTCCGGAACATTTCCTTCGCTCGTCGACATCCCTCGTACCATCTGCGCTTCCCGAATGATCGCCAAATCATTTTTGACGAGGGGGATAAAGCGAAAAATGAGCGAGAGCAAATAGCTGATCGAAAACGGAACGCCAATCCCGCGAAGTCCCATTGCTATTTCTCTGGGCGATGTCGTAAACACATAATACATGGACAATAACGCGACATTTGCCAGTCGAAGTCCCATTCCCAATGCCCATAAGACACCGACATCCGTGATTTGCACGGGATAATGGATCAACGGAATGGTGCTGCTCCAGTACGGAGTGCCTACATTGGTAAACGGTAGCCACGTAATCACTGCAAAGCACGAACCGATTCCACCAACCAATATGTACGCCTTAATCATAGAGCGCTCCCAGCCCAGCTTGGCAATCAGTGCGATGTTTATCGCCAACAGAACAATTAGCGCACGCGGGTCCTGGAATAAAAAAGGGAGCAAGCCTAGCAGCACGAATACAAGCAGCGTGTAGCTCGGATGGGCATCCTTCATCTTAGATCCCCTCTCCCAGCACCTGTTTTTTCATCGCTGTCAGCGTGAGGGGAATCGGGTCGTCGATCCCAGCAGCCTTCCCAAAACGATAAATGGCAGGCGCTTCTACTTGGGCAGCAGCTAATACTTGTGGTTGCGAAAATACGTGCACTGGGTCCCCATCGCATAACAGCTTTCCTTTATGCATAACGATCACTCGCTGGGCATACTCCGCTACCAGACGCATATCATGCGTGATGACGATGATCGTATGACCTTCCGCATGTAAATGCCGCACCAGCTCCATCATTTCTTGCATGCCTCGGTAATCGAGACCGGTCGTAGGTTCGTCCAGCACGATGACTTGCGGCTTCATCGCCAAGATCGAAGCCACCGCAATCTTTTGCCGCGTGCCTTTGCTCGAGAAATGGGGTTCTTCGTCACCCTTGTCGGATAACCCCACTGCTGCCAACGCCTCCGCGACAGCTTGCTCTATTTTTTCAGGCGGCCAGCCCTTGTTTTTGGGCCCAAATGCTACCTCTGCCTTTATGGTCGAATGAAAGATTTGATGATCAGGATTTTGATAGCAATAGGCCACGATTCTCGATAGCTGGGCAACGCTCATCGTCTTGGTATCGAGACCATTCACTTTGACGGTACCATGCATTGGCTTGTATAGACCATTACAATGCTTGGCCAATGTCGTTTTACCGGAACCATTTCCCCCGATGATGGCGACGAATTCTCCCTGTTTCAGTTGGAGCGAAACACCATGCAGCACCGGCTTTTCCTTTTCATAGCTATACCAGACATCATTAAGTTCAATAACGACACTCACAGGCTACCCTCCCGAACGAACCGTGCTTCTTTGTAGTAGAGTGCCAGCTCCTCAACAGTCAGAGGCACACCAGCAGTGGACGCCGACAAGACGCCTTGCTGGCATAGCATGTGATAGAGTCGGATGACATCCGGGACTAATATGCCATGCTCGTCCAACACGTCCACTTGGTCAAAAAATTGGCGAGTTGGCTGGTCCAGAACGATTTTCCCCTCAGCAATCAGAATCATTCGGTCGCAAAAGGCTGCGAGCTCTTCTGTCGCATGGGACGATACCACAATCGTCATTTCTTTTTCTCGCTTCAAACGTGAAAGAAGCGAGAAGACCTCCCGCGCTCCCACCGGGTCCAGCTCAGAAGTAGGCTCATCCAAAATGAGTACCTGTGGGCTGTGGGAAAGAGCGGATGCAATTGCCACCCGCTGCTTTTCTCCCCCCGATAGCTCAAGGGGCGAACGATTAGCAAAGCCGTTCAATCCGATCAGATCGAGTACCTCTGCCATTCTTTTTTCGATTCGCTCGTCCGACCACCCGGCATTCTCAAGCGAGAAGGCAAGCTCCTCTTCGACGGTTAGCCCGATGAACTGCGACTCCGGGTCCTGAAAGACGATGCCTTGCTCGCCATTGGACTCGACACTCCCCACGAAATGTCCACCGTAGTTAGCTGGAATCAAACCTGACATCGTCAAAAGCAACGTCGTTTTCCCTGCGGCAGCAGGCCCGACTACGCCGACTACTTCCCCTGGATAGAGCGCCAGATGAATGTCCGCTAGCGCAGGCTGTGCTCCCTCTTCATAATGCCAATAGACTCCGTTTACTCGCAGCAATGGTTCTGTTTTCACCTTGCGATCCTGCTTTCATTCCCGAGATAGTTAAAATCCTGCAAGGGGCGACCCCGGTATAGTCCAGAGCGCTTCACGAATGGGTACAACAGCTTTAAGAGGATCGGTCCCAGAACTGCCGTTGATATGGCTTGGTTCAAGAACACCGTCGGGATGAATACAGCAACTACCTCTTTCGGAGTTAAGCCCAGTGCAAAGTTAACAAGAATCCCGCATGCTACTACTGCCGAGCTGATGATGACTACAAACACGATGTATTGAAGCACACTGCGTTTTGTTTTCAGGGCAGGGTGACTCACAGCAATTAGCCCGATAAAGCCACCCATAAAATTAGAAAAGAAACCGACCGCGATCGCATGAGGCGGTGCGCTTCCGGTTAACAAATCACTGACCATATTTCCAAAGGCAAGGCCTATGCATCCCGGCAAGCCGAATAACATGCCAAAAACGGGCTGAAGGGCATTGGCCGGACGGATCGGTACGGAAGGAATGAGCTTGATATTGGCAAGCATAATAATGGCAACAGCGTAGAGCGCGGCAGTGACGACAATCAGGACGTAATCTACCGTCGTCCACTTCCGCCGGAACAGATTCGAGAGCATCAGAATAACTCCTCCTTGTGTCAAGTGTTAATGTTTGGAATATTCCTGTAGCCAGTTTACTCTCTCTTTTCTGGATCGTCTAGAAGAACCCCTTTGTTCTGGCTGTAGTTGTGGGGAGAAAACAGGAGAAAACGCTCAGCTTCTAGGGCCACCCGCTTGGGGATTGACTGCCCGCCTCCATGCAAAAAGCGAAACCGCGTCCAAAGTGGCCGGTTCAGGATGTGTTTCAGAGGTGGACGCTTAAGGGCGTGTTTCGCTTTTTGCATTCCGTCTCGGTCGGTGTCCCTAAGATCTTCGCTTATTTCTCCTGTTTCCTCTGCGAGCTGTTTGCTTTCCCCCTGCTTTCTTAGGGAGAATCTAAATGAATAAAAAAGAGAGAGCCACGTGCGGCGGTGTCTTCCATACACCCTCGTGATATACTAGTAGTCAAACTAATCAAATATTCAAGATAACTAAATAAAGGAGTTATCATGGGACAATATGTAGTCAGAGAAAGCACGAAAGATGACGCTGATTTTATTGAGCAAAGAATAGTTGAATACAATGAAGCGAATGTTCCTTTTGAACTGACCGTTCCTTTTTCAAAAATCAATAAACACGTTCGTGATGAAGATGGCACTATCATTGCGGGAATAAACTGTGTGTACTATTCTTGGAGATGTTTGTACATTGATGCTTTATGGGTCAGAGATGATTTGAGAAAGACCGGATTGGGAAGCAAGCTTCTTCTTGAAATTGAAAACACAGCTAGGGAGTATAGCATTCATTTGATTCATTTAGATACTTTTGATTTTCAAGCAAAGGACTTTTATGTAAAACACGGGTACGAGATACATGGTGTACTCGAGGATTGCCCTCTTTCCCATCAGAGATTTTACCTACAGAAGAGAATTGATTAGCAGTCTAATCTTCCGCAAAAAAGTAGCCCTACATCCAATAATGGGTGTAGGGCTCTTTGTCTTCCACATGCTACTCCTCAAACTTCACCATTTCCAAATTGGTTTTTTTGACCTTCACCAGGTACAACAAATAGATCAAGCCTACAAAGCTCCATAGCAAGCCCAGCATCATGGACGTTGTTTCGAGGTTGACCCACAGAAAGGCGATGAACGTTGTCCCGATGAGTGGAGACAACACGAAGCCCCACCAATCCTTGCTATGCTTGTTCTTTTGTTTACGGAAATAGTACGCCATTACGCTGATGTTCACAAAGCTAAAAGCGATCAGTGCGCCGAAGTTAATAAAGGAAGTTGCTGTTAACAAATCCATGTACAAAGCGAACAGCATCAACGCTCCGACCAGTAAGACGTTAAGCAAAGGGGTTCTCAGCTTCGGATGTACATAACCGAACCAGCGTCGCGGCAAAAATCCATCTCGTCCCATTGCGTACAACAAGCGTGTCACGCTCGTGACTGATACGAGTCCGGATGCCAGTGTCGAAGACAACGCTGCCGCCAAAAACACCAATTGAAAGATCGTCCCACCGATAAACAGAGCAATCTCCGCAGAGGCCGCTTCTGGATCAGACAATACCGAAACATCAGGAAATAATGATTGCATGAAATAAGAGGCCGTAATAAATAACGCCCCTCCTGCGAGTGCTACGAGCATAATCCCGCGAGGAATCGTCTTTTTCGCATCGACGGTTTCCTCCGTTAGCGTGGTTACTGCATCAAAGCCAAGGAAGGAAAAGCAAAGAATCGATGCACCGGAAAGCAGTGCAATGACAGACATATCCGGTGACAAAAATGGACGCAGGTTGAATACGTGGCCAAGCCCGTCACCTTGCATAAGACCACGGATTGCCAATCCCGCAAATAATACGACGACCACGACTTGAAACAGCACTAGAATCGAGTTAACGGATGCGGTTACCGTTACGCGAAATACGTTTAACCCCGTCACCAATACAATGAAACCAATAATCCACCACGCTGTCGACACGTCAGGAAACACGGATGATAAGTATACTCCCGTCAACAAGGCGTTAATCATCGGTAAAAATAAATAATCTAGCAAAGACGCCCAGCCTACCAAAAATCCTGCATAGGGATGAATCGTTTGTTGCGTATACGTGTACGCGGTCCCTGCTGAAGGGAATAGCCGTACCATCTTTCCGTAGCTTGCCGCCGTAAACAGGATCGCAAGAAGTGTGACTGCATAAGCAGCAGGAACGTGTCCCCCCGTTTCTCCAGATACAATGCCAAAGGTGTCAAAAACGGCCATCGGGGCCATGTAGCCCAGTCCAATTACGACAATATGTCGCAACTTCAAACTACGTGTTAGTTCTGCTCTCCCGTTCACTACCTGTCCCCCTTTATGTAACAGAATAATTATACACGTTGATTTATAATCACGAAAGAAAAAAGCACTGCTGCACACGGGTTCTCCATGCACAGCAGCGCTTGATTTATATGCGTATTTCCTATGCTTTTGGCAGTTCAAAGGAACTCTTCAACGATACAATCCGGTTGAATACGAGCTTATCATCTGTCGTATGCTTCGGATCGACATTGAAATAGCCATGACGGAAAAATTGATACTTGTCTTGTGGCTTGGTTTCTTTCATATTTGGCTCCACATAGCCTTGTAGCACTTCCAACGAATTCGGGTTAACGTTGTCGAGGAATGTGCCCTCTGCGTCTTCATCATCCATAATCAATGGCTCGTACAAACGGAATTCAGCAGGAAGCGCATTGGTCGCATCCACCCAGTGAATCGTCCCTTTTACCTTGCGACCTGTAAAACCGCTGCCGCTCTTCGTCTCAAGGTCATACGTGCAATGGATCTCGATCACGTTGCCATCTGCATCCTTCACGACGTCATTGCATTTAATGAAGTACGCGTGCTTCAGACGCACTTCATTTCCCGGGAACAGGCGGAAATACTTGCTCGGAGGGTTTTCCATGAAGTCGTCCTGCTCAATGTAGATTTCGCGGGAGAACGGAATTTGACGATTGCCCATCTCTGGGTTCTCTGGATTGATCTCCGCTTCGAGCATCTCGACTTGTCCTTCCGGATAGTTCGTGATGACGACCTTCAACGGATTCAAAACAGCCATCGTACGTGGTGCCTTCAGCTTCAGGTCCTCACGGATGAAATACTCCAGCATTTTCTCGTCAACCGTGCTATTAGCGCGCGCTACCCCTACTTCACGAGCGAATGTACGAATCGCTTCCGGTGTATAGCCGCGACGACGGAAGCCTGCGATGGTTGGCATGCGCGGGTCATCCCAGCCGTCTACTACATTCTCATCAACAAGCTGTTTCAGCTTGCGTTTACTCATAACGGTGTTGGTCAGATTCAAGCGGGCAAATTCGTACTGGCGTGGTACACTCTCCATTTCGCACTCGCGGACTACCCAGTCGTACAACGGACGATGATCTTCGAATTCCAGTGAACACAGGGAGTGTGTCACGCCCTCGATGGCATCCTCCAACGGATGAGCGAAGTCGTACATCGGATAGATGCACCATTTGTCGCCCGTGTTGTGATGCGTTGCATGGGAGATTCGATACAGAACCGGATCACGCATGTTGAAGTTCTGAGAAGCCATATCGATTTTCGCACGCAGCACCTTTTCTCCGTCCTTGAATTCCCCTTGGCGCATCCGTGCAAACAGATCCAGGTTTTCCTCCACAGATCGGTTGCGGAACGGACTATCTGTGCCTGGCTCTGTCCATGTTCCACGCATTTTACGCATTTCTTCGGGAGACAGATCGTCTACGTAAGCCAGACCTTTTTTAATCAACAGCACCGCACGGTTGTACATCTCTTCAAAGTAATCAGATGCAAAAAACAGCCCATCCCATTCGAAGCCAAGCCATTGAACGTCCCTTTTGATGGCCTCAACGTATTCGATGTCTTCCTTCACCGGGTTGGTGTCGTCAAAACGCAGGTTGGCCTTGCCGGAAAATTCACGTGCCAACTCAAAGTTGAGACAGATCGCTTTTGCATGTCCAATATGAAGATACCCGTTCGGTTCTGGGGGAAAGCGGGTAATAATTTCTTTTACTTTGCCCTCTTGCAAGTCATCAATCATGATATTGCGGATAAAATTGGATGCCGCTACCTTGTTTTCCAATGAAATCAACCTTTCACTTCACCTTTACATTCCATAATACTGATTCTCTACCCAGAGTTCAACAAAATCGGGTCGTTGACCGACCCGCTCACGTCTTCCATTGCTGCCTCGTTTGCCATTGTGGCCTGCAATACAGATGAATGACAGAATCAATGGCTAAGCGCTGCTCCGTGATCCCTCGAATCGTTTCGAGATGCTTCGGGGAAATCAGATGCAACAAAGGCTGTTCAACATGATTGAAACGTTGGAATGCTTCCGCTGCAATCCGATCCCACTGTGGGTAATACCGAAGCAAGTCATCGGGCATTACACGGGAGCGATCCGTGTCGGACTCGGGCAAACAATCAAAAGGTTCATCCAGATTTAACGTTCCATAATCATCGGTCAGCTCTTCGCCCGGAAAAATATCCCGTGCAGCCAATTCCATATCATACATGGTCGGCACACAATTCGCATGAAAGCTGTGGTTCACGTACCTTGCCTTATCCCAACAAAGAATGTACTTTCCGAACTGGTTCTTGAATGAATATTTTTGCACGTCCTGTTTTCGTAATGAGTCAAGTTTTTCCACAAATGCAGGGTCCAATACCTGGTCCAAATTGTCCTGTGCCCATACAATCGTTCCTTTTGGGATAAACCTTGTCGCAAACACACCGTACCCGATCTCATCGTTGATATAGCGCAATTCTGTATCGGGATGCATCATGGTCTTTGTTTCACTCCTTGGCTTATGTGCCTTTTTATCATCATAAGCAATTCAGCCCCATGAGGTGTGTGAATGTCTGCGAAAAACAATCCTCCCCATAGCATTCCTGACTATTTTTCTGGATTAAAATATTTTTTCTTATTTACCACAAATGGTAAATAGTCTATATTATTGGCAAACGGTGTTTTAGGAACATTTTCCCACAACGATCGCATCAGTAAATGTGTCAATTTTATGCTTCATCCATTGATATCGAAACGGCAAACCCGGGGAAATCCGGCGACGCAAAGCTACAGGGGCTACCTCCGCAACAGCGGACATGCTTGCCAGCTACCGAAGTATTGATGTAGGACGAGACCAGTGATCCTATATCATTGGTCTTTTTTTGCGCACATAATGTCTATTTTTGTCTATTTTTGTATGATTGTGTATTTTTGACTTTTGAAGGAGGTGAGGCAACAGCGGATAGCCGGTTTAATGAATCATTATTTTATTCATCATGAAGGAGGTTTCATAGGAATGTCATTCTGGAAGAAACTCTCGACCGTCGCGCTGACTGCTGTCATCGGGGTATCAACATTCTCAGGGGCACAAGCTGCTAACCGTCCAACAACGATGTCACCGAACGCAATGGTGACGACTCCTCACTATCTGGCTACGGCTGCGGCCCTAAAGACATTAGAAAACGGTGGAAATGCAGTAGATGCTGCTATTACAGCCGCTTCCACATTAGCTGTCGTCTATCCTCATTACACAACCATTGGTGGAGATAACTTCTGGCTCATCTACAATGCCAAAACAAAAGAGCTGAAAGCACTGAACGGCAGTGGTCGCGCAGGCGAAAAGGCAACCATCGACTATTACAAAAACAAAGGCTACGAAAAAATCCCGTCCCGCGGTTATGAATCGGCAAACACTGTCCCTGGTGTCGTCTCCGGCTGGTGGGAGGCTTACAACTACGCCCATAAAAGCATGGGCAACAGTAAGCTTCAATGGAACAAACTGCTGGAGCCTGCCATTGGATACGCCGAGAACGGATATCCAGTCTCCCCCAACCAAGTATATTGGACGAAATACGCGACAGATCCAACTGACAATAACTTGAAGAATCTTCAACGTTTTGATGGATTCCGTAAAACATTCCTGAAGCCCAACGGTGATCCCTATGCAGCAGGCGAAATTCTCAAACAAAAGGATCTTGCCAATACTTTGCGAATCATTGCGAAAAAAGGCGCTGACGGTTTTTATAAAGGAGAAGTAGCTAAAAAAATCGTAGCAGACATGCAAGCCAACGGCGGATTGCTCACGTTGAAAGATTTTGAGAAGCACACCTCCACTTGGGCAGATCCAATTACGGTAGACTACCGCGGTTATAAAGCGTACAACGTTCCGCCTAACTCACAAGGTATGGCATCCCTCTCTATTCTTAATGTTTTGAATAACTTTGACCTCAAGAGCATGGGTGAAGGAACACCCGATTACTATCACACGATTGTGGAAGCTACCAAACAGGCTTTTGCTGACCGCGACAAATGGCTGACTGACCCTGCCTTTGCGGATATCCCTGTGGATGAGCTGTTGTCCAAGCAGCACGGGAAAGATTTAGCTGCGCGCATTGATATGAAGCAAGCTGCCAAATCCGTAGAACCGCTTGATCCAAAAGGCGATACAACTTGGTTCGGGATCGTTGACAAAGATGGAAATGCCGTGTCCATCATTCAGAGTCACTATTTTGACTGGGGTTCCGGCATCGTTGCGAAAGATACGGGCATCCTTTTGCAAAACCGCGGAAGCTATTTCTCTTTGGACTCCAAACACATCAATCACTTGGAACCAGGAAAACGTACCTTCCACACCATTAACCCAGCTATGCTCTTTAAAGGGGACAAGCCTTATCTTCTCTACGGAACACAAGGGGGAGAAGGACAGCCGCAAACGCAAGCCGCTCTCGTCACGCGTATCGTCGACTTTGGTTTCAGCGTACAAGACGCAATCGAAGCGCCAAGATGGCTGCATGGACGCAACTGGGGATCTGATTCCAACAATCTCAAGGTGGAAAGCCGCATCCCTCAAGACGTCCTGGACGAGTTAATAAAACGTGGGCATCCAGTCGAAAAGCTGGAAGCAGCCTATACCGATACGATGGGACAGTCCGGTGCAATCCTGATTGACCCGCAAACCAATGTAAAATTTGGCGGTGCTGACCCTCGCGGTGAAGGCGCAGCAATGGGATATTGATATTTTGTCAGACTGCTGAGTTAATCTCAGCAGTCTACCTGTATTATATTTCCTTGTGGCAGACCGCTTTTCACAAAGAAAGAAATATCTCAATCACGGATTAGGAGCGGAAAAATCCTATGTTTTTGTTCAACAAACTCAGGAACAAAATGATCCTTTGGTTTCTCGTCGTGGCCGTCATTCCACTTACTGCCGTTTCAGTGTTTATCACGAACAGCTTTTCATCCATTCTGATTGATAAACAAAAATCTTCCTATGTTGACCTTACTTCCAGTACAGCCATAGCTATGGATCAATATCTGGACCGGCGTATGACAGAAATTCAGATTTTAGCCCGTACCTCGGATATTCAATCCGATGATGCAGCGACAAAAAATGAATTCATCCGCAAGTTTACCGAGGAAATGAAACTGTATGACGGAAATACCTTTATCGCAAGTGATGGAAAAGTAACGGCTGATACGTTCCCCAAAAGCGTTGGAATCAATCTTGGCGAGCGCCAATTCTTTAAAGACGGTATGCAGGACAAGCCCAGCTTCTCCGATGTTCTTATTGCGAAGACAACCGGCAATCGCTCTATCATCGTCGCTTCCCCTGTAAAAGCGAAAAACAATGAGAAGCTTGGTGTCTTGACCGGGCTCGTCAATGTAGATGACTTCACAGCTACATTTCTCAAGAATTTGAAAGTAGGCAACGATGGCTATCCGATTCTCGTTGATAACAAGGACCAGATTCAGTACCATCCTACCCAGGATCTGATCGGAAAACCGCTTGAGGAATCCGCTCTGCCGCAACCATTAATGGAAATCCTGAAATCAGGAAAAACAGAAAAGGGCTCATACAGCTACTCGGACAATGGCAAGGAATACGTTGTCACCTATTCCCCCATTCCCAAGACCAACTTTGGTTTGTATCTGCATATCCCTGTCGAATCCATAACGTCTGCGGTTTCATCCGTTACCAACATGGTTACGATCATTGTCATCATTGTTGTTGCTGTCGTGATCGCAATCGCATACGCTGTTTCCCGGCAAATCTCCCGCCCTATTGCGGCAGTTGCCTCCGTGGCTAACCGCATTTCCGAGGGTGAACTGACTGTACAACCCTTGCAGATTCAAACCAAGGATGAGGTTGGACAGCTATCCCAATCAGTAAACACAATGGTGCTCAACCTGCGAACGATTATTCAACAAGTAAATGATACAGCTTCAGATCTTGCTTCTTCAGCAGAGGAATTGTCTGTCAACTCCGACCATACGAGCAAGGCTACCGAGCAAATCGCCATAACGATTCAGGAAGTAGCTTACGGTGCGGAAAAGCAAGTGAAGAGTGTAGAGGAAAGTGTCACCGCAATTCAAGGTGTATCGACAGGGGCCCAGCGGGTTGCTACGAATGCACAGCAAGCTGCCGAATCAGCTTTGGGCGCTTCCCAAATTGCAGTGGAAGGAAATCAGGCCCTTCAGGTCGTTATCAGCCAGATGCAATCGATCAAGAACACTGTCGGCAACATTGCCGATATCGTCAAACGATTAGGAAACAGCTCGCAGGAAATCGGACAAATCGTACAAGTGATCACCGGTATCGCTGAGCAAACAAATCTGTTAGCACTTAATGCAGCTATTGAAGCGGCGAGAGCTGGTGAACAGGGGCGCGGATTCGCCGTTGTTGCAGACGAAGTGCGCAAATTGGCTGAGCAGTCCGCGCAATCCGCGCAACAGATCACACTGTTGATTACGACGATTCAGCTCGAATCAAACCAGGCTGTCCTTTCAATGGAACAGGGCACCAAAGAGGTCGCCACTGGACTTACAGTCGTTAACAATGCAGGCAAGTCCTTCGAACAGATCCAAGATGCTGTCACGCAGGTAGCAAGCCAAATTCAAGAAGTAAAAGCTTATTCTGAGCAAATGTCTTTTAATACCAAACAGGTGGTAGAATTGGTCAGTGTCATTGAAGAAGTAGCGGAGAATTCTGCTGATGGAACACAAAGCGTATCAGCCGCCACAGAAGAACAGCTGGCAGCTATGGAAGAAGTCAGTTCATCAGCTACTTCTCTGGCAAGAATAGCCGAAGAACTGCAATCTCATGTAAGCAAATTCAAGATATAGTCCAAACAACGAAAACAAGAAAAGCCGCCTTGCATGTGCACGGCGGCTCTTTCCTGCTTTCGCTTACACAAACTCCCACATCCGGTCAGGATGGTTCGTGCAAATTTGAACCTGAGGATGCCACGAAATGACTTCGCGGATATGCTTCGGATCATCCAGCGTCCACGCGATGACTTGGAAGCCTTTTTCAATCGCGGCTGCAGTTAGCTCACGCGTCAGAAACGGATATCCCATGGAGAGGATCGTGGCACCTGCTGCCTCCATCTGTTCCAGCATGAGTACAGGTCGGCCATATACAATCAGGCCTGTCTGTACTTCTTGGTCGAGCGTGCGAACGTGACGGATCAAATCGTGGTCAAAGGAAGTCAGGTACACCTCTCGCTTCATTCCATGCTTTTCTACAAGCGCGAGCACCTTTTCAGCGATACCCGGGTACATATCACTTGTTGCTTTCAACTCGATATTTAGCGTGCAGCGACCTTTTACTGCGACTAGTACTTCCTCGAGTGTAGGGATTTTTTCGCCTGAAAACTTGTCGCCAAACCAGCTCCCTGCATCCAGCTCACGCAGCTCTGCCAAGGTATGATCCATGACCAGACCGTGGCCATTGGTCGTGCGTTCCAGTGTAAAGTCGTGAATCAGCACCGGAACACCGTCACGCGTCAGCTGTACATCAATTTCCATTCCTTTGATAGCTGGCTCTGCCAAAGCCAGTCGAATCGCTGTCATTGTATTCTCCGGGGCTTTGCCTGACCACCCGCGATGTGCCATACAAATGTTCATTTCGCCAGCTCCTCTATCATTTCGTTTCTGTTATTTTTTCAAAAGCTTGCTGCCTTTTTCCGTCGCCGCCTGCATCGCTTCATCTACTGTCGCTTGGCCAAGCATCGCACGCTGCAGTTCTTTTTGAATCACATCCTGCAATTCTTTGTAGCCTGGAGCCATTGGGCGAGGATAGCCGTATTGCAGTTGATCTACCGCAACCTTGAAGTTTGGTTCTTTTTCATAGAAAGCCTTCATTTCAGCTGAATCGATTGCTTCTGTCGTGACAGGCATATAACCGGAAGCGATTGACCACGGAACCGTTTGCTCAGTGTCGGTCATCCACTTCATGAACTCCCACGCTGCTTTTTTCTCCGCATCGGTCGATTTCGCCAGCATCACGAGATTCGCACCGCCCGTTGGCGTACCAAACGTTTTATTGGCTGGCAAGAAAGCTGCACCCATGTCAAATTTGGCATTTTTCTTCAATTCCGTCAAGGAGCCTGTCGAGGTAAAAATCATACCCACTTTTTGATTCAGGAAGTCTTGCTCCGCTACATCCCACGCATTGTAGTTCTCTCCTGGAGGGTTTTTCATGATGCCTTCCTTCACCATTTTGGACCAGAGCTCAAGCGGTGCTTTTCCTGCTTCGTTGTTGATCGTCAGCTCCTTGCCGTTCTCGCTCAGGATGTTGCCCCCGCCTTGGAAAACAAGCGCTTCGTAGAACCAGATATCCACGGGCGTCGAGAAGCCGTACCGAGTAATTTTGTCTCCTTCTTTCTTGCTCAGCTTTTGAGAAAAGCTGACGAGCTCATCCCATGTTTTCGGACCGTTTGTATCAAGTCCTGCTTCTTTTAACATATCGCGGTTGATGTACAGCAGTGGAGTGGAGCGGTTAAATGGCACTGCGTACAGTTTGTCATTCCAATAAGAGTTTTTCATGAGACCTGGAATGTACTTCTTTTCATCCCCTTGCGAATAGGGCGTCAAATCTTCCAAAACCTTTGCATCCGCAAATGCTGCGATCGAAGCGATCTCGACCATCGTCACATCCGGATTGTTGCCCGCTGCTACAGATGCCAGTACTTTGGAATGGTTTTCTTGATACGCACCTTGGTAGGCTGGTTTGACGATAATATCTTTATGTGTTTCATTGAATTTTTTGACCATATCCTCGATGGTTTTCCCACGAACGCCACCCAACGCATACCAGAAATCAATTTGGACTGGGCCGCTGGATGCTGTAGACGCTGCTGGCTGAGAAGTGCTGCCTGTACTAGCAGACTGTTCTTTTCCAGATGATCCGCATCCAGCCAACACTCCTGATAAACCAATAGTCAATGCACATAGAATCGTTCCCGTCTTTTTCATGGAAAACATGATTTGATTTCCTCCCTAAGAGCTATCTTTTTTATTTGGATTGGTAGATAAACGCTTTGATAATATGCCGTTGTGCCACGAAGAAAATCACGAGAATCGGTAGAATGAGGATCATGTTGCCCGCCATCATGACGTTCCACAAGGTTCCGCCGTCGGACATGTGCAAGCTGGATATTCCGATCGGCAAGGTGCGCACCTCGTCGCTGTTGGTCATAATCAGCGGCCAGAAATAGTCGTTCCAGTGGTAAATAAAGCTGAATAGTCCAAAAGTGACCAGCACAGGTTTCGCCATCGGGACCATGATCGTCCACATGATCTTCCATTCGGACGCGTTATCCAGACGTGCTGCCTCGATCACTTCATCGGGCACCTGCATGAATGCTTGCCTGAGCAGGAAGATTCCGAAAGCACTGGCTGCGTACGGCAAGATGAGCGACCACAGCGTATTAACGAGTCCCCAACCGCTCAATTGCACGTAGATCGGCAAAAAGATGACTTGTCCAGGAATCATCAAGACAATCAAGACAAGACCAAACAACAGATTGCGACCCGGAAACTTGTAGCGGGCAAAAGCGTAAGCCGCAGGCACCGCCGTCAAAAATTGCAGGATCAAGATCCCTACCGCAACCAGAATGCTGTTCCACGTATACATAAGGAACGGACCTGATTCCCACGCTTGGGCGAAATTGCTCCACTCCCACGTCTCAGGCAAAAGCGTCGGGGGAAATTGCCGGACCTCTGGCATCGTTTTGAAAGCCGTCGATGCCATCCACAGAAACGGGAACACAAACAGGAAAGCCACGATCAAAAGTCCAATCCATTCCACGGTCTTGCGTGAAGCCAAAACCACTCGATACATGCTGCTCCTCCTTTCTCACGAGTTCATCAGCGATAATGTACGCGCTTGGACATCACTAGGAAATGCAAAGCTGTTAAAATCCCTACCAGTATCAGCAAAATGACAGAGGCAGCCGAAGCAATCCCGCCATTGTAGAAGTCCATTCCCTGCTCGTAAATGTAGTAGACAAGCATGTTCGTACTATTGATTGGACCACCCTGCGTCATAATGGCAATCGTGTCAAATGCTTGAAAGGATGAGATCGTATTGATAATGAGCAAAAAGAAAATCGTCGGCGACAGCATCGGTATGGTAATCCGTCTCAGCGTCCGCCACCACGGTGATTGATCGAGCGCTGCTGCCTCGTATATATCGCCCGGTATGCTTTGCAAACCTGCGATGAAAATGAGCGTGTTATAGCCGACACCTTTCCAAATGCTGACGATGATCAGTGACAGCAAGGAGCTTTTCGGG
Organism: Brevibacillus sp. AG; assembly: GCF_028369215.1. Taxonomy (NCBI): domain Bacteria; kingdom Bacillati; phylum Bacillota; class Bacilli; order Caryophanales; family Paenibacillaceae; genus Brevibacillus; species Brevibacillus sp. AG. The sequence goes on along the minus strand of NZ_JAQMYO010000004.1, from coordinate 210,495 downwards.
TCAGTCAGCCACGTATAAGCAGGTAATCCGACCGCTTCCAGCCCTGCGTTCAACAGGCCAAACTGCGGGTCCATCAGCCACATCCACAGCATCGAGACGGATACCAGGGAAATGATGTGAGGACTGAAGACAGTCGCCTGAATAATGCCGTACACCTTTGCCTTTTTGTTCAGCCATAGTGCGAGCAGGAAGGATAGCGTCAGGCCAATCCCCACTGTCGCAATGGTAAAGACCGCGGTGTTTCCCAATACTTGATGAAAATCTCCGTCTACCATCAAGTCCTGATAGTTTTGCAAGCCTACCCATTCCATTTGCTCCAAATTGATCAATGACCAGTCCTGAAAGCTCAAATAAATGATCGAGCCAATCGGGTAAAAGAAGAACAGGACAAAGCAAATCAATGCGGGTGCCAGATACAAGTACGGACGCAGTCGGGATGCGAGCTCAGACCAGGCAAATGCCGACGGACGCACTTCTGTTTTCGACTGGCTTACACCCGGCAACTCCTGTACAGTTGCCGCTTTTCGCATCAGCTATCCCCTCCTGCACGTGTCGATACAGGCTCTCGTCCACTCATGCGCCCCACTCGTTTTCCGCTCCCTTTTTCGAACACATATATGTACTCCCACGGTACAGTGACCGTGACCGAGGAGCCGACCTGCATCGCTACCTCCGAGTCCGCTTTGACGATGACCCTGCCTTTTTCTGTCTCTACATGAAGGAGCGTATCTGAGCCGAGAATTTCTCTGGATACGACCTGACCTCGTGCGTTCCACATCTCTTCGCTCGTAATGGCAGAGACAGCCATAGGCAACAACACTGCTTTTTCCGGGCGGAATCCCCATACGTGCTCACTCTTGCCCTCCGCAGAAACAATGTTCATCGGCGGAGAACCGATAAATTGGGCGACAAACAGATTTTCCGGCTCCTGATACAAATCCATCGGGGCCGCTACTTGCATAATGTGTCCGTCATTCATGACGACGATCTGATCGCCCATAGTCATCGCTTCTACCTGATCATGTGTCACGTAGATGAAAGTGCTACCGAGCTGCTTGTGCAGGCTCGTCAATTCCACACGCATCTGATTCCGCAGCTTCGCATCGAGATTGGAGAGCGGTTCGTCCATCAGGAAGACCTTTGGCTTTTTCACCATAGCCCGCGCGAGTGCAACTCGTTGCCGTTGACCACCGGAGAGCTGAGAAGGCTTGCGCTTGAGGTAATCGGTTAGCCCGACGATTTCCGCGATCTCCTCTACCAGTACCTGACATTCCTTTTTCGATATTCCGCGGTTTCTCAACCCATAAGCGATATTGTCATACACGTTCATTGTTGGATAGAGAGCGTAATTTTGAAAAACCATCGCAATATCACGCTTGCCAGGTGGCAATTGGTTCACCGTTTGATCACCGATCATGATTTTGCCGTCCGTCACTGTTTCCAAGCCAGCGATCATCCTGAGTGTGGTTGATTTCCCACAGCCGGACGGACCTACCAGAACCGTAAAGGAGCCGTCTGGAATGACCAAATCCAATCCTTTGACCACGCTTTGATTCTGAAAGGCTTTCGTTACCTGCTCCAACACCACACGTGCCATTTGTTTTTATTTCCCTCCTTGTGCCTTTGCGGCCAGCATTTCTGTAACAAATGCCTCGAAATTAGCGTAGCGGTAATCCGGAAAAGCGTAGAGCCAGTTCTCTTGTCCGTACCACTCCAAAACGACAGACTGCACACCCGCTCCTACCGCAGCCAGTACATCATAGCGACTGTCACCGATCATCATGGCTTGCTCGGGACGTTTGTCCAGTGCCACCAGTGCTTTTTGTACAGGCTCAGCCGACGGCTTGCCTCGTGATACATCATCGACAGTGACGATTGCCTCAAACAGATGCTCAATCCCCGCCATCTCCAGACCAGCCAATGTAAACTCCCGTTGCTTGTTCGTGACGATCGCCATCGTGAAGCCCGCCGCCTTCAGCTTTTCCAACCCTTCGCGAACAAACGGAAACAGTTTGACATGTTCTTCATGATGCTCCCGTACATAGGCGAAGTATCTCTGCAGCACTTCCTTTTTGTCAGGTACGCCTGCTGCTGTAGCAACTACCGCCAAAAAATCATCAAACGATTCGCCAAAACGCGCGAGCAGCTCTTCCCTGCTAAAATGTCCCGGTGCGTACTGCTCAGCCGTAAAAGCAACGGCATCCACGACCGCATCCCGACTGTCTAGCAAAGTCCCGTCCAAATCAAATAACAACGCTTGAATCAAGGTTCACACACTCCTTCCACAGCAGGGGACTTCCGACTGAAACAGCTGTCGCCCCATGCTTTAATACTTCCTCCATCTGTTCCCGCTTGCGAATCAGCCCGCCAGAAATGATTGGGGTATCGATAACACTTCGAAATTCTTCGATAAACTCCGGCAGCAAAGCAGGCATCAGCTCAACGGCGTCAGGCTGTGTATCCTGCAGGGAGGTTAGGCCTGATTTAATCGAGTCGCTATCGACCAAAAACAATCGCTGAATCGTCAGCAGGCCTTGCTTTTTCGCCAGCTTGACCAGTGTGTTGCGCGTAGTGACGATCCCATCTGGCTTGACGTAATGCGCCAGAAATGCGATTCCTTCCCGGTCATGACTGATTCCGCCAATCCGCTCCAAATGAAGAAATACAGGGATATTTTTCGACTTAAAATAATCCACATAGCCTTTGATCACACCAATGTTACCAATCGAGAGTACCGCAGCACTCAAATTTGCCTCTGCCGCTTTTTCCAGGTGCTTCGCTTCTTTTACGGAAGCGATTAGCTTGTACTGTGCCAGTTTTGCATGAAATTGTTCCTGGTTCACTCGCTTAAGCCTCCTTATGCCCAAGACAAAAAACCCTGCGACATGACAATGCCAAAGAACTCTCGATGAAAGTGCTTGGAAAGGCTGTCGGGGGTTTCTCCATGGCTCCAACCGAAGGGATTGTTCACTTGTTACTTTGAATGGTACTGTACGAGCGTTAAGGAATCTTAAAGCAAATGTTAATAAACGGAAAAGTTCATGTAAGGATGGAATTGACGGAACGGAAGAGCGGATGTATGATCCATCTATATTCAAATAATCAAATATTCGAAAATACGAAAAGAAGGGTTGCAATCATGAAGTGGGCACCAAGATTCGAAGGCTACGATCTCGTTTCCTTTCGAAAAGACTGTGTATCAGGCTTAATCGTCGGCATTATCGCGATACCGTTGGGCATGGCATTTGCTATCGCCTCCGGAGTAAAGCCTGAGTACGGGATTTACACGACCATTATCGCCGGAATATTGATTTCTCTCTTCGGCGGTTCCCGTTATCAAATCGGGGGACCTACGGGCGCGTTTATCCCGATATTATTTGCAATCGTCATGCAATACGGTTATGCAGACTTGCTCCTCGCTGGATTCATGGCAGGAATTCTCCTTGTTCTCATGGGGGCTCTACGGCTGGGAGGGCTGATCAAATTCATTCCGCGCCCCGTCATCATCGGATTCACTTCGGGGATTGCTGTTATCATCTTCTCTGGTCAAATTGCCAACTTTCTCGGCCTGGAACAACTGCAAAGACACGAGGATTTTTTGTCCAACATGCGGGAAATCGTCCTTCATCTAAACACGATTCATGTATACAGCGTAGCCATCGCTATTTTGAGTCTCGCCCTTATTTTGGTGACTCCCCGATTCTTCCGTAGCATACCGGCCTCTCTCGTCGGACTCGTAGTCTCCAGTGTCGTTTCCGTCCTCTTTTTGGAAGGAAAGGTAGCGACAATTGGCTCTACCTTTGGAGAGATACCGAATACATTACCCGGCTTTCATTTTCCTGAAATCACATGGGAACGTGTCCAAAAGTTACTGAGTCCGGCCTTGATCATTGCTATACTAGGAGCGATAGAGTCTTTATTGTCTGCTGTCGTCGCCGATGGGATGACACGCAGTCGCCACAACAGCAACCGGGAATTAATCGGCCAAGGAATTGCCAACATCGTGACTCCGTTATTTGGGGGAATTCCGGCTACTGGCGCGATTGCGAGAACAGCCACCAACATTCGAACCGGGGCAACCTCCCCCATGTCTGGCATCATTCATGGTCTGGTCGTTTTGCTCATCCTGGTGCTGTTCGCCCCTTACGCCTCGCACATTCCGTTGGCGAGTATGGCGCCGATCTTGATGCTGGTTGCCTGGAATATGAGTGAGCGCAAGGAATTTACCCATATGCTAAAAGCGAAGACGAGCGATTCTCTTGTGCTGGTGCTCACCTTCCTTTTGACCGTTTTCACCAATTTAACCGTCGCTATTGAAGTAGGGTTGGTGCTGTCTATCCTGTTATTTGTCAAACGAACACGCGATAGCTTGCGGGTAGCTCAGGTGCTGCCTGATCCCTCGTCCAAGCACGACAAAGTCATGCCGCATATGGTTACCGAGGGGCACGATTGCCCGCAAATCAGCATCTACACGATTGAGGGTCCGCTGTTTTTCGGGGATGCCGACTTGTTTGAAAGCTCCCTCACGCAAACCCTTCAACGACAACCAAAGGTATTGCTGCTGCGGATGGGAAAAGTCCCCCTGATGGACATGACCGGGGAAGCGAATTTGTCGCGGATTGTGAAACAATGTATGGACCAAGGGACAACAGTCCTTATTTCCGGAATCCAATCTGGCCCCAAGAAAATCTTGCAGCGTACGGGGCTATATGGCCTCGTAGGCGAAGCTCATTTTTTTGCTCATACTGGAGACGCGATCACGTATGCCCTCAGTTTACTGGATACTGGGAAGTGCCTCGGATGCAAGCATTTTGCCTTCCGCGAATGCACGCGTCTATCCGCTCCTACTGAAACTTCCACATGATGTTACGATCGGAGGAACCTATCATTGAATTTGGAACTACAACAATTTAAAGCGAATTTTTTCAAGGCGTTGGGTCATCCCCTGCGGATTCGGATTCTGGAACTGCTGGCGGAAGGAGATAAGAATGTAAACGAGCTTCAGACACTCATCGGGAGTGAAGGCTCCGCTGTTTCCCAACAGCTCGCCATTTTGCGGAACAACAATATCGTGTACGGAACGAAGGACGGAAACAAAGTCACCTACTCGCTGCGTGATCCGATGATCATCGAGCTATTGAGTGTGGCCAGACAAATTTTTAACAATCACCTGATTGATACGATCTCTATGCTGGATCGTTTTAACGAGGAATCATCGCTTGAGTCAACATAGGGGAGGAGAAGAAAAAGCACGGTTCTCTTCGACTCTGACACGCTAGCGTGGATGATTGACTGCTCGTCTCCATTTCAAAAAGGGGACCGTCGAGCCAAAGCCACCCTACGGGCGGAAGTTTTTCGAGGAAGAAGTGTTCGACAAGCGGGTCCCCTTTTTGAAATTCCGACTGGGTAGGCGTTGTCAAGGTCTACGAGCTCTGTGCTTTTTCTTCTCACCAGCTTTAGTGGTTTATCGATACTTTTTAAAACTACCAAAAAGCCCAGGACCTGTAATCGTCCTGGGCTTACCTATTGTTACTGGGAAACGGCAATGACTGCATCCAATGCGATCAGCGCTTCTGCTTCAATGGCTTTTGCCATCACATCGGTGTGCGGGTTATAGGATTCGATCAGGTCTGCATCTGCATACCCGTCAATCGCCAAAATAGAGCCTGCCTTCATACCACGGAGAGCCGCAATCACGAAGAGAGCGGTGTTTTCCATCTCGACTGCCAAAACGCCAGCTTTTTGGTACAGCTTGTGCGGGAACTCCAACACCCCACTATAAAAGACATCGAGTGTCAGCGTGATTCCTTCGAATACCTTCAAGTCTGATGCGTTTGCTCCTGCTGCTTGTACAAGCGCGTCCACGACATGGCGATTGGCAACAGCCGGGAATCCCGCCGGAACCAACTGACTGGTCAAGCCATCTTGGCGAACCGCTGCGGAGCTGATGACGAGGCTGCCTGTCTCGATTTCTTTTTGGTATGACCCGGCAGTTCCTACACGAATGATGACCTGAACGCCGCCCTTCGCCAGCTCCTCGAAGCATACGGCCGCTCCCGGTGCACCTACCCCATGGCTCACTACCGCTACCTCAACGCCTTTCCACGTACCCGCATAGCTGTGATATTCACGGTTTTCCCCGATTTGACGCTGATCGTCGAGTTTCGAAGCAATCAAAGCTGCACGTTTTGGATCACCGCACACGATGACGCGCTTTGGCAGTTGTTCTGGATCTACCTTTAGATTCGTCAACATCTCAATCGAACTCCTTTTTCTCCCACTCATCCTCTGGGATCGGCAACGCTTCACCGGAGAACCGCTCTTCACGAAACGGGTCTGCGATCAAGTGAAAACCATTTTGCTCCCAAAAGCCGGGCTTGTTTTCGGTCATAAATTCAATTCCTCTGATCCACTTCACACTTTTCCAGAAATACAGATGAGGAACAACCAGGCGAAGCGGCCAACCGTGCTTATCCGTCAGTCTCTCTCCATCAAAGGAATGAGCCAGCAGCACATCATCACGCTCCAGATCCGCAAGCGGCACATTGGCGGTATAGTCGTGATCACCGTGCAGCATGACGAAGTTCGCTCGCGGAGTCACGCCAATTGCTTGCAAAAAATCACGAAAACGCACGCCTGTAAATGCATTGTCAAAACGGGACCAACGCGTCACGCAGTGAATGTCGCTCGTCACTGTCACCTGTGGCATCGCCATGATCTCTTCGTAGGAGAGCGTCACTTCCCGGTCTACCTCACCGAAAACACGCAGTGTCCATTCGCTCATGTCATACACCGGCACGTCTCCCTCATGCAAAATGGGAAACCGCTCTGTCAGGATTTGTCCTGGCGGAAGTCGTCTGGCGAGTCCCGGTCCCACTGGGGCGGGTACTTTCATTCTTTTGATCCGATCTGCCTTGTTCATAGCGCATTTCCCCTTGTCTTCGCTGTCTATATGACCTGTGTTTAACGGGTGCTCTGCTGATTATCGCTGCCGATCTGACTCTTGTTTTTCAAGAAGAACATCGCCACAATCGTCAGCACGTATGGCAGCATGGCAGTGAACTGGGTCGGAAGCGAAAAGCCCTGCAACCGAATACTAAGGGCATCCATCAACCCGAACAAAAAGCTCGAAGCCAAAATACCGAGTGGATGCGACTGCCCCATCATCATCGCTACCAATGCGATAAAGCCCCGGCCAGCCGTCATTCCTTCTGTAAACATCGTGACTTGCCCCAGTGAAAGCTGTGCCCCTGCAATCCCGCACAATGCTCCACTCATCACAATCGCCAGCATCTGAAGTCCCGTCACTTTCAGACCGAGACTGCGTGCCGCAACGGGATTCAGACCAACTGCGAGGACGCGGAAGCCCGTAACCGTCCGATAAAAGAACACATACAACAGAATGGCAGCCAAAAACGCAAAATACACGAGCGGCGAATGACCAGAGACAATGCCTCCGATGACTGGAATATCGTGAATGAAAGGAATCTCGACGGTTGGCAAGCCAACCATATCCTTATCGTAAAACGCCCCTTTGACACCGAAGATCGCCCGCAGTGCAAATGTCGTCAACCCCAGCGCGAGAAAGTTAATCGCCACACCGACGACGATTTCATTCGCCCTAAGCTTGATCGTCATGTACGCGAATAAGAGAGAAAAGACAATGCTGACCAGCGCTGCAATCAAAACGGCCAGAAAGAGATTCCCGGTAAAATGATTGCCGACGATCGCGGAAAAGGCACCGACCAGTACCAATCCCTCCAAGCCAACATTAAAAATTCCGACACGTGCGCAGAGCGCTCCACCCAAAGCTGCCAATAAGATCGGCGTGACCATCCGAATGGTAGAACTGAGGAGGGACCAATCAAAGAGCTCCATGCGATTCCCCTCCTTTTGCCTTCCGCTTTTTCCACCAGTCGTAGCTGAACTTGGCGGAGATGAACAATATCAATACGGCTTGTATAACACTTGCCAGCTCCAGCGGCACATCCGTATTGCGCTCTACACCCATGGCTCCTGTCTGAAAAGCAGCAAGCAGGATCGAAGTCACAATGATGCCAAGCGGGTGCGAGTTCGCAAGCAGAGCGGCCATCAGCCCCGTCCAGGCGAACCCTGGTACAGTCAGGGCACCGTCAACAAAACGATAGTGCGCCCCCATTACCTCTACGGTTCCCGCCAAGCCAGCCAGTCCACCACTGGCAAACATCCCGGTCAGCATCACCCGAATGCGATTAATTCCTCCGTATTGAGCAAACAGCGAGTTTTGACCCAGCATCTTCACTTCATAGCCAAAAGGCGTAAAACGAAGTACCCAGAACAACAGCAGCGCTGCAACGATCGCAAACAAAAACCCTGCATGCACGCTCATCCCGGCAAACAGCTTCGGAAGCCAAGCGCTTTTCTCCAGCATGACGGTCTGTGCCAGTGCCGCAGAACCTGAGCGATCCCGGAATGGCTCTGTCACGAGATAGCTCGCAAACAATACCGCGATATAGTTGAAGAGCAACGTAGAGATGAGCAACGGAATACGAAAGCGGGCTTCCATAAAGCCTGGCAACAACGCCCAGAACCCACCGACTGCCATCCCTGCGAAAATACCCGCCACAATTTTGATCATTCCCGGTGCTGGCAAGTAGATCGCGACTAACGCAGCACTGACGGCACCCAGCACCATTTGCCCTTCCGCCCCAAGATTGAATACCCCTGCCCGAAATGCGAGGGAAAGACCCAAGGCAATCAGCATGATAGGCGTGGCTCTCGCTAATGTAGACGTAAAGAAATAAAAACTGCCAAAGGCCCCTTTCCACATTTCCTGGTAGGTGCCCAAGATCGATTCGCCAACTGCAGCAATGACCAGCGCCCCGGTCAACAAACCGATGACGACAGCCAAGAACGGCTGAACCAATGACTTAGATAGCTCTTTGATTGCTGCCATGAATGCTTCCCCCCGCCATGATCACGCTGATTTTTTCTTCGGTTGCCTCCAGGCGTGAAAGCTCTCCAGCGATTCGCCCTTTATACATGACCAAAACCCTGTCAGACAAGGCGAGAATTTCGGACAACTCGGAGGAGACGAGCAAGATCCCGTCTCCCTGATTGCGCTTTTCAATCAGCGCCTGATGGATGTACTCCATGGCACCGATATCCACCCCTCGCGTAGGCTCAGCCGCAATCAAAAACGGGGTTTCATGTCCCAGCTCCCTTGCTACGATCAGCTTTTGCAAATTTCCACCTGACAGATTCCCTGCCAGCTCCTGCAATTGCCGAGAGCCAGTCTTGATGGCAAACTGCTCAACCCAGCCTTTTACGACTTGGCGGAATTTCTCCCGCAAAACGACGCCTCGGCAGTTGTAAGCAGGCTTTCTCTGATAGCCCATCAACGCATTTTCCTCGACGCTTGAGAGTTTGGCCGTTCCCCACAGGTAACGATCCTCCGGAATATGCGCCAAGCCGGCATCCCGAATGGTGGCTACTGATTTATTCGTCACATCTTTGCCGCCTAACCGCACCGTACCCTCCTGTGCCGCACGCAAACCACTGATCGCTTGTAGCAGCTCGGATTGACCATTCCCGGAAACACCTGCAATTCCTACGATTTCGCCGTGATGCACGGTAAAGCTGACTTGATCGAGCAATGTCTGCTTTTCTCGAACCGTGAGATTCTCCACCTGCAACAAGGGGCCTTTATCCAGAGGAACTCGCTCAGCTAGCTCCTGCAATTCACGTCCAACCATCAATCTTGCCAAATCATCCGCATTTGTCTCATTCCGCGAAACCGTTCCCGTCACTTTGCCTCCGCGCAGTACCGTAATACGATCGGCTACCTCCATGACTTCCTGCAACTTATGTGTAATCAAAATGACGCTCTTGCCACTCTCTGCCAGGTTTCGAATCGTTTGCAGCAGGTCGCGTACCTCCAGCGGAGTAAGTACAGCGGTAGGCTCGTCCAGCACGATAATATCCGCCCCTTGATACAGGACCTTAAGAATTTCGACCCGTTGCTGTTCCCCAATCGAGCAATTCGCTACCTTGGTCTGCGAATGAATCGGAATGCGATACTGCTCACTAAGCGCACGCACCTTGTCCTCCGCGTCATTTCTTTTGAAAAAACCCGCTTGCTTCGGCTCGTAGCCGATCACGATATTTTCAGTCACACTGAATTCTCCGAAGAGCATAAAGTGCTGGTGAACCATCCCAATTCCATTTCGAATCGCGTCCTCTGGTCCGCGAAAAACAACTGGCTTTCCGTTTAACACGATCTCTCCCGACGTCGGCTGCTCCATCCCGTACAGCATCCGCATCAGTGTCGTTTTTCCCGCTCCATTTTCCCCGACAATCGCGTGGACTTCTCCTGCTGCCAGTGAGAACGACACCTTGTCGTTGGCGGTAAAATCTCCGTACTTCTTGGTCATGGCCCTCATTTCCAAGCGATCGGTCATTCCCACTCCCTCATTTCTGTACGTCCTTTTATGAAAATGGAAGACCGACTACACAGCCGTAGTCGGTCACATCCATCACTGTGCACAAGCTTTAAATAATCGTTCAAAAAGTTGGCTTTTCAGCACCGAACTACCTTTTTAGAATTTATCTGGTACTTCGCGGGTGCCTGCTACAATTTCATCGCTGATCGCTTTCACTTTATCCACTACTTCTTGTCCAATAAAAGCGTTCAGAGGCGTTTTGCTTTCGTGCGTGACATAGGTTACGCCAACACCTTTTTCTTTCAAGCCGTACGCAACAACACCTGGTTTGAACGTTCCTTCTACAAAGTTCTTCACGGTTTCATAAGCTGCCGCGTCGGTCCCTTTCAATTGGGACAGAACGATATGCTCTGGATCGATCGTCGTACGGTCAACGTCCTGACCTGCTGTGAAGAAGCCTTTTTCCTTCGCCGCTTCGAAAACGCCGAGGTCGCCTACAGCTGCTGCACCGTTAATGAAGTCAGCGCCTTTGGAAGCTTGGAGCAAAGCCAATTCTTTCGCTTTTGCCGGGTCAGTGAAGCTTCCTACATAGTTGACCATCAGTTCTGCCTTTGGATTCGTCGCTTTCAAGCCCTCTTCGAAGCCGACTGTCCATTTTTTCAACTGCGGAATATCGAGAGCGACAACCATACCTACTTTGTTCGTTTTCGTTGCCAGACCTGCTGCTGCTCCCACCAGGTAAGCCGCTTCCTGCTCGCGGAAGGTAACACTGCGAACGTTTGGCAAATCCACTACGGTATCAATAATCGCAAAATTACGGTCAGGATTTTCGGTTGCTACTTTTTTCAATGCATCCTCTGATGTAAAGGAAGAAGTGATGATCAAATCATAATTTTCTGCAACAGCCACGCGCAAATTCTCTTCAATCGCTCCATGGTCCGTAGATTCAATCGTTTTCACTTCTGCGCCCAGCTCTTGTGCGGCTTTCTTTGCACCATCATCCATTTGTTGGAAGAACGGGTTCACACCAATTTTCTCGGGCAAAATCAAGGCAATTCGCTTTTTGTCCGCGCCCTCTTGTCCTGCTGCTTGTCCTCCTGGCTGATCTGCAGGTGCGCTTGTGCCAGTCGAGCACCCTGTTGCCAATACTGCGAATGTCGTTAATGCCAGCAATAACTTCTTCATGATGTATCTCTCCCTATCCGAACTTTACGTTTTTCTTTATCCTATTAGGTAATGTACGGCTTTTTACCCATTTTTTCAATAGTATTTACGAATATTCTCTTATAAAATTAATTTATTGTTCGTTTATTTACTCCTCCCCTTTTACAAATACAACAAAAAAACTCTTCCCGGAGGAAGAGTTTGCGTACGTAGCCGTTCTCTTCCTCATCTGTCAAAACCATGGTACAGGTTTTGCAGGAATTGGCACCTTTCTGTTCATGCATAGACATGATCAGTGGTTGCCGGGCATCATCGGGCCAGTCCCTCCGCCGCTCTTGATAAGGTAGGTGAATATATTTAGTTACAATGGAATTCATTCTAGCAGAACGGTTCGAAAATGCAATTCTTTTTTCTCAATTCCAAACACTTCTAAAAGTGAATAAAAGTTTAAACAGTCGTCTTTCCAGCATCGAGAAACCTATTTCACGTGAAAGGTTTGCTGGAGACGATGAGACAACGTATTCAGCTCGCCCAGCTCTTCCGTAATCTCACGCACTTTTTGATGCTGGTTTTCTGCTGTCGCAAACAGCTCTTCTAAGTTGGCTACCGATTCCTCGGTTACAGCTGTAATGGTCGACATCTCGATGGCAACTTCTCCGGAACGCACTTTTACCCGGTCCATGCTGGAGCTTACTTGATCAGCTGCTTGCAGGAAGGCCATCATCCCGGCACGCACTGCTTCGATGGAGGCCACTGTTTTCACGGCCAGTTCTTGGCCTTTTGCAACAGACGTTTCCCCATTGCTCATATGCTGCACCGCATTCTCACTTTCCTGGTGGAGTGATTTCAGAATGTCGGTAATTTCCTGCGTAGCTGTCGCGCTTTGTTCTGCCAGCTTGCGTACCTCATCCGCTACAACAGCAAATCCCCGTCCATGTTCGCCTGCACGCGCCGATTCAATCGCCGCATTCAGCGCCAAGAGATTCGTTTGTGTCGCGATCTGATTAATAGCGCCAACAATTTCCTCTACACGGTTCGCCTGCCGATTGAGCTGGTGAATCGTGGAGGCTGCTACATTGACTGCCTGCACAATTTGCTCCATCTGCGAGGACAGCTCGTTCATCATCTGAACGCTTTCAGTCAGACGACGGTTGTTTTGTTGCGATTCCGTTTTCATTGCGTTGGTCTGTGTTGTGACTGCCTCGATTTCCTGGTCGATGGATTGAACCTCTTCTTCGATTTTCACCGTAGAATTCGCCTGCGATTCCATACCTGTAGCGACTTCCTTAAAGGCCACCATCATTTCATCTGTATTGCGCTTCGTACCTTCCGCATGCTCATGCACATGATCGCTTGTACGATCCAGCTGTTCCGTCATTTGCTGGATGTTCAAAAGCATTTCTCCCAGACGGCGCTCCTTCTCTTCCGCTTCCTGCCTTGCGTCATCAGCTTTTCGCAAGGAGGCTTGTCCGGCGAGACATAGATACGTGACGGCTCCCATCATCATGAGAATCGTGACAATACGCATAAGCAAATTGAGCTCCGAAAAATCACCTTCGAAAATCTCGTAGGTTCCCGTATAAAATCCAACAATCGTAACGATGATTTGGGCAATTCCCGCTGTAACTACCAGCTTCCAGTCCAAATAGGCTGCCAAAAAGCCCATGACGATAAAGGCGAGGAAGGTAACCTCCTGGTAATCGGTAAAGTGATCGAAGGAAATAGCATAAAACATAAGTCCGATTGCTACCAGATAACGAATGACATGACTATCTTTGCGAATGAAATAATACGGCGAAACAATTAAAGTGACCAGCAATCCCAAGGACGTCACTTTCCAGAAGTTCACATCCACTTGGTAGGCAATGAGTCCCGCCATCCACAAATGATTCCATAGGATGAAAATCATAAAGCCTTCTTTGTCAGTCAAGGTATTGCGAATCAATTGAATCATAATTGCCCCCCTTTTCCTTTTTACTTATGTATCGGATTCTTTCCCCATTATATAGCCAAACCTTTGCCAAATTTGTGAAAAAAGTGAGAACAGCCAAAAACAATTTCGAATAGGCTATTACACAACTCACACGTACAGGAGGCAAACGGAGAAAAGTGGAACTCAATCAATTGCCAGCTACCGTGCTGACACGGACAATTAGCCGTCAGAACACCACCATTTACTACCCGCAATTGGCAGGCCTAGCCAACCAGCAAGCGGAAAAAGATACCAACCGGGCGATTTATCAAACGGTTCAAGGCTTAATTCACGAGCAGCAACGGGTCCAGGTACCGGGAAATACAGAAATGCAAGGAAGCTACGAAATCAAGACAAACGAACGCGGCATTTTCAGTGTCGTGTTGAGCAACTACGCCTACACACCGCAAATGGCTCACGGCATGACCTTTCTCGGGTCAATCACCGCAGACATCCAAACAGGCAAGCTGTATACGCTACGTGAATTATTCAAGCCAGGAAGCGATTACGTCAAGGTGATTTCTGAAAACATCAAGCGTCAAATCAAAGAAAGAAGCATCCCCACACTCAATGGCTTTACTTCGATTAAGCCCGATCAAGATTATTACCTAGCCGACAAAGCACTGGTCATCTACTTCCAGTTGTACGAAATTACGCCTTACTACGTCGGTTTCCCCATGTTCCCCATTTCGGTTTATGAACTGGAACCACTCATCAATGAAAAAGGACCATTGAGTATCTTATCCGCGGATTAATGTATCACTGGGTGTACTTGTGGCAAAAGAGAAAGCACCACATGGGTGCTTTTTCTACTAATTAATAGTAAGCTTGTACGGATTCTTTTTATCAAAATCAGTTGCGCTATGTCCATAAACCTTGATATATACCTGATCACCAAGACCTAACTGGAAGCCCAGAACATCGGTTGCACCTGGTCCAAAATCGTTAGGATTATATGTTTGATTCACTTTTCCGTTTGCAGAAATATAGATCAAATCAAAATCATAGTTTTGGTTCTGTGGAGATTCCAATTGTACAACGATACCCTGTCCAGTTCGATTATCATATTTGTACCAATCTACATCATTGCTATCAGAAATAGTATGGGACAGTGGATTATGAATTTTGATAAGAACGGCCTTATCCTGCGTATCTCCATAACCGTCACTAGCAAAAGCCGATTGTGTACCCATTGCCAACGCTGCCAATACCATGCAAGAAGACAAAATTCTTTTAAAAGAAAGTTTCATTTGGAGTTCTCCTCATTATCTATTTATTTACATTTTTAGTATATTTATAAATGGATAATTTTTCAACAAGTGAACTTTTTTAGAAAACATTACCTTTTGTGCCCCTTGCAAGGGGCATTTTGTTTGCATAAAATCCATAATTTCGCCATCGAATAAACGTTTACTTATATGTCCCGAACTGCTAGTATGTTATTGTACATATTTACTTAAGCAATAAAGTGTACGATATATCGGACCAGCTTTCCTGGAGGTATATATTCATGCAATATTATGGTCATCGAATCAGCCAAACCGCAAGAATATTCAGTAAATCGTTAAATGGGACTATGTCTCCCATGGGATTATACAGTTCGCAATGGGGGATTATCCTTTGCTTGCATTACCGTGAATCGCTCACCCAGGTTCAATTGAGTAACTACCTGAATGTGGAAGCGCCGACGATTACCCGGACACTCACCCGATTGGAAGAGATGGGCTGGATTATTCGCTCAGAGGGTGATGACAAGCGTGAGCGCTATGTGTCCTTGTCTCCGCAAGCAGTCGAACGTTTCCCGGAATGGCTGGAAGCTGCCAAAGAGCAAGAGGAACTGGCACTCCGCGGCCTTGACGAAGCAGAACTCGCTATCTTTAACCGCGT
Organism: Brevibacillus sp. AG; assembly: GCF_028369215.1. Taxonomy (NCBI): domain Bacteria; kingdom Bacillati; phylum Bacillota; class Bacilli; order Caryophanales; family Paenibacillaceae; genus Brevibacillus; species Brevibacillus sp. AG. The sequence continues at coordinate 195,051 of NZ_JAQMYO010000004.1, read as the reverse complement.
ACTGAAGAAAATGAACGATAATTTGCAGCCATTGTAGCAAGTAAAAAATGACTTCTCCCAAAAGCAGTTTGGTGAAGTCATTTTTTGTTAGCCATTTTTCCTTGTGCTATGGATGATGGTGTTGAGCTCTTGTTCCAATTGAATCAGTTCAAGCTGTATCTGTTGCTTTTGCAATTGTTTTTTCTGTTGCAGCACTTGTTTTTTCAAATCATTTGATTCTTTGTCATTTGCCTCTTTCGCTGTAGAAGTATCCTGGTCCGGTTCCACCTGTCCAGTCGAGCCTATAGCAGCTAGGAAGGCACCCAAAACTGCGATCCACCCGCCTACTGCTACCAGCTCATTCGCCAGATTTTTTTCGATCATTCTTCTTCCCTCCGTTTTTGGATGGTTCCTCCTGTAAATTCTTCTTTATATCTTGTATACTGTCTCGTAATTGAGCAATTTGCTGTTCAATTCGTTTGAATTGCATATCTTCATCATTGTCATTGCCATTCTTATTCTTCCCATTGATTTGCTTGTTCAATTGAATGAGCGGCTGCGGCTGCATCAACTTCTCCTTGTCACAGGCAGGCTTTTGACTTAATCTGGTTGTTTTATCGATGGCGAGTATGACAAAGCCAATCGAAATGATCCAAAGTGCTATTACAGCGGTATCGTCATTCTCATCACAAAAAAACATAGATACCTCCATGCCAACAAAAGGTCGTGGTTTGATTATTGGCCCTTCTATACAATACGCTTCTGCCTAATTCCTCGTGACATCGGGATCATTACTTTCCTGATGTTGTTCTGTCATGCAAAAAGGCTCCCCACCAAGCACACTCGTGCCCAGCAAGAAGCCTATTCGTTATGATCGTATTCGTTATTGCATGCGTTTTGCGATATTGCGAGCCATCCAGACCCCAGCAGCTCCGGCCTGTGCCAGACCACGTGTAATTCCGGCACCATCCCCGCCACAGAACAATCCCTTGATTTCCGTTTCGAATTCCTCCGTCAGTTTCGGACGTGCCGAGTAGAATTTTGCTTCCACTCCGTAGAACAATGTGTGCTCGGAGGCAATTCCCGGTGTTACCTTGTCCAGAGCTTCCACCATCTCGATCAAACTTTTCATCGTATTGTAAGGCAACACGAGTCCCAAATCACCCGGTACCGCTTCCTTCAGAGTAGGCTCCAAGAAGCCTTCCTTAATACGCGACTCAGTAGAACGGCGACCGCGCAAGATATCGCCGTACTTTTGTACGATGACCCCACCGTTTGACAGATCATTCGCTCGCTTGCAAATTTCTCTCGCGTACTCATTCGGCTTGTCAAACGGCTCTGTAAACGTATGCGATACCAAGAGCGCAAAGTTCGTATTCATCGAGCCCAGCGCTGGGTCTTTGTAAGAGTGCCCGTTTGCTGCCATCACTCCACTATGGTTTTCCACGACTACGTGACCGGATGGATTGCTGCAAAACGTCCGTACACGCGTTCCGACAGATGTATTGAAAATGAATTTTCCTTCGTACAAGTGTTCATTGATTTCGCGCATGACGACATCGGACGTCTCCACACGTACGCCTACGTCGACTTGATTGTTGTACATTTTCAGGCGACGCTTTTTCAGGATATCCGTCAACCAAGCGGAGCCATCGCGTCCTGGTCCGATTACCACGTAATCAGCTTCATACTCCTGGCCGTTTTTCAAGACGACACCTTTTACCTGATGTCCGTCTGCTTCTTTCACCGTAATGATGTCCTCGACCTCCGTCTTGAACATCATGTCGACATGCTTTTTCAAATGCTCGAAGATCGACTGGAGAATCTCCAGGTTTTGCTCCGTTCCCAAGTGACGTACCTGTGCTCGCAACAGCTTGAGTCCTGCTGCATAGCCGCGCTGCTCGATGCTCTTGATCGTCTCTGTGGTCGGGTCCGTAATCGAGTGGGTAGCCCCATGCTCCAAATTGATTTCATCTACGTATTTGATCAGCCCAAGTACAGTGGAAGGGCTGAGATAGTCTGTCATCCAACCGCCAAATTCGGTGGTGATGTTAAATTTGCCATCGCTATAGGCGCCTGCTCCACCAAAACCACTGGTAATCGAACAGGCCGGCAAACAGCCTGCGAATTCTTTTTTTCCTGCTGGCGGCGGGCAGAGCTTGATCTTTTCTTCCAAGATCGGACAGCGTCTGCTATAGATGTCATGCCCTTTATCAATCAACAGCACCTTGGCATTCGGTGCTTTTCGCATTACCTCGTAGCATGTAAAAATCCCTGCTGGTCCTGCTCCTACAACGATCACATCATACTTGTTCATTTCGTTCCCTCCCCAAAAAAATGCAAAAAATTCCCGGCCGACGAATAGGGTATACCAAACCTGCCCTATTCGTAGCCGGGAATTTACGGTTCCCTGTAGAGACCCTCAAACCATATTTCTGAGGATATACGAATACAAATCACTATTTCATTCGTCAAGCCTGTGTTGTTCTTCACAACAATATGTATAGTAGCTTATAAGGTGAATCAAGTCAACCGAAAACAGCCTATTTATTCGTCTTTTAAAGTTATTTTTATCGTAAACATGACTTTACAATCCGTTAACACACCAAAACCCGAACGTTTAAAAGCGAACATTCGTTATTTTTATACATGACGCTCATCTGCTCAGGAAGGAATCAATCACAAACGAATAGAATAGAAAGAATTTTAAGAAATATTTTTTGATCATTATTTTTCCAAAAAAGGATGAGGCCTGTACATGCGGGATTATCGCTATTATCAGTCTGCCTTTGCCGGTGTTCCCAAGCCGTTCGCTTTCGTCGACCTAGATCTGCTGGAGGAAAATGCGGAGCAAATCAGTTTGCAAAGCAATGGAAAACCCGTTCGAATCGCGAGCAAGTCGATCCGAAGCGTTGCCATTCTCAAACATGTATTGCAGTTGGACGATTGCTTTCGTGGTCTCATGTGCTATTCCGCTCCTGAGGTGCTTCACCTGTGCGAGGCAGGCTTCGATGACCTGCTGCTTGGCTATCCCCTCTGGGAAAAAAGCTGGCTTTTGTCCATCTCCTCTGAGATTAAAAACGGACGCTCCATTACTTTGATGATCGACTCTCTCCCTCATGTCGAACAGCTCGAACAAATCGCCCGGGAAACAGGAACCAGACTGCCGGTCTGTCTCGATATCGACATGTCGTCAGATGTGTTGGGGCTTCATTTCGGCGTCTGGCGCTCTCCTCTTCGCTCTCTCGAGGCGTCCCTCTCCCTTGCCAAGCGCGTTGCTTCCTCCGATCATCTCTACCTAGATGGTGTCATGGGGTACGAAGCTCAAATTGCTGGCGTAGGTGATCGATACCCTCGTCAATTCCTGAAAAACAGCATCATTCGTCTTCTCAAGCAATATTCCGTGAAAGAAGTGGCTGCTCGACGTGCCACACTGGTGCATGCCATTCGCGAGCTAGGCATTTCTCTGCGCTTCGTAAACGGTGGAGGAACGGGCAGCTTGCACTTGACCGGGAAAGAAGACGCTGTTACAGAGGTGACAGCAGGCTCCGGATTTTTTTCGCCTGGGCTCTTTGACTACTTTCAAGATTTTCGGTTTCATCCTGCTGCCGGATTTGCTCTGGAGATTATCCGCAAGCCCACAGAGCATATCTACACATGTGCCGGCGGAGGCTACATCGCCTCTGGTTCTGCTGGGCGTGACAGACTCCCCAAGCCTTACTTGCCAACGGGAGCAAAGCTGTTCCCCAACGAAGGAGCAGGTGAAGTACAGACACCGATCCACTATCAAGGCATGGAAACGCTGGAGTTGGGAGACCCGATCTTTTTCCGCCATGCCAAAGCAGGAGAGCTCTGCGAACGTTTTACCCGGCTGTATTGCATCTCTGGCGGGAAAATCATCGAGGAAGTGACCACCTATCGGGGGGATGGATTATGCTCACTGTAAAGAAGCACGCGAATCACTGGACCAATTGGACAGGAAATGTACAAAGCCAGCCAAAGCAAATCGCGATGCCAGAGTCCGTAGATGAGGTCGTGCAGCTTGTCCTTGCTTGCCAAAAGGCAGGTACACGGATTCGAGTCGTCGGTTCCGGTCATTCCTTCACGCGGCTCGTCCAGACAGAAGATTGCTTGCTATCCCTGGATCATCTCCAAGGAATCGTCAGTGTAGATCCTGCCTCTGATACCGTTGAAGTCTGGGCAGGCACCAAGCTCAAGACACTCGGACACCTCCTGCATCAAGCGGGCTACTCCCAAGAAAACCTCGGAGACATTAACGCCCAGTCCATTGCAGGGGCCGTCAGCACCGGAACGCATGGCACAGGCATTCATTTTGGCAGCATCTCCACACAAGTCGTCGGGCTGACAGTCGTGACCGCCTCCGGCGAGCTTTTAGAAGTATCCGAGCAATCCCGTCCGGAGCTGTTCAAAGCCATGCAAGTCTCTCTTGGTCTCTTGGGCATCATCGTACGCATCAAGCTGCGTGTCCTCCCAGCCTATCGCCTGCGCTACCAAAGCCGTCGCATGCAGCTAGAGGAGTGCCTGTCCTCTCTGGAGACGTTTAAAACCGAGCATCGGCATTTCGAATTTTTTATCTTCCCGTATTCGGATACCGTTCAGGTGAAATTCATGAACGAGACCAACGATCCCCCCAGCGGCAATCAACGATGGAGCTATTTGAAAAAAATGGTGGTGGAAAATGGGCTGTTTTGGCTCTTGTCCGAGAGCTGCCGATTGCGCCCTTCTCTCACCAAAAGCGTCAGCAGGCTGTCCGCCCAAAGCGTTCCCTCTGTTCATGAGAGCGGCTACAGCCATCAGCTTTTCGCCACCCCTCGCCTTGTTCGTTTTTACGAAATGGAATACTGCCTACCCACTGAGCATATGGGCGATGTCATACTGGAGCTACGTCAGGCGATTGAGCAGGAACGCTTTGCCGTTCATTTTCCGCTGGAATGCCGGTACGTCAAAAAGGACGACATCTGGCTCAGTCCCGCTTACGAAAGGGATAGTGCCTTCATTGCCGTCCACATGTACAAGGGCATGCCGTACGAAGCATACTTTGCCCGGATGGAGGAGATTTTCGCCCGATATGGCGGACGTCCACACTGGGGGAAAATGCACAGCATGACCGCCGAACAGCTCCATCAGGTCTATCCGCGCTTGCCCGATTTCCTCGTCATTCGCTCTGAACTCGATCCTGACGGCTTGTTCGTGAACCCGTATCTAGCAGAGCTGTTCAACATCTCCTGAAGACAAACCTTACGCCACAAAAATGCCCCGACCATATCATCATGGCAGGGGCATTTTTCTATTGAGCAGGATGGCTTAGCCTTGCGTTGGGAGATTCGGTTGATGCGCCTTTTTGCGTCCATAGCGCACATAATAGAAGGTATAGAACAGCACAAGTGCACCAATTCCGTAGAAGAGTCCAATTCGCTGTGTCGGGTCAAACGCCGGGAAGATCAGAATGAATGTGCATAGCGCCAGACACAGGAGCGGCATCACCGGGTAAAACGGTGCGACGAACTGTAAATCTTCTATTTTTCCACCCTCACGCAAGTATTGACGGCGGAAATTGAACTGAGAAAGAGCAATTCCCATCCATGTGAAGGTAACCGCAATACCGGATACAGACATAAGCAGCACGTATACCGTATCCGCTGCAACTACGCTGGTTAACAGAGACAGAAGCGAGAACGCCAGTGTCGCCAAGAGTGCGTTCAAGGGCACTTTACGCTTGGTCAACTTCCCAAAAACAGGATGCGCCATATTGCTATGGGAAAGTGACCACAACAAGCGAGTGGCTGCGTACAAGCATGAGTTACCGACAGACAACAAAGCCGTCAAGATAACGAAGTTCATGATATCCGCTGCAAAAGGAATCCCCACTGCATCAAATACCGTCACAAACGGGCTCTCCAAGAGTCCCAGCTCACTCGATGGAAAGAGTGCAGACAAGATCGTGACTGACGCCACATAGAACACGAGAATGCGAAACACAACGTTGCGAACCGCCCGCGGAATGGTCTTCTGCGGGTCTTCTGCTTCACCGGCTGCAATTCCGATCAATTCAGAGCCTTGATAAGAGAATACGACGTTCATCATCGTCACAAAGACGATCGCAATGCCAAACGGGAATAGTCCCCCATCTGCCGAGAAGTTGGAGAGAAACGGAGCGGGTCTTCCTTCCATACTGACAATACCGAATATAGCACCTAGTCCGACAATAATAAACATAAGTACAGCGAATACTTTAATTCCGGCAAACCAGTATTCGGTTTCTGCAAACCCTTTTGTCGTTAGCGCATTGAAGGCAAAGAGCAAAACGATAAAGAGCGCGCACCAAATCCAGATCGGCGTATCCGGGAACCACCTTTGCATGACCATGCCCGCGGCAGTGAACTCTACCCCGGCCGTTGTAGCTGACCCTAGCCAATACATCCATCCCAGTGTAAACCCACTCGCCGGACCAATATACTTGCTGGCATAAGCTTGGAAAGAGCCTGTTACTGGCATTTTTACAGAAAGCTCACCCAGGCACGTCATGACCAGATACAGCAGAACCCCGCCGACAATATAGGCGAGAAGCGCCCCACCAGGTCCAGCCTGATTGATCGTGAAGCCAGCATTGAGGAAGAGCCCTGTCCCGATCACGCCACCTAACGACAGCATAAACAAATGGCGACTTTTCATGGAGCGTTGTAGCTGTGCGTCTCTTTCATTCCCAGTGTTCATATGATTCCTCTCTTTCACCAGCTTATTAAGAGGTCTATCAGGGGTCTATAAAAGAGGAGAGAACTGCCTGCGCTAGAAACGCAGGGACAGGCAGCTCAATCCTCCGTCTTGTTTACGGAATTCAGACATATCCAGCTCAATCACGTTGTAGCCAGCGTCAGTGATTTGCTTTTTCGTGCTCTCAAAGCCTTTTGGAATGATGACGTAGTCGTTGATATGGATGCAGTTCGCAGAGTACTCGACTTCTTTTTCCACGATCAGATGCTTGTATTGGCTAAACACTTCAGAATCGATGAACTCCCCAGCCAGAACCAGCAAGTCATTGCCGAGGTAGGCAATACCTGTTTTCAGGTGGAAAAACTCTTTCAACGGGACAATCGTGACCTCATATCCGTATTTGGAGAGAATCTCGCGGAACTGGATCGCTCCTTCTTCATTCGTGCGTGTCGACAGACCGACATAAAAATGGTTGTCTACTTGCATAACGTCTCCACCATCTAGGAAGCCAGGGGCCTGAATATATTCAATCTTGTCATAGAAACGAGGAAGCACCAATTTCATATCCTCAATTTCACCATTGCGGCTTTCTGCACCGGGATTGGTGATGACGGCGCACTTTTCCGTGAGGACAGCTGAATCTTCCACAAACGTAGAATCCGGGAACCGCTCGTCCGCTTCCAGAACGGTTACATCCAGACCTGTCTGTTTCAGCGCTTCTACATAAGCGGCATGCTGTTTAAGAGCAAGTTCAAAATCAGGTGTACCCAAATCAGAAGTCGTCAAACCATTTACATAGCTATTTCCCGGTTTTCTTACAATCGCACGTGAAAATTTCATGATGATAGATCTCCCTTCTGTTTTCGAATCTTGCTTTTGTCTAACAGTGGGCGACGGAGAAACGAGCATGTAAACGCTTCCGCTTCTGCTACTTTTGCTTGTTCATCGCCACCATGTTGCATTCATTCTCCTCTGAGCAATCACTCAGAAGTATTCCGCATTGTGGAATCTCTTCTGCAATACAAAATTACACTCTTAATGTAAAATAGTTTCAAATTTTTTGTCAACGAATTTTTATCTGGTCTAAATTATATTGATTCGGCTGAAAAATTCTGATAGATTGAGGTCATATTAAGCTGGCGTGACATTCGAAAAGCAGTCACTATGCAACAAAGCCAGGAGGTAACGTACGTTGGTACAATCGATTGACCGGGCGATGAGCATCATCTCCGTCCTGGTATCAGATCCAAACAAGCAGCATTGGTCCATCTCGGAAATTGCTGAACAAACGAACCTGCCACTAAGTACCGTACACCGTTTAATAAGCAGCCTCATCAAGCATGGACTCATCCTCCAGGTTCCTGAGAGCAAGCAGTACAAGGTCGGCTATACGTGGATGGAAATCGGGCTGCGCATCCTGGACAAGATGGACATGCGCGCTGTCGCCCGAACTGTCATGGAGCGATTGGCAGCAGATGTACGAGAAACCGTCTATCTGAACATTCCACAGGGCTCTCATGCCATCGTACTCGAACGAGTGGAAGGTCCCATGTCTGTCAGAAGCATGGATAATCTGGGCGAGCGTATTCCGCTACATATCGGTGCGGCAAACAAAACGATTCTCGCCAGCATGAATCCGACCGAAGCAGAGCAAATCGTGACCGATTTAATCCCGGATGCAGAAAAACGTCGCGAGCTGTTAGAACGACTGCCAGAAATCAGACAAAACGGCTATGCAGTCAGCTACGGTGAGAAAACCGAGGGCACCGCATCCATTGCCGCTCCTATCTTCGGTGTCAACCAAAAGGTCGTGGGCGCTTTGAGTATCGGCGTTCCGAGCTATCGGATCAACGAACAACTCTTGTCCTCACTCATTGAACAAACCCAACAAAGTGCCCAAGAAATTTCCCACAAGATCGGTGCCTTACCTTAATTTTTTTGCCCACTAACCGGAAACGGTTTTCACTATACGGAAAACGGAGGCGTTTTTTATGCAAAAATGGCAAACAAAAGAGCAGCTCGTTGATCTCTTGTGCAATTTGGTAAGCATTCCAAGCATTACAGGATCAGCTGCCGAGAAGGACTTGCCTAGCTACGTCGTCGATCAATTGCGCACCCTGCCTTATTATCAAGCCAATCCCGATCATGTGCGTGCGAATCCGACCGGGGACGGGCGCCATTTTGTCACTGCTCTGGTTAAAAAAGAAGGTGTACGGGACACCGTCATTCTCGTCAGCCATTTTGATGTGGTCGATGTCGAGGATTACGGTGCTTGGATGAAGCATGCTTTTGATCCGAAGACCCTCACTCCTCTCTTCCTGCAAAACCAAGCGGATATGCCAGCAGACGTTCAACAGGATATTCGTACCGGCAACTGGCTGTTTGGCCGTGGCACCATGGATATGAAATGCGGACTGACGCTGCACATGTCGATGATTGAGCAAGCGATTGCGGGAGAGTTCGACGGCAACATTTTGCTTCTGACCGTCCCTGACGAAGAGGTGAATTCTGTCGGGATGCGTGCAGCAGTCCCAGCACTGTTGAAAATCGCCGAAGAGTTCGACCTGAGCTACACGACCGTGCTCAACTCCGAGCCGATGTTTACCCGCTATCCAGGGGATACGAATACGTACTTGTACACAGGCTCCATCGGAAAAGTGCTGCCAGGCTTCCTCTGCTACGGCAAAGAAACACATGTCGGCGAGCCTTTTGCTGGGTTAAACGGCAATTACATGGCCTCTCAAATTACATGTGAGCTGGAGCTGAACACATCCTTCTGCGAGGTCGTCGAGGGAGAAGCATCTCCTCCGCCGACAAACCTGATTCAAAAGGATCTGAAAAAAGAGTACTCTGTACAAATTCCGCATCGTGCTGTGACACTGTTCAACCTGTTCCTGCTGGAAAAGCAAATGGAGGATGTCGTAGAGCCGCTGCTGGAATCCGCAAGAAATGTCGCAGAGCGCATGAAACAAAACTACCTCAAGCACGCGAGCCAGTTTGCCAACTTTGCGCCTTTTAGCCCGCGCGATCTGTCCATTTCCGTCATGACTTACGAAGAATTGTATGCCTATGCGAAGAAAACGTACGGGGAAGAAAAGCTGCGCCAGCTGGAAGCAGATGTCATCGCCAACCGCAGCGACAAGGACGATCGCGACACCACGATCGAGCTGTTGGATCAATTAGCGATTCTGTGCAAAGAACTGTCGCCGATGATGATCTTGTTCTTCGCTCCGCCGTTTTACCCGGCAGTCAGCTCGCGCAATCATCCTCTGATCCAGCAAACGATGGAAGAGATGAAAGCATACGCGAGAGATCAGCACCAGGTCAATTTGGTCAAACAAAACTACTTTGGCGGTATCTCTGACTTAAGCTACGTCGGACTTCAATATCCGGCGGCATCCATGAAGCCATTGGTAGCGAACATGCCTTTATGGGATAACGGCTACTCCATTCCGCTTCAAGAGCTCGAAGCTTTTGATGTACCTGTCATGAACCTCGGTCCAGTCGGACGTGACGCCCATCAGTGGACAGAACGTCTGGACATCGACTATGCATTCGATACGTTAAAAGACATGCTTCCTCGTTGTATCCAGTCTCTTTTGCAAAATGGGAAAGCATGGAAAGAATAGCAAATAGGAAAAGGTTCCTGTACCGATAGATTACTGTCGCACAGGAGCCTTTTTCCTTATAATGAAGAAAAACCATTTCAAGGGAGGGTTACGCATGGAATTTCAAGCGAAAGAAAATGGCTTTGTCACGCAACTGTCCTACGGTGAGCTGCACGTATCGGGTGATGAACAGTATGGCTTTCGCCCCTACCAGCTCTTGGTCTCTTCCATCGCTGTTTGCAGTGGCGGTGTTTTGCGAAAAGTATTGGACAAGATGAGAATGCCGTGCACGGACATGAAAGTAACAGCAGATGTGCAGCGAAATGAGGCAGAGGCAAATCGGGTTGAAAAAATTCACCTCCACTTCATCATTACGGGTGAAAATATGAAAGAAGAAAAAGTGCAAAAAGCCATTGAAGCCGCGAGCAAAAACTGCCCGATGGTCCAATCTGTCAAGGGAAGCATCGTCGTAACCGAGTCCTTCGAATTGGTATCATGATAGGAAATGCAGTGCTAATGCCCACTCCTTTGTTTTTACTTCAAGACATACAGCAGGTCACCTTGTCACCGACAGAAGCATGGACGTTTTCCGGCGGATCTACCCATGCCGTGCTCATCGTGACAAAAGGAACGGGCCGGATGCTGAACGATTTGGATCAAGCCACTCTACTAGATGGAAGTGTGCTGGTTCTTTCTCGAGAATCTGCGAGGCAAGTACGCGCTGATACAGAAGATCCACTCCGTTTCCTCGTATTTTATTTTGATGCCCTGCAACAGTCAGATCAGGTCACCAACGCTTACAGCCCGAGTCTTTCCTGGCATCTGGACCACAGCTCATGTTTATTTCACCAGGTCGATCACGGCACGGAGCTTGCCCTCACGCTGTTTGCCCATCGACAAACCATTGATCCGTTGGAAACTTTTCAAAATCAAATTCGCTTTCAGCAATTGCTGCATCTGATTTGGAGCCATGCAGAACAGCAATCTACCATAGAAACATCAAACGTTGTCGATCAGACTCTTTCTTACATTCATACAAATTATGCGGAGCCAATCACCTTAGACGATTTGGCGAATCGAGCTGGCCTTACCCCTCGGTATTACTCCGAAGTCTTCAAGAAAAAGGTCGGAAAAAGCCCGATCGAATATTTGACGAGCTGCCGGATGGAGCATGCGAAGACGCTACTTCGCGAATCGAATAAACGATTGCGCGAAGTAGCACGCCTGGTCGGTTATGCCGATGAGTTTTACTTCAGCAGACGCTTCAAACAGCAGATAGGCGTGTCGCCAACTGTCTTTGTCCGCATGAATCAGAAGCAAATGGCGCCCGTCACCTTCCACTATGCCGAGTATTTATTGGCACTGGGAATCAGACCGGTTGGCGCTTCGGAAGAGCAGGTCACTTATTTACGCGAGCAATTGCGGATGAAAGAGGCAGATGAGATTGTCAGCCTGCCCGAGAACACGCCAGACTTGATCGAACCATTGCAACCGACGTTTATTTTGACCGAATCGACAGGAGATTGCGCTACTTTCTCCAAGATTGCACCTACTCTTGCACTTCCGTGGCTTGCGCATGATGTATTTGGTCATTTGAACATACTGGCCGATGTGCTTGACATGAAAGATCAGGCACACATGTGGCTCAGGCAGCATGAACAGAAGGTTTTGAAGGCGAAGCGATGCATCGACGCTCATATCCAAAAGGAAGAAACTTTCTTGATCCTCAATGTGCGCCCACAGAGCCTATTTGCATACGGTGCCAGAAATATCGGGCATGTACTATACAAATCCTTGAAGCTGACGCCACCCAGAATCATTCAAGAAGAGTTGACACGCAACCCCAATTTTTGGGCGACTACAATCAACGAGGATCAATTAAGCCAGTACGCAGCAGATTGGCTGTTCGTTCATATTTTTGATGATGATCTCTCACGGGCACACTTCAAAGAGTTAATGAAACAGGATGTGTGGCAACGAATTCCTGCTGTACAAAAAGGGCAAGTGGTCATTCTCAATCCGATTTGGTTTTCGTATGATCCCCTCTCCCTCGACATCCAGCTGGAAGAGATCGTCCAAATTTTGACCCATTCTAACACCACCACATTGTCCAAAGAAATACGGAACATTCTCCATGGATGAAAAGAGTACATTCAGGGTAAGATGATCCTTGTAAATGAGAATCATTTTCATTCATGGAGGATATACGATGAAACGATTACGCATACAAGCTTGGCTGCCCGGATTCATGATGCTTTCCTTGCTCTTGCTCACGGCATGCGGTCAGACAGCCAGCCCTAATCCATCGGCACCTGCACAAGAGAACAAAGGTAGCGAAACACGCGTATTGAAGCACGCGAAAGGCGAATCCACCATTCCCTTGAAGCCAAAACGTGTCGTAGCCCTGCAATATGTGGGCTCTATGCTTGCTCTAGGTATGAAGCCAATCGGAGCATTGAAGGGACATATGGAAGGTGCGGACATGGCTCCGTTGGTCAGTGGCATCGAAGGCGTGGGAGATTATGATGCTTACAATCTGGAGAAAATCCTTGAATTGCAGCCTGACTTGATCCTGACAGGCTCCGATGACGAACAACAAGTATATGAGAAGCTGACAAAAATCGCCCCCGTTGTTGCAATCGATTTTGATCAACACGATGTCTTTGGTCATGTACAGAAGGTAGCGGAAGCACTAGGCATGGAGAAAGAAGGCAAGGCTTGGGAAGAAAAGTACAAAGCAAAGGTGGAAGAAGCTCGCAAGCTCGTACAAGCCAAGGTCGGAAAAAACGAAACCGTCGCAGCTATGAACGTCCGTGCGAAAACAATCAAAATGTACGGCGCTCGTAATATGGGGCATGTTTTGTACAACGATCTACAGTTGACGCCACCTGCACTCATCAAGACCGAGATTGAAAAAGACCCGCTGTTCTGGTCAAATGACCTGTCGATGGAGCTTTTGCCAGAATATACGGCCGACCATATTTTCCTGATGCTGTTCCCAGGGGAAGATGCCACCCAATATCTAAAAGAAATCGAGCAAAGCAGTCTGTGGAAAAACTTTCCTGCCGTCAAAAATAACCATGTTTATGTTGTCGACGTGGACAGATGGCTAGGATACGACGCCATTCTGATTGAAAAGCAGCTGGATGAAGCTGTGCAGTATTTGACCGGAACGAAAAAATAACCATGCAAAAACAGCCCGGAAGCTCAGCTTCGCGGGCTGTTTTTTATCAATTGCTGACAGGCTGTTGTTGTGGAACCTTCGCTCGGTTCTTTTTGCCTTCTGGAATGAACACATTCAAAAGAACTGTTGCCAACGCCCCTACTGTAATGCCTGACGATAAAATGTAGTTCACGAAATCTGGTACTCCTGCGAGTGCGTCCTTCGGCAGGACGGTTACCGCCATCGTCAGCAGGATCGGCAGACCAATGACCATCATCGTGCGGTCATCAATCGTAATGTTTTGAATGACTTTGATCCCATTCGCCACAATCGCTACACACACGATCCCAAAAATCCCGTTGATGACTGGCTCCGGTATACAAGTAATCGCCGCCGACAGCTTCGGCACCAGCCCAAGGGCAATCAAGATCAATCCTCCGGCCATAATCGCCATCCGGCTTCCTACTCCTGTCACCGCAATCAACCCTGCATTGGAGGAATAGCCAGTCGTAGGTGTACCTCCGAACAATGCCCCGACAAAGCACCCCAAGCCTTCACCGACAGCACCGCGATTCAATCGCTCCTCCGTCAATTCACTGTTCGTTACCGTAGAGACGACGAACCAAGTCCCTGTTGTTTCAATCATGATAATCATATAAACAAAAAGCATCGTTAAAACAGCACTGAGATCAAATACAGGAGCCCCATACGGAAACAGCTTCGGCATGGACAGCCACGGTGCTTGTCCAACCGGACTAAAATCTACCGTTCCAAAAAAAGCAGCGGTTACCGTTCCGACGAAAATCGCAATCAGGACAGATACCAGTCTAAAAAACGCCCCCGCAACCTTTGCTCTTGTGCCCAGCAGCATACAGATGACAAGCACACCAGCTGAAACGGCGGCAATCAAAATGTTGGTCCAAATATTTCCCGGGGAGTGATAAATGTTTCCCATCCCTGTTGGCATCAAAGCAATGCCTACGATGATGATCACCGTCCCGCCGACTAGCGGTGGAATAAACTTGCGAACCGCTTTGGCAAACCACTTCAATGGATACCCCATCAGGGCTACAAACAGCGCTCCGGGAATCATGCTGCCAATCATCGCACCCATCCCCAGCTTACTGCCGATCGCAGCTAGCGCACCGATAGGTACATAGGAAGGGCCTTGCACGACAGGCAAACGCAATCCAAATCCAGTCTGGATCAACGTCCCGATACCCGTCGCAAGAAAACACATTTGAATAAAGAAAGAAGTGCTTGAAGCGTCCATGGTCAGCAGCCCAGCAATAATAATAGGAGCAATGTACAAGTCCATAGCCAACACATGCTGCAAACCAAGTAAAAACGCCTTGCCCACACTGATTTTGTCATCGACGCCCACAACAAGCTGATTGCTTTCTCGATGTTGTTCCACTTTCAAAAGGCCTCCCTAGTGGTAGTTTAGCTAATTACGAACGATATAAGTGGGATTATACCGGATAAATCCGTTTTTAGGCAACTATTCACGTAATAAATAGGTATTACACCTCAATAACGTTCGTGTTTTCTGTTGACTTCCCTTCTACTCTCCCGCTACAATGGGTGAATAACCGAAGTATCGACAAAGGGAGTGTCTCATCAATGATCGTGCAAGATACCGTGCTGCGTAATGAGTGGATCGTCGCCTGTCGTTCGGTGGATGTGCAAGACCGCCCGATCCAGGCCACCATTATGGGCGAGCGGGTGGTCCTCTTCCGCAGCGAAGAAGGAATCCATGCGTTTAAAGACCTCTGTATTCACAGAGGCGCTGCCCTGTCTCTGGGCTGTGTCCGAGATGGAAAGCTGGTCTGTCCGTATCATGGATGGGAATATGAAGCATCCGGCGCCTGTGTAAAAATCCCTCAGTTGCCTGCCGAGCAAGCGATACCCGGCAAAGCGCGTGCTATTTTATACGGCTGTGCAGAGCGATATGGATTCGTGTGGGTGAATCTCGCCAACCAATCTCCTGAGTTTTTTGCCCTGCCGGAATTTGAGGATGAACGTTTTCGAAATGTCATCTGGGGGCCACAGACAGTGATGGCCAAGCCTCCACGCGTCGTAGAGAACTTTTTGGATGTAGGCCACTTGGCTGTCGTTCATGAGGGGTATTTGGGTGTCGAAACGCACATGGAAATCGGGGATTACCGCGTTCACCGCGATGAGAACGGTGTTATTCGCACAGATGAGATCAAGATTTTTCAGCCTGACCCGGACGGTACTGGTCAAGCGAAGCACGTCTATTACACATACGAAATCCTCCGTCCGCTCACGGTAAAATTCACGAAACGCGATGCGGAAAACGGCAATCTGATGTCTATTTTGCTTACTGTGATGCCGCTGGATGAAGCGCGAAGCGTAGCTTATGGCGTACTTTCTTTTAATTATGAGACGAACCTTTCCGATGAGGAAATCATTAGCTTCCAAAACCTCATCTTTGCACAAGATAAACCGATCGTGGAAAATCAAAAGCCTGAGGACCTGCCACTTGATTTACAAGTAGAGCTATCCTTAAAATGCGACCGTGCGAGCATCGCTTACCGTCAATACTTGACGGAGATGGGTATCACGTTCGGTACGGCATAAGCTTCTTAACGAAAATAAAAGGACCTGCCAACTCCGTGATTGCTCACGTAGGTTAACAGGTCCTCTTGTACTTTCCCGTACAGCTTTTATAAAAGCGGAGACAACAGCCGCGTCAACGATTCCAGCAAGCGTAAACGCAGTGGTCGGCTTACATACTCCCCCAGTGTCATCTCCCGGCAATCAGCCAGGTCGGAGACAAACAGTTCCTCTAACTCCTCTGCCATCTTCGAATCGTACATAAACGCATTCGTCTCGAAATTCAGCTTGAAGCTACGAATATCAACATTGGCTGTTCCTACAGATGACAACTGGGTATCAACCACGATTGTTTTGGCGTGCATGAAGCCTTTTTCGTAGAGGAAGCAGCGCACACCGCTCTTTAACAAATCACCGAGATAAGAGTGAGTCGCCCAGAATACCAACAAATGATCTGGCTTTCCCGGGACCATCACCCGTACATCTACCCCGGACATTGCCGCCATTTTTAGTGCGGTTAGCATACCTTCATCGGGAACGAAATACGGCGTCTGCAAGTAAATCTTTTTCCGTGCCTTGTAAATCATCTTCAAAAATGCATGCTTAATTTGCTCTTTTTCCGAGTTTGGCCCGCTCGATACGATCTGAACGCCAATCGTGCCCTCGGACTCATGAATCTCCGGAAAATACGCCAGTGACTCATGCATTCTTTTCGGAGCGGATAAATTCCAGTCCAGGAAAAAGCGCGCTTGCAGCATATACACCGCTCTTCCCTCTATCAGCAAATGGGTGTCAC
Organism: Brevibacillus sp. AG; assembly: GCF_028369215.1. NCBI lineage: Bacteria > Bacillati > Bacillota > Bacilli > Caryophanales > Paenibacillaceae > Brevibacillus > Brevibacillus sp. AG. Next base: position 178,193 of record NZ_JAQMYO010000004.1, on the reverse strand, counting down.
GCCAATACCCCAGCTTCTTATCCTTACCCAAGTATTCATCCCCGATGTTGAAGCCTCCGATATAGCCAATCTTGCCATCAATAATCGTCAGCTTGCGATGATTCCTGAAGTTGACCCGAAAATTAAGGAACGGAATCTTCGCCGGGAAAAAGGAGGCGACTTGTCCCCCCGCCTCTACCAGTGGGCGCAGGAACCGGGATGAGACACCAGAAGACCCTACCGCATCATAGAGCAATCGAATCTCGACGCCCTCCTTAGCCTTCTTCGTCAACAGTTGAATGAGCTGTTTCCCTAAATCATCGTCATTCAAAATATAGTAGAGCAAATGTATATGCTCGCGTGCTTCCTCCATCTGTTTGAACATGAGGTTGAACAGACTATGGCCTTCCTTAAAAACCTGAATGGTATTATCCTGCGTATAGTACGCTCCATCACTTACCACGTTCATGAAAATCATGTCTCGGTGTCTCTCCATCTCAGGGTCGTTCACCTGTAGTTCACCATGGGCAAGCAACTGCTTTTGTCTATCGACCGCAGCTCGAAAATGAGAAAATTCCCCTTCCTTGAGCCGATACAGCTTTTTCTTGCTTAGCTTATGTCCAAAAATCAGGTAAACGATAAACCCGATGCCCGGCAAAAACAGCAGAACCATCAACCAGGCCCAGGTTGCCGCAATGTTTCGCCTCTCCATGAAAATAAGAACGGCAGCCAAGATCAGGTTACCTATTGTTATAATCGCAAATATTTTTTCAAACATTGCCATCACACCACATCCACCTCTAGGATTTCTCCCATATTACAACATTTACTATTGGGATTCATCCTTCCTATCCATCTAGTTTGTCCTATGTTGTCAATAGTTTTCCGCTCTTCATGATACATTTGTCGTCCAAATACACATCCGGCTCTTTGACAACCAGATCAATATGTACCCCCGCAACAATTGTCCCGCCAAACGTGTTGTTGCTACCAAAGGCTACGTGAATCGTTCCGTACACCTTCTCGTCCTCTAACACAACTCCCGTGATACGCGCCTTATCATTCGTTCCGATTCCGAATTCACCCAGCATCCGCCCGTCTTGGTCCCCAAGCATTTGCAGGAGGCGTTCAGCAGCCGTTCCTTCTGCCTCTGTGATCCGACCATTTTGGACCGTCAGTAGCAGGGGCGAATCAATTTTTCCGATACCAGCGATGGAGCCATCGACGAGGATTTGTCCCTCTGCCGTCCCTTCCAATGGGGCGATATACGCTTCTCCGGAAGGCAAATTGCCCGATTCTCCAGGATTGACGTACATGCCCGTACTCGGCACCCCATTGCGATCTGCGATGGAAAACGTCAGTGACTTGCCCGCTTTTTCGATCCGCACGGTACTTGCCCGCGTCAGCATTTCGGTCACGCGCTCGGTGAGTGCCTTTACTTGTGTATAGTCAGCGGAAATCGCTCCCGCAAGGAACATGTCTTCCGTAATAGCTGGCATGGTAGCCAGTCTGGTACCATTTGCTGCTGCTTCTTTTCGTGCTTTTGTATGAGTCAAAGAGTGCTGGGTCACACATACCACCACATCTGCGCTCTTCATCGCCGCTGCAACGGCCGCAGGAGGTTCTTGACCGGACTTTTCCCGCTCCTTCATGACCATCAGCATCGCTTCTGCCCCGAGCTGTTTACCCGCTTCCCAGAGCGCCTCACCGATGTCCCGCTTCCGCTCGTCGGCCACCACCAAAAATGTCTCATTCGCCTGCAATGCCAAGCAATTCATCAAAATGCCTTTGCTGGATTCTATCAATGTCACGCCGCATCATCCTTCTCATCTATCTTATGGTTAGATTATATCCACTTTTTTCTTGCAAACTCTTCTGTCTTCGCTAGATTAGATCGTTAGTCCTGCCCTTATCAAGTTTATCGGAATCTTCTTGCTTTTGCTGTAAGATTTAGTATGATTAGAATACAAATGAAAACGCTTAAGACAATGAGGTCTTCTACCCGCGCTTTGCAAAAGGCGTGGGGAAGACCTTTTTCTTTTGAAAGAAATGATAACGTTTTCATTTGGGGGCTCGAGAAAAAGAAGAAGGGGATGACAACAATGTCACACAGAAAAGCACAACCCAAAACGTGGTGGCTGACCATGCTGATGATCGTCGCTCTACTCGCGATGCAAATGCCAGCTTTGGCCAAGGACACCAACGTGCAGATGCTCGACAAGGGGAAATGGGCACCTGCGACTTATCAAGCCGTCCATGAATTGATTGAGAAAAACGGCGTCAAGAGCACTACCTACAATGCCAAGAAAAAGCCGTATGTCGTTTTTGACTGGGACAATACGAGCATCATGCATGACACCGAAGAAGCGCTGTTTGTCTATCAGATCAACCATTTGGCTTACAAGCTCACACCTGAAGAATTCGGGAAGGTCATCCGCACGAATGTACCAGAGGGACCGTTTTCCGATTCGTATAAAAATGTCGACGGCAAGCCTGTCACACTCGATGCCATCGCGACTGATCTCGTAGCCGACTACACGTACTTATATCAAAATTATCTAGGTCTTAAAGGAACAAAGTCGCTGGAAGAAGTGACAGCAACAGAGCAGTTCGCAGATTTCAAAGCTAAGCTGTTTTTCTTGTATGAAGCAATCAACGATACACACAGCAACTCGATTGGCTATCCGTGGGTGCTCTACCTCTTCACGAACATGACCGTTGAAGAAGTACAACAGTTGGCGGAAGCATCCAATGATCTCAGCCTCGGTATGTCGATTCAAAAAGTAACCTGGACGAGCCCGAAATCGTTGGCAGGCAAAGCAGGCGTGGTGAAAGCCTCTCATACAACAGGCCTGCGCCTCACTTCCGAAGTCGCAAACCTGATGAACACGCTGCGTGCCAATGGCATCGATGTGTATGTCGTGAGTGCCTCCTTGGAAGATGTCGTTCGTGTCTTTGCCACTCTCCCGAAATATGGCTACAATCTCCCAGCGGAGAACATCATCGGCATGCGTCTGAAAACAGAAAACGGACGGATTACGAATGTGTACCAGCCTGACTACCCGATCACGGTAGCCCACGGCAAGACGGAAGTGATCCAGGATGTATTGGTGAAAAAGTATGGTCATGGCCCTATCTTCATCGCAGGCGATAGCAATGGGGATTTCGAGATGATGACTGAACTCGACAGCGTGCAACTCGTGCTCGTCGTAAACCGCGTCAAGGGCGGCAAAATTGGGCAGCAAATTACCAAAGGTGCCGAACAAATGGGCAAAGCAAAACCTACGGTTGTCCTGCAAGGACGTGACGAGAACACAGGTATGTGGATTCCGAGCGAAGCGACGATCCGACTAGGGCAGACAGAGCCGCAGTTGGTCGCGAAATAACGTAGAAAAAACCGCCCTTGTACCGGGGCGGTTTTCCTCTTTATTGATTGGTAACTGGAATTCTCCACTCTAGCGGATATTTTTTCTGAACAGCATCTAGTCGTAGGGTGAGCCTCTCCGGGAGCTTGGTTATTTCTCCTCCTTCCCAATGTCTGCTGTCCTCCAGCCGAATTTTGTACGTTGCTCGCTCGCGTCCTGACTGATCAACGGGTCCCTTGGATTGATGACCCATTTTAGCCCGGTAGGTTGTCCCCTGCTCATCTTGAAGTACCCACCAAGGCAAATAAATCCTCGTAATATCTTTGGATTGTACCTCGATTTCCATTTCCATTTGCTGTTTTTCCGAATCATCATCTTTTGCCAGCTTGATGCTTTTCAACGTAAAGATATCTTCTCCTACTTGTTTGATCACTAGCTTCTTGTTCAATTCATCCGGATGGAAGGTGACACTCATATCGTACGGGATCGCTTTATGGAGGCTATTTATGACCAGTGTCGCTGCTTTGTCTTTTTGCAACGGATCGTCGTCATTGATCCAACGGAAATGCCCATAGCGATCAATGGAATAAGAATTATATATGATTCTTTCCTTCCCCTTGCTGCCATCTGCTCCCTCGTAGTAATATCCCAGCCTATATTGCTGATACGGAAGAAATGGAGCGTAATCCGGGTTCGTCGTCTTTCCGGTTAGCTTTTTTGCTTCTTGTTCCAGTTGTTTTTTGGCCGCATCTGTCCATTGTGTTTCCAGCTCAATTCGGGTGGCCGTTGGCGTGTTGACGATCTGGTGCAGGGTCATCTTCAATCCATGCTTCGTCTCTTGCGTTTGATTGACAGGCAACACAGTGGTTGCGGCCGTTGTTTTTGCCATCGTGATCGGAACTTGCAGCTTCCAGTTTCCTTTTCTGTCGCCTATTTCATCAAAATGGATCGACAACGTCTTCGGAAGGGGCTCCTGTCCTTTTTTCCCGAGGGTAAACCGGATGAATCCGGCATTATCTTCAAAGGTTGTTCCCCACTCGTCAGAAATGACCTCCCCTTTGGCATCTAGCAATTCAATGGCATTGGATTCTGCGTTTGTCGCTGACGGATATGTAGGGAGCAACGGCTTGCCATCCGACTGCTTAATCATTAAAGCAACCATTACCTGCACCGGATCAGCAATGATTTCCTTTACCTCCAAGGTAATCCCCTGATCCGTAACAGAAAGATTCGATGTTTCGGAGAAGCCTTGTCTCGCCGCCTGTTGCACTCCTTCATCGAATCCGTCTTGAGCAAAGATCGATTTGACATAGGCCGCAAATGTTGGGGACACTTGCATGCTTCCGAGCAGCCCGAGTACAACCGCAGAAGCGATGCCGATGGAAGCCCATCTTTTGCTACGGTAAAATGGACGCCTTCTCACTTGCAGTCCGTCATTTTTGCTTGGCATTTGAAAACTCGGTATCTCGACAGCTCCCGCTACTTTCCTAAGCGTCTCTTGGATTTGCCGTTCCTCGTTAGTCATGAGTCATTGCCCCTTCCTGCAAAAAATCAGATGGAATGCAACCCTTGTCCAATTGCTGTGCAATCAGCTTCCTCGCCTTATGCATGCGCGATTTGACTGTCCCTTCGAAGGAACCCGTAATTTTGGCGATCTCCGACACGCTGAAGCCCTCGTAATAGTAAAGAATAATGACCGCGCGATGCTCCGCCTTCATGCTGCGAATCGCCTGCCATATTTGCCGCTGCTCCTCTCGCTGGATCACGTTGTCCAGCGGTGTTAACGCCTCTTCCGGGATCATCTCCTCATACTCCACCACAGGCTTCTGCTTGCGTACCAGATTCAGAGCCCGAAACGTAATGATCCGGTATAGCCAATTGCGAAAGGCCACTCCCCGTTTTTTATCGAGTCGGTCTATGTGCTGATACGCTTCGATGAGCCCTTCCTGAACGGCGTCCTGTGCCAGATGCTTGTCATGAATGATCAAATACGCTGTCCGGTATGCCATCGCCAGATAGGGCTTGACCAATTGTTCAAAGGCTTCAGGCTCGTCCTCTTGGCATTTGGCAATCAACTCCCACTCATCCACAGCGTTCCCTCCCTTCGTTTTTGCTCTACTGTATATTCACGAGAACGTGGAGTTTGGTTCACGCTACATAGGCGAAAAAATACTGACATAGAAAAACCCGTTCCCTGAACAGAAACGGGTGAATACTTTGCGTAAGGAGCTAAAATAAGAAATACAAAATGATAGTGACCACATACAATTGCCATACTTTCATTTTGAATTTGATACATACCTTTTCCAATACGCCCGATAAGTATTCACAACATTTAAGTAATAGCCAAAATACTCCCATACCAACGACTATGGCGAAATCGAGCGGGCTGAGTCTGCTCTCGATGAAGTTATACACTTTCGTGATGTGAAGGAAAAGCACAAAGACGAGGAATGAATAGTATTGCATTGAAAAAACCTCCCCCATGTAATAACAACGAAAACAGGGAGCACCTAAGCCCCCGATTTCCATTGTAATATCAGTTATCTTCTCTTCCTGTCTACTTCGTAATGATCTTGTGGTTGAGATAGACTTTGGGGAGCTATTTGGGAGAGGAAGCAATGAGTTGTTCAACTTCGTTTCTAAGTTCAGAAATATTCTGCCCTGAATAATTTTCTTGCAGAAAATAAAGATTAGTATGTTCTATTACTTCCGGTGAAACTTGGGATACAAGTGTGTTCTCGTCATTAATCTTTATTTTTCCTTGAACTGACCCTACTATGTTATAAACGTCATCTTTATCTTCTGTTAAGAAAACAAAATATTTATTTCCTTCTTTCATAGGTATACTTCCTTCAATGCCTACCGATGTTATTCTGGGTTCACCAAGATCATCATTCACTAATTTAGATCCTGGCTTTCCTGCGAAATATTTGGCCACCTCTCTTTCATCGAATTCCCCTCCAGTTTCCAGTACAGATACTGTATCATCTATCTCTACATCACCTTTATAGACTTTCGTTAATCTTAATTCAGAGACTGTATATACATCTAGTCTTTCATAATTAGCGTTATTTTCTTGAGAAATAACTTCAGCTTCGGCTATGATATCTGCATTTTCAGCTAGATCCTCCACGGTTGTGAATGTCTCGGTAAACATTGCTTCACCAGAAACGATTCTATAATCTGAATCACTGGAATAAAGGAAATTCTGTTTTTTCAAGTCACCTATATAGTAAACAGCAAGTCCTGCAATTGTTATAAAACCAATAGTAGCTAGTGCTCTTTTTTTTGTGGATTTTAAATTCTTAATGCTAATCATTAGTATTCTCCTTCCTACAAAATGATAGATAGAATAGTTCCTTCGCTTGATGGGCATGGGGTCTGCTCACGATGCAAAAAAAATAAGATATGAACCGAACCTTTTTCCGCTAAAGAGGCAATATAGTGTGTAAGCTGCTTATTCAGAGAACAAATAGAACAATCGTATTCACATTATTTACAACAAAAAAGGAGCGAAGTAATTATGAAAAAACGATTAATTGGTGGAGTGGTTGCTACTGCGATTTTGATTCCAGTTGCAGCATTTGCGGCTTCTGGCGTGATTGACATGCCTACAAGAACACCGATGACTACTGAACAAGTCAAGGTGGATGAGGTTGGCAAATCAACGCTCGAGAAGCTGTATCTCGCATATCCTGAAACAAAATCGTTTGAGATTATCGATGCAAGCAACGTTCAAGGTGATGTATCCAAAGGGAAAAATGTAATCAACGTGAAGCAAACAAGTATCGTACTACAGGAAAAAGGAGGAACCGGCAAAAAGATTACCCTCCATACAAACGGTAGTACGGGTGAGATTGAACATGTGATTCAAGAGAATTGGGAGCCTAAGGAGAAGTCACTCATTACTTTAAGCGATCAGGAAATCAAGGCGAAGGTAAATGATCTTATTAATAAAATGTATGGCAACGTCGAACAATACAAGGTTGCCATAGAGCAAATGGAGAATCCAAACCAAAAAACATGGATGTTGAATTACACCAATGAGATGTTCGATAAACCGGTCTTCCAGGTTTTTGTTCAGGACAATACCATTAGTCTTACTAAGATCGTAGGTATTCCTACAGCTGATACACCTTCTTATACACCTTCAAACATGAAAGTAGAAGGCCTATTCTCTAGAAATGGTAAGCCTGATTATTTTGCTGATAACTTTTTAAACGATGAAAAACTGTTTGCTTTACTAAAAATCAGCCCGACAGAATTAAAACAAGAATTAGCAAAAGGTAAAACTGTTGTGGAGATTGCAGCATCTAAAAATGTCACGAAACAACAAGTGCTTGATGTGATTGCAGAAACACAGGCTAGAGGACAACTTCAAGGTGATGGAGTACCGATCACCGAGCAATCACTGAAACAAATGATGAAAGCAATTGAACCAAAATTATTGCCAGTCATTGAACACAAAACGGAAACGGAATGGTAGAAAAACAGAGTCAACTGGGTTACACAAGTAAAGAGAAGAGGCGGGAGAACCGTCTCTTTTTTTATGGACTAATTTTTCAGACAGGTGGTTCTTCGCTTGATGGGCATGAGGTCTACTCACGATATAAAAAAATAAGATATGAACCGAACCTTTTTCCGCTAAAGAGGCAATATAGTGTGTAAGCTGCTTATTCAGAAAACAAATAGAACAATCCGATTCACATTATTTACAACAAAAAAGGAGCGAGGTAATTATGAAAAAACGATTAATTGGTGGAATCGTTGCCACTGCGATTTTGATTCCAGCTGCAGCATTTGCGGCTTCTGCCGTGATTGACATGCCTACAAGAACACCGATGACTACTGAACAGGTCAAGGTGGATGAGGTTGGCAAATCAACGCTTGAGAAGCTGTATCTCGCATATCCTGAAACAAAATCGTTTGAGATTATCGATGCAAGCAACGTTCAAGGTGATGTATCCAAAGGGAAAAATGTAATCAACGTGAAGCAAACAAGTATCGTACTACAGGAAAAAGGAGGAACCGGCAAAAAGATTACCCTCCATACAAACGGTAGTACGGGTGAGATTGAACATGTGATTCAAGAGAATTGGGAGCCTAAGGAGAAGTCACTCATTACTTTAAGCGATCAGGAAATCAAGGCGAAGGTAAATGATCTTATTAATAAAATGTATGGCAACGTCGAACAATACAAGGTTGCCATAGAGCAAATGGAGAATCCAAACCAAAAAACATGGATGTTGAATTACACCAATGAGATGTTCGATAAACCGGTCTTCCAGGTTTTTGTTCAGGACAATACCATTAGTCTTACTAAGATCGTAGGTATTCCTACAGCTGATACACCTTCTTATACACCTTCAAACATGAAAGTAGAAGGCCTATTCTCTAGAAATGGTAAGCCTGATTATTTTGCTGATAACTTTTTAAACGATGAAAAACTGTTTGCTTTACTAAAAATCAGCCCGACAGAATTAAAACAAGAATTAGCAAAAGGTAAAACTGTTGTGGAGATTGCAGCATCTAAAAATGTCACGAAACAACAAGTGCTTGATGTGATTGCAGAAACACAGGCTAGAGGACAACTTCAAGGTGATGGAGTACCGATCACCGAGCAATCACTGAAAGAAATGATGAAAGCAGCTGAACCAAAAATATTGCCAATGATTGAACACAGAACAGAAACGGAATGGTAGAAAAACAGAGTCAACTGGGTTACACAAGTAAAAGAGAAGAGGCGGGGGAACCGCCTCTTTTTTTATGCACATTCAGGCCACAATAAGCCAGGTAGTCTAGCTTATTGGACTCGAAGGGTAACATACTTTACTGGACTTTCTTTTGAATCAAACGTAAATCTTAGTAGGTTTCCATTGTTTTCATATTCCAATATAAACGTATGATCACCTGAGTCATCCATAAACTCTCTAGAGGGTTCTCCTAAGGTTTTTTTGATTTCCTCAGGTTTTCCAGTCATTCCAACAGTCTTGGGTTCGGCATTCATTAGGACGACTTTACTCGTATCCTTTACTTCTTCAATTGAATTAGCATAGTCTTCGAATTGTAAATCAAAACCCTCATAATATACTGTGAATCCATACTCAGAATTTCCGCTCTTGACGGGGGTTCCGATTTTATCCAGAACCTCTTTCTTTGTTGCTCCAATGCCAATTAAGACACCTTCTAATTGCCCATTTTTTACTTTTTCCAAAGTGTCCGATTGAGCAGAATTAACAGGAATATCTTCAGTTTTTTCAGATATATTGGAGCAGCCAAGTAAAGTTATTGTGCTAAGAACTACAACAAGCAAAGCATTACGATATATTTTAGGCAGATCAAACACACTCCTCATAATTTGTTTAGTTGGTGGTAAGAGTCCATCCGAAATGCTGAAAAAATAGATCGTATGGCTAGTGATTTATAGGTAATTATATAAACGCACTTTAACACACTTTAATATGGATGCCACAAGAAAAACGAACATATGCGTTTACAAGGTTAAGGAGTGCTAGACACAAAAAATAGCCGGTTATGCTGCTAGTGTTAACCGGCTATCTGGAAGCAAATTCGAGATTATTCTTCCTTTTCGTAATCCCATGTTCCATTGTTTGCATTAATCTTAAATTAAAAGTAACAACAAAATACTTTGATTATATTTTTTTGTTGTATTGTTTAAATTCAACTAATGTATTAGGCATATTTAATGGCCACATTCTTCCCTCAATGAAAATATAGCTAAAAACATACTTACCATTTTGTTCGATTTGATCATATGCCTCTTTAGCGCTAAGTGTATTACTCTTTACAGGAGAGGAGCTTAACAAGCTTACCTCATCTCCAATTCTAATTGTCTTCTCATTGCTACAAAATTCAGTTTCGTTATTTAAACAAATATGCTTGATACTAAGAAAATATTTGTCATTTTCTACCCATTTGTTTGTTACTACAACCCACCCATACGTTTTGCTATGTGCCTGAAAATTCATATATAACCCAATCATACTAAGCAAAAACAGGAGCATAATACCTAGTACTACTTTTTTTTTCATGATACATCCGCCCCTTACTAAAAATACAATAGGAAGGGAAGGAAGCCCTCCCTTCTTCTTATTATATTAATTATTCGGTCGATCATCACCAATTTCAAAACTTTCATCCCATGTCCACTTATCACCAGCGTCGTCACTAAATGTAATTCCTACTGGACCAAGAACTATGGCTACATCATGTCTCCACCAAGGGTGAAAATACGCTCCAGCATATGTATAAGTTTCACCAGCTTTACTTACAGGAATTCTAATTTCTTCATGCCCCGTTCCTCTAACTTTATATGCGGTTTGAACATCATACCATCTGAAAGACCACTCAGTTCCCGCTAGATTGTTTTGCTCATTCGTCACCGGGATATCAGTCCAGCTACCTCCTCCATAACGATTATCTGGTTTCAGAGCCTGTACAACTGTCCAGTCTCCTGATGCATACTTTGTTCCTTTATCTCCCCAATGAAGTGCAAAGTGATCCGTCATTTGTTGAAAAGGGTTACTATCCCACTCGAACTCTATATAAAAATTATATTTGAATTCCTTACCATTTCCAGTTAATCCGGCCCAAGTTACATAAGTCTTTCCATGCCAATTCTCTTCTTCTTTGTCCCAGGCAGCTTTGAATTGACCGGATTCCTTATCGGCTTTTAACTGTTCTTTTATTTCATCAATGCTCTCACCCTCAAATGTTACTTCATTTTTTCCATCTCCAGTGCGATAAGTAGCATGTACTGGAGTTGTCTTTACTCTTTTACCACCGTCGGATACTAGTCTTGTCTTTAGAGTAATACCCATATCAGAAATCTCGTCTTTAGAAAAACCCATTTCCACTAAAATATTTTCTAACTGGCTTTCAGTCAGTTCCTCAGCGAATGATACTGGACTAATTCTACCATCTTCGAATTTTTTGATTTTGCCTTCGTAATCTTCTCCTATATCAATATCCAAAGTTTTATCAATACTTGCGAATATTGGAACTGCAAATAAAGACATAACGAGTGATAAAATCAATGCCAATGATGTTAATTTCTTAATCATAATTATCACCATCTTTTCCATTTAGATTCCCATCATTTTTGATTGAATTACCAAAATGTACTGATCCAACTGCTGACTTAATTCCACGACCTCATCATCCAAAAAATCATTCTTCTCTAAATACAACTGCACCAGCTGTCCACGCAATTGTTCCACAATGTTTTTCAAATGATTAATATCGTGATAGGTTACTCCTTCTCGATCTAGAAGTAACGTGATACATTTACTTATAGTAGCTGTCACTGCTCCTCCTGCGGGCGTTCCTTTAACCTGTCGAAGGGGTGGAACGCCCTTTTTAAATGCAATTGCTGCTATAAGTCTCACCCTCCTTACTTTACCACCGGATTATGCACTTGGTTTCAGTGGCACCCGTGGCTCCTCTTTTTAGAGCTGTTCTTAGATTTCTATTGCTTCATGGAACATCAATATTCACCACCCCTTATTTTGAGATTTATTACATAATTAACCATAATTTGTTATGCGGGTTTTTACCGACTGCAAAAAATGGAATAAAAAAACATCCTGACAGAGGATGTTTCATCAATCTACGATATATTCACACTGACCTAACAGGATGCTAGCCGCCTAACTCGTTTTCGTTAGCTATTCGCTTATTCAAATTCCCTAACCATCCAAACAGGGCTATGTATGTAGGGATCTCGTCTTAAAATGAAGTTGTAGACACAAACAGTCTACAACTTCATTTTTGATAACCGGAATCTAATATTTCTCCTTTTTTCAGAAGAAACTGGCCATATTAAATTATGGCGTGCAAGACAAAGGGTGCACTTTTTGATTGGGCTATTGGTTCAGAATCTTACAAGTGCCCTTTTATTTTTCCAAATCTGGTTCGTCACTTTCTGCTAATTTCTTTATTTTTCAGGGAGTCGTCTACAATTAAGAAAAGAACAACTTCTTCATCTTCTGTAAACGAAACCTCATAGTCAGCTCTGATTACTGTATTATTTATCTCACCACCATACATCCGAACGACGACTATATCACCTTTTTCCTGGTTTCCTTTGAGAACTTCGTCTATTTCTACAGAAACATCTCTGTAGATCGAATCAGAAACCCCAATTTCTTCCGGTTGTCCACCATCTTCAGTATTCCATTTATCCTTATCAATATCAACGATAGTACCTTTAATAATCAACTGACTTCCGGCGGCTAACTCTTCGATACTATATCTAGGGACAAGTCCATGTCTGTTGATTTCAGTTACGTTTCCACTGACTAAACTTTGTGAATATATATTCAATCCGAACCCTAATGAAAAGCTGAAAGCTAATAGCCCGATAGCAATTGCTTTTTTATTAGTCATTCTTATCCCTCCTACCAGGAAATGGCATGGTAGCCATTTTCGTCGTCATTACTAAGATTGTATCTAATTTCATTAGTTGATAATGATTCGTACATAACAGAGTCACCATATTTTAGCTTAGTTTCGTCATCTAGTCCCACAACATGCCCCATTTCATGTGCCATAATAGATTTCAAGTCAAAGCTTGATTTTGAATGAGATGTAGAAGATATATTATGAGAGACATTAATCATAATATCTGCCTCCTTTTTTATTCCTGATTTATTACCCCAAGAAGGTGTTACTGTTTTAGATTTGTTAGTTTTCCCTATGCTAAGAAACTAAGCACTTTTAACTTGCGCGAAACCTAAATGTGCAGATGATGCAATTTTTGTACGATAGTGTGGTAGATTTCAACACTTCTACAAATGTGATATAATTCCAATATAAGGAATTCGTACTAAAAGGAGGGTTTTTCATTTGAGAATGATACTTTCAGCTATTTTGCTATTGTTCAGCTTGACCGCATGTTCATCTGGAATTTCAGAAGATGAGTTAAAAGAACAAACTAAGAAGCATTTGGTTGAATATACTAAAATTCTTTACGAAGTCAAAAAAGAAGAATATGTAAAAACCCCTGGAGATTTTACTGCATATATACCAGTGATCCAAGAAAAAGCAAAGCCCTATTTAACTAAAAAGGAAGAGCCTGAAAGTCTGATCAAATTAAATATTGGTTTTACAGCTGCTTATTTAGCTTATAACGATATATTTTTGAAGGTAGAAGATGTAAAAATTACAGACTTCAAGAGAGATGAAACCACCGGATCACTAAATATTAGTTATACAATATTTTTACAAGACTCTTCAAAAAGCGATGTTAAGCAACAATCAGGTAGGGTAACTTTAATACCTGAAAATGAAACTTTTAAAATTGATTATTATTGGGACGATATTAGAACAAAACAGTTTAAAAATTAATTCAATATTAATTCTTCGGAGAATATAAAGAGAAGTACTACATTTCACTGTAGCACTTCTCTATTTTGTTCATAAATTTACATGAAACTATGACCTGGAATCGTGTCGTCGGTAGTTGATTCAATATCACTTGGATCAACAAAGATTGTAATAATACCACTCATTCCCACACCATCCATGTAGTGGTTAGTTAAATAATCCATAACCGGTTCACCGAGTTGCGGAGCTCCACTGCAAGCAAACAAGTTTCCACATTTACATCTGTAATAACTCCAATGTGAATTGATTGTTTTGCCCGTGTTTTTGTTCTTAATGATAGCCCGCGAGACAATCTTCATTTTGTGAATTCCATACAAAGTGCAATCATCTACTCCCATAAATAAAACCTCCTTGTTAATAGTAGAGACAAAGTATTTTTATAGCTCTTCACCGTTAAACGTGCTTGATCTTCCTCTAACGTAGTTTTTCACTATTTTACATGGCTGGTTTACACTCCAGCCGAATTCGAATCTTGAATCGCTCAATGTTGCGATAGCCATAGGCTCGTCTCTTAATGACTTTCACTTTGTTGTGTGTCCCTTCAATCGGAGCATTCGTGACCCGAAACGAAAAATAATTCTGAATCGACTCGCGCCATTGGACAACCGTTTTTGCAATCGACCGAATGGCAGCGGTGGGGGAAGTGAGATGCTCAGCAATCCATTGTTGGAGTGCTTCTTTCCCTGATTCTTCTGTATGAGCTGCATACACCGTTCTCATGTGCTGAAGGGCGTTGTAAAGGCGTTCTGGATGGGGATCTTGGGCTAACCAGACTTTTAATTCGTCCTGTTCCTCAGCTTTCAGTTTATCAGGAGAGGTATGGAGCAGACGTTGTTCATGCCTCCCCCGGCGATGGGTTCCCCGCGAATGGGTACGTTTACAAGCAGCTTCTAGCGATTTGGAGAAGAGCTAAATGACAAGGGGTGGAACGCCCTTTTTAAATGCAATTGCTGCTATAAGTCTCACCCTCCTTACTTTACCACCGGATTACGCACTTGGTTTTAGTGGCTCCTGTGGCTCCTCTTTTTAGAGCTGTTCTTAGATTTCTATTGCTTCATGGAACATCAATATTCGCAAACCCTTATTTTGAGATTTATTACATAATTAACCATAAGTTGTTATGCGGGTTTTTACCGACTGCAAAAAATGGAATAAAAAAACATCCTGACAGAGGATGTTTCATCAATCTACGCTATATTTACTATGACCTAACAGGATGCTAGCCACCTAATTCGTTTTGGCTACCTATTCGCTTATTCAAATTTCCTAACCATCCAAACAGGGCTATGTATGTAAGGGTCTCGTCGTGTCGATTCATCAAATCGGCTAGAGAAAGGCAATATATCGTTTCTTCAATTCCTCTCTCTATTCTTCCCTTACCAAACTCATAAATAGCCATCTGATATCGAAACCGAAGATGTCGATCCAATCCGATTGCTTCTGTAAATTGATCGAAACTAGCAATTCGGGAGGCAAAGCGCTCTAAAATTTCATCCACGCAAAAATGGTAGGTGTTAGCGGATTTCATAATGGCATTTAAACCAGCAAGAACTTCATTGGTGGGAAGACCATCGAGATAGTCTGCATACTCTTCAATGATGTTTGTATTGCCAGACAATACCTCCAATGTGTAGGAGTTCGCCTTTGCCCATACCTTGAATCTTTCCACCTCTTTACGTCCGTTATCATCAAGTAATTTAAACCAGCCTAAATCAGCGTAAACTTGCACATACTGCTTCGCCTCTTCATACAGTCCTTGCATTTCCAGTGAAACGCTCTTATATAAATGGCTCAATCCGTAATAATAGACAAGATGGCGCTCCGTTTTCAGAGATTCGCCTTTTTTGTTTCTTTTCATCCTGTCCAATTCATGCCTGTAAACAGTGTCGGCCAGCAGCCTTAATTCGTCTGCGTACTGCTCTGATCTCTTCCACTTTTGCAAAGCGAAACAGATCTTCGCCAATTGGTATAAGGCGTCGAGTTGGTAGTTTTCAGGAAGTCGGTTTCGATAAGGAGAAAACCGAATGACATTCTCCCAATTTTCTTCTGCATTTGTCCCAAGTACAACACGAAATAACCGATACTGACTCATCACAAAGTGGTCAGAATAGCTATCTTTCTCATTCTCAATGACATATTCATAAAAGGGCACTGACTCTTTCAGTTGCCCTTTCTCATATAGCTGTTCTGCAAGGGCAAACAGAATCGAGATGTTTTTCGGATTCTCCATCATTTGGGGGACAGTAGCTTCTATGCAATCCTTTCGCCCAACCTCCACGCATCGAATCAAGTATGGTATTAATCGGGGGCGCGATATTCTCCCCTCTAATATGCATTCTTCCGGGTATAATTCATACAACCAACCAGAATCGTGACCAAACACCTTGGCTAGCGCGTCTAACTGACCAATGGTAATGGCACGCGGAGGATTTCCATTTAATATCTCGCTCAAGCTTCCGGGGTTAATGCCAGTTAATTCACCCAGCTTGCTTAATGTGTAGCCATGCTTTTTCCGATTTTGTTCGATTTCTGACCGCAGCGACCGATGCATTTTCTCTTGCAGCCCCCCATAAAGGATCATACTTTCGCATTTTTTCTCTTTTTCCCAGTTTTAATCTCTTTAAATTAAACTACTTAACCTTCCTATCAATTCATCATTCAAATCGGAACCTTGACAAGATACTAGTCACCTAACTCGTTTGGGTTACCTATTCGCTTATTCAAATTCCCTAACCACCCAAACAATGCTATGTATGTAAGAGCCTCGTCATGTCGATTCATCAAATCTGCTAAGGAAAGGTAATATATACTTTCTTCAATCCCTCTCTCAATCCGCCCTTTACCAAACTCATAAATGGCTATCTGATAGCGAAACTGGAGATGCCGATCTAATCCTATTGCTTCTGTAAATTGATCGAAACTAGCAATTTGCGAAGAAAAGCGATCCAGTATCTTATCTACACAAAAATGGTAGGTATTTGCTGATTTCATAATAGAAATCATACCAGCAAGTATTTCATTGGTAGGCAGACTTTCAAGATAGTCTACATACTCTTCTATGACGTCTGTATTCCCAGATAATACCTCCAATGTATAGTAGTTCGCCTTTGCCCATACCTTGAATCTCTCTACCTCTTTACGTCCGTCTTCATCGAGTAATTCAAACCATCCTAAATCAGCGTAAACTTGCACATACTGCTTCGCCTCTTCATACAGTCCTTGCATTTCCAGTGCTGCACCTTTATATAAATGTCCCATTCCGAAATAATAGACAAGAGGGCGCTCTGGTTTCAGGGTTTCCCCTTTTTTGTTTCTTTTCAACCTGTCCAATTCATGCATGTGAACAGTTTCTGCAAGAAGGCGTAACTCGTCACCGTACTCCCCTGATTTGTTCCACTTCTGCAAAGCAAAACAAACCCGTGCTAATTGGAATAAAGCATCGAGTTGGTAGTTCTCTGGAAGCCGATTGCGATACGGAGAAAACCGAATGACATTCTCCCAATTTTCTTCTGCATTTGTCCCAAGTACAACACGAAATAACCGATACTGACTCATCACAAAGTGGTCAGAGTAGCTATCTTTTTCATTCTCAATCACATATTTATAAAAGGGCACTGACTCTTTCAGTTGCCCTTTCTCATATAGCTGCTCTGCAATGGCAAACAGAACTGAGATATTTTTCGGATTCTCTAACAATATGGAAACAACAGTCTCTATGCAATCCTTTCTCCCAACCTCCACACATCGAACCAAATACGGTATTAATCGTGGGCGCGAAATTCTCTGCTCTGACAAACATTCTTCTGGGTATAATTCATATAACCAACCCTGCTCCCGCCCAAATACCTTGGCGAACGCATCTAATTGCCCTATGGTCATAGCCCTCGGCGGATTTCCATTAAGAATCTCACTCAAGCTACCGGGGTTAATGCCCGTTAATTCACCCAGCTTGCTTAATGTATAACTGTGCTTTCTCCGGCATTTTTCAATTTCTGACCGCAGCGACCGATGCATTGTCCCTTGCAGCCCCCCATAAAGGATCATCCCTTGAACCTTTCCTCCATTTTACATTTTTTAAATATACCACTTGGCCTTCTATCAATTCGTAATCCAGTTCGAAACTATGATTGAAATATGTAAAGAGTCGGCAATTACCTAGATAGATAATAGGTTAATGGAGGGTTTTGGAGGCCTTGAGGTGTGAGAAGGACTTACTTTTCCGTTTTTAATCTGTTTTGTGCAATGACAATATATTTATCCAATCGTTGGCTCACAGCCAAAACCTTATCATGTGAGAGACCGTACTTTCCCGCCAACTCCATCATTTCCCGTCGTAGCTGTTCGATTCTATTATCCAACTCTAAGTGGCAACCGATTTCCTTTACCATGCCCCGGATCGTACACTTACTTTTAGGGGCTGATGCTGCGCCTCTTTTGGGGGAGTTTCCAGGGTGAAAAGAAACATCCCTATCTACTATATTTGCGATAGCAGTAATATCCAACGCCCCCTCTCTTTTACAATTTATTACATATATTTACTATACAGGGATGTGCAGAAATTCACCGACTAAGAAAAATTGAATAGAAAAAAACATCCCTCCGATGGGATGTTTTTTGGGGTACGATCTATTTAACCACCTATTCCATGACCATAATTAGCGACTACTACATCGTTTGCTATCTTTGCTGGTTCACTTACAACATTGACACCCAAACCCAAAACGAGAGCAAGTGAGAGTAAAATCCCCTTCATCACTATACAGCTCCTTTCGTAAGGATAGTTTGATACTTGTCTTTCTGTTGATCAGATGCATATTGCATATGCATCCAAAACAGCGCTGTGCATTTTTTGAAGTTCTCGTAATCTTTCATGGTATCAGACAGGGAAAGGCATCGAAGCGTTTCATTAAGCCCCTCTGCATACTTCCCTCTTTTAAACAAGTAAATCGCCATTTCATTACGAAACTGCATATGTTCGCTCATGCCGATAGCGTCCTGACGATCCTCAAAACGATCAATATGTTCTGCAAACTGCTCAAATATCGGATCGACCGAAAAACTGTATTGGTTGGCTGCACTCACAATCGTTACTAAACCTGAAAGGACCTCTTTCGGATGTTCAGAAAGGAAATGAATATAATCAGGGATGACATCACTATTCCCCATAAGGATGTTCAGTGTGTACAAATTCGCTGTCGCCCATGCTCGAAACTTCTGCACTTCGATTTGTCCAATTTCGTCCAGGAGTTCAAACCAGCTTAAATCAGCGTATCCATCAACATATCGCTTCGCTTCTTCGTACATCTCCTGTTTTTCTAATGCTATACTTTTAATGAGAAATGCTTGTCCATAGTACACAACCAAATGACGTTCAGTTGAAAGCATATCACTGGCCTTGTTGCTTCTTCGTCTACGCAACTCATCCTCATAGATAATAGTAGCCAATTCTCTTAATTCATCGGCATATTTATCCATTTCCCTCCATTTGTGGATAGTATAACAAACATTTGCTAATTGTAGTAGTGCATCTAACTGGTTATTTTCGGGTAGGCGTCTTCGATACGGATCAAATCGAATGACAGCCTTCCAATTTTCTTCAGAATTCGTACCCTGCACTACTACTCGAAAAAGTCTGTACTGACTCATCACAAATTGGTTAGAGTAACTATCTTTTTCGTTTTCAACCACGTATTCATAGAAAGGTACTGACTGTTTCTGTTTCCCTTCCTCATATAGCTGCTCTGCTACGGCAAAGAGGGTCGAGATATTCTTTGGATTCTCCAACAGTTTAGGAACAACCTCATCTATACAATCCTGCCGCCCAACCTCCGCACATCGAATCAAATAAGGTATCAACCGAGGGCGCGATATTCTCCCCTCCGATATACATTCTTCTGTATACAATTCGTACAACCAACCCGGCTCGCGACCAAACACCGCAGCGAGCGCATCTAATTGACCAATCGTCATAGCCCGCGGTGGATTTCCGTTCAGAATCTCGCTTAAACTACCATGGTTGATCCCCGTTAATTCACCTAATTTACTCAAGGTATAGCCGCACTCTCTACGGTGTCTTTCAATCTCTGACCGCAGCGACCAGTGCAATGTCCCTTGCAGCCCCCCCATAAAGAATCAACCCCTAATTTTTTCCTTAATTTTACAATAAAATATATTTTTTTGAAAGATTTTTCTTTACAATTCTTCATAATTTATTTAACTAGTTCGTCACTTTCCGCACAATTCCTCCAATGTCTTACAGGTGTTGCACTTTGTGACATTACGCCCTATTGAAAATCGTTCAAGCGAATACAGCCTCGTAGGAAGAAGCGGATTTCCAGTCCTAGCGCCTCTGGAGCCCTACCCAGCTCGGAAATAAATAGCGGGGGTTTTCAGCTTCAACCTCTGAAAAAACATCCTCGAAACTCTACTTTTGAAGCGCTCCCGCTATTTATTTCGGAGCGAACAGAACCCGCCCTCAGCAGGGCGTAGGCCGAAGCGTAGACTGGAAATACGCTTCTTCCCTCCACTACGGTTACTCCATCCATATTGTAAAAAAAGCTCCGCCAAAACATCTGGCGAAGCTTTCATTTTAAACCCGTGCTTATGGCATTGCTACTTTCATAACTGCACGAACGGAATCTGCGGATTTATCCAATGCTGCCTTCTCAGCAGCAGTCAGATCCAGCTCAATGACTTGCTCGATACCGTTTCCACCTAAGAGAGTTGGTACACCCAGGTAGATATCGTTGTAGCCATACTCGCCTTGGAGCAAAGCGATGGAAGGCAAGATGCGCTTCTTGTCTTTCAAGATCGCTTCTGCCATTTCTACCAGAGCTGCCGCAGGTGCATAGTAAGCGGAACCGTTACCCAAGAGAGCTACGATTTCGCCGCCGCCTTTGCGTGTACGCTCGACGATGGCATCCAGACGATCTTGTGGGATCAATTTTTCCAGTGGGATGCCGCCAGCGTAGGAGTAACGCAGGAGTGGCACCATGTCGTCACCGTGACCGCCCAATACGAAGCCTGTTACATCATTAACAGATACATTCAGTTCCATTGCTACGAATGTACGGAAGCGAGCTGTATCCAGTACGCCGGATTGACCGATTACGCGGTGTTTCGGGAAGCCGGACGTTTTGTAGAATGTATACGTCATCGCATCTACCGGGTTGGACAGGATGAGTACGATGGAGTTTGGTGCATATGTTTTCACTTGCTCAGCAACAGAGCGCATAATAGCTGCATTCGTTGCTACCAAGTCGTCGCGGGACATGCCTGGCTTGCGTGCAATCCCTGCTGTAATAATTACGATATCGGAGCCTTCGATGTCTTTGTAGTCAGAAGTACCTGTAATGTTAGCATCGAAGCCGAGAACTGGGGAAGCTTCCATCATGTCGAGTGCTTTACCCTTCGTTGGGTTTTCCAGTTGAGGGATATCGACCAAAACGATGTCAGCCAGCTCTTTTTGCGCCATGATGAACGCAGTTGTCGCTCCTGTAAAACCACTACCGATGACGGCTACTTTTTTTCTACGAAATGTCATGCTGAATCCTCCTCGTCATGTTACAAGACTAGTTTCACACCACTTGCTTTTTGCTCCAGCATTTTGGAGAGAATGGTCCCGATGTGGGCACCCGCCTCAACCGGAGAAGTACCTTGACGATGAATATTCGAGATCACTGTACGTTCTGATTCTACCATACCTTTGCGTGGACGGTAGCACATGTATGCACTCATGGAATGCGCTGTAACCAATCCTGGACGTTCTCCGATCAGGAGCACCAATACTTCTGGCTCCAAAATCTCGCCGACGTGATCCATGCTGGCTACGCGTCCGCCTTGGATAAAGAACGGTGTGCCGCAGGTCAGTCCATAGCTTTTCAGAGAGTCCATCAGAGATGGAAGCACGTCTTTCAGGTTCGCATCCACCGCAGCGGCACTCAAGCCGTCCGAAACGACGATTTGTACCTGCGGTTTCTTTTGGCAGCGCTCTTGCAGCAAGCGCACGCCTTCCTCCGTGAGGACGCGCCCCATATCCGGACGCTTTAGATAGTTTTCGGTGTTGTCATACTGCGTTTCGACTGTGAACAAGGAGTACTGGTCGAGCACCGCTTGACTGACTTCACCGTATACAGCATCTACAGCCGCAGCATGGTCGCGACGCAATTCGAGCATCGTTTTAGTCAAAGGTCTCACACCTGTACGCCAAACTCCGATGCGCGCTGGCGTGCTGGACAGCAGTTCATCCAAGCCTTCCTTGTACTTCGGATTCGGTACGTGTGATGTTCTCTCAGGCTCTGCTGATGGAGCAAGTTGCTCATTCACCGCTGGAGCTTGCGTCGGAGCCGTCGTCGCACTCGTTACTGGCTCAGCCTTTGGTTCCGATCTCAGTTGAATCAAGCCCGTCTCTGCTTTTGGTGACGGAGCTTGTTCTGTGGCCTCACCCAGCTTCTTTTGCAGCTCTGCTACTACTTTATCTACCAAGAAATCTAATTGTTGTTCCATCCGTCTTTCACCTCCTGATCTTACATGAAGATTGTCGGATCGCCTGCTTTTGCAGTCAGCCTACCGTTTTCCATGATGCCCATTTTCTCCAGCCATTTTTCAAAATCAGGTGCCGGGCGCAGTCCCATCACTTCACGGAACGCGGCAATATCATGGAAGCTCGTCGATTGATAGTTGAGCATGACATCGTCAGCCATAGCTACCCCGATGACGAAGTTAACTCCTGCCGACGAGAGCAAGATACCGAGATTGTCCATATCGTTCTGATCGACCTTCATGTGGTTCGTGTAGCATACGTCACAGCCCATTGGCAAACCGTGCATTTTGCCCATGTAATGGTCTTCCAAGCCTGCGCGGATTACTTGACGGCTGTCGTACAAATACTCAGGTCCGATGAATCCAACTACCGTATTCACGATAAATGGATTGTATTTGCGAGCCAAACCGTAGCAGCGCGCTTCCATCGTTACCTGGTCCATGCCGTGATGCGCCTCGGAAGACAACTCAGAGCCTTGGCCTGTCTCGAAGTACCAGAAGTTCGGTCCATAGGAAGTACCTTCTTTGCGCATCAGTTCGTCTGCTTCATCCAACAGCGCTACATCAATACCAAATGCATTGTTTCCTTTTTCACTACCCGCCAAACTTTGAAAAATCAAGTCTGCTGGTGCCCCATTACGGATGGCACGCATTTGAGTAGATACGTGAGCCAATACGCAGTTTTGGGTCGGGATATCGAACTTGGTCATCACGTCTTTGGTCATGTTCAAAATATCCTTGACGCTGTCCGCTGTATCGATAACCGGGTTGATCCCGATAACCGCATCGCCAATTCCGTAGCTCAATCCTTCGTACAGAGACGCCTTGATGCCTTGTACGTTATCGGATGGATGGTTCGGCTGTACACGAGAAGCCAATACGCCCTTTTGACCGATTACAGTGTTGGCATGCGTCACAACTTTAATCTTGGACGCAGCCGTAATCAAGTCCAGGTTGCTCATGAGCTTAGCAGTCGCTGCAATCATCTCACTGGACAAGCCGCGGCTGATGCGCTTGAGTTCATTATCGCCTGCTTGATGGCTCAAAATGTACTCGCGGAGTTCTGCTACACTCCAGTTTTTGATTTCGCTGTAAATTTTTTCGTTGATGCCTTCTTCGATCACACGGGATACTTCGTCTTCTTCTGCCGGAACCATCGGATTGTTGCGGATATCCGCCAGCGTCAGATCAGCCAAAACTTGCTTGGCAGCTACACGTTCCCGGGAATCAGCAGCGGCGAGACCAGCCAGCTGGTCGCCTGATTTATCTTCATTAGCCTTCGCGAAAACTTCTTTCAAATCGCGAAATTGATAGGTCTGTCCAAGCACAGTCGTTTTCGTGTTCATCACGTCCACCCCTTCTTACGTTACGGCCTTTCATCAAACGCGAGTGTTTTGACAACGACGGGAATGATCGTTCCCGAGATCGGCTCACCCAGATCGATGTAATCGCCGTATTCCACACGCACCTGATCGATGCAAATGATTTCCGGTGCCCCTTTGCAACGCAGCGCCAAGGCCTGCCCGAGCGCTTTCGCCATATCTGTTTCACAGATCACGACCATGGTTTGACTCTCGGGAAAACTTGCCCGGTATTGCTCCGACAGCTCCTGGGACAGCGTCTGTAGCAGAGCGTACGAGCAATACCCGATGCCGGAGATCGCGAGTGCGAAAGGAATCCCTGTCGTTTTTTCAAACAGGCGCTCACCCAGTTGGTAGATCGAAGCCACTTCCTGTCGCAGTCGTGTGGCATCTGCCAATTGTTCCTCGGTAAGCTCTAGCTTGAGAATCGGAATATTTTTAATCGGCAACAGCTCCGGCTTGATATGCACGGTTGAACCGCTAATCTCCGTACTTTGCATCCCCGCGCCAATTACCGTTGCCCGTACTGTCTGATCTGGGTCTAGCCACTGTACCGGATACGTTCCTTTTTCGCGCTCCTGCTGGAGTACATATCCGAGCAGCGGGCCAAAATCGCCATATCGGCTTGCATCCGAAATATTTTGGACGGGAGGTCCGCTCATGAGCAGGCCTATACCGCCTGAGACAGTCAATTCAGCAACAGGGATGGAATCGCGCAGATGCGGCCCCAATACGAGCAAGCCTGATACTTGGCGCTCTTTCCCCGTCAAATAATCGAGCATGCTGCGTCCCAACTGTTCGGCAACCTCTGTGAGCTGCGCGAATCCGATTTCCTGTCCGACTTGAATACGCAATCCTTTTGCCGACAGCCATTGTTGAATGTTCGGCGACACGTATTGAACGACGCCCTGCGGACTGAGACGGATCAGTCTTCCTCCGACGTGGAACGTAACCGTCGCAATCGCTCGACCACGTTGGAAGTAGGCTGCATTCGCTGTTCCTCCGCCAATATCGACATTGACGATCACACCTTGTATGGCTTGCGAGCGTTTTTCTGCTCCAGCGCCCTTGCCCGCCAGCACGCCTTCGAGGTCAGCACCTGCTGTCGCTACCACGAAATCCCCGGAGCGTTCAGCCAGCAGATGAACGATATGCTGTGCGTTCTTTTTGCTGGCTGTTTCTCCGGTAATGATGACCGCCCCGGACTTGATTTGAGACAAGCTGATTTGTGCCTTGTTGTACTCGGCTGCAAGAATCGATCCGATTCCGTCAGCGTCGATTTCATCAAATCCGATGAGCGGTGTGGAATGTACTTCACTCGCATACAGCAATTGTCGCTCCACGATCTGATAACGCGGCAGCGAAAACGTGCTGGACATGCGACCCAATCGCAATCGGCTTACGATCATTTTGGTTGTGCTTGTTCCCACATCGATCCCGACGCTTTGGATCCATTGTTCGTCCATATGAACCTCCTTGAACCATTGGCGTGTCAGACGGGCTTACGAAAAAACGCTTGAACAGCCGGTTCCTTGCTCCCGGTCTGATTCAAGCGCCTTTGCTCTCTTCGTATCTACTTGTCACTGCTTTTTATGATAACGTCAGTACTAGCCTTGTGTGGAAATGGCCTGCTCGCCCGACAAAATCTCTTCTGCCAGCTTCACAAGCGGCATGCGCCGTTGCATGCTTACTTGCTGCATCCATTTGTAAGCCGCATCCTCTTCCAAGGATAGGGCACTCATCAGCTTTCCTTTTGCTTTTTCCACTGCTTTGCGATCCTCGATCTTTTGCTTCAGATCATTGATATCCTTCTTCAGTGAAACGACTTTTTCCTTTTGACTGAGTGCGATTTCTACTGCGGGAATCAAGTCATCCTCCGACACCGGCTTCACCAAGTAAGCCGTCACACCCGCTTTTCTGGCATCCTGGACGAGTTCCTTTTGACTATATGCCGTCAAAAGAAGAATGGAACTGTCTGAAAAGGAACGAATGATACTGCTTGCCTTGATTCCATTCAAGACAGGCATTTTCACATCCATGATGATCAGATCGGGCTTGTGACGATGGGCCTGTTCGACTGCCTCTTCTCCGTTTTTCGCCTCGGCAACCACTAAATACCCTTCATTTTCGAGCATCTCGCGCAAATCCATGCGAATAATCGGCTCGTCATCAACCACCATAATCTTCGGCTGTGTCATCTTCATCCTCCTTTTGGATCGGATAGAGTATGGTTACCTCTGTTCCGTTCCCAGTGTTGCGGAAATGCATCGTGCCTTCGAGGTCTTCCCTGACCAGCGTATCGACAATTTTCAGGCCAAGATGGCCCTTTTTGTGGATTTGCTCCATGTCCTCGATGCCTACTCCGTCATCTGTCACAGACAGACTAACGAAGTCTTCCTTGGCAACCAGTGCAATAGAGATTTTCCCTTCATGCAGGTCATGAAAACCATGAATCATGCAATTTTGAATCAGCTCGGTGACGATCAAGGCAAACGATGTTGCTTTGTTGGACGGCAGATATACCGATTCGCCCGTCACCACGACGTGTATAGCTTGCTCAGAACGTCTCATCGAAGAGACGATTATTTTCGATATTTTGGTTAAAATCTCTTTGAAGTCAATCTGCTCCAGACCATCCTGTGCCAAGTATTCGTGAATAATGGCGATGCTGTTGATGCGATTGATGCTTTCCCTGTATACCTTTTCAATCTCGTTGGACTGCGAACGCCGCATTTGCAGGCGCAGTAGGCTAGAGATGGTTTGCAAATTGTTTTTGACCCGGTGGTGAATCTCTTTGATCACCGCCGATTTGATCATTAATTGCTTTTCTTTTTCCCGAATGTCCGATATGTCTCGCAGGAGAATGAATCCCCCAATGATGTCTTGTTTGCGGACGGACGAAACCGCTTTCATCATGATAAAATGTTTGCCTTTTGACAGCTCCTCCTGAATATAACCCCCGTTGCGTACAAAATTCTCCGGGGAAACTCTCCAGGAAAAAATACGTTCAATGCTCTCGCCCTTTTCCGGCCGTTCAAAGCCAATCAAGGAGAGCAGCTTGTGGGCACGGCCATTGGCGTACGTGATAACCCCACTCTGATCAAACAAAATCATGCCCTCGTGCAAAAGCGACGAAATGGGCAGATCAGGCACAGCGAACTGGATGAGCGTCTCACTTAACTGCTCCGTTGTTTCCTTGAGCATTTCGACGTTCTTTTCCTGTTCCACCTGTTTGGATATATCTTGTTCAGTTATCAAGGTCCCGATTGTTTTTCCAGCCGCATTCGTGATGGGTACGACACTTTGTCGCATCACGACTTGCTCCTGTGAAACCCCACGTGAACCGATGACGGGCTTGCCTGTCGTCAGACAATACATAACGGCCGGCTCATTAATCGCCGTCGCCAAATGTCCTACGACCGATCCACTGTACATAGAGCGTGCCGTACTCGGTGCAGCTTGTGCGACTACCATCGCAGCGCTCCGATCTACCGTCGGACAATCAATAAACATGTCCGCTTGAGACAGATCAGCAAAAATCTGAAGCTTGGAAGCCAGATCCTCCACAATCCGAATGTCGTCATCACTCAACGTCGTGGACGCTTTGCACACTTCTCGTATTGATTGCATGTGAACCTCTTTTCACCTGCTAGGAGTTGATATGACCTCATTTTCTCACAGACGCGCTACGGCGGAAAGGGGTGTAATACTGGTTAATCAAGCTTACTCATTGACAATTTCTTGCAAATGCGCTCGCAATTCTGATACTCCCTCACTTGTGAGCGAGGAGGTCCGGAAAATCTTCGCATTGCCAAGTGATTGACGCAGGAATTGTTCTGCTCTCTCCACATTTGCATCAGGATGATCCGTTTTGGTAATGACCCCGATACACGATTGCGGAAACCCTTGTGAAAATCCAGGAGGGAAATAATTGCGCTCCCGCGTAGCATCCTGCACCATCACAATGATCTTCGCCTCAAGAGAGGTAGCCATAAGTGTGCGGTAAAACATCGGGTTTTCGCTGTACTCACCCGGAGTGTCAATCGCCCAGTCCCGATATTCGAGCGCTTGTGTCTTTCTGGCAGGCTGTTCGTCATTGAACAGCGCCCGCACCAGAGAAGACTTTCCTGCTTCGATTGCACCGATAATCATTACACGGCCGGTCATGATTTCGTCACCAATGCCGGTGTAAACCGCAGTTTTTCGCTCAGTACCTGATTGACCGCTTCGACTGCCATTTCAACAGCGGATACATCTCCTACGACAATCAGTGAACCTGTAAAACGATCGAGAAACCCAAGCTCGACGCCAGCAGCCTTTGTCGCAATATCCGCGGCAATAATGGCTGTTTCGGTAGGCGTCAAAGTCAAAATGCCGATCGCACCGGCCTCATTGATACCTAGCTTGGTATAGAGCATTGGGTCAGGGTTTGCGATTACATGAGCCAACGTGACCTGTTTCCCTGGTACGAATTCCTGGATGACTCGTGAACGTTCCTGTTCCATTCCTATTCCTCTCTTCCTGCGGCACCCGGCACCTCAAACGAATCCACAATGCCTACGATGATCGCATCGATCGGCACACTGGTGCCGGAGAAAAGGATTCGGGCAGGCGTCCCACGAGAGACGATAACCTGCTCCCCGATTCCCGCACCGATCCTGTCCGCTGCGATAACGGTTTGTCCGCCTTCTTCGCCACGCCAATCAATCGGCTGAACCACCATGAGCTTGAGATTTTCCATGCCTGCTTCTTTTTGCGTGGCCCAGACGCTGCCGATCACTTTTCCCAAAAACATGCGATCACCCTTTTCCTAAATAGCTGACCGTAATGCCGCGTTCTCTCATGCTGTCATAAGCAAGCGGAGAAACAATTGCACCTTTTTTCACGATCAAAGTCGTATCGCGAAGCTCAGGCTGAGATCTGATCCAATCCGCTGTCAACAGCTTCCCGGAAAAGACAGCTTCTTGCTCATCCAAAGGAGTCAATGTCGGTTGTTCTGTCTTGGTAGTAATCTCCACTTTTTGCAACTGAGACTTCAGCTTAGAAACCACGCGATCAGCCAGACGGCGTTGTTCTGCAAACTCCACACCCAGTTCTTTCATGCTCTCAACGTGACGGTTGAACAGCTTTTCATAAGCAGGTGTCAGTGTCAATGTTTGCAGGGTACGACGGTCTGCGCGCTTGATTCCTGGCACATCGGAACCAGCGATGACGAATTTACCCGTCACCAATGCGGAAAAGACGATTTCCGCTTTGATCGTTCCTTTTAGACCAGAAGCAATTCTCGCTGCATTATCCAAATCGATTTCAGGAATCACGATACCGACATAATCTTTCGGCACTTCCAACGGGGCAGGAGCGTACTCATCTGCTGTAAGGATTCTGCCTGCTCCCCCACATTCGATCTTGTGCATGCCAAGCCAAGAGGAGGTTTCTCCATCCAGGAAGAGAATGTCATGGCAGATCCCGTGGTTTTTCAGTTGGATAAAATGATCCTGATAAGCCTCATGAGCCTGGCTGTCACAAAAGACGTACAGGACACGAGGCGATTCGCTTTTCTTTTCTGTATTCATCGATTGCAAAATTTCTTTCGTAATCGACGCCACCATTTCTCTGATGTCCATCAAGCTCTACCTCCGTTAGCCGGAGTAAAATTGCCCGTTCTTGCCGATCACTTTTACCCGGTCTCCCGTTTTCAAATTAGCGGCATTACCTTCATCCGTATCAACGTGGAAATCAAGTGCGAATTGCGGATGCACACGAACGACTACATCTGGATAGATGATTGGACGATCGCTTTGCGTCGCCAGGATCAGCGTATCGCCATCCTTCACTTGATATTGCTCGGCATCTGCAGGAGACATATGAACGTGGCTCTTCGCTACGATTACGCCTTTGTCCATCACGACTGTCCCTTTTGCCGTAACGAGTACCATACCTGGTGTTCCTTCAATATCTCCAGACATACGCACAGGTGCTTGAACACCTACTGCAAAGCCGTCTGTCCGGGAAATTTCCACTTGTGTCGCGCCACGAGCTGGTCCCAAAACGCGAACCCCGTGGATGCTGCCTTTTGGTCCCACGATGGTGACTGTTTCTTGGCAAGCAAACTGGCCCGGTTGCGACAAATCACGCATTGGCGTCAATTGATGTCCGGCTCCGAAAAGCTTCTCGACATCTGCTTGCGACAAATGAATGTGACGGTTAGATACGCCCAAAGGAATTTCTCGCACTGCCTCGGCAGCTTGATTGGTGGAAGGCTGCTGGTTCTGATCAACTTGTTTCACTTGAATCCCTCTTCCTTTCAAGAAATCTGCCGCTGCTGGTGTTATTTTATCCCCTTTCTCAACGAGAAAGGGGTTTGGAATACCTGACTTATGCATTGCTCTCAAGGATGCTTCTGTAATCACTGCCATAGGGAATTATTATCCTTCGAGTTTAGGCAGGATCAGTTCAATGTCTCCATGAGGGCGTGGAATTACGTGAATAGATACGAGCTCTCCTACTTTTTCAGCAGCAGCGGCGCCTGCGTCAGTGGAAGCTTTTACTGCACCTACGTCACCACGTACCATAACAGTCACGAGACCGCCACCTACGTGTACTTTACCAATCAGTTTTACGTTAGCTGCTTTTACCATTGCGTCAGCAGCTTCTACTGCTCCTACCAAACCTTTTGTTTCTACCATTCCCAATGCGGACATTTCTCCAGCCATTTTCATTTCCTCCTTAATTATATCTCCAAAATTTTAGTGTTTTACGACTCTAAGTCGTCATTTCTGTTAACACCGATTTGATGATGTTTTTGATCTCATCGCGGCTCAAACCGACATTCATGGAAGAGACAGCCTGTAGGACAGCTTCTTCCGCTTGTGTCGCAGGAGCTGCTGCTACTGGTGTTGATTGCGGCATTTCTTTGATGCCAAATGCAACACGCTTGATGTTGAACATGTGCTTCGCACCGATGTTATCGGAAGTGATGTTGCCCCCATAGGAACCGCATCCAAGTGTAAACGCTGGTTGTACGCCAGTCGTTGCACCAATTCCTCCGAAGGTGGTACCCGTATTTACCGGAATTCTGGATGCTGGCATTGCTTGACCATACGCTGCGATGACATTGTCATCCTGGGCGTGAATACCCGCTGTATGTCCAAGACCACCATGTTCCAGCAATTCGCGGCAACGAGCAAACGCTTCGCTGTCGCCTTGAACAGTGTAGAGGGCAAGGATCGGTGCCAGTTTTTCAACGGACATCGGATAAGCTTTGCCTACATTGTTCTCCTCCGCAACCAGGACACGCGTATCAGCAGGGATGGTAATACCCGCCATTTGAGCGATCACATGTGGAGAGCGGCCAACGATTTTCGCGTTCAGCGAGCCGTTTATCGTGACGATGGCAGCTACCTTTTCCTTTTCTTGCTCGTTCAGGAAGTAGGCGCCTTCACGCTTCAAGGCTGCAATCAATTGGTGTTTGGTGGATTCCTCCACTACCAATGCTTGCTCAGAAGCGCAGATTGTACCATAGTCAAACGTCTTGCTCTGCACGATGCGTCTGGCAGCAGTAGCAAAGTCAGCAGTGTGGTGGATGTAAACGGGTACGTTACCAGGTCCAACACCGTATGCCGGCTTACCGGAGCTGTATGCTGCGCGTACCATCGGAGTTCCGCCAGTCGCGAGAATCAGATTGGTCAGCTTGTGCTTCATCAGCTCATTTGTCCCAGGAAGCGTAGGCTTCGTAACGCAATGGATCAACCCTTCTGGTGCTCCAGCCGCTACTGCCGCCTGTGCCATCAGTCGCGCTGCTTCCAGCGTGCATTTGGCTGCCGACGGATGCGGGCTGAATACAATCGCATTTCTCGCCTTGAGGGAGACCATCGATTTATAAATAACCGTGGACGTCGGATTCGTGGAAGGTACAACCCCTGCTACGATACCAAATGGCTGTGCCACTTCCCACACCTTGTTCTCCTCGTCCTTACGGATGATGCCAACCGTTTTTACATCTTTTACAGATGCGTACACATCTTGTGCAGCAAACAGGTTTTTCATCCGCTTGTCAGCGACGTTACCAAAGCCTGTTTCCTCTACAGCCATTGCTGCCAGTCGATCAGCATTTTCTACGCCCACTTTGGACATTGCTTCGATGATCCGGTCAACTTGCTCTTGGCTGTAGGTAGCGAATTTGGCCTGTGCTTCCTTCGCTTGTGCGAGGTAGGTACGCACTTCCTGTATGGAATACAGATCAGCGTCGAGTGTCATTAGGCTTTGTCACCTCCGCCTTGTTTCTCTTCCAACAGACGAATGAGATCTTCTTTCTTCGCCATGTTGATTTCGTTCGTTGTCAGCGGGAAGTCCGCATACGAACGCGCCATTTTGCGCAGGTCATTGATGGACTGATCTTGCAATCCTGACACTGGCGCTTTAGCCGGCTCTGCCTTACCCTCTTCTTTTACTTCCGGTTTCAGCAGGTTTTTAATCATTTTTGGAATATTTTCGTCAGGACGTGGAATCACGTGCGAGTGCAGCAATCTTCCGACACGTCTCGCAGCGTCAGCGCCAGCATCTACTGCCGCCATAACCGAAGATACATCCCCGATCACGTATACAGTGACGATTCCTGCGTCCGCTCCTTCATAAGAGACGACTTTGACGTCTGCCGCCTTAGCAGCAGCGTCTGCGGCAGCGATGAGAGCAGGCAAGCCCAGCGTCTCGATCATGCCGAGTGAATATGTTGTAGCGCGCATTTACATTACCTCCCCTTCAAGAGAGAAAATCCCTATTATCGTTTGACAGGCTGTTGGGCGACACTTCTTACGGCCTCGGCAAAAGCATCGGCGGCTGCCGTGCATGCCGACTGGCTGCCAGTGAGTAGCGCTCCCCCAAAGTTCGTTTCTGTCGGTGGACCAAAAAATTGAACCATTTGTACATCTGCAGCCTTGAGGGCGGCATCAATACCATACATGGCCTCCAGCGGCGGAGCGATCAAGTAAGCAAGCGGCTCACCTTCGCGGATTCCGGCGGTTTGAGACAAGTAGCTGCCCGTCCGCGACACAACATGGGCGTAATACGCATGCGTCCCTTCATCATTCAAAGAGTAAAAGCATGCTCCGCTTTCCATAAATGCAACGGCTGCATCCAGTCCGCTCTGCACCTCCGATGGCGTCGCGCCTCCGATCATCCCGATGAACTCGCCGGACAACGGTCCAGACGCATGGCCTGAGCCTGCATAAAACGACTTGGCATACACAACTTCTACCGCTGCCTTTTTGGTCGCTTCATCAATGGCCGTATACCCCACATCGTCAATCGTAGAGGTCAATAGCCCCAGACTTCGGATATGAGAAGGCAGGTTCAGCTTCTCCGCAAATTGTGGATCGACATTGGGAATCAGTCGGATCGCAAGCGGCGTCGCTCGAATTGGTTTTTCCATGCGTGTCACTCCTTTCAAGACAACATCCCTGATCAAAAGTAAAAAAAGGTGCCTAAACACGAAAAAATAAGCCGTGTTCAAGGGCACCTTTGCCTTTTGATTATTCACTTGTGGGTAGAAGATTACACGCTATTTATGTGGTCTTTTACCTGTCTCTAATGTAGAACAAGGCACAGAAAAATGCAAGCGTTTTCGGCATTCCGTCACTTTTCCATATTCCGGTCATATTACGGACACACACCCACGTTAAATTTGTGTTGTAGCCGAGACGGGCAAGCCCGCAAGCAAGGCTCACCACAATCTAAAGACCCCCAAGGAGGAATTTTACAATGAAAAAGAAAATGGCAATGACAGTTATGGCTTTGGCAGTATCCGCAATGGCAGGTTCCGCGTTTGCGGCAAATGAACCAGCGAAGACGACTGGTTCTTCTGCTCCACTGAAAATGGTGACCAAAGATGGTACAGATGCTCTTCAAAAACCGATTTTTAACCTGGAGCAAATGGCAAAGGAAAAGGGCATCACTGTGGAAGAGTTGATCAAGCAGCTTGAAAAAGAAGGCAAACTGACGAAAGGAGCAGCTACTATCACGAAAGACGGCGATCTGACAACTAGCTTCTCCTTCATGAAATTCGATGCCAACAGCGATAACATTAAGACGATCAACCTAGATGAAATGGCGAAAGAAAAAGGGATCTCTGTAGAAGAGTTGATCAAGCAGCTTGAAAAAGAAGGCAAACTGACGAAAGCAACAGCTACCAGCAACCCAGACGGCACCATTCCGGGCTTCGCAGTCATTTCTCTCGATCCTGAAAACAAAGACGGCGGAGCATTCATCGCTCTGGACACTGCTATGAACCTGGAAGATATGGCGAAAGAAAAAGGCATCTCCGTAGAAGAGTTGATCGAGCAGCTTAAAGAAGAAGGCAAACTGGCAACGAATGTTTCCACGACAACAACTATCAATCTGGAAGAAGTAGCAAAAGAAAAAGGCATCTCCGTGGAAGAGTTGATCAAGCAGCTTGAAAAAGAAGGCGCGATCTCCACTGGTGAAGCAACTTCCTTTACTCAACCTGCAATCAGTTTGGAGCAAATGGCAAAAGAGAAAGGAATCACCGTTGACGAATTGATCAAACAGCTCGAAAAAGAAGGCAAGATCATAAAAGGTGCAACAGTCTCAGTAGCTGCCATCAAAAAATAAGCGTTGCCTTTCAAGCACACACAAAAACCTCTGACAGGAAACTGCCAGAGGTTTAGTTATGCCCTTCGCCATTTAACGGACACATAACTCCAATATGCTAAACAACTGAACAAGAACATTTTTTACAAATGATGTCACTCAAAATGATGTCTATCATTGCTATGATAAGTACAAATTGACTTGAGATAGATAGGAGGTGTTTCTTCGTGAAACGAATTCTACTCATCGAGGATGAAATGCCGATTGCCCGACTTGTCCAGGTCTACCTGGAACGGGCGGGCTATGAGGTAAAATGGAATGAGGGTGATCACGAGGCAATCCCGACTTTTTTCTCCTGGAAACCAGATCTTGTCCTGCTTGACCTGATGCTGCCCGATCATGACGGCTTGAATATACTCGATCAGATTCGCCAAAACGGTAGTTGCCCTGTCATTATCATCACGGCGCGCGGTACCGTGCCAGACAAGCTCCAAGGGCTGGCACAAGGTGCAGATGATTACATCGCCAAGCCATTTGATCCAGAAGAAGTGCTCGCCCGTGTACAAGCTGTGCTCCGCCGTTCCTCTTATATCGCCGAAGCAGATACGATCAGACTCGGGACACTTTCCATAGATGTTACTGCCCAAAATGCCTTGATCGGGAAAACACCCCTTGCCTTGATGCCACGGGATTGGCAGCTGCTCGTTTTCCTGGCGCGACATCCGAACCAATGCTTCAGCCGAGATCAGTTGCTGGATCAGGTGTGGGGAATGGATTTTGAAGGAGGCGATCGCTCTGTGGATACCGCAGTGAAGCGCTTGCGCAAAAGCTTGCTGCCGTGGCCGACTTCCGAAGGGGAAATCAGCACAATCAGAGGAATGGGGTATAGCCTGCGTGTTTACTAAACCATCTACTTCTACCAGAACTGCTGTACCGCTCTTGCGTTACTGGACGTGGCGCTATGCCTTGATTTTATCGGTCATTCTTTTTGGCATTGGCTTTTTTGGCATCTATTGGATTAACAAAGCAGCTACAGAACAACAGTTTCAGGTATTGGAAGCAAGAACAGAGTTGCTCGCTGATTCGTATACCAAGGTGTTGCTTGCCAAGGACACCTCGACTTCTCCTGTAAAGATAGCGGATTTGGCACGAACAACTGTTGGTATCTCCAATCAGGCTGTCACTGCTGTGACTGGCCCTGCGTCTCTGGCTATTCCTGACACCGCAACACCCGCAGCCAATACCGCCATGATCGCATTTCGAGTCATGCCGACTGTCCCAATCGATCACGTGGTACAGATTTACGATGATGCGGGCAAGACGTTTAAGAAGGAAATGGTGAGTCAGACGACGACCGCTACCATTGCGCAGCTACCTACCCCTGCCCAACCAGTGGACAAAACTAAAGAAATACGGGAGGTCGTTGCCACAAAGGGAGCTACCTGGCTGCGTGTGGGTGTCCCTTACTATGAACACAATACAGTCGCAGGCACTTATTACGTAAGTACCCCCCTTAACAATGATTTGGTTCACACTTATATCACGATCATGGTTTCTATCGGAATCATCACTTTGTGCGGTTGGGCCATCGTCTATGTACTTTCTCGCTCGTTAACACAGCCCCTGCGGCAGTTGGCAATAGCGGCAGAGCAAATATCCAGCGGGAATTATACGCCTTCCTTGCCCAATTCCTCCAAAATCAAAGAAGCAGAAATCAGTCAGCTGGTTCATTCCTTTGACGAAATGGCGAAACGGCTTGGACAACTAGAACGGATGCGCACCGACCTTTTGGCTGGTGTTTCCCATGAGCTGCGTACCCCTGTTACTTCGATCCGCGGAATGATTCAAGCGGTGAAAGACGGCGTCGTAAAAGGTGCAGATGCGGATGAATTCATGCAAATCAGCATGGACGAAGCCAAGCGACTCCAGACAATGGTCAATGACCTGCTCGATTTCTCCTCCATGGAAGCAGGTGAAGTTTTCGTCGAGAAGCAGTCCATTCAGATCGACAGTACGTTGGATCAGATAGTCGCACAGGTGCAAACCTTGCCCTCATTTGCCAACGTATTTGTGACAGTTAACCCGACTGGACAAGAAATCGTATGGATCGGCGACGAATCACATGTCAAACAAATTTTGCTCAATTTATTGGGGAACAGCGCTGCCGCAAATGCAACGCAAATCAAGATCGACGTTCACAACCAAAGCAGCTTCCTCTTCATCGATGTAACTGACAATGGAAAAGGAATTCCTGAGTCAGAGGTTCCTTTCATTTTCGAACGGTACTATCGTGGGGATAGCAAACGCAAAAAGAAGCAAGGCCTGGGGCTGGGCTTGACGATCTCCCGCCTATTGGCAAAGGCACACGGTGGAAATGTCGAATTGGTTCAGACTTCTCCAGAAGGAACAACCTTTCGTCTTACACTCGCCCATCCAGACTCGTCCGCTTGAAATGAAAAAGAGGAAGCAGCACGTACCGCTCGTGCCGCTTCCTCTTTTACGTATGGGCACCCTCCGGCACATGCGTGCGGATAAGATCCATGAAAATGTCCAATGCTTTGGTATGAAACTCGTCGGATTTCGTGACGAGCGAAAAATCACGGGTAACCGGTGTCCCCGTCACTTTCAATGTACAGAGCGTGCCGAGCTTGCGTTCTTTGCGGATGGCCCAATAAGACAGTAAGCTGATTCCCAGGCCAGCCTCCACTGATTCCTTGATTACCTGTGTACTGCCGAACTCCATTCGCTTTTGCGGTGTGAATTGCAGCTGGCGAAACATTTTTTCAGCCGCTTCCCTCGTGCCTGACCCTTCTTCCCGCACAATCCACGTTTCCTTCATTAGTTCGTCAATGCTGACCTCTGTCTGCCCGGCCAATCGATGCTCTGGCGAAGCAATCAAATACATACGATCATCAGCAAACGGCTCTACGCACATTTTTTCGTCCACATACTCGCCCTCAACAATCCCGACGTCGAGTTGTCGCTTCGCCACCAGCTCAGCAATGACTGTGGAATTGTGAATCGTAATCGTCGGGGTAATCATTGGGTAATACTGACGAAGACGTGCAATGACATGAGGTAGCACATACTCTCCGTATGTGTAGCTGGCGCCAATCGTCAAATGCCCGCTTGGTGTATTCATCAAATCATCCACGAGGCTCTGCATTCGCGTGTACAGGCCCAAGATCTCCCGAGCGTGATGATAGACAATCTCCCCCGCTTTATTCAAGCGAACATATTTGTTGCTTCGCTCCAGGAGCTTTGTCCCTATCGTGCGCTCGAGCGCATGAATATACTGGCTAACGGCAGGCTGCGTCATATGGAGCTCTTCTGCGGCTCGGGAAAAGTTCTGTCTGTCTGCAACGGTCACGAACACAAGCAAATGCTGATCCAACTGCCTTCACTCTCCTTTCCACCACTAACCATTCATTTCACTTATGATGATCATCTCAATGATTTATTTTTCTTATTATAACAGTTGCCGTATGCTGAGTTTGTAAAACTTTTCGAGGAGTGATGGCAATGGCAACTCCAATTAAAAGCAGCGTGCCATTGAATGAAAGCAATGCCAGTGTACAGCCCGCAAAAAACAACGAAAGCAACCCTGCATCCTTCTCGCTGTGGATAGCTGGAATCGCTTTTACTTTTTTCATCGCCCTGACAGGCTACGGCTTAGCAAAAATACCTGGCTTTCAACAAGTTGGCCCCCTCGCCTGTTCGATCCTGATCGCGGTCGCATACCGGCATTTTCGTGGATATCCGGAAGCATTGCGATCAGGGATTCAATTTTCCGCCAAACGCTTACTGCGTCTGGCTATTATTTTGTACGGTCTTAAGCTCAATATCGACGTCGTCTTGAATCAAGGCCTCGGGCTTCTCGTCTATGACGCTGGTGTTATTATTTTTGCCATCGCGGTTACGATGCTGATAGCCAAGTGGCTGAAAGCAGATACTTCCCTCTCCCTCATGCTCGGAGTCGGTACAGGCGTCTGTGGAGCAGCGGCAATAGCAGCCGTCTCCCCTATCGTTGCTGCCAAGGATGAAGATACCGCCATTGGGGTAGGAATGATCGCACTCGTCGGAACCTTATTTGCTATTTCCTACACGATCCTGCGTCCATTCCTTCCCCTGTCCGCGGTCGAATACGGCATGTGGTCTGGAATTAGTCTGCATGAGATTGCGCATGTCGCATTGGCTGCTGCACCTGCGGGTCAAGATGGGCTAGCGATTGCACTGCTGGCAAAATTGGGACGTGTGCTTCTGTTGGTCCCACTCTGTTTTATCCTGATGGTTTGGATGAAACGTTCCGGGAAGTTACAAAGTGGTACCAAGATCGAATTCCCTTGGTTCCTGATCGGCTTCCTCGCCATGAGTGTTTTTGGAAGCTACGTTCTCGGTACAACGATTCCTGTCTCAGAAGCGTTCCATAATGGCGTCGCCAATGTTACAACCTTTGTGCTCACCATGGCGATGGTCGGGCTTGGCCTCAATGTCGATCTGCGGGCACTTCGAACAAAAGCGGCGCGCCCACTGATTGCTATGAGTATTACCTCGATTCTTTTGTCGGTGCTCTCCTTTGCATTGGTATAAAAAATTGTGGATAACCAGACATGCGGGTTCGAATTCGCCGATTTCTTGATGATCGGCGAGTTTTTTTGTGGATAAGGACAAAGATTATCCCCATATGTTGATAAAGATGTGTACATCTTTGCCGAGGGGGATCTATATGTCGAGAAAATGGTTGAGGAGACGGCCGAACATCTTATTTATCATTGTGGATCAGGAACGATTTCCCCCTGTTTATGAAGGGCCTGCGATACGTGCATGGAGTGAGGATACACTCCATGCTCATGCTTTTTTGCGAGAGCATGGGTTGGAGTTCGAGCGTCATTACGTCGGCTCCACAGGCTGTTGCCCAAGCAGAGCCACCTTGTTCACCGGTCAGTACCCCTCTTTGCACGGCGTCACCCAGACCAGCGGCGTGGCTAAACGATCTCCCGACAGCGACATGTTCTGGCTCGATCGCAATACCGTTCCGACGATGGGAAATTTTTTTCGTCAAGCGGGCTATCGGTGTTTCTATAAAGGCAAGTGGCATATATCCGATGCTGACATTTGGGTACCGGGTACCCATTTTCCCATCCCCAGCTATATTCCTGTAACGGGAGTTCCCGATCCGGATAAAGAGCGCTTATACTTACTTGCTGATCGGCTAGACGGCTATGGCTTCTCCAGTTGGATAGGGCCTGAACCACATGGGATAGCGCCTCATAACTCCGGTTCGTCCGCAGCCATCGGCGTAAACGGTCGTGATGTGGTGTACAGCAGTGAAGTCATCGAGCTGCTCCATGCATTAGACCAGGAGAAGAACTCCGTTGAAAGCTACCATCCTTGGCTGATCGTGGCGTCTTTCGTCAATCCACATGATATCGCCATCTATGGGGATATCTCTGCGGGCACACCGTTTTTTCGCTTCCATGTGGATAAGTCCGTTCCCGCTGTTGCCCCGCCCCCTACTCAGCACGAATCCCTTGCGACAAAACCACGCTGCCAAGCGAGTTATCGGGAGGTATATCCACAAGCGTTCCAGCCCATTTCGGACCAAACCCATTATCGAAGACTGTACTATCAGCTCCAGAAAAACGCCGATCGGGAAGTCATGCGTGTTCTTGAAGCACTCGTCGCAAGCTCGTTTTATCCCGAAACACTAGTCGTGTTCACATCCGATCACGGCGAATTGTTGGGGGCTCACGGCAAGCTGCATCAAAAATGGTACTGTGCCTATGAAGAGGCGATTCACGTTCCCCTCATTATCCACAACCCACTCCTTTTCCCACACGCAACCTCAACAGAGCTGTTAACCAGTCATGTGGATATTCTTCCGACACTGCTCGGTATGGCTGGAGTAGACACAGACAGGCTTGGTGAGGAGCTGACCTTCACGCATAGCGAGGTACGACCTCTTGTCGGTCGTGATCTTACTCCCATCATCTTGTCTCACGATACGGAATCTATCTCCACTGAACCGATCTACTTCATGACGGACGACGATGTGACAAAAGGACAGCATCAAGTGAGCGTGCAACACCAGCCCTATGACTCTGTCATTCCTCCGAATCGGATAGAAACGGTCCTCTCCTACATGCATTCTGCCGGGCACAGCGCTTTATGGAAATACTCCCGCTATTTCGCCGAGGATGTATACAACCCCACCATGATTGATTACGAATTGTACAATCTCACGAACGATCCTTTGGAAACAAGGAATTTGGTAATCCCCCTCTACAAAACCACACACTCAGAGCGCATCCGCCTGAAAATGGAGCTGCTTTTAGAAGAACAACGAGCCCAAAAGCGATTGACACCCTTTTCTCACCCTTTCGCACACTTTCTGTCTACGTGAACTTTTCCGGAACAACAGAAAGCCCCTCGAATTGAGGGGCTTTTCATCATTTCTCTTCTCTTCACTATTCCTGTTCGGTCAATGCTTTTTCCAGTGCTGCCATCGCTTCTTGTTCATCGGCACCATCCGTAATCAGGGTAATTTCTTCCCCTTTTCCAATCGCTGCTGCCATAATACCCATGATGCTCTTGCCATTTACATTTTTCTCATTTTTGATGATTTTAATTTCACTTGAAAATGTCGTGGCCACCTTCACAAAGTTCGCAGCAGGACGTGCATGCAGGCCGTGCGCCAATTGAACCACTAATTTTTTCTCTACCATTCTGATATGCCTCCTTTGCTATACTCTCTCCAGCCATTCCTTCACGAACGCCTCTACTTGCGCAGAAGTGCTCATTTGCAAAATCGTATCAATCTGTTTCGCTGCGTCCTCTACGCGCAAACGACTCAGCTGTTGGCGCGCAGGCAAAATGCTCCCTGCACTCATACTAAATTCATCCAGACCTAGTCCCAACAGAATCGGGATCGCGATTGGATCGCCCGCCATCTCCCCGCACATGCCGACCCATTTGTTCTGCGCGTGCCCTGCTTTAATGACGTTGTGCAGCAAGCGCAAAACGGCAGGGTGATAAGGCTGGTAAAGATAAGCGACCTTCTCGTTCATACGGTCGGCTGCCATTGTGTATTGAATTAAATCATTAGTTCCAATGCTGAAAAAGTCAACTTCCCGTGCAAATTGATCGGCCATCAGTGCCGCAGCAGGGATCTCAATCATGATACCCACTTCGTACTGATCGGATACTACAATTCCGCGATTCACCAAAGATTTTTTCTCTTCTTCCAAAATCGCTTTCGCCTGGCGGAACTCCTCCAGTGTCGCAATCATCGGAAACATGATTTTCAAATTGCCGTGTACACTTGCGCGCAATAGTGCACGTAGCTGTGTACGAAACAGTTCTTGGTTGTCGAGACACAGCCGGATGGCGCGATGTCCAAGAAACGGATTCATTTCTTCTGGCAAAGCCAAGTAAGAGAGATGCTTGTCCCCGCCAATGTCCAATGTACGAATAACCACCGGGCGGTCGCCCATATGCTCCAGCACATGCTTGTACGCAACGTATTGCTCCTCTTCCGTCGGAAAATCATTGCGTCCCATGTACAGAAACTCCGTGCGGAACAGCCCGACACCTTCAGCACCATTGGCAATAGCCCCAGCGACATCTTCAGGACTTCCGATATTGGCGGCAAGCTCGACATGATGATTGTCCAACGTGACCGTTTTATCGTTCACAAGCTTCGCCAGTTCGGCTTTTTGCGCTTCGTAATCAGCTTGCTTGCGTTTGTAGACAGCGATCTCTTCTTCACTCGGGTCAATAATCGCGATCCCTTCATGCCCATCGAGAATGACGAGTGTCGCGGGCTGAACCGCACGAGTAATCCCTTGTGTTCCGACAACAGCAGGAATCTCCAGAGAACGTGCCATAATCGCAGAATGCGAAGTTCGTCCACCAATGTCCGTAACGAAGCCTTTGACATAGCGACGGTCTAATTGGGCCGTATCGGAAGGCGTCAAATCATCCGCTACAATGATCACTTCCTCTGTCAGCTCACCGAGTCCTGCAAACGGTACCCCGAGCAAGTAAGAAAGTACACGCTTAGTCACGTCACGAATATCTGCTGCTCTCTCCCGCATGTATTCGTTGTCCATTTGCTCGAAAAGTCCGATGAATGCTTGTGCGACATCATTCAAGGCACTTTCAGCGTTTGTCTTTTCGTTTGAGATTTTATCTTTGACGGTATCGACCAGTTCCGGGT
The DNA here is from genome assembly GCF_028369215.1 of Brevibacillus sp. AG. Lineage (NCBI taxonomy): Bacteria > Bacillati > Bacillota > Bacilli > Caryophanales > Paenibacillaceae > Brevibacillus > Brevibacillus sp. AG. The sequence continues at coordinate 135,714 of NZ_JAQMYO010000004.1, read as the reverse complement.
CTTCCAAGACGAGCAGGTGAGCTTTGAAAATGTCTGCATGATCCGTGCCCATCTCCCGCTCCACTCGCAGAACGATGTCCTCCAAATCATTTTTCGCTCGAGCCAATGCCTCTTGAAAGCGTTGGATTTCACTCGCCGGATCTTCAATCGCTACGGTATTAATCTGTAAATCGGGCGTTGTCAGTAAAAACGCCTTACCAATGGCTATACCTGCTGAAGCTTTTACACCTGTGATCTTTTGGGACATCGTAACACCAGCCTCTCTCAATGGCTACCTGACCATTCCTTCAATCTGCGTGCCTGTTCGCGCACGATCTCCTCAAGAGGATGACCTGCCGGAATGTCGGTACAATTGTGTAATGTATTTTCCCATCCAAACTCTTTCAGGCTTGCTTGTATCCGTGCAGACTCCGCATCCTCGGGATAATCGAATGCCAGTGCCGCTGCAATCGCCAGACCCAAATGCTCTGGGTTCATTCCTTTTTCCATGCATTGCAGCGCTGGGCCGACTAAACGATCATGCTGCGACAGCTTGCGGATCGGCGAACGTGCCACCCTGACAATATCGTCAGACAACAGCGGGTTGGTGTATCTGCCGAGAATTTTTTCTACATACTGCCCATGCACTTGTGGGTCAAATCCGTACTTGGCAGAAAGCAGTGCACCTGTCTCCTGGAGAGCCCCGCGTGTCGCCTGAACAATCCGGTCGTCTCGCATCGCTTCATCAATCGTTTTCATCCCCAGCTGATACCCTAGGTACGCGATGACCGCATGACCTGTGTTGACGGTAAACAGCTTTCTTTCGATGTACGGCGCAAGATCCTCCACATAGGTAACGCCCTCTATGGAAGGGATTTCTCCAACCATCTGCGACGAATCTACCACCCATTCGAAAAACGTTTCAACCATAACCAGCAGCTTGTCATCATGCTGCTGCAAAGGAACGATCCGGTCTACCGCTGCATTGGGGAATCCGATCCATTGTGCTGCCTCGGCTTGAACCGATTCCGTCAGATGCTCATACACATGCTCCTTCAGCTTCTCGCTGCCGCCAATCATGTTTTCACATGCAATCACATTGAGTGGCTTCGCATGAACAGAAAGTCTCCGGGTAATGCCGGCTGCGATGGCCCCTGCAATATGCGGAAGAATGTTGGGACCCACTGCCGTCGTAACCAAATCGGCAGTTGCGATCGCTTCAGCTACCGCCGCTACATCCTGACCATTTATCGCTCGAACTCCTTCCACGACCGACTCCGGTTTTCCTGTTGTTGCTAGTTGCACACGATACATTTTTCGCTCATTCAGCTCATCGACCAAAGCCGCATTGACATCCACAAACGCAATTTCATAGCCAGCCTTTTGCAAAAGTTGTCCGATAAAGCCTCGCCCAATGTTACCTGCTCCAAAATGTACAGCTAGCATAGGAAATTACACCTCCTCGGAGAACATCGTGATGATTTCTTGCGCCGAAGCCGCGTTTACAATCCGCTTGACGTTTTCCTCCTCGGAGCAAAGAATCGCGATGTTCGAGAGCACCTCCAGATGCTCGTCTCCAACGGCAGCAATGCCCACCAGCAAATAAGCTGTGTTGCCCTCTCCAAAATCTACGCCCCCAGGAACCTGAACGATGGAGATCCCGGTAGATTGAATCTCTGCCTTGGATTCGTTGGTTCCATGCGGGATGGCTACGCCGCTTCCGATGTATGTGGTCGCCAACTGCTCGCGCTCTTGCATTTTCTCTAGATACGCCTCCGTTACATGACCTGCACGCACAAGCAATTCTCCTGCCAGTCTGATCGCTTCTTCTTTATTGGCTACCTTTGCATTCAACATGATTTTTTCTGCTGTCAGTATGTTTTTCATTTTGTTCTCTCCAATCCTATCTTTTTAAGGCAAAATGCATACATTTTGCCTGCTATATAATCAGCAATTTGCTGTGTTTCTCCTGTTTTCAAAACCGCTTGCATGTCTTCTTCAATCAAAAGGGAGCTGATCTCACTGAGTACTTCCAGCCCTTCCTTCGGCACTTCTTTCGGCCCTAACAAGAGTAGAAGCGTGTCAATGGATATCACTTCTTCATCCATCGAGCGAAGAAGGATGGGCTCTCGTAATTGATGAAACGTAAAAGACGGCTTGTTCACCGCTTCATTTCTTCCGTGGAAAAGGGCCAAGGATGTTCCCGGAATCCCCAAACCGCCGAGCTTTTCCCGCTCGATCAGCTGCTTGACTACCGGTTCGACCTCCTCGATCGTTCCACGTTCTTTCAGCCTCATGCTGATTTGTCCCAAAAGCTGGGCGATGTCCTGAGCACGATTATCCCATCTCATTCCCCATAGCCCATCGTAAAGCTCATTGGCATACGCAGCGTAGTATTGAATGGCCCTTAGTTGTTCGATGGACTGCTGTCCTGCGGGAACCAGCTGACTTTTCTCCTGATGGGATCGTTTCTGACTCGTCGTGTGCAATTGATATTTAATTTTTTGGATATCGTCTGGCGGAAGCAGCGGGCTGACCACGACATATTCCGCTGGATCGAGCGGCAAGGGAAGGGTGGAAATGACCAAGTCATAATCCGTTGCCGGAACCTCTTCCAGATCGAACATGGACAGGTTTTTCAAGCTGACGATCTCCGGTATTTCTTTTTTAATACGCGTTGCCAAAATCTTGGAGGAGCCGATCCCGCTGGAGCATACTACCAATGCCCGGTACCACTGCTGCTCATGGCGCGTTCTCTCCAATGCTGCACCAAGATGCATCACCAGGTACCCGATCTCTTCCTCTGGAACCTGTAGCTCTGGCAAAATCGTATGGACCGCTTCACTTGTTACGGCAAACAGCTCTGGATAGTTTTGCTTGATCTGCTCGAGAATCGGATTGCGAATCTCCATCTTCCGCTGTAATCGGTATAACGCTGGCTCCAAATGCGTCAGCAGACCATGGAACAGCGAAGCGTCATTGCCAAGCGGAATGTCCAAGCGTTCTTCACAGGCTTGAATGAAGCGTTTCGTAATGACCATGAGCTCTGTATTTTCTGGCCATACTTGGTCATCCGGGGAATGCCGCAGCTTGGCACCCCGCAAATGCATCGTAATATAGCCGATCTCATCTGCTGGGATCTCCATTTGGAAAATCTGCTTTAGCCGCTCCATGATGTTGCTGGCTATTTCGTACTCAGGTGTTCCAATCAATTCACTGAGGGTATTCTCGTCAAAATGAATGCCTTCCCCTTTTTCAATCCGTTCCATGGCCAATGCCAAATGTGTGACCAATCCGAGATAGGCGCTGTCTGCCAAAGGATAGGGAAGCTCCTCGTCCAGATGGCTCAATGCATTCTCGACCTTGATCAGCTTTTCCCGGTCAATCAAGCCGAGCAGCCGTTCCGAAATCGAGTCGATGTCTCGCAGTGCCTTGTTTTGAATATTTTCTTTGATAATCCCAATCAGCTCGTGATCGTCCAGATGCTCGGCAATCAGTCTGCTGATCGCCCGCCGCTTGGACGACTCTGTCCCTTGCAACTCCACGCCATACCCTCGTTTTCGCAAGAGTGACAGATCGTATCGAGCGAGCATCGTCTCCAAATCATCCAGATCATGGCTGATGGTTGCCGTTGTCACTTTCAAATCGATCGCCAGCGAAATCAGTTTGACTGGCTCCGATGCCTCTAGGAGTGCGCACAGGATGATTGCCTTTCGTTCCTGCGCGGTGAATTCCTTCGTCATGTGATGCAGGACAGACATTCTGAGTGCACGCTTTTGCTCGTCAGTCCCCACCACTTCAAGACCTGAACCTGTTTTTCTGACCAGCTCCAGTTCAAATTCATCAAACAAGGAAGTCAGTGCATCCAATTCTCGGTGAACGGTACGACCGCTTACACCAATCTGTTCGGCCATCGAACCCACGGTAACTCCTTTTTGTTCCTTCAATAAAATCTCGATAATAGATCGCTGTCGAGAGGATACATGCATGTCTTCGTTCCCTCCTTAACGCCAAAGAGGGAAGACGCTAGCTCTCACTAGCGTTGATTCCCTTTACCCCAGGCGTTTGACCAACTTGTCATACTCGGGACTATTCAAGAAATTTTCAATAGAGATATGCTCCGCAGAAGGCGCTTTGACCTGCGCTCTCTCTGTTAAAGACTTGTGCGTAATAACGATATCAGCGTCGCTTGGAATGTCGTTGATCGCCGTATTGATGACCGTAATCTCGGTCAGGCCCGCATCCTTGAACTTTTTACGCAAGGACGCCGCTCCCATCGCACTGGAGCCCATTCCCGCATCGCAAGAGAAGACAACTTTCTTCACGTCAGCAGCAGCTACCTCATGCTTCACTGGAGCTTCTACCGCTTCTTGTTCCTGCGCTTTTTTGCCTTTCATCTCTTGCATTTTTTCTGTCGCTTTTTCCAGTTCATCCTCGTCTGTCTTCGCGCTCATTTTCAAGAGAGCAGATGCGATGAGGAAGGACACGACAGTCGCCGCCAACACACCAGCCAGTACCGGTAGCAATCCACCACGCGGTGCCATTGCAATCAAGGCGAAAATACTACCTGGAGACGGTGGCGCCACCAATCCTGCGCCGAGCAGCGTGAAGGTAAACACACCAGCCATCCCGCCACCAATGGCCGCGAGAATCAGACGCGGATTCATCAGCACGTACGGGAAGTAAATTTCGTGGATACCCCCGAAGAAGTGAATGATGACAGCACCCGGAGCCGATTGCTTGGCACTGCCTTTGCCAGCAAGCCAGTATGCCAACAATATTCCCAGACCTGGTCCCGGATTGGATTCAAGCAGGAAGAAGACGGACTGACCCAACTTCGCCGCTTCATCCAGACCGATCGGGCTCAAAATACCGTGGTTAATCGCATTGTTCAGGAACAGGATCTTCGCTGGCTCGATAAAAATGCTGGCAAGCGGTAGCAATCCTGCACCTACAATGACTTCTACACCCCCTGCAAGTGCCTTGCTCAAGCCTGCAACGACAGGGCCAATTGCTTGGAAAGCAAACAGTGTCAGTAACCCGCCAACAATACCCGCGGAAAAGTTATTCACTAACATTTCAAAGCCGGAACGAATTTTCCCTTCGAACAACTGGTCTACTTTTTTCATGACCCAGCCGCCCAAAGGACCCATGATCATGGCTCCCAGGAACATCGGGATGTCTGCGCCTACGACAACCCCCATCGTAGCGACGGCACCTACGACCCCGCCTCGAACATCATGGACCATTTTCCCGCCAGTATAACCAATCAGCAGTGGCAGTAAATACGTAATCATCGGTCCAACCAATTTGGCCAAATTTTCGTTAGGCAGCCAACCTGTTGGGATAAATAAAGCGGTAATCAACCCCCAAGCGATGAAAGCACCGATATTCGGCATAACCATTGCACTCAGGAATCGTCCAAACTTTTGTACCGAGACCCGTACTCCACCCGAAGCGTTTTTTGTTTCCACGCTCTCCATACTGCACCCTCCTTTACCCCTATTTATGAGATGTTGACATGATTGAAATGATAATGGGTACACCTCAAATATAAAGCGTTTTCATAGAAGGTAACAACAAAATCAAAGCGCGAATTTGTCTGACTCGTTGTTGCCAAAACTTAATTGCCCATAGGAAAAAGACCTCTGCCCAATTGCAGAAGCCTTCTCCTTACAAATTCTCCGATTCAACCTTGATCACTTTTCCGGTCTTCACATCGACATCGATTTCAAACACCTGATTTTGCTCGGTGAGAATGATGATTTCATACGCGAGAACACCTTCGTCTTTTTCTAACTCAACATGGACAACTCGCCCTTTTACTTGCTGTAAGGCGATTCGTATGGCGTCTTCTTTGGTAATGTCTGTTGGCTCGATGATCGCAGAAATTTCCTTCGCTTGGTCAAAGGAATGTCCAGTTGCATGAACCGACATTCCCCCACCCAATACGGCGAGCCAAATACCAGCCCACTTTCCAATGGCTGTTTTCCTCATGCTTGCCCTCTCTCCCTGCGCGAAAATTCGTGCCAAAACACTCCTAGTTTGTCACGGATTCCCCTAAATATTCGCAGGCAGGTCAACACGAAAAAAAGACCGATGCGCACATGTGCACACCAGTCTTTGCTTGCGATATCGATCGATTCCTAGCTGCGTGGTGGACGAGATTCGCCACTGCGTGGACGGGAGTCACCGCTGCGTGGACGGGAGTCACCGCTGCGTGGACGAGAGTCACCACTGCGTGGACGAGATTCGCCACTGCGTGGACGAGATTCGCCGCCGCGTGGACGATATTCGCCATTGCGTGGGCGAGATGGGCGCTTTCCGCCAAAACCGGAACCGGAACCGAAGCCACCTTTTCCTTTTGGAGGTAGCTTTTTCTTACCTACACGAAGAGGAGCCTCTTCTGTCAGGCGAACAGGAGTCATATCTGGTTCTTTAGTCAACAGCTTGAGTGCTGCGGATACGAGTGTTACGGAATCGACATCCTCCAGCAATTGCTCTGCCAGCGTTTTATAAGGAGACAGATCGTCTCTTCCAGATGCTTCGAGAATTTTGTCTACCGTCATCTTTTGTTGACCTTCCAAAGCCTCAGCCATCGAAGGAACCGCACGGCGCTCCATGCGACGGTTCGTTGTACGCTCAATCAGACGCAGATGGTCGATTTCACGGGAAGTCACAAACGTGATTGCCAGACCTGTTTTACCAGCACGTCCCGTTCTACCGATACGGTGAACGTAGCTCTCGGAGTCTTGTGGAATATCAAAGTTAAATACATGCGTTACACCGCTGATGTCCAAGCCACGTGCAGCCACGTCAGTCGCTACCAGCACTTCGATCGTACCTTCCTTGAACTTGCGGAGCACGCTGTCGCGTTTCGCTTGGTTCAAGTCACCGTGGATACCTTCTGCACCATAACCGCGCTTGGTCAGGGCTTCGGACAGCTCATCCACTCTGCGCTTGGTTCTACCGAAAATGATAGCCAGCTCAGGGGAGTGAATATCCAGCAAACGGCACAGTACATCGAACTTTTGCTTTTCAGCTACTTCCATGTATTCCTGTGCAATGTTTGGCACGGTTACTTCTTTTGCTTTCACTTGAATGATGGTTGGTTCGTTCATGAACTGTTGCGCAATTTCCTGGATCGCTCTCGGCATCGTAGCAGAGAACAATAGCGTTTGACGATTGTCTGGAACCTCTTTCAAGATTTCCTTGATGTCGTCGATGAAACCCATGTTCAGCATTTCATCCGCTTCATCCAAAATAACAACCTCAATGGCATCCAGACGAATGGTTTTTCTTCTCATGTGGTCCATGAAACGACCAGGTGTTGCTACGATGATTTGTGGACGTTTTTTCAACGCTTTGATTTGACGCGTGATGTCTTGACCACCATAGATTGGCAGGGCAGAGATGTTTTTAAATTGGGCAATTTTATTAATCTCTTCTGCAACCTGAACAGCCAGCTCACGTGTTGGAGTCAAAACAACCCCTTGAATATTTCCGCTTGTTTCATCCAAGCGTTCAATCAATGGAATACCGAATGCAGCCGTTTTACCAGTACCTGTTTGTGCCTGACCGATCAGGTCACGACCTTGCAGTGCTACAGGAACCGTTTGATCCTGAATCGCTGTAGCCTCTTCGAAGCCCATGTTGCTCAACGCTCTAACAATGGAGTGATGTAAGCCAAAATCATTAAAAGTCGCCAATGAATGTCAGTCTCCTTTATCAATACCTTCATCTATAAAATTCTCAAAAAAAAGGGCACTATTCCTTACGATCCGGAACATGCCCTTTTATCCCCGATTGTACGTAGCACCCTAAAGAACATAGCTGTAATCGTACCATGCAATGACTGAAAAAGCAAACTGCATATATACCCAAATTGCCTGATTTTGTGATGCTACCGTTTTAAAAAAATAACAAAGCAGCCAAGAATCGGGCTGCTTGTCTGTTATCGGATTATTTTACCCATTTGTTGTAAAGCTCATCAAACATTCCTTGCAGTTTCATTTCGTCCATCCACAGATCCAGGTAGTTAGCGAAGATGGTGTCTCCGCGATGGATCATGTAGCCTTTTTCACTCTTCGTGAACGGATTGTCGGTCAGAGCTGGATACAGGCGGGAATCTGCTTTGGAATACACAATCGCTTCCAGCGTATCTGTGATCATCACATCGTACTTACCGCTTGCTACCAGACCAGGAATGTCGAGGTTGTTTTGTTCAACTGTTACAGTTGCTTTTGTCAGATGTTCACGAACGAATTTTTCGTTGGTGCCACCTGGATTCACACCAATGCGCACCTCTGGCTTGTTGATGTCTGCTACACTCTTGTACTTGTCTTTATCTACTGCACGAATGAGCGGAGCTTTACCGAACATAATATAAGGATCGCTCATGTGCGCTTTTTTCTGACGGTCTGTGTTGCGCGTAACGCCTCCGACAGCAATATCGAATTTATTTGCCAAGAGATCGTTCATCAGTGTTGGCCAAGATGTTTGGACAAAACGCGCCTCTACTCCCAGGCTTTTTGCGAATTCTTTCATCGCATCGATATCGTAACCTTCGAATTCGTTCGTTTTTGGATTCAAATATGTAAATGGTTTGTAGTCACCTGGAGTACCTACGAGGATATAGCCTCTCGCAATGATTTCGTCCAAACGAGACTCAAACTTCTTCGTTTGCGGTTTTTTAGCAGCTTCAGCAGCTACGGTTGGCACAGGCTTAACCGCCGTTGCGGCAAAAGCACCTGTTCCGCCTGTCATGAGCATAGTTGCAGCGAGTGTGCTCGCCAAGATTGTTTTTGTAAATTTTTTCATCTGGTTTCTCCTCCTGTTAAACGGTAATGAATTTAGTTATCAGAAACAAACTCCATCATCCCCTAATGGCATCCCCCCTTTCAAATGAAGAGGACTTACAACCTGTCGAGCTGCCTCTTACACAGTAAACCTGCCAATTCCTTGCTGTAATTCTTCTGCCACTGCGTTCAAACGCTCGACAGACTGGCCAATTTCCTGGATGGCTTGAAGTTGCTCTTCAGTCGCCCTTGCCACTGTTTGCGCGTCGAGTGAAGCATGTTTTGCAATGTTATGCATTTCATCTACAGAAGCACTCACCTGTTGGGAGCCCGCTGACATTTGCTCAGATGCTGCGGATACTTCCAAAATGTGCGCAGCAACGTTACGGGAAGATTCCAAAATATGCCCGAAGATTTCGCGAACCTCTTCGACCAGTTGAATACCTTGCTGAGCGTTTTGGTTGCCCGCGGTCATGACTTCTACCGCGTGACGAGTATCCTGCTGGATTTCTCCGATCAGCATCGCGATTTTGGATGCAGATTCTTCGGATTGATTCGCCAGTTTTTTTACCTCTCCGGCAACCACAGCAAACCCACGTCCATGCTCGCCGGCACGTGCTGCCTCAATCGAAGCGTTCAAGGCAAGCAAATTGATTTGCGAGGTTAACTGACTGATCGTATCGAGAATGCCTTCGATTTCTTTGGAACGATTGTTGAGCTGCTCGATGGCTACTGTCGCCTTCGATGTTCCCTCCCCAATGCTTCCCATCTGGCGAACTGCCTGCTCTACCACAGCAGTTCCTTGCTCTGCCTGCTCTGTTGCTACCTGGGCAGCCTCTGAAACATGTGCAGACGTCTCCGCGATTTTCACGATGCCTGCTGCCATGTCATTCATAGACAACGCGACATCCTGCGAGCTGGTGGCCTGCGCCTCTGCTCCCTCAGAAATCTGTGCAATAGACAAACCGATTTGGTTGATGTTTTCCGTCGCTTGTTTAATACCTTCGGATACTTCCTGACTAAAACGCTGTACTTGATCAGACGACAGAGATACGTCTTCGATCAAATTTTTCAAGTGCGATACCGTCTGGTTAAAGTCACGTGACAGTACTGCAATCTCGTCTTTTCCCTCAACCGTTACGGTCTCTTTCAAGTTCCCCTGCGACACTACATTTACTGCGTGATTCAGACGCTCAATTGGTTTCACCATGCGTACAGCCAAGAAATAAACGAGGACAACCCCAATCGCCAACACGATGAGGGAAATTACCATCAATCGGACTGACAATTGATCGACAGGCGCATGCAGCTCCGCTACGGGTGCAGTGATGTATAGGCCCCAGTTCAAACTGGTAGGAGCATAGGAAGCAAATCGCTCTACATTCTCGTATTTGTATTGGGCGATTCCATGATTCCCTTGCTTGATATCTTCAAAAGCTGTCTGAAGCTCAAGAATACCCATGTCGAGAATCGATTCCTTCAGAATGTACTCGCTTTTCGGATGATAAATAAATGTTCCTGTTTTGCTTACTAAAAAGGCGTAACCAGCTTGGCCAAATTTCTCTTCGGACACCTTTTTTTGGATTTCGTTGATAGGAATAGTGGAACCGATATAACCGTATTGACGATTGTCCTTCATCAATGGAACGACAAGAGTCACGATGTTATTCCCTGTTCGCTTTGAAATGACTGGCTCGGAGACAACAACCTTCCCTTCCCCTTTGCCGGCTTCCTTAATATGCGGACGATCCGAGATGTCGGTCACTTCTCCCTTGAAATTGATTACTTTCTTACCGCTTAAATCATGCGAAAAAAAGAACGTCTCAAACTCGGGGTTATCCTTTTGAGCTTCTTGAATGAGTTTCAGGTCCTGTTCGACATTTTGATCAGCCGACATCAGCCCTCCCACCGCTTCTACAATACTAATTTTTTCTTGAAAGAAACCATCGATACGTATCGAGAGATTGCTAGCTGACAACTCAGCTTCTTTGTCCAGACTGTCTGCCAAAAGATTGGAAGCACTCCAATAACTTGCACCGCAAACCGTACCCAAACTAATAACCAACAGCAAGCACAAAACGATAATTAGCTTATTCTTCAAACTATTTTTCATACCGATTCACTTCTCCCTTCTGTTTTTTCAACAAAAAAAAGACTGCCCACCGACAGCCCATCATGACTACGGTATGGCAACCCGGCTGTCCTAGCTGCGAAAGTCATTTGACTTTCGTCCTTAGACCCGTGGCTTTGCGTCCCTGCCTTTCAACAGGTTTGCCTTTGTCATTCCTTGTTGTTTTTTCAGTTAAAGTCCACTTTTTTTCAATCTCACCTTTCATTTCCCATAACTTTTCGCTAATAAACCTCAAAATGGAAAAAAAGCTGACAACCTTTTACAGTTGTCAGCTTTTTGTCAAACTTTTTGATTAGCTTAATCCGATCACTTGCCCATCCTCGTCTACATATAACGATTCCGCAGCTGGCTTTTTCGGGAGGCCTGGCATTGTAACCAAGCTTCCGGTCAATGCGACGATAAAACCAGCTCCTGCTGATATGCGCACTTCGCTCACTTGGATCGTGAAGTCAACAGGTGCCCCCAATAGATCAGCGCGGTCCGTAAAGGAGTACGGTGTTTTCGCCATGCATACAGGCAGATGAGACATGCCCATTTCTTCTACCTTTTGCATTGTTTTCAATGCCAGCGGCGAAAAGACAACCCCTGATCCACGGTATACTTCTTTCACGACAGTTTCTATCTTGTCTTTAATGCTGAGGTCTTCCTCATACAAGAATCGGAAGGAGGAAGGTCGCTCTGCTGCACGCGTCACTTTTTCAGCCAGCTCGACACCGCCAGCTCCTCCTTCTGCCCATACTTTGGAGAGTGCCGCTTCGGCTCCGGCCGCTTGGCACAGCGCAATGACGGCATCAATCTCTGCCTGTGTGTCCGTCGCAAAATGATTGATGGCTACCACTGCTGGCACACCGAACTTCTGGAGGTTTTCCAGATGGCGCTTGACGTTTTCGAAGCCTTTTTCCAGAGCAGACAAGTTCTCCACAGCCAGGTCAGGTACTTTTACCCCGCCGTTGAATTTCAACGAGCGAACCGTAATGACCACAACAGCAGCCGATGGAGTCAGGCCTGCTTTTCTACACTTGATGTCAAAAAACTTCTCTGCTCCCAGATCAGCACCAAATCCCGCCTCTGTTACGACGTAATCCGCCAGCTTCAAGGCCATCTTGGTTCCGATCACGCTGCTGCACCCATGCGCGATATTGGCAAAAGGTCCTCCGTGAATAATGACCGGAGTTCCCTCGATTGTCTGTACGAGATTGGGCTTAATCGCTTCCTTCAAGAGAACGCACATCGCATCGACCGCGTTGATTTCTTCTGCCCGTACAGGCTGATCATCAAAATCGTAGCCAACGATGATATGGTTCAACCGCTCGCGCAAGTCTGCCAGATTCTCACTCAAGCATAAAATCGCCATGATTTCTGACGCGGTCGTAATCATGAAACCATCCTCACGCGTCATCCCATTGCCGTCACCCAGACCAACAACGATGTTACGCAGTGCGCGGTCGTTCATGTCCATTGCCCGTTTCCAGACGATTTTCTTTGGATTGAGCCCGCGCGGATTGCCATGGAAAATATGATTGTCGATCATCGCTGCCAACAAGTTATGTGCAGCTGTAATCGCATGAATGTCCCCTGTAAAATGCAGGTTAATTTCATCAGCCGGGAGAATTTGTGCTTGGCCGCTTCCCGTTGCGCCTCCTTTGATCCCCATGCAAGGACCCAAAGACGGCTCGCGAAGCGCTGCAATTGTTTTCTTCCCGAGATAATTTAATGATTGTGACAGACCAATCGTCGTGAGCGTCTTCCCTGCTCCCGCCGGATTTGGGTTCATCGCTGTAACAAGAATCAGTTTGCCATCAGGGCGATCCTTCACTTGCTCCCATAGTTCATCTGATAGTTTGGCCTTATACTTTCCGTATAGCTCCAAATGCTGTTCTTCGATACCTGCACTCTTGGCAATTTCAACAATCAGCTTCATTTTTGCCGTTGCCAAAACCTTATAAAAGTCTATAAAGCTTGTTTGCTTCCTGCTTCTTCGTGCCTGCTTTTGCCGAAGCTACTTACATTGGATATGACACTCCACAGGCGTAAATTCGGATGCAACGAATCCTACATACTAACAGTAACTTGTTTGGTGTTAGCTTGCTAGTTTCGCCAGATTGATAGCAGCATTCAGGTCTCTATCTACCTCTAGCCCACATTGACATTTGAATATTCTGTCTGATAGTCTCAAGTCTCGGTTTATCTGACCACATTCAGAACAAGTTTTTGATGAAGGATACCACTTGTCAGCTTCCATAAAGCGAATGCCATATTTCTCACACTTGTACTGTATTTGTCTTTTGAACTCGTAAAGTTTCTGTTGCGAGATGGCTCTAGACAAATGACGATTCTTCATCATGCCTTTGATATTCAATGTCTCCATCACTACTATGCCAGGCTTGGTTTTCACGATAGCATTTGTAGCTTGATGGATGTGGTTGTTACGGATATTTGCTAGTCTCCGATGAAGCAAACGAATAGCGTTCTCGACTTTTACAATGTTGCTCGTTTTGACGAAACGGTTCCCCTCCTTATTCATCTCGTATTTAAGAGAAACGTTACGTTGCAACCTACTTAATCGCCTCTCCGCTTTCTTAACTGCGTGGAAATAATTGATGTTCTTGAACAACATTCCATTTGAGCATATAGCAAGGTGTTTTATCCCTACATCAATGCCAATGACTTCATGAGTTAGTATAGGTTTTTCCACTTCTTGCTCAATACCGACAGATAAATACCAATACTTACCGTCGAAAAAGACTCTTGGATTCGTGTACTTTACATTCGTAGGGAGCTTTTCTGCCGTAGTAACCCAACCAATCTTTTCAATCAACACCCTATCATTTTTCACTTTCAACTTCACATTATCATTGTAAAAAGAGGGTTTGATATGTTTGCGACTTTTGAACCTTGGCTTGCCAGCCAACTTCTTAAAGTACTTCTTAAATGCTTCACAAGCGTCTTTGACAGCTTGTTTAGTCACGTTGTTAGATACATCATACAACCAATCATATTCGTGTGTTTGTTTCAACTGAGTTAACTCTTTGCGTAAAACACTGTCAGATAGGAACTTCCCACCGTTTTGGTAATTTTGTTCCTGTCTCGCTAGTGCCCAGTTGTACGTCCACCGAGCAGTTCCAGCAGACTTCCAAAGCTGTTTTTCCTGTTCAGCAATTGGCTTCAATCTAACTTTCTTCGCCAAAATCATTTTCTGCTAACTCCTTATAACTCACTCTTTTTCCTTCTTTCAGAGCGGTTAGTTACCTCCCTGCCATATCAGAATTTTTTATCGACTCACCATCTCTACATTCTGCATAATCATCCTTTCTCCTCTCCTCTTCGACACATTACACAAAAGAAAAAGCCCACATTCCGACAAACGTTCAGAATGCAGGCTCTGTTTTATTTTCCGAAAATTTTTCCCGGATTCAAAATGCCGTTCGGGTCCAGCACTTGCTTCATGGCTTGCATGACGTCCAGTGCATCTCCATGTTCCTTGCGCTGGTATTTGATTTTCCCTACACCCACACCATGCTCTCCGGTGCAGGTTCCTCCCCGACTCAATGCGTATTCCACCAGATGGGCATTTACTTCCTCGGCACGCGCCACTTCTTCGGGGTCATTCAGGTCGATCATCAAGATAGCGTGATAGTTCCCATCCCCGACATGCCCTGCTATCGCTCCATCCAGCCCAGCGCGATCAATCGCTTGCCGCGCATCCACAACAGCTCCTGCCAGCTCAGAAATCGGCAAACAAACATCTGTCACCATCAGCTTTTTCCCGGGGGATTTGTGCAGGAAGGCATACGCCAGGTTATGACGAGCGTCCCAGAGCTGCGTCCGCGCCTTCGAATCGGTTTCAAAAAGAAACTGCGTGCAGCCATGTCCATCGGCGATGTTCTGCGCAAAGTCGATATCATACGCGAGACCTTGTTCACTGCCGTGGAACTCGATAAACAGCGTCGGTGCTTCCGGGTAACTCGTTTCCTTATAAAGATTCACTTGTTGGATAGAACGTTCATCAACCAGCTCGATTCGCGCTACTTGAATACCCGCTCCGAGAATATCCACGACGGTATCGACGGCATCCTGAACAGAAGGGAAGCTGGCGCGTGCCGCCGTTGTCGCCTCAGGGATACCGTAGACACGCAAGGTCAGCTCTGTGAAAACACCGAGCGTACCCTCCGACCCTACAAACAGCCCCGTAAGATGGTAGCCTGAGGAGGATTTTGCTGTCATGCTCCCTGTACGGATCATACGTCCATCCGCCGTCACCACTTCCAGATCGCGCACTTGATCACGCATCACGCCATAGCGGACAGAGGTTGTTCCACTGGCGTTTGTAGCCGCCATCCCACCCAAAGTCGCGTCCGCTCCAGGATCGACGGAGAAAAACAATCCGTGCTTTTTCAATTCTTTATTGAGCTGGGTACGCGTCACACCGGGCTGGACTCTTACGAGGAAATCCTTCGGTCGCACCTCCAGCACTTCGTTCATCAAGGAAAAATCCATACTAATACCGCCCGCATAAGGAATCGCGTGGCCTTCCAGACTGGTCCCCATACCAAACGGCGTTACCGCAATGCGCTTTTCGTTGGCCAGCTTCATGATTTGACTGATTTCCTCTGCCGTCTGCGGAAACACGACCACTTCCGGAAGATGCGGGGTATGGTACGATTCATCATGGCTGTGGTGCTCCAGTACAGTGGGGTTGGTCGATACTCGTTCTTCCCCCAGCAGTCCCACTAACGCTTGCTTGTAATCCACGTTGGTTCCCCCTCCGTTACTTGCTCAAGTTAACAAGGAATAAGCTGATTTCAGGAATGTAGGTGATAAGCATCAAGTCCACGATCATGATGACCAAAAACGGGATCACCGCTCGCTCAATCTCCGTATTCTGGAGCTTCGCAATATTTCCTGCTACCAACAAATTGATCCCAACCGGTGGAGTCAGCATACCAATCGCAGAGTTGACGACCATGATCACCCCGAATAGCACCGGATCAATGCCCAAAGAATTCGTGATCGGCAGCAGGATCGGTGTCAGGAGAATGATCGTAACCGCCGTTTCCATAAACGTCCCCAAAATGAGCAGCAAGATGTTAATAATGAGCAACGTGATGATCGTGCTATCGGTAATCCCCAGCATGAATTGCGCAATTTCCTGCGGGATGTTTTCCCTCGTCATCAGGTATCCAAATGCATTGGCGGTCGCAATAATCAGCATGATGACCGCTGTCATGCTGGCAGAGCCCGCGAATATTTCCCCCAAGTCCCTCCACTTGATCTCCCGGTAGACGAAAAGACCGACAACCAGACCGTAAATCACGGCTACCACTGCCGCTTCTGTCGGAGTAAAGATGGCTCCGTATATACCACCAAGAATAATGATCGGCATGAGTATCGCCAAAATGGCGTCCTTGAATGCCTCCCATATCTCTTTGGGCGTATGCTTCTCTCCGCCACCCCAGCCGTTTTTCTTACTGATCCAATACGAGTACAGGATCAACGAAATCGCTACGAGAATGCCCGGCCCGATCCCGGCAATAAACAAGTCGCTAATCGAGGCGCTCGCTGCTACCCCGTACAAAACCATCGGCACGCTCGGAGGAATCATGACACCAATCGTTCCGCCTGTTGCATGCAAGGCCGCAGAAAACCGGACATCATACCCTTTTTTGACCATGTGCGGGATCAAAATTCCCCCTACTGCTGCTGTTGTCGCGGCAGAAGAACCCGATATCGCTGCAAAAAAGGTACACCCCATAACCGCCACGATTGCCAATCCTCCTGGCAGATTCCCGACAATCGTATTCGCAAAACGAATCAGCCTAGCGGAGATTCCGCCTGTTTCCATCAGCTTTCCTGCCAAGAGGAAGAACGGGATCGCCATCAGCGGGAAGGAATCTGTCCCGTTGAACATTTTTTGAATGACAACCAGAAGAGGGATGTTTCCCTCCAGCATAAACACGACAACGACAGATAACCCCAGTGCCACCCCAATCGGTACGTTCAGGATCAGGAGCACCAACAGTGTTACAAACAAAATCGTACCCACAATCTGGTCACTCCTTCCCGGTAATGTCTTTCCATGTCACATGGATCACGTTCATGATGAGTAAGGCACCGCTGATCGGAATCACCATGTATACATACCCCATGGGAACGAGCAGAGTGGGTGAGGTTTGTGTCATGCTTCTCGCAGATAACAAGTAGCCTTGCTGAACCATGACGAGAAAGAAGACGAGACTACACAAAGCGGCAATAACCAGCACCACCTTGTTCATGCGAGGCGACAAGTACTTTTGAATGTATTCCGTACCGATGTGTGCTTTGATCGACATCGCGTATGCTGATCCTAGAAACGTAATCCAGATTAGCAAATACCGAGCCACTTCTTCCGTCCAGGCCAAGGGCTGGTCGAGCAAAAAACGGAATAGCACCTGCAGGAAGACAGCGATCACCATAATTGCCAGAAGGGCAATGATGAAAAAACGAAGGATGCTGTTTATTTTGGAAACAAGGTTGCCCACACACAATCTCCTTTCGCAGGAAAAAGGGGAGAAAAGCCAGAGTGGCTCGTCTCCCTTCTGCCGTTTATTTTGTATTTACAATTTGATCCACCAGCTCTTTGCCAAACTGCCCGGAAAATTTGTCGTAGACAGGCTTCATCGCATCGCGGAAAGCTTGCTTATCAACGTCCTCGGTAATGACTACACCCTTTGCTTTAATATTGGAAATGGCCTCTTCTTCCATCTTGATCATCAACTCGCGCTCGTACTGACCCGCTTTTTTGGCTTCCTCTGCAAGAAGTTGCTGGACATCTGCCGGGAGCTTATCCCATACAGGCTTGCTGAACAAGATCATCGCCGCGGAGTACACATGTCCGGTCAAGGCCATTTGTGTTTGTTTGGATTCATATAGCTTGTAGGTCTGTGCGACAATCGCCGGATTTTCCTGGGCATCGACGACTCCTTGTTGCAGTGCCGTCAGTGCCTCTGTCCAAGCCATTGGGGTCGGCTTCGCGCCCAATGCTTCGAATGCAGCCAGATGGATCGGGTTTTCCTGCGTGCGTATCTTCAACCCTGCCACATCCTCTGGCTTCTTGATCACCTTCGAGCCGTTTGTAATATGGCGGAAGCCGTTTTCAGCCCAAGCCAGCCCGACCAGATTGGCGTTTTCCAAATCCTTGAGGATGTCCTGCCCGACTTGTCCGTCGAGTACCTTGTACGCCTGCTCACGGCTATTAAACAAGAATGGGAGATCCAACACACCCAGCTTCGGATGGAAATTCATCACGGGCGCAGTCGAGGTAATCGACATATCCGCCGTTCCAAAGGTCAGCGCCTCTGTCAATTCACGCTCCGCTCCTAGCTGGCTCAGCGGATACACCTCGATTTTCACTTTTCCGTTCGATCGCTTGTCGACATCCTCGGCCATTTTTTTCAATGCCAAATGGTATGGATGATCCTCCGTCAGTGAATGCCCTGCTTTGAATACATAGCTTTGGCCGTCACTTTTCGGTGCTTCTGTCCCCCCGGCTTGTCCCGCAGGCGGGGCAGTCTGTTGACCGCCTCCTCCTCCGCATGCCGCCAGAAATAAAGACACAGACATGATGCTCGCTAGCACGAAGCTCCCCTTCTTCCGAAACATGCGATAGTACCCCCTGTTGATTCTTTTGTTTTTTAAATAATATGAAAATTTAGTTCATTTTACTAGATCCCTCTTCCACCGTCTACATTCATGACCTCGCCCGTGACAATTTTGGATAGATCAGAAGCCAAATAGAGAGCCGCATGCGCGATATCCTCCGGCTGAATCAACATGCCCAATGGAACACTGCTGATGAAAATATCTTTTTTCCCGGACTCTACCTCCGCTTCATCTCCATTGATAAACTTACCGAGCATCGGCGTCTCTGCCGGACCTGGATTGATGACATTGACCCGGATTTGAAAAGGGGCTAGCTCAATCGCCAGTGCCTTGCTCAACATAATAGCGGCCCCCTTGGACGCGCAATACGCATTCAGCCCCGGACGGGCGCGAATCCCGGCAATCGAAGCGATATTGATGATGCTGCCTTTCCCCTTCTCCTTCATGTGGGGAACCGCATGCCTTGTCGTCAAAAAGATCGACTTCGTATTCACAGACATGATGCGATCCCACTGCTCCAAAGTCAGCTCCTCAATGGGGGTAAACGCTTGGGGAACACCCGCGCAATTGACCAGGACATCGATCGATCCGTACACTTCGAGCGTTTCCTTTACGAGTGCAGCAACGCTAGTATCGTCTGCCACATCCGTTTGCACCGCATGACCTTTCCCTTGTGGCAGCTCTTGAGCGACCGCTACTGCCGCCTCTTTGTTCAAATCAGCCAGGATGACGTTGGCTCCCTCGTCCGCAAAAAGCTTCGCAATGGCCTTGCCCATTCCTGACGCAGCCCCTGTTACAATCGCCGTTTTTCCTTGCAAAAGGTGACCACTCATAGGTTGATCACCACCATTCGCTCTTCTGTCATCTCTTCGACTGCGTAACGCGGGCCTTCCTTGCCCAGTCCGCTGTTTTTAACTCCGCCGTATGGCATGACGTCATTACGATAGGTCGATACGTCGTTGATCACCACGCCACCATACTCCAGCACCCGTGCCGCTTTCATCGCGATGTTCAAATCACGGGTAAAAATCCCCGCCTGCAAGCCGTACTCCGAATCGTTGGCTTGGGCAAACGCGTCATCGAGATTACTGTACGGAATGATCGTAACGACGGGCGCGAACACTTCCTGGCAAACCACCTTCATCTCTGGCCTTGTATCCACCAACACAGCCGGATAGAAGAGAGCTCCTTCCCGTTTGACAGGCAAGAGCGATCTGGCCCCTTGGCTAATTGCTTCCTGTACCCATTCCTCAGTACGACTCGCTTCTTTTTCACTGATCATCGGTCCGACATCCGTCTCCGGGTCTTCCGGGTTTCCTACCTTCAACTGATGGACATGTGAGATATACAAGTCACTGAACGCCTGCATAACCGATTCATGTACGTAAATGCGCTGGACAGCAATGCACGCCTGACCGGCATTGTGAAAGCTGCGGGCGGCTGTTTGACGGGCTGCCAGCTCCAAATCTGCATCGAGGTGCACGATATTGGGAGAGTTGTTGCCCAGCTCCAGCGCAACGGGACGCATGCCACTTCGTTCCTTGATGCGGCGACCGACTTCTCCTGACCCGGTAAAGGTGTACATGGCAATGCGCTCTTCATCCAGCAGCCATTCCCCTACCTGACTGCCTGCCCCCGTCACGATATTTACATAGCCTTTTGGCAAGCCCGCTTCCTCCAGGATCTCCACCAATAGAAAGGTTGCGATAGGTGTGACTGTAGCTGGCTTAACCACCAGCGTATTTCCTGCTGCTAGCGCTGGCGCGATCTTGTGCGTGCTGAGCAGCAAAGGGTAGTTAAACGGCGTTATGGCACCGATCACTCCCTTTGGCACCCGAATGGTAAAGCCCAGACGGTTTTCCGAGCCTTCTGTTGCTTGCAGCGGAATCATTTCCCCGTGAATCTTCTTGGCTTCCTCTGCCGACAAGCGCAGTGTATTGATCGTCCGATCCAGCTCATTCATCGCATCCTTGCGCGTTTTGCCCACTTCGCGAATCAAGGATCGCTCCATCTCGTCTCGGCGTTCCTCCATTAGCTCAGAGGCTTTCAGCAAGATTTTGTATCGTTGAAAAGGGGTCAATTTGTCTGCCTTAAACGTCTCCCACGCAGCTTCAACCGCTTCCGTTACATGCTGTTGACGGGCCTTGGCAATACGTGCGATGCACTCGCCCGTATACTTGTGAAGGACGGGAATGTAACTCTCGGCTTTCACCCATTCTCCACCGATATACAAATCATACGATCTCGCTTCCATGTCCTCTTCCTCCCTTATATTTATCTCGTTGTTTGATAGATGTGGCGAACGATTTCGTCTCCCAACTCTTTTGTTGTCGCCGTCCCCCCAAGATCAGGAGTGAGCACCTTGCCATCTTGCAACACGTTTTCGATCGCGTTCATGATGACAGCACTGAGCTCTGGCAGATCGAGATGATCCATCATCATGGCGAGGCTCCATACTTGTGCGATCGGATTGGCGATTCCTTTCCCCGCGATATCTGGCGCAGAGCCGTGAATGGGCTCAAACATGGATGGATACTTGCGCTCCGGATTGATGTTCGCAGACGGAGCCAAGCCCAACCCACCAACGATCGCCGCCCCGAGATCGGTCAAAATGTCTCCAAACAAATTGCTCGCGACAACGACGTCAAACGTTTCTGGTCGTGTGATGAAATACGCAGCAAGTGCGTCGATATGATACAGATTGGTCTGGATACCTGGGTATTCCTGACTGACTTCCTTTACGATCTCATCCCAAAATGGCATGGAGTGGTTAATGCCGTTGGACTTCGTAGCCGCGGTCACGCTCTTTTTCGAACGTTTTTCCGCCAGTGCGTAAGCGTATTTGAGGATGCGCTCTGTGCCGTACCGGGTAAATACATTGTTTTGCACCGCCATTTCGTACGGTGTACCTTGGTGCATGCGCCCACCCATGTTGGAGTACTCACCCTCTGTATTCTCCCGCACCACGACGAAATCGAGATCGGCATGCCCCTTATAGCGAAGCGGACTTTCCAGGCCTTTGAGCAGCTTGACCGGGCGAAGGTTCACATACTGCTGGAATGCTCGGCGAATCGGCAAGATCAACTCCCACACAGAGACATGATCAGGAACCTCGGGTGCCCCTATCGCACCAAGCAGAATCAAATCATAGTCTTTTAAAATAGGGAGTCCATTCTCCGGCATCATTTTGCCGTGTTGGAGATAGTAGCTACAGTTCCAATCCATGACATCACGAGCAAACCGAATGCCGCCGTGACTCTCTTCTATGGCTCCCAACACTTTCAGGCCTTCTTCCATGACCTCGGGACCGATTCCGTCTCCTGGAATTACTGCAATGGAATAGTGAAGCAACAGTCTCCCTCCTAAAAATCTAAATTTTTCGACTTCATGCAGCACTATTCACTTGCATGATTAATGCCAAGCTCCGGATCATGCACCCTGACCGAATAAAAGTCTTCCATCCGTTCCTCTCCATGCATCACTTGTCTGGTGACATTGCAAAACAACGCAACAAAATGTTGCAACACGCATTGCAACATTTGTTCTCGCCAAGCTATACCGTTTCATCCATTATGACTCTTCCTGATGGATCGGTTCCCCAATCTGGTATTCTTCTATTTTGCGATACAAGGTATTTCGACCGATTTGCAGCATTTTGGCCGCCTTGCTGACATTACCGCCACTTTTCTCAAGTGCCTTTTTGATCGCTTTTCTCTCTGTTTCACGCAACGAAGGAATGGCATGATCCGAAGTCTCAGGCGAATCGGCTTCTATCAATCCCTCCAGCTGGATGTGATCGCAATCAATGGTGTCCCCCTCTGCCAAAAACACCGCTTGAATCAGCACTCCTTGCAGTTCCCGGATATTGCCCGGCCACGAATAAGCACACAGCTTGTCCTGTGCCTCAGTGGTTAGCATGTACGGTTGTTCTGTGTCGATCTGCTGCAATAGATGCTCCGCCACCTGGATGATATCACTGCGCTTTTTCAATGACGGCAAATGAATGGAGACCCCTTTGAGCCGGTAGTACAGGTCAGCCCGAAAACGTCCCGCCTTGATCTCTTCTGACAGGTTTCGATGCGTAGCAGCAATGATCCGCGCATAAATGGGGCGGGATTGATTGCTCCCCACCGGAGTGACGACCTTTTCCTGCAAAACGCGCAGAAGTGCCGCTTGCGCACGCAAAGACATATCCCCGATCTCATCCAAAAAGATCGTGCCTTTTTTCGCCGCTTCAAACTTTCCGATTCTTCCTTCCCGATGTGCCCCTGTGAATGACCCGCTTTCATATCCAAACAATTCGCTCTCGATCAAATTTTCTGGAATTGAACTGCAGTTCACTGCGATAAAAGGCTCATGCGCGCGCGGACCTGTCTCGTGGACCATTTGAGCAAACAGCTCTTTTCCCGTACCGCTTTCCCCCAAAATGATCACAGGAAAATCTACCTGCGCTGCCTTTTGTCCGAGCATCTTTGCCTGCAAGAAGAGCGGGCATGAACCAGCTAGACGCGGAAACGGCTTCAGCTTTTCTTTGGGTGCCGCAGACCAAAAACGCGGGCGATGATCTTTCACATGACGACCAGCACTCTCTTGCTCCGCTCTGACTATTGTTCCCAAGGCTTCTTTTCCAAGCTGCTGCTGCGCGACCTCATTTAGGCCCACGATACGCTCGTCCCGATCCAAGCCGACGAGTGCAAGCTTTCCTCGACTATCTCCTGGGCGTGATAAAGTTGGTAAGGCAATCACGCGCTCCGCATCAGCTAACAAAAAGCGGTTTTGCAGAGCCTCTGCGATCATGCAAGCAATGGTTAGAGCAAACGGATGGGAATATTCTTTACGCGTACTAATGTCAATGATGCCCAATAGCTCACCCGCAGGTGAAAAAATAGGTGCCGCTGAGCATGTAAGAAAGCGATTTTCCAAGAAGTAGTGTTGTTCTCCCTGTACCTGAATCGGCTGTTGTGCGATCAGTGCTGTCCCAATCGCATTGGTTCCTTTATAGTCTTCTGTCCAGTTCGCTCCGATTTGTAACTGTACTTTTTGTGCCTGGTTGGCGAAGACCGGGTCCCCGATCGTTTGAATAATATTTCCTTCCCGGTCAGACAAGAGTGCGATGTGCTCTGTCGATAACAAAAAGGGAGCAAGCTTGTTAAAAAGCGGGAGACTTTCACGAATCAGAGGGTGATTATCCTGAATGATTTCTTTGATTCGTCGGGCAGAAATGATTTGATCATTGGCCTTCTCCGTAACCTTGAGGTTCGATTCCTGACAGCGCTTCCAAGATTGCTGAACAATCGTCGACAACACGATTCCCTCCCCCAAAAATCATTCCTTCTCAGTATAGCATGAGAGTCTTTGCTATAGAAAAACCAGTCGAACCACGAGCACATTTGTCCCAATACGGAACACGACATGATCCATTATGGAACAATTTCTACCCTCATCCGCTCAAGAAAACGCTGTCATTTCGAGCTTTTTCTCGTTGGTACGAGACTTGCTTTTAGAGAGGGCTGTAAAGAAATATGTGATAAATGAGGAGGCGCTCGCAATGATCTATGCTCAGCCCGGCCAAGCCGGTTCCAAGGTGACGTTCAAAAATCGTTATGAAAACTACATCGGGGGTAATTGGGTTCCGCCAGTGAAAGGTGAGTATTTCGAAAACGTGTCACCTGTAAATGGCAAGGTCTTTTGCGAAGTAGCCCGTTCGACAGCCGATGATATTGAGCTGGCACTGGACGCTGCCCATGAGGCAAAAGACGCGTGGGGTCGTACCTCTGTTGCACAGCGCGCGAATATTTTGTTAAGAATCGCAGATCGTATGGAAGCCAATCTGGAGATGCTGGCAAACGCAGAGACGTGGGAAAACGGCAAGCCCGTTCGCGAAACGCTCGCGGCCGACATCCCGCTGGCGATTGACCATTTCCGTTACTTCGCGGGAGCGATCCGCGCGCAAGAAAGTACACTCGCTGAAATCGATAACGATACGGTCGCTTATCATTTCCATGAGCCACTCGGTGTCGTAGGTCAAATTATTCCGTGGAACTTCCCGCTCCTCATGGCTACATGGAAGCTGGCTCCAGCCTTGGCTGCGGGCAACTGCGTCGTCCTCAAGCCAGCGGAGCAAACACCTGCATCCATCATGGTGCTGATGGAGCTGATCGGCGACCTGCTCCCTCCTGGCGTCATCAACGTCGTGAACGGCTTCGGTCTGGAAGCGGGTAAACCTCTCGCTTCAAGCAACCGCATCGCGAAAATTGCCTTTACGGGCGAAACGACGACAGGGCGTTTGATCATGCAATACGCTTCCCAAAATATCATTCCGGTGACGCTGGAGCTGGGCGGAAAATCGCCAAACATCTTCTTCCCGGATGTGGCTGCAAAAGACGATGCCTTCTTTAACAAAGCGATTGAAGGATTCGTACTGTTTGCGCTCAACCAAGGCGAGGTTTGCACATGCCCATCCCGCGCACTCATTCACGAAAGCATTTACGACCAATTCATGGAGCGTGCCCTGCAACGCGTAGCCAATATCAAGCAAGGAAATCCGCTCGATACAGATACGATGATCGGCGCACAGGCTTCCTTGGAGCAGGTAGAAAAAATCCTCTCCTACCTGGATATCGGCAAACAAGAAGGAGCCGAATGCCTGATTGGTGGCGCTCGTGCACAGCTTGCAGGTGATCTCGAGGGCGGCTACTACATCCAGCCAACTGTCTTTAAAGGCCACAACAAGATGCGCGTCTTCCAGGAAGAAATCTTCGGTCCGGTCGTCTCCGTAACGACATTCAAGGATACAGATGAAGCGCTCGCCATGGCAAATGATACGCTGTATGGCTTGGGTGCTGGTGTATGGACACGCGACACGAACACAGCCTACCGCATGGGCCGCGAAATCCAGGCTGGTCGCGTATGGACCAACTGCTACCATGCTTACCCGGCTCACGCAGCGTTTGGCGGCTACAAAATGTCCGGTATCGGCCGCGAGACACACAAAATGATGCTGTCTCACTACCAACAAACGAAAAACCTGCTGGTCAGCTACAGCGATCAAGCCCTGGGCTTCTTTTGATCAATGAGCCAGCCACAAAAAGTGCTCGCGACAGATGCTGCACTGGCATTAATTGAACGGCTTCGCGCCAAACACGGTGACCTGATGTTTCACCAGTCAGGGGGCTGCTGCGATGGCAGCTCCCCCATGTGTTACCCGCTCGGAGAATTTCTCGTGGGTGAGCAGGACGTCCTGTTGGGCGAGATCGGTGGCTGCCCGTTCTACATGGGCAAAGCGCAGTATGAGTATTGGAAGCATACGCAACTCATCATTGACGTCGTGAATGGGCGTGGCGGAATGTTTTCGTTGGAAGGACCTGAGGGGGTACGCTTCCTCACACGTTCACGGGTATTTTCAGACACGGAACCGGAATAAAAAGAAGACCGCTCCTGCCTTTTTACTGGCTGGAACGGTCTTTTTTTGCTTGGATGGCTATCTCGATTTTTTGCGAGAGGTACGTTTTGCAGGAGCAGCGCTTGCTCGATTGCCTTGCTTTGCATTCGGGCGTGCTGAGCCGCGTTGAGCAGCCACTGGCTTGCCCTTGGAAGTGCTCGACTTGCGTTCGAATCCACCTGTTGCTCGGTTACCATCCTTCGGCTTGCGATCAAAGCCACCTGTTGTTGCTCGGTTACCATCCTTTGGTTTACGCTCAAAGCCACCTGCTGTTGCTCGGTTACCGTCCTTCGGCTTGCGCTCGAACCCGCCTGCTGCACGGTCTCTGCCTTTCGCCTTGCTCTCAAAGCGACCTTCTACACGTTCACGTTTCCCTGAATTACGCTCAGAACTGCCACCCTTTGATTGACGTCGTCCATCTCCATCACGACGCTCCCTAGAGCCTTGCTGTCTTCCCTCATCGGACTTTCCTTTCCCTCTGGCCTCTCTACCCTGCTTGTCCCCGCGCCGATCTGCTTTCTCGGCTCGCTCCCTCTCAGGCTTTTGCTTCTTCTGATCACCCGATTCCCCGCGATCCATTTCACGCCGCTCCAGAGACAGATTGATCCCTTCTTCAATCTCCCTGAGTTGCCCCCAATCCTTCCCCGCCACCAACGTGAAAGCTGTTCCTTTTTCCTTAGCTCGTCCCGTTCTGCCGATCCGGTGTATATAACTATCCACATCTTCTGGTATGTCGTAATTGAAAACGTGCGTGACTCCCTCTACATCAAGCCCGCGCGCTGCCACATCAGTTGCGACCAAGTACTGAATCCTGGCTTCGCGGAAACGCTTCATGACATCTTCGCGCTTCGCCTGTGACAAATCGCCGTGCAGCTCGTCAGACATATAGTCCAAACCTTGCAGAGCAGCATTCAGCTTACTTGCTCTGCGCTTCGTCCGGCAAAAGATCACCGCAAGAAACGGACGCGCTTCATCCAATAGACTGCACAGCGTGGCTTGCTTTGCACGGTCTGTCGTCTCCACCACGATTTGGCGAATATCGTCTAGTGTGATGCGTTTGCCCTGAACTTTGATATTTTCTGGCTTTTGCATAAAGCGCTTCGCAAGTGCTTGCACCTGCTCAGACATGGTGGCCGAAAACAGCAAGGTCTGTTTTTCAAAAGGCGTATTTGCCATAATATCTTCTACCTCAGGCAAAAACCCCATATGAAGCATTTGGTCCGCCTCATCCAGGACAAACATCGAAACTTGCGATAAATCAATCGTCCCTCTTCGCAGATGATCCAGCAACCGTCCTGGTGTCGCGATGACCACATGTATTTTTCCTTTCAGCTTTCTCAGTTGCTGATTGACATCTTGTCCACCATAAACCGCGAGTACTTGGATGTCTTCCAGCTTTTCCGTCAGCTTCTTTACCTCTGCCGTAATTTGCAAGGCAAGCTCCCGCGTAGGGGTAAGAATCAACGCCTGAACATGTGTCGCTTGTGGATCCGCTTTTTCCAAGATCGGCAGGACAAATGCGAGTGTCTTCCCGGTTCCCGTCTGTGCTTGCGCGATTACATCTTTTCCTTCCAACACAACAGGAATTGCTTTTTCCTGAATCGGTGTAGGCTCGTTAATCCCGTTTGCTTGCAGAGCATCTATCAGTTCCTTATGTATTCCCAATCTCCAAAAATCAGCCAGTTTCGCCATCTCCATTCATAAATCGATCCGCTATTATTTCGTACAAACTGCCATGCCGATAAAGTACCGTACGCCATCGCGGGGTGTTTTTTCAAACGTAACGCCTCTCTGATAGTACATATCCACGTCAGAATAGCGTACAAACAACTCCGCGAACTCTTCCGGCGTCAACTGATGAACATGGAAGGGCTCACTCGTCTGCATGCCCCGCCCTCTGCCAAATGGACTGGACAGCACAAGCGTACCACCTGGTTTCAGCATCCGATACAAGTTATCCATAAACAGCAAATCGTCTGCGACATGCTCAATAGTCTCAAAGCTCAAAATCGTATCAAACAACCCTAATTGCTCGGGAAGTGCCGGATCAAGTGCGTCACCCTGCTGATACGTAATCTTTTGATGGTTGTATTCTCGATTGGCATAAAATATCGTCGCCTCATCGTTGTCGACTCCGATCAGTTCTGTCAGCTCTCGTTTTCGATCCTTTGCGATCATATGACATCCATAGCCGGTACCGCAAGCGATATCCAGCACTCGACCTTTTACATAAGGCGCGGCAAAATAATATCTGGCTATATGCTCCAGCAGCATGCCATTCGTAGGTTTTAATTGCTTGGGGATAATTCTCTCCCCGGTCCATTCCAGCAAAGCCATCACCAATTTTCTCGTATTCTTCCTCACATCTTACCTTATTTATCGGCTTGATCCTATCAGCTAGCATTTCCTGAACGCGGTTTATTAAGAAATTTGTAAGACATTTCATTACTGTTTTGTTAGAGCTGGGCGTTAAGATAGTACCATGAATGCATTCATAAGGTGGGACGAATCATGACCAAATATCAAGTCCTCGTAGTCGACGACGAGGCTGAAATCCGCGACGCAATCGAAATCTATCTCAAAAATGAATCCATGACCGTATTCAAAGCTAGCAATGGACTGGAAGCGTTGGAAGTACTGGAGAATGAAGATATCCATCTCATCCTGATGGACATCATGATGCCAAAAATGGACGGAATGACCGCCACCTTTCAAATTCGCCAGAAAAAAAACATCCCGATCATCATGCTGTCTGCCAAGTCAGAGGATACCGATAAAATCCTCGGGCTCAATATCGGGGCTGATGACTATGTGACGAAGCCTTTTAATCCCTTGGAGCTCATCGCCAGGGTCAAATCTCAGTTAAGACGTTTTACCAATCTGGGAAGCGCTCAAATGACAGAAGATGAGATTCAGGTACGCGGCTTGACCTTGAACAAAAGCACAAAAAATGTAGCGATTGACGGTAACGAGGTCAGGCTGACGGCTACCGAGTACAAAATTTTGGAGCTGTTAATGGAAAATAAGGGTCGGGTGTTTTCGATCGAGGAAATTTATGAACGGGTCTGGAGAGAGCCTTATATGAACGCGGAAAACACGGTGGCCGTCCACGTGAGACGCATTCGGGAAAAAATAGAGATCAACCCGAAGGAACCTAAATACTTGAAGGTGGTATGGGGAATTGGATACAAAATCGAAAAATAAACGCTTTGCGGTGCCCGTGCTCATTGTTATGATCGTGAGTATTTCGCTCGCTCTCGTGACGATGGCTGATCTGTACCATAAACGCGAGAATCTCCAAGAGGATAATTACTTTCAAAGCTCAGGCTTCAATCGTGAATTAGAGACATTTGCCGAGCTGGTGAAAAAGGTTCATGTAGATTATGCAGACTACACTCCAGGAAAGCTGGACGAGAAGACAGCGAATCAGCTAAAAAAAGAGCATGAGGAAACCCTCCGATCGATTAAGGAAGATAACCAGCTCTTAGATATGATAAAACGGGCAAAAAGTGAGGGTGACAACGAGAGAGTCGCCCAATTAACCGAGGAACATTCACAAAGATTGCAAGAAGACATCGCGAAAGCAACGTTGCATTATCAGGAGCAGGTGAACAACAGAATCGCCGAAAGAGATACCGAGTACGAGGAACAAAAAAACAGCCTCACCTTGCGAAGCGGCTCCTTCAAATACTATGTCACCGATAAAAAGAACAACAAAGTTTACACCAATCTCGCGCAAGAACCTACAGAATGGGAACTGGCTCGATATGCGCGCTATACAATCAACCTCCCTAATACCAACGGGGATTTGGAAAGCATCAATCGCACTTATCAACTGAATCAACTAAGTGGTATTTTTTATGTCCCAAAAGAACCAGACGGATATAGTCAGGTCCACACAGATGCACTCTACTATGATTCCATTCGGGATCGGCTGATTAGCGAGTTTGTCCTGCTCGGGGGCACTCTGCTCATCCTTGCACTCTGCTACTGGTATTTGCCAGTCAGCAAAGCGTTAGAAGTACCGATTGTAGCGAAAAGCATGGCAATGTTCCGCTTTATCCCGTTGGATATTCGAATGGCGCTGGCGTTCGTACTTGGCTTTACGTATTTCATCATGATCGCGAACACGCGCTTTTTCTTCTTACCAATTGATGCTGAGCATTTCTTCACCCTTGCGTTCGTTTCGTTGTTTACTGCTTACCTGCTTCTACAATTCATGGAGGCATGGCTTATGTACAACCAACCTGAGAGATTTACGCAGCAGTGGCAAAAGAGTATTTTAGCCAGACAGCGTGTTCTTCTTAAAGAAAGCTACGCCAACCGCGGCATGTTCTTTAAAATATCCACCTTGTTCATCCTGACTGTCATGTTTGGGATGAGTATCGGTTTTGGATTCGTCGGCCTAGTCGAAGGCTCTGGCGCCCTACTGTTTTTTAGCTTCTTGTATGGCATGTTCTACATGGTCGTCGTTTTCCCATACACGCTACGCCGTTTGGGACTGATGAACCGCATCATGCACGGTGCCTCCGAAATGGCGGGGGGAAATCTGAACGCTACGATTCAAAAGGTGAAAAAAGGAAAGTTATCTGATCTCGCGCACTCTCTCAACAACATCACAAAGGGACTCAAGCACGCGATGGAAGAGCAGATGAAAAGCGAGCGCATGAAATCCGAACTGATCACGAATGTCTCCCATGACTTGAAAACACCGCTGACGTCGATTATCAACTACGTGAACCTGCTCAAACAAGAAAATCTGACGCCAGAGGAACGAAAAAACTACGTGGATGTATTGGATCGCAAAGCAGATCGACTCCGCGTTCTCATCGATGATCTGTTTGACGCAGCTAAAATGTCCAGCGGCGCGGTTGAGCTAAATATCGAGCAAGTGAATGTCGCATCCCTGCTCAACCAATCCATTGCAGAATTCAGTGACAAAATCGAGCAATCGACGCTCACCTTCCGCGTAACGACGGAGCAACCAAAGATTGTCGCCCCTCTGGATGGCAAGAAAACGTGGCGCGTATTTGAAAATCTAATCGGCAACGCCCTGAAGTATTCCATGCCGAATACGCGCGTCCTGATCCATTTGGCAGAGACACAGGATGAGGTCATCCTGACGTTCAAAAATGTCTCCGCCTATGAAATCGACTTTGATGCACAGGAACTGTTTGAACGGTTCAAGCGCGCTGATCAATCCCGACATACCGAAGGCTCTGGCCTCGGCTTGGCTATCGCAAAAAGCATCGTAGAATTGCAAGGCGGCAGGCTGTCGATCGAGATTGATGGCGATTACTTCAAAGTCATGGTCGTATTCCGCAAACACGCGTAAGGATCAAAGAGGAAAGCCAGTGCCCGTTCGTCAGGCACTGGCTTTCTTACGTGATTTTCTCCCTGTTAGATGGCAAAGTTCCTTTCAAATAGGGACTCAAGCCTTTCAGCCACTTCTTGCTCGTCGGCCCCCTCCACCTCAAACATAATTTCATCTCCGGTCTTTGCCCCCAGAGCCATTACGCTGAGGATGCTTTTTCCATTCGCCTGCTTGTCATTGTAGATCATCTTGACCGACGAGCTGTATTGATTGAGCAGGTTCACCAAGACAGAAGCAGGGCGAGCATGGAGACCTCCACTCACGGCTACTTCCAGATTCATTCGGATCAATTTCACGCCTCCCTTCCTGTCCAAACTCTTACAGAAAAAACTTCTCGATGACTTCTGCTACCCCATGCCGATCGTTCGTTTCCGTGACATGCCGAGCCAGCTGTTTCAGATCATCAGGAGCATTGCCCATCGCCACACCCATTCCGGCGAATTGGAGCATCTCCGCATCATTGTAATTGTCACCTACAGCAACGATCTCGTCAGGCTGAATCGTAAGTCTCTCACTCACTACCGCTAGACCACTTGCCTTGGAGATGCCCACAGGCAATATTTCCAAATTATTCGCGCCCGATGCCGTCACGCGAATCCCCGAAAGCTCGGCTTTCTCCAGCTCCTGTCTTGCTGCCAACAGACGCTTCTCGTCACCCGTGACGAATATTTTCGGAGCACACACTTCATGTTTTCGAACGTATCCGGCTATCAACCGCGAGGCCTGAATTTTGAGCGGGTATTGATTTTTCCAGAGCTGGCGCAGTGTCCAGGCATTTAACAACGGAAACAAGTCCGTCCACTTCCACGTGCGATTCGTGACAGCATAAGACTCATGCAGCAGCATGACATCCAAGCCATGCGATACGAGTATATCTGTCATCCTCGCCGCTATCTCATACGGAATACGCTGTACATACAACACCTGATCCGTCTTGGGATCTGCGACGTATGCGCCATCATGGGAAACTAGTGGTGCGCTGATCTGGAACTGCTGCGCCAACGATTTGGCCGATGGGTATGCTCTGCCGGTTGCCAGTGTGACGTGGACGCCTTGCTTCACTAACTGGGTAATGGCCCGTTCTGTTACTTTGGATAAGGTATGGTTCGACATCAAAATCGTTCCGTCCACATCCAAGGCGAGGAGTTTGTATTTCACACGAGTCCCATCCTTATGTGACGGGCTTGAAAAACTGGGGCAGGTACTCCTTGTGCGCCTCCAGCATCTCATCGAGTATTTTTTTGGCGACCACATCAGACGGCACCAGCGGGTTAATATTCATCGCCAATAGCGCCTTATGGTAATCACCCGTTACAGCTGCCTCCGCTGCCACTCGCTCAAACGACTTGATTTGCTGTACGAGTCCACGCACGGGAACAGGCAAATCACCAACAGCCAAAGGAATCGGTCCTTCTCTTGTAATGACGCAGTTTACCTCGACCGCCGAATCATCTGGAATGCTGGCAATCGCTCCATTGTTGCGAACATTTACCGTCTGGATATCGCGCTTGTCATTGTAAATGGAGTAAATGAGATTGCAGGCAGCTTCACTGTAATAGGCTCCGCCACGCTGCTCCAGCTGCGAAGGCTTGATATCTAAGTCTGGATCTTCGTAGAGTGCGAATAGCTCCGCCTCCACCTGCTTGACCACTTCAGCCCGCGTACCCTTCTGCTCCGCTTCTTCCAGCTCATGCTCAAGCATCGTACGGGTCTGATAGTAGTAACGATGATACGGGCACGGGAGAATCCCCAATGCTTTGATGAAATCTTTATCCCAACCAAGGTCCAAAATGTTTTGCATCGTAATACCCGATTGGTCGCCCGTTATCTTATCGATTACCTGGGAAATGACGTTTTCCCCATCCAGGTACACACCCAGTCCGAAGATCATATGATTCAATCCGGCAAAATCAATATGAACCCGCGATTGCTCGACGCCTAAAACTGTGGCAACACCCATTTTCATCCCGATGGGAACATTGCACAGTCCAATGACCTTTTTGCGGTTGGTATACCGCAGCACTGCCTCTGTGACCATACCAGCCGGATTCGTGAAGTTAATCAGCCAAGCATCTGGACATAGCTCTTCCATGTCACGACAAATGTCCATAATGACCGGAATGGTACGCAAGCCTTTGAACAAGCCGCCAGGTCCATTCGTTTCCTGACCGATCACCCCGTATTTCAAAGGAATACGCTCATCCTTGATCCGCGCATCCAAGAGTCCTACGCGCATTTGTGTCGTGACAAAATCAGCGCCTGCAAGTGCTTTTCTGCGATCCAAGGTCAAATGGATCTCGATCGGTACCCCTGCCTTCTCCACCATCCGTTTTGCAAGAGCGCCCACAGTTTGAAGTTTTTTCTCGCCCTCTGGAATGTCAACCAGCCACAATTCCCGCACGGGCAATTCATCGTAGCGCTTGATGAAGCCTTCCACCAACTCAGGTGTATAGCTAGACCCTCCACCGATCGTTACAATTTTGATTCCGCTCATACTCCTGCCTCCTTGCCTGCATGGATTTGGCTGTACATCTCAACAAACTCCGTAGCCAAATCCTTGACTGTAATCGCGTTCATCAAATGATCCTGGGCGTGAATCAAGAGCATACTGATCTCCGTTTTTTCGCCCGCAATTTCCTTCTGGATAAGTGCTGTTTGATTTTGGTGTGCACGACCGAGCTCTTCTCCCGCACGCTTCAACGCGTCCTCTGCACCTGACAAGTCTCTATTTTTAGCCAGGGCGATCGCTTCCATTGCCAGACTCCGCGCGTTTCCTCCGTGAAGTATTAGTTGAAAAATAACGTCTGTATGGTCCAAATCTATCTCCACCTATCCAAGTTCGCTAAAAGTCACGAGCTGTATTTTTTGATCACGAATGTATTGCTTTAACTCTACTGCTGTTAAGATTTTCAATTCTGTGGTTCGTTGCTTTGCGTATGAACTACCTGTCAGTACCGCTTCGTCCAAATAAGCAGGGTGCGTCATGATCTCCACTACAGGATAATCTGCCATATCCTCTACGATCCTGACGAAGGATTGTACGGTTAGGTCATCTCCATAAAAATGATGAGAAAAGCCTTCTGTCGTCAAAACACTCGACTGGTCTCGCTGCTCCTCCGTCCCGGACATCCACGGATAGCGAACTGGCACTCTATATTCCTCTGCCAGCTTCAGAATAATCGGCAAAACGGCTGGATGTGCATGCACATGGTGATGGCTGTCAATGTGTGTTAAAGTAAGCCCCGACGCCACGAAAGCCCCTAGTTGAGCGCGAAGCTCCTGCTCAATCTCCTCCGGTACAGCGGCAATCAAATGATCTTGCCCGCGTCGAAAACGCCCCTCTCCATCCGTTAGCGATGGTACATCCTGACTGACTGGCGATCCACATGTGAGTACCAGATGAATGCCTACTCCGAGCGTTGGATGTTCTTTGGCCAGCCCTACAGCGTGCTCGAACCCCTCCATATTGACCATCAAGGTCGCAGAAGTAACGACTCCTTCTCGATGCGCTTCGACGATGCCCAGATTGACGCCTTTGGAATACCCAAAATCGTCTGCATTCACAATCAATTTCATAGATAGCCTCTCCTCTAGCGATTACATAGTCACAGCTGTATCGGAAGCAGTACCCGCTTTTTCTTCGCTAACTTTTTGTTTATCCCACAGTCGGAAGAACGGGTAGTAGATCGCGAGCGAAATGATGAAGTTCACGGCTTGGAGAACCATCCCTGACACTTTTCCGCCCGTAGCCAAATACCCGCTGACAAGCAATGGTGTCGTCCACGGAACAGATACCCCGCTAGGCTTTGCTACCCATCCGAGCGACATCGCAAAATAACTGATAATGACCAATATGACAGGGGTCAGTACAAAAGGAATGATCAAGAGCGGGTTCATGACGATCGGCATACCGAATATGACGGGTTCATTGATGTTAAACAAACCAGGTCCGATCGAGAGCCGGCCGATGTTTTTCATCTGTTTACTTCGTGCCATGAATACCATCAGAAAAACGAGGGCCAAAGTTGCACCTGATCCGCCTGCATATACCCACATGTCAAAAAATTGCGTGGTAACGACGTTTGGCAATTCACCGTTCGGATTTGCCTGAAACGCCGCTCTGTTCTGGTCCATCAAGGTAAGCCAGATTGGACTCATAATTCCGCCGACAACCGCAGCACCGTGCAAACCGACGGCCCAGAGCACGTGAATGAGCAACACGCATATGATGGCCCCAATCAAGCTGCTACCGACCACACTCAATGGTCCGACGAGCAAATCTTTTACAATATTATGAATACTCTCGAAGGAGGTGTTTTCCAAAAGAATCCGAATCAGCCAGACCACGACAAGCACAGCACCCGCAGGGATCAATGCCACAAAAGATCGAGAAACGGCAGGGGGAACTCCGGGTGGCATGGAAATGACGATTTTCATTTGGATGATTTTGCGATAAATCTCCGTTGATAAGATCGCCAATATCATGGCTACAAAAAGTCCCTGACTCCCCATTAGCGTAAGAGGAATGACGCCGCCAACCTCTTGGGCTGCACTCGCTCCCTCAGGGGTGAACATGATTTTATACGGAGTGGCGAGCAAGAAGGATGCGACAGAGATTGCTCCAGCCGACAGCGGATCGACCTTGTACTTCTCCGCCAGTCGATAGGCGACGCCAAAGCTAACAATCAAACCCATGACGTCAAAAGTAGCACCTACCGGATACAACAGCTTCGTTCGCCATTTCTCGCCGAAAATACCACCCATGAATTCGTCATAACCGGGTATCGGTATGAAGCCAATGATGAGGAAAATGGAACCAATGATCAACAAAGGCAAAGTAAGGATAATTCCGTCACGAATGGCCTGCAGATGCTTTTGCTCCGCCATTTTTCCTGCAATCGGCATCATGCGGTTTTCCATAAAAGAAACAAATCCGCCCATACGCATCCCCCTCCTACTGTTTTAGACGAAGTGCAAACTCAAGCACGTTTTTCCCGTTCAACGTTCCGTAATCAACCGTACTGATTACGTCTACAGGAATTCCTCTGGATGCCCCTTCTTTTTTCATCTCTGTCAGCTTGTAACGAACTTGTGGCCCCAGCAAGAGCACTGCTGCTTGGTCGATATGATGCTTCACTTCATCTGCGGAAACTGCCCATATCTTTGCGTCCAACCCTTTTTCTTTGGCAGCTTCCTCCATTTTTTGAACCAGCAAGCTAGTCGACATACCTGCTGCGCAACACAATAAAATATTCATTGTACCCCCTCCTCTCGACGATATGCCTTTTTGTAAGAGCAAGTTACATGCCAAAACACCAAAAAATGTATGCGCTTTCCAAAAAAGCCGCATGGCTAGTCATATTTCGCGGCCTCTTCGCTTGTCATCCCTATTAGTGTTTTTATGTAAGCGCTGTAGTGTTTTGTTTTGAAGGTGGAAAAATCAAAAAACAAAACACTGGTTACGCCAGTGTTTTGTTGTGTATAAAGAAATTCATGATAAAACAAACGTCATCTTCACTGATCGCGACCTCATACTTGTCTTCCAGCGGCAATAATTCATGTCGGATTAAGCTGTACAGCTTGCGGTTCTCCAGCAAAAAACTATCTTTTTGAATATACGCTACGGATTGCGTTCCTGCTTTCAAGCGATCAACCAGGCAACAGATGTGCAGGTAGGCCCCAATTCGCGTGTCAAAAACCAAAAAATTGTTCAGTCGCTCTTCCATACGGCCGACACACATCCTCACGTCAGCGAGAACATCTTGTCCCTCTACCATTTGCAAGTGCTCCCCCAGCGACTCTTGCATCTTCAGATAGGCCTCTTCCAGATCGATCACTTTCTGGATGTCAGCCATCGCCTCTCCGTTCAAAACATCGTCCATGCTATGGTGACGCAATTCGCGATCGAGAATGTAATTGCTCACCACGAAGAGAATTTTCCTCTCCTCCTTGATTTTTCGAAGCTGATTGCGGGCTTGTGCCTTATCGATCAGTTGCAGCGGCACAAATTCCAGCAGGTTATCATCGTACCTGAGCCTCGATTCCAGCAGCTTTTTCAAAAACAAGGCACTACCTTCCCCAGACAGGCAGGCTGCGACGATCGTCAGCGCGGGAACATGCTTTTGTACCTGCTCTTTCGGCTGCTCCTCCCGCTGGTAGAGCGAAATGCCCAAGACATCTCGGTAAACATCCTCCAGCGAATGGCCGAGCATGGCCTTTCGAGTGGCCTCAATCACATGTGGCGTGCTGACCATCGGAATGACCTTGACTGGGATGCCGATCTCCCGCTCGATGATCTCGCCAAAGCCGAGCAGCGACCCCATATCTACGAGCAACAGCAGTCCAGCCTTGCTCCCGATCTCTCTGGCTACTTTCAGTGCTTTTTCCAAAACACTCATGGAATCTTCTTCGAGCGGCAGATCGATGGCTCTCGCATATTGTGTGACTAGCAATCGGTTCGTCACATCGACCATCGCTGTCGCACCGCCGCTACCGTGCGTAATAACGAGTACCCCGATTGTTTCCCGCTCTTCCTCCATGCTGACATCGTCGAGCACGAAAAACATGGTCAAATATCCAGCCTCACCAATCGGCAGATCCATGAGTATCGCTTCTTCTATCATGCGCACGCACTCTAGCGCCACAGCAAACTCTTTCTTGTATTTGATTCGCACATGGTTGATTTGCGGATTTACGATCTGCTTGCCTTGTGCGAGGCGCTCCTTCGACGTCTGAATATGCAGCGCGAGACCAAAGATCACCTTCTGGCTCAAAATCTTCTCCAGCTTGGCCTCTGCGAAGCGAACGATCTCTTCCACGAGGTGAATGATGAACGGGTCGATAATCCGGGCCATGTCGCCCTTGTTCACGCGTTGGTGGACACCTTTGATAAAGGTCGTAAAATAATTCTCGATGTCAAACTCCAATTCTTCCTCACTCACACCGAGGTTTTGCAGTTCATATATTTTTTGCTCGATTTTTTCATAGACACTGTCCGTCGTATTCTCTGTTTCTCGCCCGATCCAGATGCCCTCTTTTGATGGCTGCACGACAAAGCAATTGTGCTCCGTCCCAATGATTTCATCTAGCTCCTGCTTGTAATCCTTCACCAAAAGCAGCCCTTGCTTGACATGATGCGGCAGGTCCTGAACCGATACGTGCAGCTGATTCTTTTTTAACGAAATGAATTCGGCATAGGCGCTGGCGCAGGTGAGCTGAATATCCGTTTTTAACTGCCCAATGTTATTCGGGCAGTGATAGCACAAGAATGCCTGCACAGCATTGGCCGATATCTGAATCTCTCTCCCCAACCGAAAAGCTTCTTCTTGAAAAATTTCCATCGTAATACTAAAACGCTCTTCCAAGCCACGCTCAACCAAAGAGGGCAGCTTGATGACCATGGGAATGCGCCTCATAAACGTTTTTAAGAGACTCGACTCCGGATTTTCTGTCGTGGCCATCACAATCTGGACGTGAGCCGTCCGCTCCATCTCTGTTTCCCCTACGCGGCGGAATATGCCCTTATCCATAAAGGTAAAAAAGATTTCCTGTCCTTCCGCTGGCAGCCGATGTACTTCATCGAGAAATAGAATGCCACCGTCTGCCTTTTCCACTAGTCCTTTGCGGTCCATCTCCGCTCCAGTGTACGCCCCTTTTTTGACTCCGAACAATTGACTGATCAAGAGCTGCGGGTTGTTGGCATAATCGGCACAGTTAAAAATCACGAAAGGAGCATGCTTATCCAGGCGTCCAATATCAACGGCAAACTCGTGAATCATCCCAGCAAACCACGATTTGCCCACACCGGTTTCTCCCAAAATCAAGCAATGCATCCCTCGCGGCGGATACAAGACGGCCGCCTTTGCCTGCTCAATACGCGTGATCAGGCTCTTGTTGGTTTTCGCCAGTCTGTCCAGCGATGTCTCCGCCAAATAGAGCGAATCGTTTTCTTGCTTGGCAAAAAACAGCGTCGGACGCCCTTCTTCCTTCTCGATTCGGCCTTCCTTCCACAAACGGTTCAAATCACTGCTCACATTCGCTCGACTCAAGCCAAGCCGATCAGCCAACTCTGAAGCGCTTACTTTTTTATCAGGACCAGCGTCTACTAACGTCTGGAATATTAAATCTAATCGTTTCACTCTATCACCCGCCGTTGAATAGATAGAAAGTCACGAAACTCACAACCAATCCTTTTCATTTCCACGAATATTTGGAAAAACCTGCTTTACTATGAATATGATGGGCATATATACATGCGATTTCGAAGACTACGGATAGCTATGTATATTCTGAATATAAACACCTGCATGCTTGTCCATCCTTTATTTTTTCCGTGTCCTTTGACTTATGTACGATATAATAGATAAATAATGTTTGACAGGAGATAGCAAATCCATGATGGTTTTCATCTTGTTTACCATATGGGCATTAGGTCTGTTCGTTCTGTTCACAGACCCGAAACGAACGTCGATCCGCTGGGCTTGTGCGACTGCCTTTGTTGGGGCTGGGGGCTTTATCTCAGGCGTGATTGACGAGACGATCATGCCCTATTTTGCAGATTACCTGGCCGCAAAGCCCGGGACCACGAACACCCTGATATTGGTGAGCCGCATCTCTTCATTTGTTTGCCAAGTGGGTTTGCCGTACACGTTTCTCATGTTTGCCGTACATTCAGCTGAATTTTTGTCTCGCAAAGTAAAGCTGACGATACAATACGCTGCTCTTCTCATGCCGCTTGGGATGCTTTGGATTACACCCATTTATCCCGAGCTGCTTTTTAACTACTGGATTATGGTGGCATGGGTAATTCCGTTTTTTCTGTTCTCCTGTACGCTGCTTATCGTGCAGTACATGCGAGAAAAAGATCCACTCGTAAAAAAGAACAGCTTTTTCACGAACGTACTCATCATCATTCCGTTGTTTTTCGTCTTTATTTTCATCTATGTCATGCGTATCCAGAACGATTACGAAGCTTGGCGCTACAACATGGTCGTGGTCACAATCCAGTTTATCCTGATCGTTGCCATTAGTTTGAAATACGGCTTCCTTGGCGTCCGTCTCCGCGTAGAAAAACGACGTCTGGACAGTACCTTGCGCGCCTTGACTTCCGGTGCACAAATCATTAACCATACGATCAAAAATGAAGTAGGCAAAATCTCGCTATATGCCGACCGTATCGAGACATATGCAGATGAAACCAACCAGCCGTCGCTAAAAGAAGACGCACTTGTCCTGATGCAATCCTCGCAGCATATGCTGGACATGATGAATCGGATTCAAAACCAGCTGCGGGACGTCGAGCTGCGCGAAGAACCATGTGACCCCGGCCAAATTATCGGGCAAGTCACACAAACTCTGACGCCCT
Organism: Brevibacillus sp. AG; assembly: GCF_028369215.1. Lineage (NCBI taxonomy): Bacteria > Bacillati > Bacillota > Bacilli > Caryophanales > Paenibacillaceae > Brevibacillus > Brevibacillus sp. AG. The sequence continues at coordinate 94,989 of NZ_JAQMYO010000004.1, read as the reverse complement.
ACACCCTGAAACAACAGGTAGAAGTCGTTAGTGAATTAGACGAAACCCTTCGCTTATATGGCGATGGCGTACAACTGCGCGAAGTCATCACCAACTTGTGCATGAATGCGCTGGAAGCCATGAAGTCGGGCGGCAAGCTCCATCTTCAGCTATTTTTGTCCTACAAGCATCTCATCATCACTGTCGCGGACACAGGCACAGGCATTACCAAAGAGAACCTACCTCATGTACTCGATCCTTTTTTCTCGACAAAAAGGACGGGACAAAACTTTGGTCTTGGGCTCTCCTACTGCTACAATGTCATGCAAAAGCATCAGGGCCAACTGGAAATCTACAGTGAGCAAGGCAAAGGAACCACCGTTTTCCTGTTCTTCCCGAAAAAGCGCGTCATCACAAACGACTCTGAATAGCGAAAGGACGCTCACACATGAATCCAATCAGGGTATTTTTAGTAGAGGACGACCCGGTCTGGCGCAAAGGTCTCATTGACTTCCTGAACAAAGAACCGGATCTCACCGTAGTAGGGGAAGCCGGGTTCAAAGCAGAAGCAATCGAGCGCTTTTTGCCTGCCCAAGCGGATGTCGTCCTGATGGATATTAACTTGACCGAGAACAATCTGGACGGGATCGAGACAGCAATCGAATTCATGGCACTCCAAGCTGACAGTAAAATCATCATGCTCACCTCTCTGACAGACGAGGCAGTAATCGTGGAATCCTTCTCAGCGGGTGCCGTCAACTACATCAGCAAATCTAGCTTCAAGGAAATACCCGATGCCATCCGTGCTGCTCACAACAGCCAATCTGCCATTCACCCTACGGCAGCTGCGGCACTGCGCAACGAATTTTTGCGTTTGAAAAACGATGAAAATCAAAAGCTGTTATCTCCCGCAGAAAGGGACATCCTACAACTAATTCACCAAGGTCAGACGCAAACGCAGATTGAACAATCTCTCCACATCACGAAGCGTACGATCAAAAATCACATCAACCGAATCCTGAAAAAAATGGGCGTCAAAACAAGCAAGGAAGCGGCCGCAAAAGCCAGCCAAAAAAAGCTATTCTAGGTCTTATTACCAGGTACCAATAAATGTTGGTACTTTTTTTACATGCTCCACTCCTTACAATAAAAGCTATAAGCGAAAAGTAATTACATCATTTGTAAAGGTGTGGTCCACATGGCCCTTATTTATTCTTTCTTAAAAACGATATTGATGTTATGGTTTCGCCCTCGTGTACTTGGACTTTCCAAAATCGACTTGTCGAAGCCATCTCTTATCACTCCTAATCACGTCTCCTTGCTAGATGCGGTACTCCTATCCTTTTGCTTGCCAAAAGAAGCGACCTTTGTCGTCAATACAGAGATCGCCAAGCGGTTTGCGTTTTTCCTCCGCTTTCGCAAGCATATCGCGATCGATCCTCTCAACCCGTACTCCATCCGCCACATGCTCCGCGTCCTCCGCAACGGACAGACGCTGGTGATTTTTCCAGAAGGTCGGATTACGACGACGGGCGGCATCATGAAAATCTACAGCGGTGTCGGCTATCTCGCTCTACGTACTGGCGTACCAGTTTACCCGATCATCATTAATGGCCTGGAGCGTTCGATCTTCTCCTATTTGAAAGGAAAGCTGAAGCTCTCCTGGTTCCCGGATGTGACCATGACAGTAGGCACTCCGTTCACTATCGAGCGCGATCAAAACCTGTCGATGCGCGAACAAAAAGCCTCGGCTAATGATCGTATCCTGCGTATTCTCCAAGAAGGCTTGTTTGAGAGCCGGATGAAGCAAAACGTGAATCTGTTTGATGAAGTTCTCGAAGCAGCTCGCCTGAATGGTGCAAAAATGGAAATCGCCAAGGACTTGACGTCATCGATCGACTACAAGACCTTGTTAATCGGCAGCTACTTACTCGGCAACAAATTACAGCCGATGCTCTTGGGGAAGCCCGTTGTCGGTATATTTCTTCCCAATTCGGTAGGCCATCTCGTAACGCTGCTATCGTTGTTCCGCATCGGGACCACTCCAGCCATCCTGAACTTTTCGCTCGGCATTCGTTCCCTTTTGGATTGCTGTGAGACCGCCCATATCGATACGATCCTGACGTCGCGCGTATTCATTGAAAAAGGGAAGTTAGAGCACATCATCGCAGGTCTTTCACCGAGCATGAAAATTATTTATCTCGAGGATTTGAAAGCATCAACGACTGCTTTTGACAAAGTATCCGCACTCTTCTCTTATTTGTGGAAGAAAAAAGCTTCGGCTACTACGAACGAGCTGATCCTCTTCACTTCTGGCAGTGAGAGCAAGCCAAAAGGTGTCGTACTCACGCATACCAACCTGTACGCAAATATCCAACAGGTTACCTGTACAATCGATATTACGAGTCGCGACAAGTTTTTCAATGCGCTACCAATGTTCCACAGCTTTGGACTAACTGTAGGAACGCTTGTGCCAGTCATCAAAGGAATTCCAGTCTTTCTATATCCAAGTCCGCTGCATTACAAGGCGATTTCGGAATTGGTTTATGATCAAAACGCGACGATCCTCTTCGGAACCTCGACCTTTATGGCTGGTTACGGACGCATGGCTCATCCTTACAACTTCTACTCCTTACGCTACGTATTTGCAGGAGCAGAAAAACTAAAGGACGATGTGCGCAAGCTGTGGATGGAAAAGTTCGGTGTACGGATTTTTGAAGGCTATGGGGCAACGGAAACAGCTCCGATCCTGTCGCTCAACACCCCGCTGGCTAACAAACCAGGAACCGTCGGGCGTTTGATGCCAGGAATGTCCGCCAAGCTGGAAGCAGTAGAAGGAATCGATGCTGGCGGAGAGCTTTTAGTGAAAGGTCCGAACGTCATGAAGGGTTATATGATTCACGGAAAAGGCTTTGTTCCCGCTGAGGAATGGTACCACACAGGTGATTTGGTTACAGCTGACAAGGACGGCTTTCTCAGCATCCAATCCCGCCTGAAGCGCTTCGCTAAAATCGGCGGCGAGATGGTTTCGCTCAATCTGGTTGAAGAACTGGCTATGCAATGCTTCGGACACTCTGGTTTTGCTGCAATCAACGTGAATGATCCGCGAAAAGGTGAGCGTGTCCTGCTATTTACCACAGATGAATCGGTTCAGCTGAGCCAATTGCGCGCGTATTTGACGGAAAAACAATACTCGCCATTGCTCATACCGGGTACGATGCAAGTCATCAAGGCTCTACCACTTCTCGGAAGCGGCAAAACGGATTACGTCAGCTTGAAACAACTAGCGGAGACTGGAGGAAAATGATGTGAATATACGATTAAAACCACTACAAGCTCTGTACTTCACTCAATTTCTATCGGCCTTTGCCGACAACATGATTTTGTTTGTCATTGCGAATCTGCTGCGGGAGAACGGCTTTTCTCCCGCGATGCTTGCACTCGTATCCATTTCATTCTTTCTCCCTTACGTTTTTCTCGCGCCACTGGTTGGGTCTTTTGCCGACAAGCATGCCAAGTCAATCGTGCTGGTGATTGGCAACCTGATTAAAGCGCTTGGTGTCGTCCTGCTGTTTTTCATTGACCAGTCGAGCATCATCATGCTGATGTTGTGTTACTTCACAGTTGGAGTCGGAGCGGTCGTGTATTCTCCGGCCAAGTACGGAATTTTGCCGGAGCTGACTCGAAATGAAGATGAACTGTTTCATGCGAATGCACGCATCGAAGCCTATACGATCTTTGCGATTCTCACAGGGATCGGTGGTGGTGGAGCCATCGCAAACATGACAGCGCCGCTTATCTCCTCAGGAATTTGTCTGCTGATCTATCTGCTGTCGCTCGGTATGACTTTCTTCATTCCGCGCATGAGAGGGAATTCATCGATTCGCTATGGGGCAGAAGCACGGCGCTTTTTCATCGACTTCCAGCACCTGATGAATCGCCCAGAAACGAGCTTTGCCCTGATTGGAACCGGAGCATTCTGGATGTCCTCTGCTGTCCTGCGCGTGGCCGTACTCGCTTGGATTCCCCTCGCGCTTGGGATTAATCCGGAGAGCTTCTCTGTATCGCTGATTCTCGCAACGACATCCATCGGGATTATCGCCGGAGCTTTTCTCGCTCCCAAGCTCATTCCTTTGTCTCATTTCACTCGATCGCTGACATACGGATTCGGAATGTTTCTCATCATCGTGCTATTTCCTTGGGTGAGCGTCACTTTTATTGCCATCTGTTTACTGCTACTCGTCGGGTTCATGGGCGGCGTGTTCATTATCCCGATGAATACCGTCTTGCAGGATGAAGGCAAGCGGATGGTCGGCTCTGGAAAAACGATTGCGATTCAGAACTTCATCGAGAATCTGCTAATGGCAGTAGGCTCCGGCATTTACTACTTGATCACCTATATCGGTATCTCCATCTCTGGTGCGATTGTTGGTCAAGGATTGCTGCTGCTCGGGTTCCTGTTGTACTTGGTGAAGTATCGCAGAAGAATCGTTCGTTGACAGATTGGCGTCATAGAAAAAGAAAAAGCCGTGACTACTAGCGTCACGGCTTTCTTGCGTTCATCTCTGTTATTTTTTTTGCTGCGTTTTGGTTGGCGGTGTGACCGACTTTTCCGCAGCCTTTCTCGCTTCGTTCAGTTGATGATAAAATTCGCCTTTGGTCTTGACGGTCGCGAACTTCGCTGCATCGACTTTTACTTTTGCAGACAGTTCCGCAATTTCTTCTTTGGTTACCGCGTCCTTGATGTTGATGGAAGCGATATTGGTGTATTTGCCATCTGCTGTTTTCGGAACGCTCAGAATGCCTGCATTGATCAGCTCTACGACATCCTTGCGTTCAGGTGCAGTGGTATCCATACCTGTAATCTTCCAGTTGTTTTGTACTTTTGGCTCGTAAACGCCTTTTTTCACTTCTTTCAGGTACGCAATAGCGCGATTGCGGATCGTTCCACCTGTTTCACCAAACGCCGTATTGTCTTTGGAAGACCACAGTTGTTCGAACTTGCGTCCTTCCAACGCGCCACCTTTTGCCTGCAAAGCTTCCATCCGGTATGAGTTCATTCCGAGCTTCAAGGTATCTTCCGCTTTGATCGGAGTCTCATCGAGCTTGCGCAGGTTCGTGATGCGGCTGCCATATGGCTTCGTCAGGTCGATTTCATATTTCACGCCACCGAAGAAATCGTTGGTGCTGTATTTGGAAGCGCGGCGTTTTGGATCAAAGCTTACTGTCACGTCACCAGGGCGCGTGGAATTGAAGTAGCCCACAGCCCATTCCATATAGTCCTTCAAGTCTTTTCCGGTTACTTTGTAAACAGTGATCTCGCCACCTGCGTATTGGTAGTTGTAGGCGATATCCTTTTTCTTGATCGGACCAACATCCAGCTTGGCTTTGTCGTTGTCGATCTGGTGGGCAACCACGTCTGCTTTGCTGTAGTAGAGCATCACTTCATGGAAAAAGTCGGATAGAGGCGTCTCCTGAATTTGAACCGTCGGGATGCCCTCGATCTCGTTTTTCGGTACCAGGTTCATGCCTTTGAGCTCTGCTACGACGATGTTGGCATCTGCACGTGCGAACTCATGGAAAGGCTTGAGCTTGGTCTCCAGCTCTGCATCGGATACCGCTGGTGTGCCATCTGCGCCTTTTACAGGGAGTGCTGTCGCTTCCTTGTCAGTCAGCACGAGCTTGCCATCTTTCTTTTCAAAGGTCAGGTCAATGCGGGAGATATGAGTAGCATATTTGTCTGGCTCGGAAATCAGGACCCCGTTGATCTCTTCCTTTTTCACAAGCTTGTGCATGTGACCTGCAAAAATCGCGGTCAGTTCTGGAACGGCGTTCGCGATATCTGCTACGCCCGTACCCGGAATTCCGTTTTCATTTTCGATGCCCATGTGCATGAGACCGATCATGACGTCTACTTTGCCTTCCAACTCTTTTACAGCTTTCTTGGTTTCTTCTACCGGGTTTTTGATCACGAGCCCATCCAGATGATCGGTTCCTTTTTCGAAATCGGTAATCATCGGCGTATTCATCCCAATGATGCCGATTTTTACACCTGCGCGTTCAATGATCGTGTACGCTGGCAAGAAACGCTCGCCATTTTCTTTATAAATGTTCCCTGCCAAAACAGAGCCTTTGTATTGGCTGCTAACCTTGTCCAATACATCCAGTCCAAAATTAAATTCATGATTGCCAAAAGCCCATGCGTCATAGTTCATTTCGTTCATCGCGACCATGATAGGAGACTGCGGTTGGTCATTGAAAAGCTCTGCCGAGTTGTCTTGGATCGAATCGCCTGCGTCCAGCAACACCGTGTTCGGATTTTCTTTGCGAATCTCTTTAATCATCGTGAACAGCTGCGTCATGCTGCCATTTTGATTCGGGCCATCCAAAGCATAATCCCACGGCATGAATCGTCCGTGAATATCAGATGTACCCAGCAGTGTAATTTTGGTTGGTGTTTCTGCGGCCTTTACCGGTGCGGCGATCCCCATCATCGCACTGCCTAGCACCATGGTTGTAAGTGCTACACTTAATAAGCCCTTCGCTAGTTTTTTCATGTTTTCCCCTCTGTCTCTCTTAATCTGTCAATGCCCCTCGATAGTGTTGCTCTTATTGTCCTCCTATTCTATTATGTAAGAAAATTCTGGGTTGCTATCTAACTATAGCAGGCATATGAAAGGAAAAATAGCAAAAAAGCCGTGACGTAAATGTCACGACTTGATCGCTGCATAGTTCTGCAAACACTCCAGAAAGAGCTCCCCGTACTTCTCAAATTTCGCCTCGCCTACTCCTTTGATTTTGAGCATGGCCTGTTTGTCAGTCGGGCAAACACTGCTCATTTCCTTCAAGGTACTGTCTGGGAAAATCACGTATGGTGGTACTTTTTGTCGCGTCGAGATTTCCTTGCGCAACGCGCGCAGGTGCTCGAACAACTCGTCATCCTCTGACAGCTGAACAGGACGTATCGAGATTTTTTGCACGACGCGCTCTTCGCCCCGCAGAACAGGCAATGCCCGCTCCCCCAGCTTGACGATTGGATATTGGCTCTCCGTTACTTGCAAATATCCTTCGGCAATGAGGAGCTGGATCAAGTCTGCGATCTCTTTTTCCTTGTATTCCTTCATCAAACCGTAGGTAGGCAACTGATCGAAGGAAAACTGGGTGACCTTTTTATTCTTGGAGCCTTTCAGTACCTGCGCGACGAGTGCGGCACCGAAGCGCTCTCTCATACGTTTGACGCAGGAGAAAATCTTCTGCGCTTCAAGTGTAATATCGGACAGCTCTGTCTCATCCGTGCAGTTTCCGCAGCGCCCGCACGCGGCAGCATCTATTTCGCCGAAGTATTGCACGATGTTTTGCTGCAAGCAGCGCGGCGTCCGGCAATAGTCGATCATTGCGTACAGCTTTTTGTATTCCAACTCCTTGCGTTCGTCCAGCACTTGATTCTGCTCGATGAAAAACGTTTGCGTCTGGATATCCTGTGGCTGAAACAGTAGAATACACTCACTTGGCTCCCCATCGCGTCCCGCACGGCCTGCTTCTTGGTAATACGCCTCCAGGTTTTTCGGCATGTTGTAATGAATGACGTAGCGCACATTGGACTTGTCGATGCCCATCCCAAATGCGTTAGTCGCGACCATCGTACGGACGTCATCAAACAGGAATGCTTCCTGGTTGGCCGCACGCTCCTCCTCCGTCAGTCCTGCATGGTATTTGGTCACAGCAAAGCCACGCTTGTCCAAATCTGCATGCAAGGCGTCCACGTCTTTTCTCGTTGCCGCATAAATAATGCCAGCCTGCTGTTTATTCGCCCGTAAGTACGCCTGGATGAATTCTCGACGGTTCTCTCCCTTGCGTACAGACAAGATGAGATTGTCTCTGCCAAACCCTGTGATAAAAAGGCGCTCGTCCTTTAATTCTAGCTGTCGCTTGATGTCCTCGGTTACCTCTGGAGTCGCTGTCGCCGTCAAGGCTGCGACGATCGGGCGCTGTGGCAAGGATTGAAGAAAACGAGCAATCGCCAAATAGCTCGGACGGAAATCGTGCCCCCACTGCGAGACGCAATGCGCTTCGTCCACTGCCACAAACGAGATCGGTACATCCTGAATCAGATTTTGGAACGCTTCAGATTCCAATCGCTCTGGGGCGATATACAACAGCTTGTACTCTCCCCGCGCCGCCATACGGAGTCGATCGCGAACCTCGCTATAATCCAGTGAGCTGTTAATTTGAGTGGCGGGAATGCCCATGCTGACTAGCACGTCGACCTGATCTTTCATCAGCGAGATGAGTGGGGAGATCACGATGGTTACTCCTTCTTGGAGCATCGCTGGGACTTGATAGCAGATCGATTTCCCGCCACCTGTTGGCATGATGCCTACGGTGTCATGTCCGGCTAACAGGCTCGTGATGATTTTCTTCTGGCCTTCCCGAAATGATTCGTAGCCAAAGTACTTTCGTAAAATCTCTTGCGCTTTATCTAACAAAGAGAATCACCTTCTCTTTCGACAGGTATTTTCAATGGTTTTCTACTAATGTAAACATAGGCATTGGGACAAAACAAGGGGAAGAGTCAACATTGTGGAGGAGAAGAAAAAGCACAGTTCTCTTCGACTCTGACACGCCAGCAGGGGGATTGACTGTCCGTCTACACTTCAAAAAGGGGACCGTCGAGCCAAAGCCACCCTACGGGCGGAAGGTTCTCAAAGAAGAAGTGTTCGACAAGCGTGGTCCCCTTTTTGAAGTTCCGACTGGGTAGGCGTTGTCAAGGTCTACGAGCCCTGTGCTTTTTCTTCTCACCGGCTTTGTTGATTCATCCATACCTTTTCAAAAATAGTAAAAAAAGCACCACATGGGTGCCTTATAAGTAGACTACGAAGTTACTGAAATGATGAACCGTTTTTTCTGTATTACCCAAATGAACAAGTACACGATATATCCGATCATCCCGCCCGCTGTATTCAGGAGCAAATCATCGACATCAAACGTACCTACATTCATCACGAGTTGTGTCAGCTCCACACCGAGACTAAGCATCAGGGATAGCAGGGTGACTCTGAACAGGGACCCGGCTTTTTTCGGAAACAGGAGTGGCAGCAGGAAGCCTAGCGGCATGAAGGCGATCACGTTGCCTACGAAGTTCACCGCACTATGCCAGCTTTGGTAATTTCGAATCAATCTGACATAGTTTTCGATTTCATGAAATGGCACCAAATTACTTCGGTAGCGTAACCGCTCCACAATCACAGACGGATCGCGCCAAATGATTTTCCACTGATCTACTAGCAAGCTACTATCCAAACTGCCGAATTTAAACAGCAGTATCTTCACGACGAGAAACAAGTAAAGGGCAAACACTGCATAACCAGCAATAGCAAGCAGCTCTGTCGGTCTCTCCATTTTTTGCACGTTATCCATTGTCAAACCCTCTCTCCATCAGTTTTTTTGTCTCTGTAAAACGAGTGGCATCTTCTTCAGCGCCCATCACGACGGAAATGAGCCGCTTGTCCCCCCGCTTCGCTGTAGCCGTGAAGCAATACCCCGCAGCATTGGTATAACTCGTTTTGAGCCCATCTAGCCCTGCGATACTCCAATCAGCGTTTTTCCCATCGAGCATGAGGTTTGTATGGGATGGCTCGACCGTCCATTTGACAATATCGGGGAAGTCGTTGAGCAAGTGGTACGCGAGCATTCCTACATCGCGAGCCGTCATTTCATTTTGCCCATTTCCAGTATCCAATCCAGTCGCATTCACAAACGAGGAGGACCGCAGATTCAGCTCGGCTGCCTTCAAATTCATTTGTTCCGCAAAAGCAGATGTGCTGCCTGCCAAATACTCGCCGATTGCCACCGCTGCATTGTTTGCAGAGCCAATCGCCATCGCTTCATACAAGTCTTTTATCGGATAGGCTTCTCCTGCGACAAGATGGACCCGTGCTCCCCCAGTCGCAGCCGCATTCTCCGATACGACGATCTCGTCGTCCCAATCGACTCGCTCTTCCTTAATGGCTTCGAGGAGCATATATTCGGTCATCATTTTTGACATGCTTGCTACCGGGTAAGGCGTATCCGCATTTTGTGCGTACATGATTTCTCCTGACTGGCTATCCAACAGAATCGCTGCCTGTGCATCGACCTTCTCGTATGTTTTTTCCGTTAGCGTAATAGGTCCTTGGAATTTCCAATCTGCTTCTACTGCATCTGAATCGCGCAAAAGCGTCAACCCGACGAATATGGTCAGCATGAGCAAAGCCCATGTTGTTTTCCTCATAAAAAAAGCCCTCCTACACCTGCAAAAACAAAGGCTGTAACCTTCATGCAGTCAGGATAGACTTTTGGATTAAAATAAACGGAAACGAAAGGTAAAGAAAAAGTAAAGCTTTTCTCAAAGGCTTGAAATTGTATGTGGGAGCCAAACCGTGAAGGTCGTCCATTCCTTTGTGCTTTCGACGGAAATACTGCCTTGGTGCAGGTCGATGATGCTTTTAGCGATAGCGAGACCGAGACCCGAGCCTCCTGTCTCTTTCGAACGTGAGCCCTCCACCCGAAAAAAGCGTTCAAACAAGCACGGCACATATTCAGCCGGGATCGGCGCTCCGTTATTGGCGACAGAAATCGCGATACCATCTCCTTGCTGGAAGACGCGAATGACAATTTCCGTACCATCGCGTCCATATTTCACGGCGTTGGAAATAAGGTTTTCCAGAACCCGAACGAGCTTGTCGGTATCTCCTGCCATTTCAATTTTTTGATCAGGCGTATCTACGACTAAACGCAGCCCTGCCTCATTCGCTACGAGTCGAAAGCCTACCGATACTTGCTCAACCAGCTCTACCAAGTCAAACTCCGTTCGGTTTAAATACGCCCCGCGATTGCGGACCTTCGTATACTCAAACAGATCATTGACGAGCACGTTCATCTGCTTGGCCTTCTCGTAGGCGATATGGGCGTAATGCTTGAGCTTCTCTTCGTCCTTGTATTTGTTCTGCTCAATCAGCCCCAGGTAGCCAATGATGGAGGTCAACGGCGTTCGCAGATCATGGGAAACGTTGGTGATCAGCTCATCCTTCGATTGTTCCAGCCGCCGCTCCTCCTCCATCGCATCCAAGGCGCTTTTAACCAGAGCATGGATGCTATCGACGACTTGGCCCAAGCTGCCGTTCGGACGAAGGGAAATCTGGTGATGATAATTGCCTTTTGCAATGAAATGCAGCTCGTTTATGATTTGCTCCATCTGCTTTTGTTCCAGGTACTTGCGGATACGAACGACAGACCACGCCACAAACATACCCGTCGCCAGCAAAATGATCGGGATTTTGAAGGAGTTGATATCGAAATTGATCCGCAATTTCCAGATGAACTCTCTGATTTGCGGGATGGTGTACAAATAGTTGTTGGCAAAAAAATCAGCCATCTGAAAAACAGCGTAGATGATCAAGAGGCCAAGTAGCAAATCGAACAGGATGCGGATAAAATCCTTGGCTCTAAGCTTCAATTTTATAGCCGACCCCCCAGACCGTCTGTATCACCTTCTCGCCATTTGTCGCCTTCTCCAGCTTTTCCCGCAGGTTGCTGATGTGAACCATTACCGTCTTGTAGGAAACGAAATTCTCCATTTTCCAGCAGCGGTCAAAAATTTCTTCCGAACTGAATACTCGATTCGGATGACTTGCCAGAAGATGCAGGACGGAAAATTCCAATGCCGTCAGCTTGATCGGGGTGCCTTCTTTTGTCTGAACGAAGTGACTTTGCCTGTCGATAATTAACGGCCCCACCTCAATCACATGATCCTGTTTGCTTGCCTGCGTGTAGTTCGACCGTCGGAGGAGAGACTTGACCCTCGCAATCATTTCCAGCGGATTAAACGGCTTCGCCACATAATCGTCTGCACCCGTCATCAAGCCCAGGATTTTGTCCATATCATTCGTTTTGGCACTCGCCATCAGAATGGGAATGGTCGAGTTTTTTCGTATTCGCTTGGTAACTTCCAGCCCATCCAGATTGGGCATCATCACATCCAGAATGACGAGATCGATGGGCTTCTGCTCCAGTCTCTCCATCGCTTCCAGACCGTCAAAAGCCTTTTCGATCTCATATCCTTCGTTGCTCAAATAGATCGCCATCAGCTCTACAATCTCTTTGTCGTCATCTACAATCAAAATCCTCACGGACAAACACCTCCGAACTCGTGCATGGTAGATATAGATAGCATCACTATAACAAGAATTGTTAAAGAAAAGGTAAAGCCAAGTGATTGTTCTCTAACATTATCGCCATTCCGTTCACGAGACCAACCGAGCGAATGAGAGAGCAATATTTCAAACACCCTCTTGTGTTATAACTAACTTGAATTTGAATCAAGGGAGATGAAACCATGCGTAATTTGAAAGGAAAAATTGCATTGGTAACCGGAGCAAGCCGCGGGATTGGTCGTAGCATCGCATTACGTCTGGCACAGGATGGCGCATTGGTCGTCGTACACTATGGAAGACGACAAGAAGAAGCAGAAGCTGTCGTTCAGGAGATTGAACGAACAGGAGGCCAAGCATTCGCAATCGGTACGGACCTGCGCACCCTTGACGGCATTCGCGATTTCTATGCGACATTGGACGAAGAACTGCAGAAACGTACAGGAGATCATCGTTTTGACATTCTCGTAAATAACGCAGGCATCGGACAAATCTTAACGTTGGAAGAGGCTACTGAGGAATCGTTTGACGAAGTCATGAACATCAATGTCAAAGCACCGTTTTTTATGATCCAACAAGCTTTGCCCCGCTTAAGAGAGGAAGGCCGTATCATCAATCTCTCATCCTTCGTGACTCGTGCAGCTTCCCCAAGCGTGTTCACTTACAGTATATCGAAGGGAGCTGTTAACACACTGACGCTCGCTTTGGCTAAACAACTGGGGAGCCGTCATATTACGGTAAATGCGATCTTGCCTGGCATTATTAACACGGAGATGAATGCTGGCACGTTGCAAAATAATCCAGATGGGCAGAAGTACGCCGCTGGACTTTCCACCTTCAACAGATGGGGAGAGCCTGATGATGTAGCGGATATTGCCGCCTTTCTCGCTTCCTCGGACAGCCGTTGGGTAACTGGTCAATTGATTGATGCAAGTGGTGGTTCGCATCTGTAATGGTTCTCAAAAAAATAACCGATGGCCACAAACATGGGACCATCGGTTTTGTTTAGGAAGATATTATTCTTTTGGATGAATCATTTGTTCAGGGCGCACGACTTGATCGAATTGCTCTTCGGTCAGCAAATTGCTCTTGATCGCCGCTTCCTTGAGGGTGATGCCTTCTTTGTGAGCCAGCTTCGCTACGGCTGCCGCATTTTCATAGCCGATATGCGGGTTCAGTGCCGTCACCAGCATCAGCGAGTTGTTCAGGTTTTCTTTGATCACTGTCAGATCAGGCTCGATTCCTACTGCGCAATTGTCGTTGAAGGACTTCATCGCGTCTGCCAACAATCTTGCAGATTGCAGGAAATTGTAGATGATCACTGGCTTAAACACGTTCAGCTCGAAGTTCCCTTGGCTAGCAGCAAAGCCAATGGCAGCATCGTTACCCATCACTTGGCATACAACCATCGTCATCGCTTCGCTTTGGGTCGGATTCACCTTGCCTGGCATGATGGAGCTGCCTGGCTCATTCGCTGGAATGATAAGTTCACCGATTCCGCAACGTGGGCCGCTCGCCAGCCATCTCACGTCATTAGCGATTTTCATCAGATCCGCAGACAGTGCTTTCAGGGCACCATGTACATGAACGAGCTCATCATGGCTGGTCAGCGCGTGGAACTTGTTTTCTGCGGTCACGAATTGGTGGTTGGTTTCCTTGCTGATTTCTGCTGCGACCATTTCACCGAAGCGCGGATGCGCATTGATGCCTGTTCCTACCGCTGTACCGCCAATCGCCAGCTCACGCAAGTACTCATTGCTCTCCTTGATCATCTTTTCCGATTTTTCCAGCATGCGTACCCAACCGCTGAATTCTTGGCCCAGCGTCAGCGGGGTCGCGTCCTGTAAATGCGTACGACCGATTTTGATAATATCCATATAGGCTTCGCTTTTTTCTTTCAACGTTGCTTTTAACAGCTGGATTGCAGGCAGTACTTGCTCCTCGACAGCAACCAGTCCAGCCATGTGCATCGCTGTCGGGAATGTATCATTGGAGCTCTGCGATTTATTCACATCATCGTTGGCGTGGATGCGAGCGGAGCTGCCCTTCTCTTGCAGCAATTGGTTCGCGCGATGAGCAATAACTTCGTTGACGTTCATGTTGGATTGCGTGCCGCTACCTGTTTGCCAGACAACTAGTGGGAAATGCTCATCCCATTTTCCTTGGATCACTTCATCTGCTGCCGCCACAATCGCTTCTGCCTTTTCATTGTCGAGCTTGCCCAGCTTTTGATTCGCCAGAGCAGCGCTTTTTTTCAGGATGGCAAACATGCGAATCAGTGGAAGTGGCATTTTTTCTTCGCCGATTTCAAAGTTTTGAAAGCTGCGTTGTGTTTGGGCGCCCCACAGCTTATCCGCCGGAACCTTGATCTCTCCAATCGTGTCCTTTTCAATTCTGAATTCCATCTCGCATCCTCCTTGTATAAACAACGGTTTTCTCATATTCTCTATTAAAATGATAATGATTTTCATTCTTGATATCAAGAGATGAAGTGTTAAACCGAGAAAAATGAATAGTTGTCCTCCAACGGTTGTGGTCGGGGGAAGCCCTGCCACATGTCTTCCAGTCGCCTGTATCCTCACTTCGTTCGGGCGGTCTCCTTCCAGACATGTGACAGTGCTTTCGTACAGCTTGTGTTTAGTAGATGCTTTTACACCCTTTTGTTAGTCATACAAGGGAGTTTCAAGAAGCGTTTTTCGCATCATAGACTTTGCTTTCAAAAAAACAAAAGCCGCTTCTTCCCTCACGACAGCAATTAAAAAAGACGAAAGCCACGTCATGGCCTCCGTCTTCTATTATTCCTTTTTTATCTGCTTTCTACTTCTACAGAAACAACATGATCTACCGCTTTCAGCAGACTGTAAATATCCGTCGTATACGTGTTTTCCGATGCCGTAATCATCATTTCCAGCTTTTGCAGACTATTATCCAAGTCTTTGACCTTCACCCGTTTCACTTGTAGATCGAGGTGCTTAATCTGCTTGAACACCAAATCCAAATCGCCTCCGCCTTCGACCACAATCTTGATCGACAAATCTCTTTGTCTGAGCGATTCTGGACCAATCAAGCGAAGAAGGATCGGGAACAAATTAATCGCCAAAATAATGAGGATCGTCGCGGTCACTGCCTCAAAATAAAACCCTGCTCCTACTGCAATCCCAAGTCCAGAAGCCGCCCAGACCATCGATGCTGTGGTCAAGCCCGAAATGACATCATTACTCCGGCGTAGAATAACACCAGCCCCAAGGAAACCTACACCGCTCACAATTTGAGCAGCCAAGCGCAATGGGTCCATATTTGTGTGTCCAGGCAAGGAAAACCGATGCACGGATTCAATCGAGACAATCGTAATGAGACAGCTCGCAACCGAAATAACCATGCTGGTTTTTACCCCCAGCGGCTTGTGTTTGAGCTGTCGATCCATACCAATCATCAAGCCTAGAAATAGTGCAACTCCTAGTTTTAGCAAAAAATCATACGTCGTGAATATCGAGAGTGACATAAGTCTCTCCCCCCATCTGCTTTGATGTCAGGTTTTCTTCCATCGTCTATGATAAGAAGTATATCTGGTCTTTCACCTAGTGTAAACGGGGCTTTCATTCTTCATGCAAAAAGCGGAAAACCCCCACATTAGGGATTTTCCGCTTATCTTTTTCCTTATGAATGGCTGCGAATCATGCGTTTCTGTAACGACAGCAGACGTCCAAAAAGGAAGATGGCACCGGCAGCCAATCCCGTAATCAGACCAATCCAGTATCCGAATGCTGCAAGCGAAGTGAATTTCGCCAAAATGTATCCCAAAGGCAAGCCAATCACCCAATAAGATATCAGCGCAACGATAAAGGTAACGGTCACATCCTTGTACCCGCGCAGTACCCCTTGAATAGGTGCTGCGACGGCATCAGAGATCAGGAAGAGGATCGAGTACATCAAGAAATGCTGGGCAAGTTCCAACACCTCGATGTCGGTCGTATAAAAACCAGCTACCTGCTTGCTAAACATCAGCAAGCTGATCCCGAACAAAAGGGCGATCCCAAGAGCGATACCTATCCCCAAATAACTGTACTGCTTTGCGTCCCGGAACCTTTTGGCTCCGACCTCAAAGCCGACGACAATCGTCAACGCCATGGATATGCTCAATGGCACCATGTACAGGAAGGATGCGAAGTTCATCGCTGCCTGATGCGCAGCAATCGTAATCGTGCTGTATTCACTCATGAACAAAGTGACGGCCGCAAAAATGCTAACCTCACAAAAGATCGAAAATCCGATGGGAAGCCCCAGCTTTAGCAGCTCTTTCCATGCTTTCATCGAGATCCGGTGAAAATGGGAGAACAAACCGAACTCAACAAATGGGTGTACGCGATTCACGACAAACAGAGTAATCAGCAAAATACACCAGTATGTGATGCCAGATGCAAGCCCGGCACCGATTCCACCCAGTCGAGGCAAACCAAAGTTACCAAAGATAAGAGCGTAGTTCAAAAAGACGTTAATCGGCAACGAAAGCAGGGTAATGAACATCGTTACTCGCGTCTGTCCTAATGCGTCAATAAAGCAACGGAGTACCGTATAAAGAAACATCGGAATAATTCCAATAGCGATTGCATGCAGGAAGCCGCGAGCAATCGTACGCACCACAGGCTCCAATTGCATCCAGTTCAGGATCGGATCAAGCACCAAACCACCGCCGATGATGACACCGATCGCAATCCCCACACTCAAATATAAGGCCTGCATAACCGTGTAAGACACCTGATCTCGTTTCCCTGCCCCAACCATCTGTGCAACCATCGGCATGACAGCCATCAAAATCCCCGTCAAGCCTGCCTGAACAGGTGTCCATAAACTAGCCCCAATCGCTACCCCCGCCAAATCTGTCGGACTGGCATGTCCAGACATGATGGTATCAGCGAACGTCATCGAAAACAGCGCCAGTTGTGATATCAAGATTGGAAGCAAAACAGCCAAAAACTGTCGCCATTTTTCATTTAGCGAATAGGTTTCATTCATTTTTCATATCCTTCTAACCTTATAAGATGGGCTTATCGTTCAAATTATAAGTATATCAAAACAAGTAGGAATCGGCAAAATACTAGCTGCACTTACACAAACAAAGCCCAGGCAGATCACCTGGGCTTTGCACCATTATTCAACCAGCTTCCATACATCGGCTTTCCCTGGCTCTTCGCCTTTGGTCCACCATTTCGCCTCATAAACCTTGTCTTCGTAGTTCACTTTCGCTCCGCCATCATATGCTTTGCCAGAATCCCACGACAGTACGACATCGCTCACCAGTTTCCACGCATCGGAATGGTCTGGCTTTTCTCCAGTTACCCACCATTTTGCTACGAATTCCAGTCCATCATACAAGACGCGGTCTCCCTGTACATACACAGCTGAGGAATCCCACTCGGCGATTTCACCTGGTACTTCAGGCTTTTTCTCCTTTGTGCTTGCAGCAAAAGGTGCGCTCTCTTCGGAAATATTTCCTGCGGCATCAACTGCCTTGACTGTATACGTATAAGATGTTCCTGCCGTTAATCCTTTATCGACAAAGGAAGGCTTTTCAACTGACCCTACGCGGGAACCGTCACGGTACACCTCGTATTTCACCACACCAACATTGTCACGGGAAGGACTCCACATGAGGTCGATTTCTGTCTCTGTTGGATGGTGAGTCATGATTCCTGCTGGTGCAGTCGGCGCTTCTGTATCCACGATATCTTCTGCTTTTGTGCGAACAGTTAGTGCCTTGCTAGCGTTAGACTCTTTCCCTTTGCTATCAACTGCCACAACGGTATAGCTATAAGCCGTAGCAGGCGTCAAATCTTTGTCCGTGTATGCTGTTTCTTTGGTAGATGCGATTAGTTTGCCATCGCGATACACGTCGTACTGCTTGATTCCGTCAGTTGCCACGGATTTTGTCCAGCCAAGCGCAATGCTTGTAGTTGTTTGTGATACAGAAATCACATTACCTGGAACGGTAGGCTTTTCTACGATACCTGTTCCATTGTTAATCAAATTCACGTCAATTGCCTGGTAAAAGGCCATGCCCGTATCGGCAATTTCCCAAACACCCAAAATAATGTGGTAACCGCTACGATCTGTCGGTACATTGCACGAATGCGTTACCGTGAATGGCGGTCTTTTCCCTCCGTCCTGGAATGAGCAGAACAGTTCTAGATCAGCTCGGGAAAGTGGCTTGTTTGGATTCCAATCTTTTTTCGTGATGTAATATTTCCACTCCGCTGTACTATGCGGGGCTGTCAGATTCCACGTAAACGAATTTTGTCCACCCTGCAAGGTAATCTTGGTCCAGCGATCTGCTGTTTGTGTGTAAAGCTCAGGATAGCGGCCTGCACCGGTAAATTCACCATCGGCAGGACCAGATTGGGGGAACGAACCGATGCCCTCAACGCTTTGCGGTTCATACTGAATTTGACCGCAGCCTGTATTTTGCCCCGTCTTACACAAGTAAGAACGACTCGCTGGCGATTCGATGTACCCGTGAGCCGAGGCTTTCTCAGCAAACACGAGAGTAGCTGCGCCTGCCACCAGCATCATAGCCAGCATGAACAAAAGCGACAGCCCTTTACTGAACAGTGTGTTTCTCAACCCTACGTTATCCATTTATTTAATCTCCTCTTTCCTGGATTAGGATCGAATACCATGTTACAGAAAATTTTTCCAGTTTCCCAGATTCTGAATACCTAAACCAAAACCTACCAAATACCCGAATTCCAGTCAGAAAATAGGGAGATGATTCAGGAGTGTATACCTATGCATGAAAATTTATATGCTTCTTTCGGGACTATTAGATCAAAAAAAGTTGCTTGCCGAAAACTTTCTTTTCAGCAAGCAACTTTTTTACATTAACAACAACGGAACTATTTTCCCGTCGTTTACATCGATCAACCCCAGATCCGTCAGCTTCAAGGCTGGACTGACCGGGAGGGAATGCGTGCTGATCGACATGATCGGGTTGTAGTGATCGTAACCGAGCGACTCCATGGCACGGCGAAGTTGTTCGACTTCCTTTGCAGTCTTTTCCAATGGTTCCTCTGTCAGAATGCCTCCGACTGGCAAATGAAGGCTCGCGATCACCTTGCCATCCTCGACCACGTAAAAGCCGCCCTGGTTGCGGATGACTTCATTGGCTGCGACCATCATATCGTGCGGATTGTGTCCGACAACCAAGAGATTGTGGTTGTCATGCGAATAGCTGGTGGCTACCGCCCCTCGTTTGATCGTATCGCCGCTGATCAAGCCATAGCCACGGTTACCGTTTTTGCCATAGCGTTCAAAGACGGCGATCAAGCCGTACGGGCTCTCCTCCCACAAGAGTTGTCCTTCCCGCACCTCAGCAATTCCACGGTGATCCTCTGTAAAAGTAGAACCGTTTTGAACGAGCATGACCCGGCATGGATAACGATTGTCCGGCACTTCTACTGTGACGCGGAAGTCTTGCTCTGTAAGTGGTGATAGCTTGATGCTCTCATAAAAATGCGCAGGAAACTGCTTCTCTTTGACTACTTGTCGGTACTCTTCCTTGACGTCATAAGCTTTCTTCCCATTTTTATAGACGCGTTCGATCTTGAGTTCATGCAGATCAGACAGCAATAGGAAGTCCGCTATTTTGCCAGGAGCAATCGCCCCTCGATCCGTCATGTTCATACGTCTAGCTGGGGTAAATGTACTCGCGTAGATTGCGCGCTCTGGCTGCATGCCCATTTGAATGGCTTTTTTCACGATATGGTTCAAATGTCCACGATTGACCAAAGAATCGGTCATCACATCATCCGTCACAAAACAAAAATGCTCAGAAACATCTTCCTTGATCAAATAGTCCATGACTTCATCCGTCATTGATTTTTCTTGAATCTCTAGAAACATGCCCGCTGCGATTCTCGCTTCCATGCCCTCACGTGTCTGATGCGTATGATCGGAGTCCACTCCCGCATAAATGACGCGATGCAGGTCCAAATCAAGCAATTTCGGGACGTGCCCCTCGATGACGAGCTTTGGATACGTCTTGCGGATATGCTCCAGGATGCGATTCGTCTTGCAGTCAGGGTCCTTGATGATGTCTACGTAATTCATGATTTCGCCAAGGCAAATGATCTCTTCAGAACGCAAGAGCTCGTCCATGTCCGCAATCTCGACAGACCCACCTGTCGTTTCCATTGAGGTAGCTGGTACGGAGCTCGGGATCGCGTACAGCATATCAGCGACACAATCACGGCTCGCACGAATCATCTCTTTGATCCCTTCGATTCCGAACACATTGGCCATCTCATGCGGCTCCGGTACGATCGTCGTCACTCCGTTTTGAATCAAACCATAGGAAAACGTCTCCGGCGTCACCATCGTGCTCTCAATATGCAAATGAATATCGACCAGACCAGGAATCATGTAGCGGCCTTGTCCGTCCACGATCTCGGCAGCCTCAAATGTTTCCGTACTCCGCTCACCAATATAGAAGAATCGTTCATCCAAAACAGCGACGTTTCCTTTGATGAACTTTTTAAAATAGCTGTTAAACACTTGGACGTCTTGAATCAACAAATCGACCTTCACGAAAATAACCTCCTGTCTTTAGTCCACGAGTACCACTTTGTCTTTCGGAAACAGCAGATTGACGTTTAGGCCAGTCTTGTACGGCGTCTCCATCTCTTGATTGACCGTGAAGTCACCCAACTCTGTTTCCACGACATATTGATAGCTGCGTCCCAAAAACGTGCTTACCTTTACCGTCCCGCGCAGACGGTTCATTCCCAGCTCGGCGCTCTCTTCTGTCGTCACGAGGAGGTCATCTGGTCGCATTGCGCATTTTTTACCGGACGGATTCGCCGTACCCGGATTTTTGGACGCGGTAAAATGATGGTCACCGACACGCAGGCCGATTTCTCCGTTCTGCTCAGTGCGCTCTGCGAAGTCGATGAAGTTGGTAAAACCAATAAAGCGAGCGATAAACTCCGTCTTTGGATATTTGAAAATCGTGGCTGGATCGTCGAGCTGCTCGATCACGCCCTTGTTCATGATCGCCACCTGATCGGAAATGGAGAAACACTCCTCCTGGTCATGCGATACGTATACTGTCGTAATGCCCAGCTCCTGCTGAATGCGACGGATTTCTACGCGCATGTTGATCCGCAGGTTGGCATCGAGGTTACTGAGCGGCTCATCGAACAGCAGCAAGTCGGGCTGAATCACCAGTGCCCGCGCAATCGCCACGCGCTGTCTCTGACCACCAGACAGTTCCTTCGGGAAACGCTTTTCATAGCCGCCGAGACTCACGACTTCGAGAATTTGCTGTACCCGGGTCTTTACCTCTGTTTCATTGATCTTGCGCAGGCGCAAACCGAATGCCACGTTATCGAATACAGAAAGGTGCGGAAACAGCGCATAGCTCTGAAACACAAACCCGAAATTGCGCTTATTGACCGGAACGCGCGTATAATCTTTTCCTTCAAACATGAACCGGCCATCTTTTGCTTCGAGAAAACCCGCAATCAGGCGCAGCGTCGTCGTCTTTCCGCAACCGCTCGGACCGAGCAAAGAGATGAGCTGTCCTTTTTCGATATTGAGATTGAAGTTTTGCAAAATATATTGATTGTCATAGGCAACCGATACGTTATCCAGCGTGAGCAATGCCATGAGTTGATGCCTCCGTTATCGTTTTGTAAAGTAGGAAAGCCCCATCAGACGTTCAATGATGAACATGAGAATAGCCGTAAGAATCATGAGCAGCACGGAAATAGCGGCGATCGTTGGATCGAAGTTGTTTTCTACGTACGTCAACATCTGGATCGGCAGCGTGCTTACTCCTGGTCCTGTCATGAAAACAGAGATATCTACGTTGTTGAACGACTCCAGAAAAGCGATCAGAATCGCAGCAATAATCCCGGAGCGAATATTCGGCAAGACGACTTTGAAAAAGGTTTCGAGACGACCTGCCCCAAGGCTTAAAGCCGCTTCTTCAATGGCGAAGTCAAAGTTGGACAAGGATGATGCAATGACGCGAATGATAAACGGAAGCATCAGCACCGTATGACCGACGAGAAGTCCCGCATAAATCGGCAAATTGTACACGACAATGACGTATTTCAGCATGGCAAAGCCCATCACAATACCCGGAATCAGGACAGGTGAGATGAAAATGCCATTCAAAATGCCCTTGCCGCGAAAATCAAAGCGACTGAGCGCATAAGCTGCCGGAATCCCCAATAAGAGCGCCAAAAGATTTCCGAGCAAGGAAACGAACATCGACGTCTTGAATGTCGTCATGAACATTTCTACATTAAAAATGTTTTCGTACCACCGCCAGGAAAAGCCCTCCGGCGGAAACTTCAAGACGCTCCCCGGCTCAAACGACGTAAAAGAAATGATAATGAGCGGCCCTAGCAAAAATAGAAAGACGAGAGAGGTAAACAGGGCCAACCCGCGATTTTTCTCCTGCATAGTTTCTACCCCTTCGGATTTAATTTCGTCGCCAGCTTGTTCATGAAATAGATGACGACAAATGTAATGACAATCATGATCGTGGCAATGACGGATGCCAAATGCCAATCATTAAGCGTAATCGCATTTTGATACAGGAACGTGGAGATTACCCGCTGTTTTCCACCTAGCAGGGCAGGCGTGGTGTAGGCAGTCAAGCTTCCGACAAACACCAGAATGCTACCAATGATGAGTCCCGGTACACTAAGTGGCACAATGACCTTCCAGAAGGCAGTCAACTTGGAAGCACCCAAGCTCTCCGCCGCCTTCAGCAAATCTGGGTCGATGTTTTCCATCACCCCTACCAGCGTAATAATAATCAGCGGCAGGAACAGATGAATCAAACCAATCATCATCGCAGTCGGCGTATACAATATTTCCAACGGCTTATCGATGAGCCCGATTGCAAGCAGCGAGCTGTTCAATAAGCCCTTTTTTCCGAGAATAATCATCCAAGAGAACGACCGCACGACAGAGCTGGTCAGCAAAGGAAAAATCGCCAATGCCAGCAGGATGCCCTTTTTGCGTGGGCCTAGCTTGGAAATGTAGTACGCGGCAGGGAAACCGATCAGGACACACGCAATCGTCGTGACCAGACTGACCTGCAGCGTCGTCAGCATAATTTTCAGGAAGTACGCGTCTGTAAGAAATTGGAGATAGCCTTGAATCGTAAAGCTACCATCTTGATAAAAGGTGGACGCAATCGTCATCACAATCGGAATGACCATGAACAGCGTCAAAAACAGCACACCCGGCAACAGTAATAAATAAAGACCCGTTTTTCTCATCTGATTAACTCCTGTTCACGGTATCGTCAGGCTTTCAATGCGCCGATAAAACGCGCAAAGAACGCATCTGCATCTACGTCCAGACAGACGTTTATGTTCGGTTCTTTTTGTAGGCGGTTTTGAAAGTCGCAAACCGTTTGCCCATCACACAGCTCACTTCTCGTTTCGATATCTACATACAGCTTCCTGGTCGCCACCAGCTTCGGATCGAGTGCGACTGCGACAGCCAATGGATCATGCATGGCGCACGCATAGATGCCATTTCGTTGAAAATAACGATGGAGGTAGTCAGACGTACTCTGTCTTACATACTCGCCCATCGGTGTATCTCCTAGCTCACGAATATGCTCCTCGTTCAGCAGCACTCTTCGCGTCACATCCAGTCCAACCAGCGTCAATTGTGGGAATCCGGCATGAAACACAACCTTGGCCGCCTCTGGATCGACGTACATGTTATACTCCGCAACCGGCGTCACATTCCCGTGCTCGCGGACCACTCCACCCATGAAAATGACTTCCTTGACGTGTTGGACAAGCTCCGGGCATTTTTTCACCGCCAGTGCCAAATTGGTCAGCGGTCCCGTCATGATGAGCGTAATCTCGCCGGAATGAGCGAGTACGTTTTCCACGATGAAATCAGGAGCAAAGCCAGCAGTTGGCTCCTTGTAAACCGGAACACCTGCCAGAGCACCGCCCAAGCCATCTTCACCATGCACGGCATGCTCGAAAAACAACGGCCGCAGCAACGGTTCAGACGCGCCACAAACGACAGGGATTTGCTCGCCGACTTGCAAGAAATCGAGAATTTTGCACGTGTTTTCTGTGGCTTTTCGCAGCGACACGTTTCCATTCACCGTAGTAATGCCCACCAAATCGAATTGCCCGCTCTTCACAGCGAGAATGATGCCAAGCGCATCATCAATGCCCGTATCCACGTCAAGAATGATCTTTTGCACGAGTGGTCCTCCTCACATTCATTTCTCATGAAAATGAGGGTATATCCACAAATGTCTATACCCTCGCCCTTGTTTTTCTATCGCTCGTTATTGCGTGATTTCACGATTCCAACGGTCAATCCATGCTTTAGAGTGCTCGTTAACGAATTTCATGTCCATCATACGCAGCTTGCTTACGGTTTCTTCCCCGTACGTTACGCCTTTTGCTTCTTCTTCTGTCAGTTGAACCGTTTTGTTTACAGGGGAATCGATTTTTGCTTTTGCTGTTTTTTCCTGAACTTCCTTGCTCAGCTGGTAGTTGATGAAGTCTTCTGCGAGTGCTTTGTTTTTCGAGCCTTTTACGATGTTAACCGTATTCATGACCGCATATCCGCCGCTTGCAGGTTGTACGAAAACAGCTTCCGGAACAGCGGCTTTGATGTCTTTGAAGTACATTTCCATGATCGGTCCTACGCCGATTTCTTCTTGTCCAAACATGTTCACGTATTCGGAGGTCTTGTCGTAGAACTTCACTACACCTTGGTTAACTTCTTTCATTTTCGCGAAGGCTTGATCCTCGTTAAATTCTTTGCTGCCCGCTATCTGGGAAGCACTGTCGAGAACCATCGGGCCAGTTGTGGACGTAATGCTTGGCAATGTCAGCTTGCCCGCCAGTTCTGGGTTCCACAAGTCTTTCCAATCCTTGATCTCGGTTTTCACGAGCTTTGGATTGTAGGCAATCCCGAATTGGCCAATCGTGTAAGCTGGACCGTACTCCTCGCCCAGTGGTGCTTTGGCAATATCATAGATTTGATCCAGGTTTGGAATGCGGCTGCGGTCGATTTTTTCAAATGCGCCACTCTCAATTCCTTGCTGTGCATAGTAGTCAGAGAGGTAGATCAAGTCTACATCGGAGCTTCCTTGGCGAATTTTGTTCAGGCGCTCTGCATTGTTCCCGATTTCAAGTACGATTTTCACGTTATGTTCTTTTTCAAACGGCTCATATACTTCTTTGCGGAAAAAGTCTTCAGAGAAGCCCCATGTGGAGATGACCAGCTTTTGTGGCTCACCCTTGGCTTCGCCGCCAGCCCCACCCGCTTGTGGTTGATCATTGCTGCCACAGCCAGCGAGAGCCAGTGACATCATAGAAAAAGACAGGATTCCAGCAAGTAATTTTTTCATCGTAATTCTCCTCCAGTTGGGTTCATTTGATGACAAAATATGGTGGTACAATAAAAAGAAAAGTACCCTTGATTAGAACGTATCATTCTAAACAAGAGCACTTTTCTTCGTAAACAAAGAGAAGTGACACCCGTTTTTACGCAAAGTCTACGGTCTCCCCTTAAGATAGATCAAAAGAGAAAATCCGAACGATTGCGTCAGGTATTCAGTTCTGATTCAGCTAAAATAACATTCGTGATCGCCCACTGCGTAGGCGCATCATAGTCCCGTAGCACGGCTTCCAACGGCAACCCCATCTCTTCCTCCAGTCGCTCTCTCAGTCTCTTCTTATAAAGAAGGGACATGCGAAAATCGACTTCGAGCTTGAGGGCCGGCGCTTCTCCTTCCAACGCTTGTGAGCGCGGAGAGCGGCGATGCTTGGCTTGGAACGTAATCATCTGGTTTTCAATCGTGACTCGGAGCAAAGTCGTTCCAAATCCGAACAACTCTTTTGCTATCTCATTATAGATGGCAGACAGCTTTTTTCTGGTTTCATTGGAGTCCACTAGAGTCATGTCATCACCTGCGATAGCTGGTATCGGGTTCATTCGCTCTCATTATACATATGATTTTTTGATTCTTCAATAGAATATTCGTATTTAGATCAATTTCGCATTTTTCCACCAAGTCATTCGTTTGCAAAAACAGTTGACACCTAAAAAATCAGTCGTTATAATCCAACTATCCAAATAAGAATTAACCACAATGTTTGGAATGATAATTTCATAGCACATTCTCTTATGAAGAGAGGTTGAGGGACTGGCCCTATGACACCTCGGCAACCTATCGCAAACGATACGGTGCCAAATCCAGCGGAATTTATTCCGACAGATAAGAGAGGTATTGTTGCAGTGTGGTTACATACTCGCAGTTTTCGCCTCTTCTGTCGGAAGAGGCTTTTTTCTTTTCCATCTTACATCCAGAGAAAAGGGGTATTTTCATGAAAAAGACTGGTCTACTGCTCACTACACTACTGCTCGCTGCATCGCTCGTAACGGCTTGCGGCGGTAAACAAGAAGCTGCTCCTGCTAACGGTGGCACTGCTGCTGAACAAACCTCACTCAAAGTGGGCGTCACTGGCGGCCCGCACGAAGAGATTCTCAACAAAGTGAAAGAAGTCGCCAAAGGCAAAGGACTTGAAGTCGAAGTCGTCGTTTTCAACGACTACGTACAGCCGAACCAAGCTCTCGATAAAGGAAATCTCGATGTAAACAGCTTCCAAACCATCCCATTCTTGGCGAAGTTCAATCAAGATCATAAAACAAAAATTGTCGAGATCGGAAAAACCGTCACGTACCCGATGGGCCTGTACTCCACCAAGCATAAAAAAGTCGAGGACATCCAGGCAGGCGGCGTTGTCGGCATTCAAAACGACCCAACCAACCGAGCACGCGCCCTGCTGCTCTATCAGGCAGCTGGCTTGATTAAGCTCAAAGATGGCGTGGGCGACAACGCAACACCACTGGACATCGTAGAAAATCCAAAAAATTTGCAATTCAAAGAGCTGGAGGCTGCTTTCCTGGCACGCTCGTTGAGCAACGTAGAAGTCGCTTCGATTAATACGAACTTCGCAATGGAAGCTGGCTACTCCCCGAAAAAAGATGCGATCTTCGCTGAGACGGCTGACTCTCCCTATGTAAACATCTTGGCAGTCAACGAAACCAACAAAGACAACCCTGCTGTCAAAAAGCTGGTGGACATTTACCGTTCGGAAGAAGTGAAAAAATTCATCGACGAACGTTTTGAAGGAGCTGTACTGCCGTCCTGGTAAGATCGACGCCAGGAACATCAAGAACAACAAGGAGAACTCGTTATGATACAGCTAACCGATATTCATAAGTCGTATCAAGTAGGAAACAAGCAGGTAGAAGCATTGAAGGGCGTATCCCTTCAGGTGGAAAAAGGGCAAATCTACGGGGTTATCGGCTTTAGCGGAGCGGGAAAAAGTACCCTGCTCCGCACCATCAACCTGTTGGAGAAGCCGACCAGCGGTTCTGTGATCGTCAATGGCCAGAACATGCTGACCCTCAAGGAAAAAGAGCTGCGGCAAGCTCGCAAAAAGATCGGGATTATTTTTCAACACTTCAACCTGCTCTCTTCCTATAATGTCTTTGACAATGTGGCGGAAATCTTACGGATGAATCGCGTCCCCAAAGATGTCATTAAACGCAAGGTAGAAGACCTTCTCGGCTTGGTTGGCTTGTCTGATAAAGCAAACGCTTATCCTTCTCAGCTATCCGGTGGACAAAAGCAACGGGTGGGTATCGCTCGTGCACTTGCGACTGATCCGGAAATCCTGCTCTGTGACGAAGCGACTTCTGCTCTCGACCCGCAGACGACTGAATCGATTCTAGAGCTGTTGCTCGACATCAATCGAAAGTTCAACCTGACCATCGTGCTCATTACGCATGAAATGCAGGTCATTAAAAAAATCTGCGACCAGGTAGCCATCATGGAAAACGGTGTCGTCATCGAGCAAGGCTCTGTTCTGGATGTTTTCAGCAATCCGCAAGAGCAAACGACCCGTAATTTTATCAAAACGGTTTTCGACGATCAGGTACCACAGGAGATTTTGTCCAAGATAAAAGAAACCGGACCCGTTTCCAAAATTGTTCGCGTTGCCTTTCGCGGGGATGCCGCTCTCGATCCTGTTCTAGGAACACTCTCTGCACGTTTTCCGATTAGCACCAATCTGTTGTACGGCTCTATTACGACCATTAAGGGAACGGCACTCGGCATTTTGCTTTTGCACATTTCTGGTGAAGACCAGGCCATTCAGGATGGCATTCGCTTCTTGCGTGAATCCGTCTACCGCGTAGATATTGTGTCACCAGAGGAGGTACGGAGCTAATGGAGCGTTTGATTGAAATGATTCCGGTATTCGGACAATCCCTGCAAGAAACCGTCATCATGGTTGGGTTTTCATTATTCATTGCGACATTAATCGGGATTCCGCTCGGGATTTTGTTAGTCATCACACAGGCGAATCACCTTTTCCCGAACAAAATCATCTATCACACCCTGAATACGATCATCAACATTGTGCGCTCGCTGCCTTTTATTATCCTGATGGTTGCGATCATTCCTTTTACGGAGTTGATCGTGGGCACTTCGATTGGGATTGAAGGAGCAATTGTGCCGCTCATCGTCTATACCTCGCCTTACATCTCACGCTTGATGGAAACGGCCCTGCATGACGTCGATCGTGGCGTTATCGAAGCATACCAAGCGATGGGCGCATCCCGGACGCAGATTATTTTTCGCATCATGCTGCGTGAAGCACGGCCTGGTATCGTCCTCTGCCTGACGATTGCGACGATCGGCTTGATTGGCGCTACTGCTATGGCGGGCGCAGTCGGTGCTGGTGGGCTTGGCGATCTCGCCTTGCGCTACGGCTATCAGCAATGGGACATCGAAGTCATGATCATTACCGTCATTATTCTCGTCGTCTTGGTCCAGCTCATTCAATCGTTGGGTAACTGGGCAGCCCGAAAACTGAAAAAGAGTGCGTAAAACGAAGAACCCCTGACATGATCGCTTGTCAGGGGCTTTTTTGTAGGTATTTAGACCGATCGCCACTGAAAGCTCGTTGGAATTTCGTCTGATATTCATGTAGACTTATATATACAAGTCATTAAACTGAGAGGGGCTACTCAAATAACATGAAAAAACTCATCATGATGTTGGTTGCCGTAATGCTCGTACTCGCTCCGGCCGGAGGATTCATTGATCATGCCGACGCGAAAGGCTATAAGTCCGGGAAAAAATCCTTCAACTCTAATACGGCTCCTACGAACACGCAAACACCTAACAAAGCAGATACAAATGTAAATGCTTCAACAAATAAAGGTACAACAACAACTCCTGCTGCTACAGCAAGCAAAAGCGGTGGATTCATGAAAGGTCTCATGATTGGTGGTCTGGCTGGTTTGCTTTTCGGATCCCTGTTCGGTGACATGGGTATCCTGGGCTCCATCCTTGGCTTCATGATCAACCTGATGGCGATCCTCGCTGTGATTATCCTGATCCGTAAAGTGATCGTTTACTTCAAAACCAAGCGTGAGAAAGAACAGGAACTGAACGCATGGAAAAGATAACATTTTCCGAACAAGATATCATTAATGCGATCTGTATTCACGCAGCCTACAAAAAGCAGTTGAAGCCACAAGACATCTCCGTCGAACTGATGTGGGACGAAGAATACGGCTTTTCTGCTGAAGTAGACTGGATGGATCGCCAACAAATCTTCATCGAGATGAATATGATTGAAGCGATTCGCTACTATCTGGAGACCCAGATGCAGCGCAACCCTTATTCCGCCGGTATCGAGTTGGTATTGGACGACGAACAAGGGATCATCGCTCATATCACCTACTAACACTGGATAATCATTTGTTAACCCAAGGCCAATTTGTTCACGCATGTGAGCAGGTTGGCTTTTTACTTATTGAATTTGACCTCATTACGTTATATACTTTAACTTAGTGAAAATGATTATCATTACTACGGTTGATTATATACGTACATACTTTTTAAAAAGGAGTTGGCCCATTGTGGAGCGCTTATACACGCAAAAGCTGGACATCGGATACGGTGAGCTTTCCATTGTCAAAGACTTGAACATCAGCATTCCTTCTGGAAAAATCACTGCACTGGTCGGTGCAAACGGTTCTGGTAAATCGACGATCCTCAAAACTCTCGCCCGGATTATGAAGCCAACAGGCGGACAAGTATTTTTGGACGGAAAATCGATCCACCAGCAATCGACCAAGGAAGTCGCCAAGCAACTGGCGATTTTGCCGCAAAACCCAACCGCACCCGATGGCTTGACCGTGTCTGAGCTCGTTACCTATGGCCGCTTCCCCCATCAAAAAGGCTTCGGCTCTTTGACCAAGGAAGACAAAGAGATCATAAGCTGGGCTATCTCCATGACCGGCATGTCCGATTTCCATGATCGTCCGGTTGACCAGCTATCCGGCGGTCAGCGCCAACGCGCATGGATTGCCATGGCTCTGGCGCAAGGAACAGACATCCTGTTCCTGGATGAACCTACGACCTTCCTGGATATGGCTCACCAGTTGGAGGTTCTCAAGCTCCTACAAAAGCTGAATGACGAAGAAAATCGTACGATCGTCATGGTCGTCCACGATTTGAACCACGCAACCCGTTATGCACAGCACATGGTTGCAATCTCTCGCGGTACCGTTGTCGCTGAGGGAAGCCCTGCTGAAGTCATGACGCCTGAGATGCTGCGTAAGGTATTCAACATCGAAGCAGACATTCTAATTGATCCTCGCACGGGTGTACCGCTCTGCCTCCCTTATGAGCTGTCTCATGCTGTGGATCAAAAGCAACCAAACGAAAACACTACCCAACCTGTTTACACGGAAGAGCGCAAGCTGGTTGGAGCCAGATAATTGTTAGATTCCGCAAGCAAAAAGCCGGTTTTCACCACGTTTTATGGTGTAACCGGCTTTTTGCTATACCTACTTGCAGTTAGTCACAACTCCGACATACATATACCCTGTATATGTATGTTAGTATTTGTTTGCAAGAAAAATATCCCATTTCAAAGGAGAGATCATCATGAAGGTTGCCATCTTGCTTTTCGACGGCATCACCGCTTTAGATGCAATTGGTCCATACGATGTATTCGCTGCTACGCTGAAATGTGAAGTGAAGTTTGTCGCTAAGAAAAAAGGGTTAATCAAGCTTGACTCCAATATGGGCTATTTACATGCCGATTACAGCTTCTCTGAAGTTACGTCCGCTGATATTCTTGTAGTTCCCGGTTGCAGTCCGCCCAATTATAAAACCCCTATGAATGACGAAGAAACTCTACAGTGGATTCGCCACATACATGAAACAACGAAATGGACTACGTCTGTTTGCAATGGCTCTCTGATCTTGAGCGGCGCAGGCTTGTTACATGGAGCTGTAGCCACCACTCATTGGGGGTCCTTCGAACTGCTCCAATCCCTTGGAACCACTCCAACAGAGGAAAGAGTCGTTCGTCAGGGCAAAATCGTTACAGCGGCCGGTGTTTCCTCTGGTATCGACATGGCCCTCCAATTAGTTGCATGGGAATTGGGAGAAGATATGAGTAAAGGAGTCCAATTGATTTTGGAATACGATCCCCAGCCACCGTTTGACTCGGGTTCACCTAAGAAGGCACCTGCTTTATTGGTAGAACAAATCAGAGGGATGTTACAGGAGTTTGCAAAACGGGAGCCCCGGGTATAAATCAGCACGTTCAAAAAAATGAAAAGGCGACAGCCCAGGGAATGTCTTACTCCCCTCGGCTGTCGCCACTTTCTTTTCTAGCCTCTTACCACTTAACTTCTTTCAGAACTTCGTCTGCCATGCCAGCGGTAGATACCAATCCGCCACCAGACAAGTACCAGTTGCTAGAATCCAGGTAAATGATGTTGCCAGTCTTGAATGCTTTCGTGTTCTTAATCAGGTCGTTTTCTACAGTTTGCTGTGTAGAAGTAGACACTTCTTTATTCTTGGAAATCGCGTTACCACGATCAATTACGAACAGGTAGTCTGGATTTTTTTCTGCGATATATTCAAAGGAAACGCTTTGACCATGGTTTTCTACAGAAATGTTTTTGTCTACAGGCGTAAATCCGAATTCACCGTGCAGGATACCAAAACGGGAACCAGCGCCGTAAGCGTTCAGCTTGCCTTCGTTAACCATAACGATCAGAGCAGTCTTGCCGCTTGCCGTTGCTTTTGCATTCAATTCCTTGATAGATGCATCAATTTTGCCCAACTCTTCTTCTACTTGTGCTTCTTTACCGAAGATGGTACCCAATGTTTTCATGTTCTCTTTGAAAGATTCCATGTACTTCGCATTGTCTACACCCATGAAGATGGTTGGAGCAATTTTGTTCAGTTCTTCGTAAGCATCTTGTTGACGTCCAGAAATGAAGATCACATCTGGTTTCATTGCATTGATTTTCTCAAAGTCTGGCTCTTTCAAGCCACCAACGTTTGTGTATTTCGCATCTTTGAACTTTTCCAGGTATGCAGGGATGCTGGAAGACTGTGCAACACCCGCTACTTCGATACCCAATTTGTCCAAGGAATCCAGAACACCGTAGTCAAATGCTACAACGGTTTTTGGATTCTTTTTCAGTTTTGCTTCACCCAATTTATGCTTGATCGTAACGTCTTCGGATGTTTGTGCAGCTTCAGGTGCTTTTGTTGCGTCTGCCGCAGGTGTTGCAGGAGCGGCGTTATTGGAGCCGCATGCAGCTGTGAATACAGCCAACAGTACTGCCATAAACAGCATGAGTAATTTTTTGTTCACTTCTCTCACCTCTATATAGAATGTAAAAGTATATAAAATTATTGATAGCTTGCTGATGAAACCCCCGGCAGGCCATCAAAATTTTAACGATAGGAAGATGGAGCTTACGCGAAATAGACACAGATTTTATTTTCTTCAATGTCTTCGATATGGATATCCATGTCATAGACATCTTTCAAGATCGGTCGTGTGATGATCTCGTCTGTAGTGCCTTCCTTCACGACCTTGCCATCCTTGAGAGCGACGATATAATCCGAATAGACGGAAGCGAAGTTGATATCGTGAATGACAATGACAACTGTTTTGCCCCTTTCGTCTACCAGACGTCGCAGCACTTTCATGATCTGGACGGAATGCTTCATATCCAAATTGTTGAGCGGCTCATCCAAGAGGACGTATTCCGTATTTTGAGCGACAACCATCGCGATGTAAGCGCGTTGACGCTGACCTCCACTCAACTGGTCGAGGTACTTGTGTTGAATGTCCGTGAGCTCCAAATATTGGATAGCCTCGTCTACATACTTCCAATCCTCTTTTGTCAAATTGCCTTGTGAATACGGGAAGCGACCAAAGCTGACCAACTCACGAATCGTCAACCGCACCGTAATGTGGTTCGATTGCTTGAGAATCGAGATTTTCTTTGCCAGCTCACTGCTCTTTGTCTGTCCAATCTCCTGACCCTCAATGAAAACCTCGCCTTGATCCTTGGTCAACAGGCGACTAATCATCGATAGCAGCGTACTCTTTCCGGCCCCATTGGGTCCGATAAAAGACGTGATTTTCCCCTTGGCAATCTTCACTGAGACATTTTCCACGACATTTTTGCTACCATACTGTTTTGTGACATTCCGGACTTCTATCACGCTTTATTCTCCTTTAGCAGAAGATAGATGAAGTAAACCCCACCAATAAAGTTGACGATGACACTGAGCGTCGTGGAGAACGCTAGTACACGCTCCACAATCAACAAACCGCCAACCAGTGCAATCACACTGATTAAAGCCGAGCCCAGCAGCAAGTATTTATGCTGATAGGTTTTCATAAACTGATGGGCGAGATTCGCTACCAACAGTCCAAGGAAGGTAATCGGTCCAACGAGCGCTGTCGCGATCGATACGAGAATGGCAATGACGACGAGAAACCGCTTGATGACAAAATCGTACGGAATCCCCAAATTGATCGCCTGATCCCGACCGAGTGATAACACATCCAAGTACTTGATGTATCGCCAGAAGTAAATCATGATTCCGATGACCAGAACAAAGCTCGTAATCAACAGGTCTGTTTTTACATTGTTGAAGCTGGCGAACATTCGGTCTTGCACAACCAGAAACTCATTCGGATCAATCAATACTTGCATGAACGTGGACAAACTGCTGAACAATGTGCCCAAGATCAATCCGATGAGGAGCAGGAAGTAAATATTTTCCCCTTCCCTCTTAAACAGGAATTTGTAGAGCAAGCCTGCGAAAAGCACCATCCCACCTGTCGAGATCAGAAAGTTCACGTTGTTGTTCATCAAGGTGAAATGAGTGGAGCCAAACACAAAGATCACAAATGTTTGGATGAACATATAGAGCGAATCGAGGCCGATGATGCTAGGCGTCAAGATTCGGTTGTTCGTGATTGTCTGGAAGATCATCGTAGAGAAGGCGATGATGCAACCGGTTAAAATGATGGCAAGAATTTTCTTAGCCCGCCGAGGAAGGACATAATCCCAGTTGCCACCGGCGTCAATCATCATAAAAATGGCTATCAAAGCAATGGCCACAATCGACAGGGCACCTATCTTCGCTTTCATTGTTCATATGCCTTTCTTCTCATGAGTAAGTACACGAATATCCCGCTGCCTATGACCCCAACCATCAAGCCGATGGAAATCTCGTATGGGAAGATGATGAGGCGTCCCAGGATATCACAAGCAAGTACAAACACCGCGCCAAGCAAAGCGGTATGAGATAAGCTTTTTTTCAGGTTATCTCCCAGGTAGATCGTAACCAGGTTGGGAATGATCAGCCCCAAAAACGGGATTGTCCCTACCGTGAGAATGACTACCGACGTTACACAAGCGACGATGACCAATCCAATGTTGACGACATGCTTGTAGTTCAACCCGAGGTTGATGGCGAACTCTTCACCCATTCCCGCAATGGTGAACTTGTTCGCATACAAGTAAGCGATAATCACCAGCGGAATACTTATGTACAAAAGCTCGTAGCTGCCTTTCATAATGGTGGAGAAATCTCCATGCAACCAAGCAGACATGTTTTGCATCAGGTCATGCTTATAAGCGAAAAACGTCGTGATGGATCCGACGATGTTTCCAAACATCAGTCCCACTAACGGGATGAATATAGAGTCTTTAAATTTGATTCTTTCAAGAATCTTCATAAAGACAAAGGTTCCAAAGAGAGCAAATGCAAAAGCAACGAGCAGCCTCACCCATGAGCTCGCATCAGCGAACACCAAGAGTGAAACCAATATTCCGAATCGAACGGAGTCCTCTGTCCCTGCTGTCGTCGGAGAAACGAACTTGTTTCGGGTCAGCTGTTGCATGATCAATCCGGCGATACTCATGCTGATCCCTGCGATGATAATGCTGATCAAACGCGGAATCCTGCTAATCCACAGCACTTGCACTTTGTCATCTGTGAGATTGAACAAATCCCACGGAGATATATCTTTCACGCCAATAAAAAGTGAAACGAACGATAGCAAAATAAGTGCTACAACCAAATATCTCTTTTTCATCGCGTCCCTACTCTTCTTACTTTTTCCTGGAGTAATGTTCCGTATTGACTCGAGTATTTACGAGAGAGAATAATTCTCATGATCATTAATAAAGAGATTCATTCTCAATTAGAACTACCTTTGTTATATTAGCACTTCTTTATCGGAAGGGAAAGCTTTTTTTCATTAGTCGGCTAATTTTTTCCTCAACCTGTCAAAATACCGACACGAACAAGAAAACCGCCAGAGCAAAAGCCCTGACGGTCCTGATTTATTTAGATGTGAACGAGCCTTTTATGTTTAGAACGGTTCGCTCTCCGCTCCCGTCATTTTCAATTCGTACATTTCCTTCGACAGTATCAATGACCATGTCGCCGCTGTCGTCGGATATCTTTATGTCGCCCTTATGATTTCGAATAACCATATCGCCAGATTGATCGTGAATCTCTACATTTCCACCCGTATTTTCCATGAAGATATCACCCGAGTCATCCTCGATCAGTTTGAGGGCAGACGCGTCCTTGATCGTAATGTCACCGGACTGATCGCGAATCTCTACCTCTCCGTTCGTATTCGTTAATTGAATATCACCGGAGTCATCCTCAATCGTGAGCTTTCCTGTTAGATTCGTCATGTCAATATCTCCTGATCCATCGGTAAGGGCTATCGGCAGCTGGGCAGGAACGATTACCGTTAACGTCATATCCACATAGTTAAAACCGATCTCCGTGTTCGTTTCGGATCGTAGTGTTGCGTTATTCCCATCCTTCTCGAGTGTAATGATGATTTCTTCGGGTTTGACACTTTTCGTTTTGATATCGGCTTCTACACGAATCGCGGTTGCTTTTTCATCACCTTTGACGATCAAATTACCTGAATCCGTAACAATATTCAACGCCTCGATGGACTCCGCTGGTAATTCAAGCTGTCTTTTTTCTTCATCAATCTTGATCACTTTATCGCTGATCGTGCATCCGGCCAAGCCGATTCCTACAGCGATTAGACCTACTCCTATCCACTGTTTCACTTGTTTCATCTGTTGTTCCCCTCGATACTGGTTATTTTTACAAGATAAGTTCTATAACATCGTAGCAAAACAGCGTAGAAGAGAAATCAGGCTACAGCGTTGTTCTCATGTCAGTCTGCAGACGGATATTCCATTGTATAGATCGCGTTTTTTCCCTACACTACAAGTAAGAATATTTTACCAATTAAGTCGCCTCGGAGGGTAAAACAATGGACTTGAATCGAATCCAATTTGTGACGGATGCTTTTCCGTGCTTTTCCCTTGTTCCGGAAGCCGCATGGCGCCATCCTGACATAACAGCGGAACGCTTTTCTCCCCAGCTTACGATGCAGCAGGGTCATCTGTTTGCCCATGCCGCTTTTGTATTGTCAGGCAAGGTCCGCGTCTATATCATCAGCGAGTCAGGACGTGAGGTTACGTTATACCGGGTACAGCGCGGGGGAGTCTGTGTCCTCATGATGGCAAGTATTTTAGGTGAGACGGGCTATGAAGCGTCTGCACAGCTAGAAGAGGAAACCGAGCTGCTGCTTTTGCCTGTAGATGTTTTCAAAGACTGGATGGATCGCTATAAGGATCTGCGTCAGTTTATTTACCGAAACATGATCAACCGAATGGTCTCTGTCACGTCTCTAGTCGAAGATATCGCGTTTAAGCCGATCAACGCCCGCATCGCCGAATTATTACTCCGTCGTACCACGGATTCTCGCAATCACCTATCGATTACCCATGAAGCGATTGCCATTGAACTCGGGACTGCCAGAGAAGTAATCAGTCGGTCACTCAAGGAGTTTGAGAAAGCCGGATGGCTTCAGTTAGGACGAGGCCGAATCGCTGCTATTCGCCGTGATGCCCTCCAGGAAAAACTTTTTCCTGGTGATTGGTGAGAATGGTGAGTAAGTTACAGAAGCAAGTATCTTCCCTCTCTACAATGAAGTCGTAGCCACTACCCATGGAATGGAGAGGATGTTTCATGTCAAAAGCACGTTCGTATTATGAATCAGCAAATTTGTCGCATATCCCTGAATTGATGAAATTGGCCCCTGAGGCTGCCGCTTCTTATTTTTCTCTCGAGCGACAAATCTACCAGCAATCCCACCAGCTCCCGGTCAAAACGAAAGAGTTGATTGCCATTGTGGTCGCTCATGTGACTGGCTGCCCCTACTGCATCGATGTTCATGTCAAAAAGTAAAAAAGAGCTAGGCGGCACCATGGAGGAAATAATGGAGGCTCTACTCGTTGCCGCAGTGACACGTTCCGGTGCCATCTTAAGTCATGGGGTCAATGCCTTGCTCGCCTATCGTGATGCTCCCGGCAAGCCAGATTGCTTTTGCTAACCCAACTATATCAACCATTTGGAAAATAAAACAAACGAATCCAGTTTCATCACAAACTGGAATTCGTTTGTTTTTTTATATGTTCATCTACACTTTTTATGATCAAATGATTGCGACATTTTTCCTATCAGTGTTATGGTAAAAGCAGACAATTTACTTACTAAGAATAACTAACCGTTTCGAAACAGGAGGTTTTATGGCTCGTATACTGATAGCAGACGACTCCCTTGTAGTACGAGATTACATGAAAATCATTTTGGAACTGGCGGGCCATCAAGTCATTGCAGAAGCGACGAATGGATTGGACGCCTATCAAAAGTATGCGGCCCATCTCCCCGACGTGGTGACGATGGATATCAATATGCCAGGAATGAATGGCATAGAGACTGTCAAAAAAATCATCGGCACCTTCCCCGACGCCAACATCATTATGGTCAGCACCAACGGATTAAAGCCGCTCGTTTTTGAAGCAATCAACGCTGGAGCGCGCCATTATATTCTAAAACCGATCGATGAAGAACGACTTTTGGCTTCCATTACGAATTCTCTTTAGTCGATCAAACAAAAAAACTGAGGCACGGTCGCCTCAGTTTTTTCTATGGGTCTAGCGAATGTCTTCCAACGGGATTCGGAAGGTAAAGCGGGTGCCCTCTCCTTTTTGAGTATCAACCTGAAGGGTTCCACCCAACTGCTCAACCTCTTGCTTAACAATGGACAGGCCAATTCCTCTGCCCGATACGAGACTCGCATTTTCTTGCACCGTGGCATGCTCCGCCATTGCCAACTTTAGCTTTTCCCTATCTCCGCCCCGCCCATCATCACGAATCGTGACACACAAGGAAGTATCCTCTTGCCAAATGCGGCATTGAATCTTGCCGCTGCGTTCTTTTCCGTATGCCAATCGTTCTTGTTCTTCTTCCATTCCATGATCGATGGCATTGTTGAATACGTGAACCAAGCTCCTCGCAAAATTCTCGAATCGCTCCGGATCGACCAGTACTTCTTCTGCATCCCATTCGACCGGATCGATGGTCTTATTCAGACGGATAGCGAGCTCACTTACATAGTCTTCATACCGGGACAACATGTCCTTCATAGGACGATAGCGAAGCTTGCGGATGCGGTGGAGCAGCTCCTGCTGAGCTTCCCCCTGTATCAGACTGGTGATCTCATGCTCGAAGCTTTCCCATTGCTCTTTTGCAATGGTGTACACATGCTCGTTATGATCCAGGAACCCGACCCCGAGCTTGTGCTGCATGATCGACAAATCTTGTTGCATCGCAGCTTGAACCTCTGCGAATGACTGCTGGGCGCGCACATCCTCGTCGGAGAGGCGTTCTTCGGACTTTGCCCATTGAATCAACCACGATTCCAAATCATGCAGCTTTTGCGGTGTATGAATCAAGTGTAATTGGCTGAAGTCACCTTTAAATTGATGAATCTGAGCGACCACTTTGAATAGTTTCTCGGAATCCGCCATCTCTTCTCCGAGGACTCGCTTCCACCCATCCTCAAAGAAAGCATCAAAATCTCGCAGTACCTTTTGGAAGAGCGGGAGACTAATCGCAACAGTTACGACCATATTCAACCTTTGCCATTCTCGCTCCATCTTGGATTTGAGCGCCCGTTGCTCACTCATATCAGTCAGGATCAGCATCAAGCCCTCTGGCGAATCTCGCCGATCTTCATAAATCGGCTTACATGCCAGCTTCAACGGCATTTGATTGATCTGGATTTCCGTAGGAAAAAGACTGAGATACAGCTCTTTTTGCCCTTGGTCTTTTGCTTCAAAGTACTTTTCCAAAAGGGATTCAATAAACATGCTGTCCTCTGCACGATCTGGGTATAGTAGCTCAGCGACCGACACCCCAGCCAGTTCTCGACCAAAAATTCGTAGACATTCCCGACTGTATTCGGAATGGACCAGCAGGTTTTTGGAAAAAGACAGAAAGCCTTGTCCCGCATTGTTTAACAGATTTTTATTCGCTTGCAAAAGGGCCTGAATTTCATTGGTACGCTCTGTCACGATCTTTTCCAAGGATTGATTCCATTGCTCCAATTGATGATACAGTCTCGCATTTTCAATAAAGATCGCAATTTGCGAGAAGATCAGTCTGAGCGGCTCTGAGCGTTTTTCGTTGAACACATGTGTCGTCTCGTTGTTCTCCAAATAAATGACGCCGATCATTTTTCCTTGCTGCCATAGCGGGGAGCATAGAATGGATTTCGGCTCGTGCTTCGCAATGTACGTATCGCGGAAAAAGACGCCTTCAACCGAAGCGTTGTGGAGCACCAGCATCTCTTCTGTACGAATGGTGTAATTCACGACGGCGACAGAGAGCATCCCGCTATGCTCATACGGGACAGACTGCATGATCTCCACGTCCAAATCGACAGAGCCTGCCGCTTCGATGAGCCATTCACCATCTTTTTTCAGCAGGAGGATTCCTTTCTCCGCACCTGCATTGCTCATCACCGTGCGCAGCATCGTGGCCAGCAGCATTTCCAAGCGGAGCTCGCTAGCAATCGTTTGCGATGCCTTGATGACACTCATTAAATCGACGAGGTCTGCTGTCTGGTCAGTCGTGGCAATCTCGGCGGAAGCTCCTAAGCTTCTTACCCGTTGCAAAAGATAAGGGTACCGTTCCCCAATCTCTCGTGCCTTGGCGACCGCTCCCCAAAGCATGTAAACCTCGTGTGCCTCAGTCATGTATACCTTCGCAATCGTATCGAGTCCAAGTGCCAAGTAATGCTGGGCGGCCAATTCATTTGCCATTGCCTCGTTTTGCAAGAAAACATCTTTTTTGGCGAGTTGAACCGCTTGTTCATAAAAAGGACCTGCTTCTTGTTTTTTCTCAGTGACACGCAGCCACTCAGCATGCATCAATAACCACTTGTGCTGAAAATTTTCCGGGCATTCCTTTGCCCACGTCTTCATCTTTTTGATATTTCCTTTGATTTTTTTCCCATACTTCGATTTTTCCTGTCGGTTGGCGTTCTCATAGAGCCCCGTCAATGCCAGTGTTTGCATAAAAACTTGCTGGCTGACAAGAACTTGTCCGCTGACTGAATCCATCCATTGCTCTGCTTCGCCCAGCAGCTCTGCAGCCTCCAGGTGGTTCCCGTACATGAGATGAACCATCGATTTATAGTAGTGGTACATGTACCGCTTGTAGCTGTTTCCTTCTTTTTGCAGGTTGCTTACATATGCCGCTTCGTCAAATCCATCATGGCAAAACGCCGTTCGTTCCTTGTCGGTCCACCGTGTAAAAGTATGCAGCGCCTGGCGCAATAACAGGAGTCGATCATCGTGATCAACGACCTTGATTTGTTGAATCATATCGCTGTATTCCTCGATTTGCTGCTCCAATTCTTCCACTGGCACACCGCAGTAGAGCATGGCCTCCAAAAGCCCATGGGCATTGTAGGCAGCATAAATGTTGCCGCCACCATCCAAACCGAGCTGAATCGCTTTTTTCAGGAGAGGGATATTCGTCCGCGCATGCTCGCACCAGTGATTAATCAGTAAGGCAAACGCGCCATACGCCTTCGTCATGGCGATCGGATCGGCGAAACTGTCTGCTACACGGCAAGCCAATTGCCCAAATTCGTAAGCCTCTCGATAATTTCCGAATTGAGCAGCTTGTACGATCCCGTAACCGGTATAACCGTTCGCCGAGGCGACCGCGTTTCCGTGTACGAGCGACAGATGAAGGGCACGCAAAATCGTTAAAGCAAACCAATTGAGATTGACATAGTAAGCAGATGGGCCTGCGTAGCTGATGATGCTCATCGCCATCTGATAATTTTCATCGGGAACATCCGGCAAATACAGCAGCTCATCTATTTTCCGGCCTTTGAGACGGCGTTTGATGTGAAACATTTCCTTAATGATATCGAGCTTGCCAGGCTTTTTGGGAATCGGTACTCCCAATAACCCCAAGGCTTCGCTTGCGATCTCCATGACACGAGGAAATTCAGCCAGTCGTGTATACATGCGAATTTCCATTTCCAAAATGCGTACTCGTTCTCGGTCTGTTTTGGCATGCTGCATCCCGCGTTCAAACAATTGTTTTGCCTCATCCAATTGGTTACAGAGGTACGTCGTCTCCGCAGTCAACGCACACAACTCCATGGTCAGATCATGATTGTGCTGCCAGCCCTCTTCCCCGACCAGCTCGAGACCACGTTGGAAGTACTGCAAGGCGGACTCAAATGCCGCAGAGGATTTCGCTTTTTGACCAGCGAGTAAATGACAGTACGCTACATGAATACGCTCCGCCTGATCCTCCAGTATCTCTTTGCCCCGGTACATATGATCGCAAATTTCGAACAGGGAGCCAGATTCGCTCCCTTGGGACATTTCCCACATCATCCTGCCCAGCTTGACGTGAATCTGTCCGCGCTCTGCCTCTGCTAACAACGAATAGGCGGCCTGTTGAATTCGATCATGCACAAAGCGGAAACGAATCTTCATCTGAGACGCCACTTCTTCTTCCACGAGCGCAGCGTAATTCAGATATTCCGCTCCTTCAATCGGATAGATGAGACCTTCCTCAATCGCAGGCCGTATATGCTGGATGGCTTCTGACTCCGTTTGATTTCGTGACTTGGCTATCAAATGAAGCAAAAACGAGTTACCCAGACAAGCAGCATAACCGAGCTGCTGCTGAGTGGAATCAGGCAATCTTCTCATTTTTTCTACGAGAAAATCGGCCACGTTTTCCGTAGTACCCAGCTTCTCGATTTCTGCCAAATCCCATTGCCAATTCCGTTCTTCTCTCACATACCACAGCAAGTTCCGATCATACAGCGTTTTAATGAATTCTCTTACATAAAACGGA
Source organism: Brevibacillus sp. AG (assembly GCF_028369215.1). NCBI lineage: Bacteria > Bacillati > Bacillota > Bacilli > Caryophanales > Paenibacillaceae > Brevibacillus > Brevibacillus sp. AG. The sequence continues at coordinate 52,122 of NZ_JAQMYO010000004.1, read as the reverse complement.
TTCCCAGCTGTTTTCTGCATGATAATCGTAACCAGCGGCTTCGTCATATCCGGCTCACTATGCAACGCATCCGCTAGCATCGCATTGAATTCGGGTTCTCGAAGCGGCAATAACGTGAATTGACGCAAAGTGCGGCTCTTGATACCTGTCTCTGTCAAAAGGGCAATCAACGGATTCATCGTACTGCCATCATGCTCACGATAAGCGCAAATCAGCAGAAAATGACTGATCTGCATATCCGCAACCAACTCTCGGATCAGGAAAAGCGAAGAAGAATCCGCCCACTGCAAATCATCTAGGAACAAGACAAGTGGATGGTCTGGTCGCGCCCAAATCCGAATAAAGCGTTGCATCACCCATTGAAAGCGATTTTTTGCTTCTGTTGCAGGTAGCTCAGGTACGGCAGGCTGTTTGCCAATCACTGCCTCAAGCTGTGGAATGACATCCACGATCACTTGACCAAGTCCTTGCATGGCGTCGAGTATCATCTCTCGCCAAGCGAGCAGCTCGCGTTCGTGGCCTGCCAAGAGCTGCTTGATCAAGTCCTGAAAGATTTGAATGATGGCCGAATACGGAACGGCCTGATTATATTGGTCGAACTTTCCTGAAACAAAACGTCCCCGGCCTCTCAAAAACGCTTTTTGCGCTTCTAGCACGAGAGCAGATTTACCCACGCCTGCAGAGCCACTGAGGACAACCATCCTCGTAGCGCCGTTCGTAACTTGCTCAAATGCATCGATGAGCATCTGGATTTCTTGCTCACGTCCATACAGCCTCTCTGGAATCCGCAAGTGATCAGCACGATCTTCTAAAGCAAGCGGAAAAGGCGTAATCAAACCGTTTTGTTCAAGCTGGTCATAGCAGCGCTGCATGTCTGCCAGTAAGCCAGACATGCTAAAGTAGCGATCCTCTGTATTTTTTGACAGACACTTCATCACAATGTCCGATAGAATCTCTGGAACGGATGGTTTTACACTGGAGGGAGCGAGCGGCTTTCTCGCCATATGAGCATGTATGAGTTCAAGCATGTCCGAAGTTAAAAAGGGCAGCTTTCCAGTCAATAACTCGTAGAGCGTGACACCAAAAGAATAAATGTCGGAGCGGTAATCGACGGTGCGATTCATTCTCCCCGTCTGCTCCGGCGAGACGTAGCGAAGATTCCCCTTCCATTCTTTTGGATTCATCACACTTTGGTATTCTTGGTGGCATTTAGACGCCAACCCAAAGCTAACAAGCTTTACCTCATAGGTTTCAGGATGAACCAGGATATGATCGGGATTTACATCCTTATGAATGATTCCGTGCTGATGGATTTCTTTCAAGCAGGAAGCCATGCGGACCGCAATGAAGAGCATCTCCTTCAGCGACAGTCCTTTCATTTTCATAAGCAAGGCGAGCGGCACTCCCCCGAAATCTTCCGTAATCATTACCGTCTCACGGTTGTGATTAACGAGTTCGATGATCGTTTCCACTGCATGGGATTCCAATGATTGAAGAATGCGATATTCATGCTTCAGTTTCCACAGAGATTCTTTATGGGAAGATCCTTCCATCGGTACTTTGAATAAGACAGGGAGATTGTCGTTATTTCTGTAACCCCGATAAATTCCCAATTTTGAATGAGTGGAAAGAAACTCTACCACCCTATACCCTGGAACCACGATCATGCCGCTCATACTATCCACTCCATCTTTAGGTAGAACATCCTATCTTTTTAATTGTTGCCCCGGAACAATTAATCTATATTTAATCTATATTCTGTCTTAATATAATCTCTTTTTACTATTTTCTAAGGAGGTATAGTTTTGTCAAATTTAAGTCGCAGTGTAAGTAACCCGCACAATAATGAAGTAGTTACCTTTTTGAAGACAACGGAAGAAACGAATGGCGAATATTTGTTATTCCGTACCGATCTTCCACCGGATAACGGGATTTTTCTACACTATCATACAAAACTTGTCGAAACCTTTGAAGGTGTAATTGGAAATTTAGAGGTAACCATTGCTGGAAAAAAAGTAATCCTGAAGCCGGGAGAGAAGCTAACCATTCCGACAGACAAGATTCATGGGTTCCACAATCCCTCTAACGAATTCGTTAGCTTCGATGTGGAAATCCGTCCGGCAGGTACTTTTGAAGCGTTTGTCCGCTGTGGATACGGGCTCGATACAGATGGGCGTAGCTTTTATTTGCCGATTATCAAGCAGAATATCCCGAAAAATATCCTCCTCTTGGGAACGATCTTTCAGATGGGGCAGTTTTACCTCCCTATCATTCCGCGCTTCCTGCAAAAAGGCATGTTCGCTGTGTTCGCTGCACTGGCTCGTTGGACAGGTTCAGATAAGTCGCTGGAAAAATACTACAAAACCTCTCCAGCTGCCCCAGTCTCCCATACCGAAATCGAGCAAACAGCGCAAAAGACGTTGCAAGGATAAAATGGGAAAGACACCATAGGGATTACTCCAGCTTGGTGTCCTCCACGCTTTTTATATCCACATATTCCAACCTGGATTCATTGTTTTATCGTGTAAGCTCGTGTAACTGCTTCACCGTATCAGAGCGTGAAGCTGCTCTTCCACGTTGTTTTGGCACATGCCTCCATGATAACAAATGATACTAGTAATTTCCAAGTTCTCGAATTTTTTTAATGAGTTTACTGCCATTTCCATATCGAGAGTGTTTTGCGGAATCGGTCCTCGCAGTGCTTCGTTCATGTAGACCATAGCATCGCCTGCTATCAAGGTCTTGCTATCTTGTACATATAGGCTGATATGCCCCGGCGTGTGTCCGGGAGTATGAATGATGCGAATTCCCCCACAATACGGCAGAATCTCTGCGTCTGCCAGTGTCTTGTGCACCATTGCCTTTGGCGGATTTTCGCAAAGCCATTGCAAGTGCTCGCGTTCCTTTTCAGGCAACATCGCAAGTAATGGGGCCATGCTTTTGGGGTTTGCTTTGAGGAGAGGGCGTGTGCCTTCAATATACGGCTGATCTAGCTCATGCGCGTATATTTCAACCTGTCCGCCAAGCTCACGAACGATTTCTGGAAGACTGCCAATATGATCAATGTCCTGATGTGTCAAAATGATAGCCTGTAAACGCTCAGGTGGTATGCCAGCACGGCTCATCTCCTGACGAATGGTCTCCCATGAACCAGGCATTCCTGTATCTACTAATACCGCTCGGTCATCATCCCAAAGCAAGGTGGGATAGATCACCATCGGCTTGCCAAATGCCTCTCCTTGTAACGGAATCATTTTCACACCTGTGTTAGCTTTCATACCCTATTCCTCCTCACACCATTTCATCGCACAACTACTTTTTATCACGGAGCGAGGAGTTATTTCAACAGAAAAATATTTTATTATATCACAAATAAAAATATTTGTCAATATATTTTCAAGGCGTTTTCTTGTACAACAACGCCCCCCGAAATACGCGGTCGCTCCTACCAGAGCAGACCGCGTTGGCGTTTTATTTACTTAAGGTGTCGTTGTCTGAACAGGCTGCCCGCCCGTTGATGCATCTTGGCTTCGCTCCCCAAGAACGCCACGAACAGGTTGGATGTCAGGCTCGTCCACCATCAACCGATAAACCGGTACGAACACAGCCGGAGGACGGATCGGTTCAGGCTTTGTTTCAGGTGGCTGTACATGCGTACTCGTACCTCCCCAAACCATGTAGCCTCCCCACGCTCCAGCACCTAGCAAGACAACTACGCTGGATATCACCGTAGCTTTGTGCCGAAACAGCTTCACGAGCGGATTGGCTGTTTCGCTGCGTACCTCGTCCAAAAGCTTGCGGAAATCAGCATTTCGGATCGCATACCACCGTTTTCGCCATTCTTTGTCCCGCAATCTCTTACCTTTCTCCTCAAGGAAGAAGGCCTTCAGTGCTTGTCTGTATGCAGGCAGCAAATACTTCCCTTCGAAAAACATCCGCTGGCTCATTGTCCATTGGATAAAGGACAGTGTAACGGATTCCCCACCATTTTGCTGAACATACTCCAGCAATTCTGCAAACTGGAAGCCTTCCTGACCAAAATGATCTTCCCGGTAAAAGACCAGCGGCATCTGCGGGAACTCGTCCGCATGGAGCGGTTTACTCAACATATTCTGGATCATTCTTTGCTGCACGGAAATCGCTTCCCGATCCCATTTCCGGAAAAACTCTGCCGGGTGTGGCGTGCTTCTCTCTTCGTGCAGCTTCGCCAGATTCAAGAGCATTTCTTGTTTGTGGCGACTCTCCAGATCCAGCGTTCCGAAAAAGCTCTGTGGCTTCTCCTCCAAGAGGGCGATGAGCACTTGGAAATCATCCTTGGATAGCGTGTCTAGCGCGACGAGCTTCATCAAGGACTTGTCCAGCTCATCCAACAGCTCATCGGCATAGCTGCGTGCCCCATCGATGCTTTCAAAGAACTGATGAATGGTAATGGCGGCAGTGAGCTTTTGACGTTCACGCGCAAATAGACGCAATACTTTTTCCGTCGTGGTAGCAACAAAAACGGCATTGCGCATAGCTTGCGGTTCTGTTTCCGTCCAAAACCGGATTTCCTTTAACATCTGGTCCAAACTGGTCACGGCGGCTACCCGCTCGGTCATATAATCCTCAAAGAGCGGCTTCACCAACTGTGGATAGCCAAAAATCGTCCGCATCATGAAGCCAAACAGCTCCCGGTTGCTGGACAAATGCTTGTACACTTCTGCCACGTAGCTGCTCTGTCTCGAGGTCTTGGCCTTCATCAACACGTCCATCAAGAAGCGGATCAAATCCATTTGCAGGCGTTCCTGCCTGGTGACACGGTAGGACTCAATCATTTGCTTGATCGTCTCACCGTCAGGCAGCTGTTTGGACGAAAGCGCCTCTACCTCGACCCTCATCAGCATTTCCTGAAGTTCGATCAGCCGTTTCTTGCGTGTCAGGCTGCTGTGTCCCAAATAGCTGTTCAACGCCTGCCAAACGCCCGCCCGCTTGCTCTCATACACAGACGTTCGTCCCTTTTCAATCAAATACAGGGCACACAGCTCATAGTACGTGCGAATGTTCAAGGCCAGTGCATGGTCTGCTCCAGCCAGCACTTCCTCACAAAATTCGTGGAACGCATCCAAAATCCGTGGCTCATTCACATACTCCCAAGCAAAGTCGAGGTATTCGTGTCCTCCGTCCTGCAAATCGACGTTCTGAACGCGACCAAGGGCGAAGTCGAACAAAAAGTCTTTGTCGCTGTGCCCCCCGCCTGGGCGTATGCTTCCTTTTTCCACGAACGTGACGTGGATATGCTTCTTGCTCTGCGGCTCGTTGCTAAAAGTGAGAAACCCAAAATGTCTGCGCATCTCATAAGGCAGACAACTGTACAAAATCTCCAACAATTGAGCAGCACTCTTGGATGAGGCACTAATATCCACATCCAGGCTGATGAACACCTTCTTTTTCGCTGCGAGCGAGGACATCACCGCAAAGAGGAGCTGTTTGAATAAACGCTCATCGACGCCCAGTTGCCCAAGCAGCTGTTTTCGGTCTTGCGATAAGCCTTTTTCTGAAGGGATGTCATCGACGGTAGGAAGCTCCTTGCCCGCTGCATCGTCGTGACGATCCGTAAAAGAGCGCACTCCAAAGATCTTGCCCGGGTTCTTGATAAACTCATCCCGACGCTCTACCGGAATGACATAGTTGTGGCTAAAAAACGTATTGCGCTGACCGGTAAAATCCGCTCCGACAAATACACTTCTACCGAGAACCATCTCTCCTGATTCGGCATGGAAGCTGACAAGCGCCTCCGGGAAGAGCGCCAGATTGCTTTCCGCCCGCTCTTGAAGCTGTCGCGGCGCGTCGTACACGCAAAACGGATGGAGCGCCTTTTTAATGAATTGGTTATCCAGCCCTGGCGTTTTGGCGACAGTATCGTATCCTTCGTTCGAACGGAAAACCCCTTGTCGCCCGCGGGTGTAGTACTGCTGCAAAATGGGCTGACGGTTGCTCACTACCGCTCCCTCCCCTCGATGTAATCAAGCTGGTGCATCAACCAAATAAACGGTTCATCGACGCGAATCGGCGTCACGACACCACTCACCCTTTGATTGACGGGATTGCTCCCCAGCGCAGATACAGCGAAATAGGCCGTATTCGTAAAGTAAACATCCAACGCGTCTTTAAACGGTCTATCCACCTTTTCGATGAACCGGCGGATCTCCCCATCGATGTTCTCAAATTCAGTCGTATTTAAATATTGTTCATGGACGAAATTGCGGAAAACGTTGCTGTTGGACTTGATGTATTCGCCGTCGTCTTCCTTGATCAGATGCAGCATGTCGCTCTTCGTCAATACGACAGCAGTCGGAATATGTGTCTTGCTCTGCTCCTGATAGCCGATGAAGTTCTCAAACAGCGTAATAACGACCTCACGCGGCTCGTCGTACCTTGCCGTGAATTCCCCGGGCTCATCACCTGCTTGCAACATGACCCGATCGCGAATTGTCTTGATTTGCAGCGGATCAACCAGGAACAAGATGCCTGATGAGTTTTTCACATGCGCCGCATACAGCTCCAAATACTCGCGGTCGACCATTCCCTCGCCCGCTACGTCAAAAAACACCAGGATCAACGGTGCCTTGTCGCTATCCTTGAAAATGAACTGGAAGATGAACGGCTCCTGACGCTTTTCTTTTTGCGTAGAATCAAGCAGCTGTCCGCGTTCAAACAAGGGTGCCTCATAGTTCTCCCGGAACTTGCGGCTAATCTGCGCATTGAGCGGCATACACGCTGCATCGAAGTGATTCGCAGTCGTGTTCTGCAAGGTATGGATCAATGAGGTCATGTAAACGGACTTCCCGACTTGGGATGCCCCTACAATCGAAATAATGTTGCTCGGCGCTTTGCCAGCTGTAATCGGCAGCTCGTTGTGGCATTTCGGGCATAATCTGCGCTTGGAAACCATGCCATACCGATCGGTCACACCTGCGAGGACGTTATCAACGTACAAATGGTTTTCCTCCGGGATGGATTCAGGATCGATCACCGCTTCCAACTCGTCGACGGCATCGAGTCCGAATTTATCCCGATACGCATTGAGAATCTCATCCTCCTGCAACGCGTAGTCTTCGTCGTCCTGACGATGATGTGTGGCACGGAAGACAACTTGGTCTGGTCCGTATTTGGCGAAGCAGTACGGACAGACAATATCGTAAAAAGGAAGCCGTTCCTTGACCTGCGGCTTCTTTTCAAACATGTTTTTCAAAAACGACAGCATGGCGCATCCCCTCCTATTCAGGAATCAGTTCGTACATTTCTCCGTATTTTTTCCCGTCCGTAAAAAACAGGCGGACAACGTCTTTTTTCCGGACCTCGATCTCCGGCATCAGATTGACACCGGGCTCGAGATCGCGAATGAAATTGTATCGGGTACCATCATCCTTGTGGGCGGGAGGAGAGCCTTCTTTTTTTACGTAGCAGAGTACGTCCCGCGCGATCGGAATCTCTGAAAAAATGCGAATCTGCAACGATTGATGCTTGCTAAACCAGCTTCCGCCCCGTTTGAACGAGTAGTAGATTTTGGCCTTTCCTGTGCTGACGTTGATCACATGGGCATCCCCGTCTGGCATGAGCAGAATCGGCTTTCCATTTTCCAATCGACAAGGAAAGATGCGGTATGTGTATCGGCCGATGCCGTCTGTTTTTTCCCGCAGCCCTTTGTGGACTTTGTATTCCTCTCGGGTATACAGTTTGAACTGACGATCATCCAGCTCGTTTACGTCAAAAGGGGCGCCAAACTGCGACTTGTGCACGTACACGCACGGAATATCCTGCGCCCAATGCCAATTGAGCACGTATTCGCTCCCTTGATACTGGCAGGTGACGTCTTTGATGAAGGTTTCTGTTGTTTCCTCCCGATTAATCATGATTCATCATGCTCCCTTTACTCAAACCGCTTGCTGCTTTGGTTCCCGGCGTCCAACGCGCGAGGGTTTTGTCTGGTGTTCAGTCTCCGCTTTGCAAAAGACGATCCACCACTCGTGGAAGCTGGCACAAAGAGAGTGAACAATGTCAGGATGACAGCGAGCAAGGAGCACGCCAGCAAACGTACAACCATATCGAGCAAGTCGATTGACGACAGTCCCATTTCCAAAACGAGTCCAGCTAACAGTCCTGATACCGCCCCGCCAATCGTGAAACTTTTGGCCAGATGGCGATTGTCAAAAATCAGACCCAGCGCCAAGCCGAGCAAAGCACCGATGATCAGAACACTGACCACACGGGTAATGGCGTAAAACATGCTTTCTTCTGTCGCTCCTGTCCGCTCGGAAACGATATTGCGGTCTGTTCGGCTCATATCGTAAATCTGACCAAAAATTCCTGTCATTTGGTCAGCGTGTTCAACATTGAAGTAGCTGCCGCCAGTCTCAGCAGCGATCTTTTGAAGCAACGCCGTTCCGTCTGCATCGATTTGGCTCATGCCTACGGTATGGACAATCACTTGGTTTTGCTTGTAGGGTGCAAGTGCAGCAGGGACATCCAGATCACTATAGCCGTCTGACATCAGCACGACCGTACTATTCACCATTTGATTGGCTTGCAGCTGATCTAGCCCCGCTTGCAGAGCCAGGTCGATTCGAGTGCCGCCATCCGTTCGCGGATATTGAAGCAGCTTCTTCACAATCTCATCCTTCACGGACTGGCTGCTCAGCTCGGTGAGGGGTTGCAGCACATTCGTTTGATCGTGAAACGTAACCACTGCTATGTTCATGTCACTGTCCATGCGCTGCACCATGTCGGCTGCTGCTTTGAACAATTGGTTATCCGGGTCAGACGACTGCATGCTGCCTGACGTATCCAGAACCATGACAATATTGTTGGCCCCACTAGCCTGTTGAAATGATGACCCGTACAGCAGCTGAAGCAGCATGGCCACTACGCCCACCATCAAAAACGTGCTGGGCACGAGCATTTTCCAGGAAAAGCCCAGATAGCGCTGTTTCCAACCGACTCCATTCAGTCGTGGCGAGATCATTTCCGCAATGAGGCACATCAGTCCTACGAAAAAGGCATATTGACCAAAATAAAGTCCCATTAACAACCATTGCGGTATTTCTCCGGACAGCTTGCCAAGCATGACTTCCCCGACCAAAAATCCGATCACGCCACCTACCAGACTACAAACTAGCATGAGTAAGCTTACCCTTCTCTGACTCATGACGACTCATCTCCTCCCACGCGGCGAAAGACAAACCCGCTTTCCTCATAGGAAGCATGGTATTTCTTGTTATTGCGGTAGAACATCAACTCTTCCATGCCGAATCCACCCATCAGGTTCATTTTTTCTATCCCGCTTTTTTGTTCCTCGTGGATGCAGCCCAGCTTGTAAGTTCGTGTGCTCTCATCTTTGTGCAGCGCATATTGGACGAAGTCGTTGTGAATATCAGCAAACAAGTACTTCTCCTCATAGCGATGCTTCTGCAAGAAATGGAACACTTCGATGTGAACCGCTGCGCGCTCTTCCAACACCAATGCGAGATCGAGGAACAAATCCTCCTTCGTCAGCACGGTTCGGTTATCGTAAGCAGCCCCGACGTTGGCACGCGCAAGCAGCTCCGCCTCAAAAGATAAAGCAAATGGCGCACGGGTGAGAATCTCGTTCCGGCAAAACTGACACAGCCTCTCCACGAGTCCGGCGAGTCGATTCCCGCTGAGCAGAGCGCCGCTACCAATATACCGTTGTTCCATGTAAAAATCACTGCCGCGCGAAGCTTCCAATGACCGGATTGTTTCATGGACCACCGATTCGTAATATTCGTCGACGTTTTTGCCCAAGTAGTCAGTCGCTTCTCGAACGCTCGTCTGGGCGATTTCCCGCAGTTGCTTATGCAAGGCTTCCAGCTGCTCGACTTGCTCACCTAACTGCCGGTGAATCTGCTCTGCCTGTTTCTCATAGCTCACAAGGATGGAGAGCATCATCTCCCAATCCAGCAACTCCAGCTTTTTGCCATAAACAGCGTCCAGCAAATGGCGAATGAAGGTCCGCACACGCTCCTTATCCCGTGTGAAAAATCCTCCTACGCGAATATCCTGCCGCTCCACTCGCTCTTGGTAGAGATCGACAAGCTCGGCTTTAATCTGTTCAACCTGTCGAGATGTCTCTCGAATTCCTGTGCGCAGCTCATCCAGCAGGTTTGCTCCATTGGCGTGTTCGGCTGTGAGATAGTAAGCCGCATACAGCCCAAGCCGTTCATCCTCGATAATTCCTTTCTGAATCAAATCAGCCAAGGACTCCTGGGACAGCATGTGATCCAGACGTTTACGCGCCCCTGAAACGACATTCGCCTCAAAAAAGGCTTGGCTGCTACCGTCAAACAAAGCCAGCTCCGCTTCACGCATATTCATACTGCAAAGCTCGCTGTAGCTGATACCAGAAGTCATGAGCCCCGTCATTTCCTCCAGGATGTGATCCTCAGGGAGAATGCCAGCCAATTTTCGCTGCAAATCATGCGCCGTCAATCCGAGCTTTTCTCTCGCTTTTGTTTTCGGCAATACCTCGCCGTCTTGTAGTCGCTCCCAATAGCGGTCAAATACGGCGGATAGTACTGTCAGCGCAATCGCATGAGTTGGTCGCTTCACTTTGGATAGTCCAGCAGACGCGAGCTTGGTCTGCCCATGATCAACTGTGATGCTACGCATAAATTGCAGCTTGTTATAGCCATCATTGCTTTCATGGAACTCCGACTCTACCTTTTTGTTGTTCAAAAGCACCAGCTTGCTGATCAGCTCATAATTTTCCTGCATGCCGCCTTCGATAAACAAGCCATGCTCTGTCTTGTCACTCAATAGGTAGGCCAGTGAAAATAACGGTGCGTTCACATGCTCCACAGGCAGTTTCACGAGATCCTCCGTTACCAAGAGATTCGCTCGATAACTGTAGTCGCTCCGCTGATAGCGATTGACCTCTTCCAAAAAGCTAACCGAGAGCGCTGTCGAGAACCCGAATGCTTCCCCGTTGTTCTTTTCTTGAAGCAGGACGTACAGGTCGACAGATACGTTTTTAAACAGCTCGTTGAGGTAGCCCTTGAGTAGCAACGTCAGCTCTGGCAAAAGGATCGTAGCAGGGTCATCCGCCCTTGCCACGACCGCTATATTGACTTGCTGAAAAGCAGTGAACAACTTGCCCATTTCCGCTACCCGCACGCTTGCCAGCTTCATCACCTTGTTCAGCTCCATGGTGACAGCTTCATCGAGTAAAAAACGCTCGTGGATCGAAGTACGCATCTTTTTCTTGTCGGCATCTGCCTGCGGCAAGCGGCACCCGATTACTTGCGGATGCTCCCACGTTTTGTCCTGATACGCATGGACATAAAGAACACCGTGACCATTTTGCCAATTGCGCTCGTTGTGGGCACGAACAGCTTGCAGTGCCTCTACGCTCTTATCCCCGAGAAAAAGGAAGAGCACCGGGTTTTGAATGCTTCGCTGTCCGTTTCCGCTATCCAGTTGTCTTTCCAATTCCGTAACGTATTGGGTCGCGAACTCTCCAATCAAATCCCTCATGCGTCCTCCTCGGTTATTAAACGATCCTGATTGCTTATTGCAGCGTCTTGCGCATATCGTTTACTTTTGACCAAACCTTTTTGTAGAACTGGAACAGCTCTTCACCGTTTACGTATTCATCGCGGTCGTATTCCAGATCGTTTTTCGTTTCTTGGAAGGTCGCCGCAATTTCATCGAGTTTTACCAGCAGTTGCTGCGTATCCTCTGCGGAGGTCATCGCGTCACTGCGTTTTGCAGCCTTGCGCTGGATGGTTGCCATGTTCTTGTGATCCAATGCGCGGAACTTTTCATAGATAGCGAATTCGACGTGCTTGTTGACCTTCATCAGGTTGATGAATGGCTCCCACGCATCTTCTTCCTCATCCTTGTCGTAGACGTAGAGTGCACCGCGCTTGCAGATGGTGTTTGTGTAAAGTGCTTCGATGAATCGGGTCACCAGCTCTTCTTCGTCCTTGATGGCACCTACGATCTGCTCCAGCTCCTGGATTTTGGCTTCGATTTCTTCGTATTTGCGCACTTCCTGTTCGATCAGGCGAATCTGCTCTGGATAGCGAATCAGGTTTTCTTTTGCCATCTCTTCATTGATACTGCCGAACACATCACGCGTAAATTCTTGCTCCAGACCATCTCTCAGGAAACCTTTGAGCTCAACCAATGCACGCTTGATCTCGCCAGGGCTCAGCTTGGTCGCGTCTCCTTGCGCTTGGTGCTTAGCCAAGAAAGTGGTCAGCGAGAACGGCTTCGTCATGATGGATTCATAACGGTTGCTGGTCTTGCTGTCGCTGCCTTTTTCGCGGATAGCTCCATAGCGCACCGCACGGTCAAACAGTTCGCGTACGTTGGCGTTGTACGCTTTGATTCGCCCATTTTGGTACGTATCTCCCCACGATTTTTCCGGAATAGGGGATGGGAGGTACGCCCAGTTGTTCTTTTCGGTTTGAACGAGGTGGCGTCCGATACCCTCTCTATCCAGAATGGTACGTTCGTAGCTTTCCTCGTAGACCTTCAACGGTGTGTAAGCGAACAGTGGAACACCGTTTTTCGTATTCAGCCAGAAGATGCGGTTTTTGACTTCGCTTTCTTTGACGGTAAAGCGTGATCCGCTAATCGCTGTATCTTGATAGTTTTTAATCCCCTTCAAAATCGATGGTGCTTTCAGCGGCACGGATACAAAGCCCCAGGAAGGGAAGTGCATATTGCCGAGATTGTTGCTCAGATGGAAGACCGGAATCGCCTCTTCATCCAGCTTGCTCGCAATCTTGCGCTCTACGATGCGATCGAGTGTCTCGTCCTGACCGTATTTGATCACGAGGAATTCTTCCATCGACTTGGTGATCAGCTCACCGAACTTCTCCGAAAGGAATTCCGAGATCGAACTAACGATATCCAGCTCTTGCTCTTTGACCCACTGATCGGAGTGTCGCAGCAGCTCGCTGGTGAAATCGCGGATCAGGTCATCCGCATCTTTTTGCTCCAGGATGTTGCTGACTACCTTGGAGATATCCGGCACACTGACGATGTTCCAGTAGTACGTCTTGTTGCCCGTGCGGTCGCTCTCTTCGCCGCCCTTGATCAGGATGTCGCCGTTTTGCTCGAAAATTTGGTTGAGTGCGTTCAAAATCTCAGTAAATACGTTATAAATACGGTTGTTTTCTGCATTCAACAAACGGTGCAGCTCTTCGTAGAATTCGATCATTTGCTCCAGCTTTTCTTGATCAGCCAGGAGCTGGTATTCGTTGATCTTTGCTTCGATGTAGCTGTTTTTCTTCTTCTCCTTGGAGATGAAAGCACTGCGGGCATCGCCCAGCTTTTCATTCGCATTTTCGCGCGCACCCTCAATCTCACGCGGGAAGCTCTCCAGATTCGCCTTGAGGCTCTCGATGTAGGAGAGGATCATTTTCATCAGGCAATAGCCTTTGTCCGAATGAATCAGACGGGACGCATAGAATGGTCCTTGCTGCGGGTGCAGGAACACGCGCGTAATCATTTCGCCGAAAACAGAGATCATGTCGCCTGGCGTCTGCTTCTTGCATTTGATGTACGCTTCGCGCGCTTTGGCGAGATAACCCTGCTCCAGCTCGTGGTCGATGCTCACGACTTGCTGAGTGATCACGTTGCTGTAGTTCAGACGCTCACTGTTTTCATAGCCTGGCAACGGTTCAGGAACGCGCTCCTCGAACTTGCGGGAAATCGAGTCGATGTCGATTCCGAGCTTGCGGGCGAATTTCTCCGCATCTTCCTGTGTTGGTGCTACTGTGAACATTTTTTCCATCTTATTAAACAAGCGATATGCCAAGTACGTTGTCATCTCTTCGATCGGCAAGACAGCAGAGGAAGCACCGATGACGTTGTATTGGTAGTTCGCTGCGTACGCTTTTGGCATCTGGTTGATGTTCGTACGGATGTTGCTGATATAGTCGTGGATCGCAAACTCTTCACCCGAACGCTTTTCTTCGCTCGCCATGAAGTTCGTAATGTTCTCCGCGGTTACGTTCATGCAGTAATCGTAGGCGTTTTCCAATGCTTTGCCTTCGAGATTGGTCGCAGAAATCAAATGACACAGGTTGAATGGTGGCATTGGCGATTGGACAGTGAGTACATTGCCGTATTGCTGGCGGAAACGCTCATTTCGCTCATCCGCATTCATCCAGTAGTCCAGCTCTTTTAATGCCGCATAACCGTTTTTCATGATGTAGTCGCGTGTGTGCGAGCTGAGACTCTTGTTCGACAGGTTGACGTCAGGCGTGAACAGGTAGCCCAGCGTATTCACCTTGTCTACCCCCGCACTACCGAAGTCGCGCTCCAAAATGCCTCGTACGATATAGGCGATGTCGAGGAAGCAACCGCTCCCCGTTCCCCCGGACAATCCGCTCAAGAGGAATACAGTCAGCTTTTTGTTCGTGCCCTCGCACAGCATCTTGACCTTTTTCTCAATGGTTTGTACGACTTGCGTAATTTTCGTAAAGAGAAGAAGTCGACCTGCCTGACGAACACCCGATGCTCCGCTGATTCCATCCGTAATCGTCAGCTCTGGTGAGAGCCAGTCAGTGATGTACGGCTCCAGAATGCTGCGATTCTGCAACACACCGCCGATCTCAGGATTGGACAGGAGTACGAACTCCGTCACTGGATCGAGTCCGATGCCCTTGTACTTTTTGTTACGGTCATGTTCATTCGTTTCAAACGCGATGAATTCAATATTGTCCGGCTTTTCCTTGCGCTTCTTAGAAAGCTGGTCTACTGGCAGCTTGAAGCGTCTGTTCACTTGGTATTTCAGGCGCAATAGCGCATCAATTCCTGTACCGCCAAGACCGATGACGAGCATCGGGTTATCAATTGTATCTACGCGAATCTTGTCACTGACGATTCCTCCGCCGAGGGATACGTCCAATTGTTGAATGTGTTCTCTCACAACTGCTTTCATAATCGACTCACTCCTAGACGATGTAATCTACATATAAGGACTTGTTCACATTCGTTAACGAAATTTTGATGCGATCGTTTTTCTTCAGCTCTTTGCCTTTGCTTGCATCGAGCACACGTCCGGCCTTTTCGATTCGGCAGCTTGAACGGTTTTCGATGATCAACGTATCGTTTTTCCCTGGTAAAAAGATGACTTTCTCTGTCTCCGCAAACTCAGGGGCGAGCTGCAAGAGTTGGTGCAGCTTCACTTTTCCTTTGAACGCGTTCAGTTTCTTGTACTGCGGATTGGACTTTTCCCCTGTATCCTCATCCACGATCTCGATGGCGATTTGGCCCGCGAAGCCCTTGTTCGCCTTGCGATAGATCGACAGTGCGTACAAGCCTGCACCAATCAACAGGATGAGAACCACGGTACCTCCTACTACGGTCATCCATGGAAATGGTTTCGATTCTGCAGCAGGATCAGTGGTTGTGTTCGGCTTGCTCGCTCCAGAGCCTGCCGTTTTGGAAGCATCTACAAGGAGTGGTTTTGTCTCCCGGTAAAAGCTGGTGTCTTCTGCCTTGATTTTGATCTCATACGCATGGTCAGCCGGGATTGTGAAGCTGCCTTCGAACCCGCTGCCCGTATTGTTCAGGACGACCTCATTCGTCTTATTATCCGTCTTGTCATTGACGATCAGTGTCGCCTTCATCTGCTTGTACAGATCAGGACTCACTACCTTCTGTCCGTTTGAAACAAGTGCAGCCTTGATCGGTACGACATCGCCAGCCTTGAAGCTCTTGGCTGTGACTGGCTCCATCTCCAATTGCAGATCGTAGTTGAAGATGAGGTTAATATCGATTTTTTCCTTCGGGGCACCCTTTACCTGTAGCTTCCAATCGCCCTGCTGTGGCTTGACCAGCTTGATCATCGTGTACGCATTGGATTTCGACAGTCTGACCTGGTTGGAAGGGATTTGTACTTCCTTGCCTGCTGGGTCATACAGCTTCACTTCCACTGCTTTTTGCGACATGATCGAGATGTTGGCTTCCATGACGCTGCCATTCGGGATTGGGATCGGAATCTCCTGAGCCTGACCGTTTGCAACGAAGCTTTTCACCGGGACAACCTTCAGCTTCAAGTGATTTGCAAAGATTTCGCTCAAGATTTGCGGGAGCTTGTCCGCTGTGCTTGTTTCGAAAAATTTACCATTTGTATCCGCAGCGATCTGTTGCAGGGTCGTGCGGTTAAGCTGACCGTCTGCGTTCAAGCCAATCGTGTAAATCGGATAGCCTTTGTCTTTGGCCTCTTTCACTGCTTGCTGTAGCTCTTGATCAGATTGTGCTTGGGTACGGCTTGATGCTTTGTTCAAATAGTTGTTTCCGTCTGCCAACAACACGATGATCGGCGCATTGTTTGGATTGCGTCCCGCATCCAGGATTTTCACTGCTTCCGTAACCCCTACAGCAATATCGGTGTAGGCTCCTTTTTGCAGGCTGTCGATGAAGGCTTTGATATCGTTCTTGTCTTCTTCGGAATTAATCTCAAGCAGTGCCTTTTCCCGCTCGATCTTGTCGGTATAGGCGACGACACCAATCTTGTTCGCTTGGATCGACGTCATGTCGACGAACATTTTCATCGCTTCGTTGCTGACTTTGTTCTTATCGCTTTGGGTCATAGAGTTGCTGACGTCCACGACCAGGACAGCGTCCATATTGTTTCCGCTCGTTTGCGCAAAGCCTGGGTGAGTGACGGAGAGGACACTGACCAAAAGCAGGGCAAGACATGCTACGTATCGACATAACATTCGGAATCGTATTATTTTCATGAGAGCTCCTTTTCTTGTTCGTTACAAAGAATTTGTGAAGTGTTGCAAAGGAAGTAAGACTATGACACTATTACCACTAGATTCAAGAAGTAGAAGACAGATGATAAAAAAGTACTAGAATGATTGCCCCTTACTCGTAATACGATACGACATGATTCTTTGTTACAGATTTCGACAACTTCGTTAGGAGAAATTTTATGTTAACTTACTTTCTGTTGTTTGCGGCTTTTTTGCTGCTAGCGGTCCGATTCCTCAAGCTGCTGCGACTAAAACGGCGCAATCTCTCCAACGCCGAAATCGATCAGCATCTTCATGCCTTACTGAATGAGAAGAGGGATTCACCATGAGAAAACGAATCGGCGTCCAATTCCGCAAAACCCGTAAAACCACTCATACGTATGAAAGAATTCAAGCGTGCACGCGATGCCATACGTACCATGTCCTGTGGGAGACACATTGTGAGACCTGTGGGAGAGCCTACACACCGATCCGCCAGGTTTCCCACGCTGTGACGCGCCGTTATGTGCAGACGCGCTTTTTGCTCTTGGGCTTGTTCGTCTGTCTTGCTCTCCTTTCTGCGGATACCCTTTTGCAATTAGCTCTCGCAGGAGGTATTGGCTGTGTGTTGTTCGTGCTGTTTTTCGTGATGCAGAAAAAATACGGCACCTATGAAAGAGACATACAATTTCAACACTTTTTGACAAAGGAACTGGATACGCTCAAGAAGTCACTCCTCCGTCATTTGGAGGAAGTGGGCAACGACGTCAAAGAAGGACATCTCAAGGAAGCTTATGAAAAAACGAGAGAGATCGGGCATTTCGTCGATTCCGATACGATCAAGATACGCAAGATCATGTTCCTCAATCATTACGTCCTGCGAAAAGACATGGAACTGGAGCTCGAAACGCTCATCCCGTCTATGTACGACAAGGACTTCATGGAATATGTGCGCGAAGTCATCAAGGTCCAGCCTTCGCTCGTCAAAAAATCTGTTCTCAATTATGTCAGACGTTATAAAAATCAAATATTGTTACTAGAAAATGGGGATCAGCTCATCGGTCAAGTGGCAGGTGCAGCGCTCCGCATGAAGTCTTATGTGGATGAATATCAGGATCTGATTATCGAATTTATCGATTTTTTGCCTCGCGAGCGCCTTCTGCGATTGGCAAAAATGGTACAAACCCATAAGGATGAAGGTTGGGAACAACTATATCATTCTACCAAAAACAGGGTGGATACGCATTACGCGTTTGACCCGGATTTCAAAGGCTTACTGTGAAGGAGGAGCCTTTCATGCTGCCTATCTCTCCCTATCATAGGTCCCTCTGGGTCCGTAATATTTTTCTTGGACTCTTTGCCTTGGGTTTGATCGCCGTTCTGTTCAAGCTCGGATTTGGGTACAAGCAGATTACGTTATATAAACAGGCAAAGGCGTTTTATGAACAAAAGAACCTGCTGCAAGCCGAGGAAACCTTTTCTCGCGCGCATGATATGGCTGTCCTGTCCTACGGGGATGACGAATGGAATTCCATCATGTTCCTACTGACTTCTATCCGTGCTGAACTAGAAGGGCTTCACCTGCATTCACGTTCTGCCATCTCGGAAAAGAAGGTCGCAGAAATCGGTGTAGTCTATGAACAATACCAAGCAGTCAAACAGAAATACCAAAATCAAAAGGACGTACCGGGGATGTTTTTCCAGCAATTGTCCGCTCACTTGGGTATGGATAAGAGCTTTTCCGATTATTACTTGAATGCCTTGCAAACAGCGAAGGCTCAGGCACAATCGAATCTCGAAAAGGAAAACTATCAAGACGAATCTTTCATCGAAACACTCCTTGTCATTCCGGATGAATACTACGGCGGCAAAAAGAAGAAGCAGGCTGAGCTCACGGCCTTGTTCCAGGACTATGAAAAGACCAAGCTGCGGGCGCTGATCGCTTCGGCTCCTTTTGAAGAAGTCATCACCAAAACGGCTACAAGCATACGCCATTACGAAAAACTGGGTATCGAGGCAGATTGGTTAGTGGGTCAGTTGGAAAAGTATGCACTAGCTGAAATCAAGGAAGTTATCCGTTCGAAGGATTTGAGTGCCTTCGTGGACATGGCAGCCGCCTATCGCAAAATCGAGGATGTGCTCTCTACTGATTCGCCTGTACTCGATTCGATCACCCGCTATCTGGAGGGCAAGCTCAAACAGGCAGAACAATATATCAAGTCGTTCGAGTTCACCAAAGCGCGTGAATTGTACGAACAGTTAAATCCGCTCCAGGATACAGCTACACTCCTGTCCGATCTGGAAAAACTCTGGTTGGAATACGATCCAGCACGCTTATTGCAATTGAGATATCCAGACAGAACGTTCACCGACATGCTCTCCGGCACAGATCGCTGGGGAGCAAAGCTTTACGCATTTGGACTCTCCAAGGCAGATCAACGTCTTTATTTCGCAGCGAAAATGCCAAATGACTCGCTCCTCTATCTGGATCAGTCGCTCGATGTGGACATGAAATCAGCAAAGGCGAAGATCGACGATACGCTCGGAAGTAAAGAAAAGCCTGTGATTATCGTGAGTGCATCCGGCAAGGAGCGTGCTAACGCCTACGCGGCACTGTCTCCGAATTTGACAAAAGAGTCACTCGATAAGCGCTTTTCGGTGGAGGCGGATGAAATCAGCGTAGAAGACTCCGAGCATGTGATCATGAAAAATGCGGTAGGCAAAGGGGAAAAGGAAATCGCTCTGTTCAAGCTCGAGGACAATGGCTTGGATTACATAGAAAAGCTGGCTGACTTAGAAGAGAATCCCGAAGAAACGAACGAGGGTAACGAGTCAGGAGAAGCGACCTCCCCCGCTGACGGCTCAACAGAAGGGACGGATCAAACTCCCCCTGCCACTCAAAAAATCGATGTTTTTGCGGGGCCAGGTGATGAATATGAGAAGATCGGTCAGGTAGTAGCAGATGGTTCCCTCCAAGTCATCGCCGATCTGAATGGCTGGTACCAGATTGTATTTAATGGAAAAGAAGGCTGGGTACGCGCTACTGAATCG
This sequence comes from Brevibacillus sp. AG, assembly GCF_028369215.1. Classification (NCBI taxonomy): domain Bacteria; kingdom Bacillati; phylum Bacillota; class Bacilli; order Caryophanales; family Paenibacillaceae; genus Brevibacillus; species Brevibacillus sp. AG. The sequence continues at coordinate 32,314 of NZ_JAQMYO010000004.1, read as the reverse complement.
ACGCCGTAATCCGTTTACTTGAATAATGAGCTCCCCGCGCGATCATGATACACTTTCTTTGATCTGCGTCAGGAGCTTTTCCTCATTTTTCGCATTGCTTTAAGTGTCAGATTATTCTATAATCTATTTTTATTTTATAGATAGACAAGGAGTGGGAAGCGATGTTTGGAATCGTTCATTATGAAGCATTTCTGATGACTGCAATCATGTTGAACCTGATACCCGGCTCAGACACGATGTACATCATCACCCGCAGCATTTCGCAAGGAAAACAGGCAGGAATTCTTTCGGTTCTCGGCATTTTGACAGGCTCACTCATTCACACACTCTTGGCTGCTTTCGGCTTGTCGCTCATTTTGGCGCAATCCATCGTGCTTTTTAACATCGTCAAAATATTGGGGGTCGCCTATCTCGTCTATTTGGGCGTTCGCATGCTCATGACAAAGGAATCACCAGCTTTTGATACGGCCGATTCCAAGAAGCTGAAGGGTGAAAAGGTCTATCTGCAAGCGATCCTGACAAGTGTCATGAATCCAAAGGTCGCCCTGTTTTTCATCGCCTTCCTCCCGCAATTTGTTAGCGCGACGGAAGCAGGACCACTCCCTTTCCTTATTCTTGGCCTTACTTTTACCGTTACGGGTGGCATCTGGTGCAGTCTCCTCGCCTTGTTCGCTTCCTTTGCTACGCAAAAATTGCGCAATAATCAGAAGTTCTCTGTCATACTCAACAAGCTGACGGGGATTGTTTTTATCGGGATGGGGTTGAATCTGTTGCGGGCGAAAGCCAATCCTTAGGAGCGACAGAAAGTCCAGGCAGGGGCTACGCTGTCAGAGATGCACTTGTTCAAGTAGTCGGTGAACGTGGCGATTGGTATTACGGCTCCACCATTGATGCAAACGGGAAAGTCTTAGTTGGATTTGTTGCAAAAAGCGTCGCCTATTAACCATAGAACGAGACCGAAAAAGCCAGCCAGGAGAGTCTTTCTCCTCTGGCTTTTTTCATGTTCAGAAATTGTTTAGGTCGAAAGATTATGATAGCTCTAGGCATTTTTTCACAATTGGAACAGTGGGTGTATCTGTTGTTCTCGACTACATGATTTGTACAACGAAGAATCCTCTTGCTGAAAAAGTTTAGTGTAACTAAAAATTAGGACAAGGGGGGAAAGTTGAATTGAGTTAACGGTGCGAAAAGGGAGTTGAAGAATGTGCGAGTGCTGTTAAGTGCTGGGTTTATCCTGGCAGGCTTATTCCTCCTTTTCTATCCTCAATGGGAAACGGCGGTATCTGCACAAAAGCAAGAACAGCTCATCGAAGCGTTCGAACAACTGAGCAACGTCAGCGAGCAAATAGAAACGGCTACATCAGAGGACCCACCAGCTCCTCAGATACAAGAGCCGCTCGCTATGTTGGAAGGTGCCAGAGGCGTGATTCGGATTCCCAAAATTGATCTGGAAATGATGATTTTTGAAGGCGCGGACAAGCATGCCTTGAGTAAAGGTGTTGGCCTGATCGAGCCAGACAAGGAATTCGGTGTGAACAATGTTGGACTGGCAGGCCATCGTGGGATTACTCATGGCAAGCAATTCAATCGCTTGGACGAACTAGCACCTAACGATGAGATTGAGATCAAGACGAAAACGGCAACCTACCAATTCGTTGTCGTGAAAGCCTTTGTCGTAGATCGTACACAAGTAGAAGTTCTAGAGGATCAAAAGAAGCCATTGATCACCTTGGTCACATGCACCCCTGTTGGAGCAAAAGATCCGAAGGACAGACTGATCGTTCAAGCTGAATGGAAACAAACGACTTCATCTCAGCCCTAACCCTTCCTACTGCAAGACGGAACGAGCTAGTTTTAATTTAGTACAGGAGGAGCATATGCAAAGGAAATCTTGGGTCGTTGTGGTGGCACTTTTGCTCATCATCCAAAACTTTTTCGGTTTCACGACAACCTCGTATGCCCAAACACAAGGTGAGGTTGTCATTAACAATAGCGGGGAACCGGGTACAGGCGATCCTACTGATCCGGGTACGGGAACTCCTACCGATCCAGGTACGGGAACTCCTACCGATCCAGGTACGGGAACTCCTACCGATCCAGGTACAGGAACTCCTACCGATCCAGGTACGGGAACTCCTACCGATCCAGGTACGGGAACTCCTACCGATCCAGGTACAGGAACTCCTACCGATCCGGGTACAGGAACTCCTACCGATCCAGGTACGGGAACTCCTACCGATCCAGGTACGGGAACTCCTACCGATCCAGGTACAGGAACTCCTACCGATCCGGGTACAGGAACTCCTACCGATCCGGGTACAGGAACTCCTACCGATCCAGGTACGGGAACTCCTACCGATCCGGGTACAGGAACTCCTACCGATCCAGGTACGGGGACTCCTACCGATCCAGGTACAGGAACTCCTACCGATCCGGGTACAGGAACTCCTACCGATCCAGGTACGGGAACTCCAACTAATCCAGGCACAGGGACTCCTGTACCAGTACCTGAACCAGTTCCCGTTCCTCTCCCAGAACCCGACGCCAACATCATCAAAGACAGCATCATCACCAGCGTAGTCATGAAGGACAAGGACGGAAACAACATAGAAGACATCCGCCCGGATCAGGGCTCGCGTGTTCAAGTTGATTTCACTTGGCAAATCCCTGCTGGACATCCTTACTCAGAAGGTGCCACCTTTACCTTCCCTCTCCCAGATAAGTTTCGGACCGATCGCAATTTGACCGGAGATCTGAACGGAGGCTACGGCACCTATGAAGTGACAACAGACGGCACCGTCACCTTCACTTTCAGTGATGCCATCAATGACGGCGCAGAGATCAATGACGGAACCTTCTATGTGTGGCGGGAATTCGATGAGAAAAAGTTTGAAGGTGGCACGAGACAGGAGATCGATTTCAAATTCGATGGCATCGCTCCGATCTCTGTCCATTTCAAAGGCAAAAACAACAATGAAATCGACAAGAACGGGAAAGCAAACAAGGGCATGAATCCTAGCTATCTCGACTGGACCGTCGATTTTAACCTAAGTGAAAATCCGATAAAAGGCGCTATCTTTACGGATGAGCTTCCAAGCGGTCTGGATATCGACATGAGCTCCATTAAGGTCTTCCCATTGGAAGTTCAGTTGAATGGCTCTGTTAATCCAAAGGCTGAGGTAACCACCTTCACTCCTGAGAAATTGACAGAAGGAAACGGGTTCAAAATTAACTTTGGCGACATCGACGGTGCTTATCGCGTCGTGTACAAGACCAACGTCACCGGTACGACAGATACAACCTACACGAATAAAGCCACTGTCACAGGAACGAACCTCCCGAAGGATTTAATCGATTCCGCGAATGTCTCTGTCCGATTCAGCCAGCCTTTGAACAAAAAGGCGATTCACTACGATTACAACAAACAAACGATCACCTGGGCTATTCAGTACAACTACAATGAAAAACTGATCACGCAAAGCGATGCATGGCTCGAGGATCGATTCGATACGAGTCATCAAGAGCTCGTGAATGGTTCCTTTACCGTTCATAAAATGACCATCGGTGACAACGGAAACGGAACAAAAGACGGGGCTGCCATCACAGAGTACAACGTAACCCCATCGCCTACTGGCTTCCGCTTGCAGTTTGACCATGACGTGTCGGCCGCTTACGAAATCACCTACCAAACCAAAGCCAAAAATCGGGTCCACCAAGACAGCTACCTCGTGAAAAATGAAGTAGAGATCTATGATGGAGCCAAAAAAGATGCATCCAGAGAGATCAATCAAGCAATCTTCTGGAAAAACGCCAAAAAAGAAAAAGTGAACTACCTGGATAAGACAATCGAATGGACGCTTAGTCTAAACGACGACAATCAGGTGATGGATGAAGTCGTCATTACCGACAGTTATGCGGGTCAAGGGCTGACTCTTCTTCCTGACAAAGTAAAGATCAACGATTGGACAAAGGATTTGGAAGAAGGGCCTGACAAAGACTACAGCATCTCTCCGAACTCAACGTACGAAGAAGGATTCAAGATCACCTTCCACAAACCAGTCACAAAAGGTCTAGTCATTACGTACCTGACGAAGTTCGATCCTACTTCCAAGGACCGTCCATCCGTGTACAAAAACAAGGCTGAACTAAATTGGAAGGAAAACGGGAAAGCACAAGACCCTATCACGAAATCCGCTACTGTTAAACCAGACAACTACACCAACAATAACGGCAACAAAACGGGTACATACGACGCCCGCACAAAAGAAATCACGTGGACAATCGATGTGAACTACAACCTTCACAAGATTAACAACGCGATCATCCGCGATTTTTATACCGGAGAACAAACTTTTGTGAAGGACTCGTTAACCATCCATAAGTTGCTGCTCACAGGTGGAGCAGATGGTGTAAAAGTGGTCGAGGGTCCAGTTGTCGCCACCAAATTTGACGAACTGACCAACGGCTTCGAGCTTCATCTCGGTCCCATCGACTCGGCCTATCGCATCACGTACAAAACCAGTTTGGCTAATCTGCCTGTCGGAGAAGTGTACGAAAACAATGCCACTATGCACGATAGTGACACAACAGGCACTCCACTCTATAAAGGCAAGACGACCGTCAGACCGACATACGGTGGGCAATACGTCCTCAAAACAGGCGTACAAGGTACAGGAGCAGATTCAGAGTATGCAACATGGACAGTAAGAATCAATCCGAGCCAGTCTCATATTTCGGCAGGTGCTGTATTGACGGATACCCTGTCCAGCAATCAACTTCTGATGAAAGACTCCTTCAAACTCTTTACGACATCCGTCTCTGAATCCGGTGCTTTGACTATCGGAAAAGAAATGGCCTCCGAGGACTACAAATTAGAAGTAGTCGGCAATACCTTTAAACTGACCTTCAAAAACGATCTGCACACTGCCTACATCCTGGAGTACCGTTCCTTTATCAATGCTGACCATGGAGAGATCATCAAAAACGAGGCCTCTTTTGCAGGGAAAACAGTTGTAGGTAAAGGGAAAGACGGACAAGAAGGTGTCAAAGTCAGCTTGTCCGGTGCTGGTGGCGGAGCCAGCACACCTGGTAAAGGCGACTTGAAAATCGTCAAAACAGACGCAGATACGAAAAAAGCATTGGCAGGCGCCACGTTTGGTCTGTACGACAAGGCAGGGAAAACCTTGCTGGAAACAGTCGTGACCGATGAAAATGGCATGGCCACCTTCAAAGGCTACAAATTTAAAGCGTACAAGCTAAAAGAACTATCCGCCCCTGTTGGCTACGTCATCGCAGACGAGTACAGAAATGGAAAAGACATTACGTTAAAAGCTCCTGCAGGTGCTGACCCAGCTGTTCCAGTTATAATCGAAATAACCATCGACAACAAGCTGCTCCGTCAAGGATTTGAGTTAACCAAAGTTGACGCGGAGAATGCTGGAAAAACACTGGAAGGCGCTGTCTTCAATCTACAGGTTGAAAAGGGCGGAGCATACGAAACAATCGCTGAGCTGACAACCGGCTCTGACGGAAAAGTCTCCAAAGGCGATCTGGCAGAAGGAAACTATCAGTTAGTCGAAACGAAAGCTCCGAAGGGATACAAGCTGGATGCGACTCCTATTTCATTCAAAATCGCCTCCAACCAGACAGAAATTGTGACCCTTACGAAAAAGAACACCAAAAATATCGGGTCCGTTCAATTGCTGAAAGTGGACCACTACACCAAAGAGCCACTTCCTGGCGTAACCTTTGAGCTTCAAGATGCTGACGGGAAAGTACTGCAAAATGGACTCACAACGGATAAGGACGGTATCCTTCTCCTCGAGAACCTGAAAGCAGGATTCTACCAGCTCGTGGAAACAAAAGCGCTTGCTGGTTATGAGCTTGCTGAACCACTGAAATTCGAAGTAACAGATGAAGGCACGACAGCTCTCACGTTGACCAACAGATTGATCCCGGGATCTGTGAAACTGACCAAAATAAGAAAGGGATACCCAAATCATAAGCTCACAGGAGCTGAATTTACGCTCCGCGATGAAAATGGTCAGGTAACCAAAGACAAGAACGATCAAGAGCTGACAAAGCTGACAACTGATGCAAACGGTGAACTTCTAGTCGAAGGCCTAAATCCTGGCAAGTACGAGTTTATCGAGACGAAGGCTCCTACTGGTTATGTAATAAACAGCAAGCCAATTGCTTTCGAGATTAAACGGAACCAAGTAGTTGGCGAGCATGTGCTTGTTACTGCCGAAAATGACGTAACCTCCGGTGGCGGTGGTGGTGGCGGTGGTGGCGGAAATCCTGAACCAAAACCTGAGCCTAAACCTGAACCGAAGCCAGAACCTAAGCCAGAGCCTAAGCCTGAACCAAAACCTGAGCCAAAACCTGAGCCAAAACCTGAGCCTAAGCCGGAAAAGCCCGAGAAACCGGATAAACCAGACAAACCAGATAAACCTGGCAACCCAGACCAACCTGGCAACCCAGACCAACCTGGAAATCCAGACCAACCTGGCAATCCAGACCAACCTGGTACTCCTGATGCAAACAACAACACTACGAACCCCAACACTTCGGGAGAGTTGAATCAAACAGGAAATACAACCAAACCGAACGATTCGGGAGCTGCCAATAACTCCAACGTCTTGGAGACTAACAACGAATCTCCAGCTACAGGCAAAGTATTGCCTCAGACGGGAGAACAGGCTAACCCACTCCCTCTCGTTGCAGGTATCGTTTCGATCTTGATCGGTATTTCGATCATGTATCGCAGAAACAAGAAAGCGTAGCTCATCTAAAGGACCAAGTCCAGGGATTTTCCCGGCTTGGTCCTCTTTTTTCCCCTACTCTAGCAATTGCCGGAGAAGCGGTTCACTTTTATACAAAATCTCCAGATGTGTCGCCTCTACGTAATAACGCTCACCTTCGAGTGCGAATACACTGTTTGCCATGACACTCCCATCTCCAGCGTCACTATTGATCGAGCCCACTACTCTTCCATCGACCCATTTATCGGGAGACAGCGAAGGGACTGTTCGCAGGTAATGAATCGTTTCGTGTCCAATGCCAGCTACCAGCGTGACGCGAATATTGCGGGCTGCGATAATCCCCATCGTTGCGTTCAAGTAGTCCATGTATTGATTTTTCACGACCATCTTTTCATAAGGGACGAAGGCTTCTACCCCCTGTTTTTTCTCCAGCAAATAATCGCCATATGCTGCTGACGGGGTAAGATCAAGGAGACTCGGAAAATGTCTATGAATAGCTTGTATACGATGAAAAGGGATGCTTTGCTCCAAATAGGCTAGATAAACATTCATATATAGCTCCACGACATTTCTTTTGGCAGAAACGGAGCGCGGCAGCTTCCCTCCTGCCCAATAGCTGTAGGCGACAGGCGATCCTGCGTTGGGAGTCGCAAAAATGAGCAACTGATCCACATCGTTTTGATAATATTCGCTTTGGACATAGGCTCTAGCAACAAGGCCCCCCATGCTATGGCAAATGAGATTGACATAAGGGGAACCTGTCGTTTGCTTCGCTCGCTCGATGACAGACAGCAAAAAGCGCTCTGCTGAAATATCGATCTGCCTTCGCCAATCATAAAAAGCTACAAACAATTGTTCATTGAGGGAGTATCCCATTTTTCCAAGCAAACGGATAAATGGCTCGTAAGCCGTTCGGGCAAACCCGAAGCCCCAGTCACCAGTACCCGGAATAATTTGATCACTCATCGACCCAAACAGCCCCGGAACAAAAACAATCGGTGCCTTTTGCGCAAGAAAAGAACTCATGCTTGCACTCCTTTCCCTCTCTTTTGTCCCATGACCAGAAGGAAAACAACATATGCTTCTGCCTATGCCAGAGCAGCTTGGGTGGTTCCCTTGTTTCGATGAGTGTCGTCATTTTTTGCCGAAACTTCCCACTGGAGCGTAACAAAGCGATATAATAAAGCGTCAAACGTATTGGCTAATGTTTTAAGCAAATCTATCTTGTCGGAGGATTGGCAAAAATGAAGGTACGCAAGTGGTTTATGCTTTTGCTAATGTTCGTACTATGTATTCCAACGATGGGGATATCCGTGCAGGCCGCGCAGACATCCTCTGGCATCAGCATCTATTTGGACGGGCAACAAATCAAAAGTGACGTCGCTCCGTACATTATTCCAAAAGCAAACGTAACGATGGTCCCTATGCGAGTGATCGGTGAAAATCTGGGAGCCGAAGTAAATTGGGAGCCAAATTCTCAGACCGCAACGATCAGCAAGCAAGATACCTTGTTGTCCATGACGGTTAATCAGAAGAACGCTCTCGTGAACAACAACAGCGTCCCACTTGATTCTTCTGTTCAGAACAAGCAAGGAAGAATCATGGTTCCGCTGCGTTTTGTATCCGAGCAGTTGGGCCTAACGGTAAACTGGGAAGACAAAACCAAAACGATTCGCCTACAAAGCGGCAACGTCGCTACCATGACTCCGCCACCACAGGATGTTCTGAGTGAAACTGGCGGGATGGAACCAAGCACACCTGTCGTGACAAACGGAGATTTGCGTGGGGTATGGATATCGACAGTCTACAACTTGGACTGGCCATCTTCCGGTTCTAACGGAAACCCAGCGAAACAGCAACAAGAATACATACAGCTGCTCGATGAGCTGCAAGCCATGGGAATGAACGCTGTTTTCGTGCAAGTGCGTCCATCTGGAGACGCTCTGTACCCTTCTACACTCACTCCATGGTCGAGATTTTTGACGGGAACCCCAGGGAAAGATCCTGGCTACGACCCGCTTGCCTTTATGGTAGAAGAAACGCATAGACGCGGGATGCAATTCCATGCTTGGTTCAACCCGTTCCGTGCCACTACGGATGCAAAAACAGACCAATTGCCAGCGAATCATGTGATCAAGCAGCACCCTGACTGGATTGTGAATGCCAACAAAAAGTTGTACATCAATCCGGGTATTCCGGCAGCACGTCAGCAAATTATCAATGAAGTAATGGAAGTCGTGCAGCGCTATGAAATCGATGGTGTCCATCTGGATGATTATTTCTATCCTTCCAATGTCGCCTTTGCAGACGATGCAGCATTCAAGGCTTACAACAGCAAGAAAATCGTATCCAAAGCAGACTGGCGCCGCGATAATATCAATCAATTTGTTCAACAATTGAATCAGTCCATCAAGAGCGTCAAGCCTCACGTTCAATTCGGGATCAGTCCATTCGGTGTATGGCGCAACAGCAATGTCGATCCGACCGGCTCCGATACAAAAGCTGGCGTGACTGCTTATGACCACATGTTTGCCGATGTGCGCACATGGATTCAACAAGGCTGGATCGATTATGTGACTCCGCAAATTTATTGGAGCCTTTCCTTCGCCCCTGCCCAATACGACAAGCTCGTTACTTGGTGGGCAAACGAAGTACAAGGGACGAACGTCAAGCTCTACATCGGTCATTCCCCTTACAAGCTGGGAACGGCTGAAGCTGGCTGGCAGAGCGCCCAGGAGATTATCAACCAATTGAATTACAACGCGATGGTTCCTCAGGTTCAGGGCAGCATTTTCTTTAGTGCCAAGGACTTGCGGAAAAATCCATTAGGTCTGCTCCCAGCTCTTAGCAGTTATTACAACCGCTAAATAAATAGCAAAAACCCCCGAATACTCGTAGCAAAGCATACTTGCTACCTATGTTTCGGGGGTTTTTTCTTCTACGTTAATTTTTCTACAATGAACGTGAGTTGCGCTTCCAATGAGATCGGGTCATTAAAATAGGAGCCTTTCTGATCAATCTGAAAAACCTGGTTATTTTTCACTGCTGACAGGCCCTTCCAAACGTTTGTACCGTATACACTCTCCGGATTGGTATCATCTCCGGACCATGCACTGGTAAAAATGTAGTCTCCCGCAAAGTCCGGCATTGTTTCAAGCGAGACCTCCGCCCAGCCGGTATTGCTATCAATGGCTTCTTTTTGTACGGCATTCGGAGCCTTCAACTGGAATTCTCCGTAAAGGATGTCTCCGCCCCTTCCGAAGTTGTGCCCAAACGCATAGATCCCCTTGGCGTATGGCTGCAAAATCGAAACGGTTTTATCTCCTACCGCTGCTTGCACCTTTGGTTTTGCCTCAGCAATTTTCTTGTCCCATTCGGCAATCCACTCATTCGCCTTGTCTTCTCTTCCTGTCATTTTGCCAAACTCCCGCAGTTCTTCGCGGATTGGCTTCTTACCGTATGGAATCACTACCGTTGGAGCTATTTTGGTGAACTCCTCGATATTCTTATCCCCTTCAAACACGATAAGTAAATCAGGATTCATCGCCAGTACTTTTTCTAGCGATGTTCCGTTGCCCACGCTTTCGATACCATCCAGCTTCCCTTTAAAATACGGGTTTTCCATAGCATGGTCCGTGATACCGATAGGCTTGATCCCCAGTGTCAGAAAATGTCCAACATAGCTGTCCGCAAGAACCACAACCCGTTTTGGGTCCTTCGGAATTTTTACTGTGCCATTAAACGCTTGGTAGTTGATATATTCATTGTTACTCTCGTTAACTGAACTTTCCTGCGCAGGTTGAGCAGTTGGATTGGCTGGTGTCTGTCCGCAGGCTGATAACATGCTGATCATGACCATAATAAGGGCTACCATTATGATCTTATCTAAGCCTGATTTTCTCCTTCTCAAAAAGAACCTCTCCTTCAACGAATTTTGAAATTGATAATCATTCTCGTGAATTTTAGCATAAGGAGCTTGCTCTGCCCATCTTTTTCGTTCTCCGAGATACCATTTTTAATCCGTCACAAAAAAATGCCGCGAAGCATGTTCGCGACATTGGTAGCTTTATTTTTTGGCTTATTTCGTTACTTTGTGAAGACCGAACAGCATGAGGACATCATTATCGTTGGTCTCATACTCTTTCACATCACCTTTAAAGGAAGTTTCTTTGACAATAATCTTGCTGCCTGTCGCATTTGGTTTCATTTCAATCATATGTGAAGATAGATTAAGATCATCTGCCGTTATACCTAACTTCTCGGAGAGATCTTTAACCGTAGCCTTGTGCTCACCTAGTTGACTGTCTTTAATGGTTACTGCCTGGCCATCCTTAGAAAAAACGAATGCAATCGTCAGGTCTAGGTTACTTTTTTCCGCAACGTTTGCTTTTGCATCTGCTGTAGTGGTTGCATACGGTATAACAGTACCAATCACCCCAGTAAGTAATAAAGCTGATGCAGTTGTCATCCATTTCTTTTTCATTGGTCTCGCTCCTTTTCATTTCTTTTTTTGTGTGCAAGTAAATCTCTTACTCTCTTACTTGCTAAATCTAGGGTAAGATGAAAAGTTAAACAAAATTGTGGGGTAAAACTAAAATTTTCCTTAATTCATCGTGCATCCTTGGTTCTCAGAGATACTATTTTCAATCTGTCACAAAAAATGCCGCGAAGCATGCTCGCGACATTGGTAGCTTTATTTTTTCGGCATCATGGCATTTACAAACTCGCTGATATTCCCTTTGGTCAATACATCCCCAGTCGCGACTACTTCATACTGCATCTTCTTTCCAGTGTATTCCATAACCCAGACGATGCTCTTGTCAACCCCGTCTTTACTAGCTTCTTCTGTATATAGCACTTCGATTTGCCCTACTTTAATTACCTCTTTTTGCTGTTCATCCTGATCTATTACATAAGTTGTGCTGTCTTCTACATCTTCATAATTGGAGATGTTCAAATTTATAAAGCTTTTCCCAGACTTATATGTCGCATATAGCGTGTCCAGCTCATTTGTCCATTCCAATGGCTGAATAACATATTCCTTTTTCTCTTGCTCTGCCTTTTTGTACAAAGCTTCCTTATCATACTCTCTCTTGATGTCAAATGTGAGGTTGGCATCCTCAAAGGAATAACCCCCTGGCAATATCTCAGGCACAAATATCTGATCTCCCGCTTTCTTGTGTAGATCGGCCAAATTGGCAAATTCAAATGCTTTATAGAGCGTTGCAACCGCTTTTTTCGGATTGTGGACGGCGATATAAACGGCTGCGGCAGTTCCAGGCTCCATGCTTCTAGTAATTTCCGAACGTTTTTCTTGATATTTCTTAGTTTCAGGATCTACCTCCTTGACAACTTTGGGTTTTTCCGCGATTTGGGAGATGTCTTTCTGCTGATAAATAACTTCGCCTTTTTCATCCTTCAATTGATAGAACTGGACAGCAGCATAGCCCGATGAAATGCTTGCGATCAAACCAATAGCGACTAATATGCTTACCTTGTACTTCACAAAAAATCTCTCCTTCTCTCTTTTGATTTTTGTCATCACTTGATGGCTAATGTCAATCTCCTGCGGGATGCGCGGGTCGTTGAACAGGTCCTTAATATTCTCGTGCGATTTGTTTGGTCTCATCGTGAGTTGACCCTCCCTTCCCTAAAGGAGAATAAGCGGATCGGAACTTCGATGCCGTACGCTCGAATTTTTTGCGCAGACTCGCAGCGTTTTTGTTCATGATCAAGGAAATTTCCTCGTACGTCTTTTCTTCCACGCCTCGCAGTAAGAGAAGTGTTCTTTCCTCTACTGAGAGTGTCTGCATGGCAAGAAATACATCCTCACTGAAATAAACATTTTCAATATGCCGCTCAATGTCTGATTGAGACTCTTTGTCCTGCATCAAAAATGGCAACATCTTTGTCCATTTCCTTTTTCTGATGAGATCGATGCAATGGTGATAGGCTATTTTATAAAGCCAAGCTGCAAAGGGTATGGTTGGACTGTATTTTTTCAAGTTGCGATAAGCCTTGAAGAAGACCTCCTGTGTGGCGTCTTCCGCTTCGCATCGATTCCCCAAGATGTGATAGCAGTAGTGAAATATGGGGGTTTGGTAGCTTTTCATGATGGCAGCGTAGCGGTCATCCGCTCCCTGAATGATCTCATCCACGAGTTCTTCTATCTGTTTCGTGTCCACTCTCTCCCTCCTTCCAACTGGTATAACGTACCACATCACCCTGTATGTGACATCGCGCACAAAAAAATGCCGCGAAGCAAATTCGCGACATTGGAAAGCCTTATTTTTTGCCGAGCTCCGGCTTGTCTTGGTAAAAGAAATTCGGCGTATGGATTGTGTTGTCGTATAGACTGTGGAAAATGTGTGTGGCTGTTCCGGAGATTGGCGGAACCAGCCATGTCCAGTCACCCGTAACGGCTCGACCACATTTCTCTTCTCTTTCCTCAAATCGCTTGAATTGCTGGCTCGCCGTATGGTGATCGACAATCGATACTCCTTTTTCCTTGAAGGAGTGCAAGACGGCTACATTCAGCTCGATGAGCGCTTTGTCTCTCCAAAGTGTCCCTTCCCTGCTCGTATCGAGCCCCATGACCTCTGCGACCTTTGGCAGCATGTTATATCGCTCTTGGTCAGCGAAATTGCGTGCACCGATCTCCGTTCCCATGTACCAGCCGTTAAATGGAGCGGCCAAATAGTCGATACCGCCAATCTCCATGCGCATATTCGATACAATAGGAACCCCGTACCATTGCAATTCCATATCAGCAAAGCCCGGCAAATCTGGATGCACGATCGGCACCTCCAAGACCAGCTCCTGAGGAATCTCAAAAAACTGCGGCGTCCGATCTCCAATTTGCACAACGAGCGGCAAAACGTCGTAGTTTGTGCCTTTTCCTTGCCATCCAAGGCTCTTACATAGCTTCGTCAACGAAAGCGAAATCGGGTCACCCAGTACGCCGTACTCTGTCTCGTATCCCGCATAGCGAATCAGTTGGTCATTCCAGATGCGCATGGGAGCTCTGCCTGCTACAGCAGGTGCAAAAACGGTGATGGTCGGGCGAATTTTCCCGCCATTGGTGGCAAAGTCGATGTGTCGGAGCATGGCCTGCGCCATCTCTTCTTCAGTTTCGACGTGCCGCTCATCTATCACAAGTAATGATTCCCAAAAGAATCGCCCAATACATCGATTGCTGTTACGCCAGGCCATTTTTGCTCCGTGACGCAGCTCCTCTGCTGTATGCTCATAGTATCCCTGCTGTTCGATCATCTGTCGGACTTCCTGTACTCGTCGCTCGGTTTCGTCCGTTGTCTTGTCCAGTTCGCGATAGCATGTCCGAATAAATTGCTCTGCCGCTTCCATTAGTTGAATTGGTTCCATATTACCCTCTTTTCACGCTGAAGGGTGTCTCTTCGCTGTTACTTTCTTCATCGTAGAATTTTGTTACCTACATTATAAATTTACTCGTGCTTGATTACCAATCATGTAGGCATATGGACACATATCTGTAAGAAACATGGGCTGACGTGTTTACTACACACGATGAATAAGCAGCTTGGGTAAAGAAACCGGTGTTTCTGGATGAAACATTTCCAAATACCTATGTATATTTAAGTGTATTCACAACTTTATATCTATTGTTAGTGACCGCTCTACACCCAATATTTCATTAAATGGGTATAACTTCCTTTTCGTATGGATTGAGCAATACATTCGGGTCTGTCAAAATTTTTGTGTTATAACAATCTTGGCGTGTAACTGTCATACTTTAGTCAAGGAAAAAGACACGTATGAAGGCAAAAAAGCTAACTTTAAGCAACCTCCGTCATAAAACGAAAAACTATGGTTGGACTGGATAACACACAAAAAAGACAGGTGCTTTCACACCTGCCCTTTCTCCTAAACAGTCATATGGTTCCACATCTCCGACTTACTCAAGGAAACAGCATCTGCTCCACCCTTCAACGCTTCGTTGACCTGCTCCATATTCCAAATCAACCCGCCCAAAATAATCGGCTGCGGCAAATGCTCCTTTATATACGAAATAATAGACGGCGCTATCCCCGGCATAATCTCAATCGCATCCGGCTGGTTTTCCAAGACGTTTTTGATGGTCGTCGTGAGAGAGGTCGAATCGATCAAAAAGACTCGCTGGATCGTCAGCATCCCTTCCTTTTTGGCCGCGCGAATCATCGGTCCTTTGGTAGTGACAATGCCCGTTGGTTGGATATAGGTGGACAAGAAACGAAAAGCCTCTTTGTCATTGGACAGGCCATTCATGAGGTCTGTGTGCAAAAAAATCGGCTTGCTCGACTGACGGATGGTTTCGGCTTCCTCCATCAGCTTGGTCAGCTTTCCGTACATCAACAGGATCGCGCAAGCTCGAGACGCCATCGCCTCTCCCAAGCGATCCTGTTCGGTTGCCGCAATAACCGGATTCGTTTTCAAAATCGTTTTCATGTCCATGTTATTCGCCTCCTGCCCTCAGTAGCCGTTCCACACTTACCTCAGCGCAGCCAAGCTGCTTTGTCTCTACAACCCAATGACCCGCGAATCCGTTGTCTTTCAGAAGTGACAGGATCGAAGCAAACGGGATCGTTCCATCGCCTATCGCCAAATGATCGTCGAGCTTGCCAAAGTTATCACTCAGGTGAAGAGCGGACAAATGAGGGAGCACCTCCTGCAATGCATCGATTGCATATCCCGGACGAATCAAATGGGCATGACCTACGTCGTACACGATCCCTACGCGAGAGGACTTTACGTAACGGCATATACGCACGAGATCCTCGACGTTCCACCCCAGCACTTTTGGATAAGGGGGAACATTCTCGACCGTCAGTATGGTTCTACTCTCTGCGGACAGCTCGGTGGTCAACACGTGGAGTGCCTGACTCACATTTTCCACACCTCTGGCACGCTCTGTTTCCGCGAGTCGGTCTTCTACTTCCCCCGCATGCATCACAACATGGGTGCAGTCGAGAAAGCTAGCAATCTCCAGGCAGCGCTTCATCGTGTCCATTGTTTGCTCCCGAGTTGGTCCTGAGTCCGCCGCCAGATTGCAGCCGCTAATCGGCGCATGAATCGACCAGGCAATCCCTCTCTCGTTTCCCTGCTGCTTCAACTCTTTCAACTGCTCCCAGGACCAGTCCAAGAGGTCGGCATGATTCTCTTCACACATTATCTCGATGGCCTTCCAATCATGGTGTAAAAGCTGAACAATAGCATCACGCAAGGACAGATCAAATAACGCATAGGTGGATACGGCAAACGAGCTTTTGTCTCTCATCATTCATGACCCTCCCTCTTATTTCACGCCGGAGTGGATGAAGCTGTTGATAAACTGCCGCTGGAACAACAAAAATGCCAGCAACAACGGAAAAATTACCATGACAGTCGCTGCACTTACCTCGGCCCACTGCGCCCCTGTCTCAAACGATTGGGCAAAAATCGCCAGACCGACCGTCAACGGGCGATTTTCCACGGAATTCGTAATAATCAGCGGCCACATGAAGTTGTTCCAATGGTAGCTGACCGAGACCAAGCCAAACGCAATGTAGGTCGGCTTCGCTAACGGAACGTACACCCGCCACAAAATCTGGAACCAGGAGCAGCCTTCCATCCGTGCCGCCTCCTCTAGCTCGTGCGGGATTGTCTTGAAGGTTTGTCTCAACAGAAAAACCCCGAAGGCAGAAGCGAAGTACGGCAGCATAATGCCGATTTTGGTATCCAGCAAAGACAAGTCACGCAGGACATTATAGTTGGGGAAAATCAAGATATCTGCCGGGACCATGAGCTGGACCAGGAACAGGACAAACAGCACATCCTTTCCCCAAAATTGCAGCTTCGCAAAGGCATAGGCCGCCAGTGTAGCTGTGATCATTTGTGCCACCAAAATACCCGTCACGATCAAAAAGGTATTGATGTAGTACTGGTCAAAGGGTGCTGCATCCCACACCTTCGCAAAGTTATCGAGTGTAAAATCTGCACGGAGCGACCACGAAGTCGCCAGCTCCCTCGGGCGAAAGGAAGTCCAGACCGCCCAGAGCAAAGGAAACAACCAGAGAACGGCCAAGCCGTACATTCCAACTGTTGTGATTTTGCGAAGCATCTGCCATCCCCCCTTAGTTGTAATGAATCTTTTTATCCATACCAAAAAACTGAAAAGCAGCGACTAACAGCAGCAGCACGACCATGACAATCGTCAATGCCGAAGCCATTCCTTGATCCCAGAAAGAAAACGCCGTCTCGTATATGTAGTACAGCAAGAGATTGCTGGCATTATCCGGCCCGCCTTT
Source organism: Brevibacillus sp. AG (assembly GCF_028369215.1). Lineage (NCBI taxonomy): Bacteria > Bacillati > Bacillota > Bacilli > Caryophanales > Paenibacillaceae > Brevibacillus > Brevibacillus sp. AG. Next base: position 15,249 of record NZ_JAQMYO010000004.1, on the reverse strand, counting down.
GGTCATGATCACCAAATGGTCTACCAGCTTGAAAGAGTTAGTGAAGGCGATAATACTGACAAACATCGTCGTTGGCATAAGCAGTGGAAAGGTGATGCGGCGAAAAACCGTCCATGACGATGCCCCTTCCATGGAGGCGGATTCGTATAGCTCCTGTGAAATGTTTTGCAGCCCCGCCAAATAAAAGATCATGAAATAGCCCGCTTCCTTCCAAATGACCATGAAGATCATCGCCCACATCACATTTTTCTGATCGCCGAGCCAGTTCATGTCGCCTTTTCCGAACCACTCCATCACATGACTAAGCGCTCCGTACTCCGGTGTGTAAATAAACAGCCAGATGTTCGCCACTGCAATCATCGGAACAACTGTCGGGTAAAAATAAGCCGTGCGGATAAAGCTCTTCCCTCGTATTGCCTTGTTGGCGAACAGAGCCATAGCTAGCGCGAGAGCCACACTCGTCGGCACCGTTCCGATGGCAAACCAGATATTATTGGTCAGCACCTTCCAAAACACTTCATCTTCCACCATTTGTTTATAATTATCTATCCCGTTAAAAAACGGCTCTGGAGAACCCAGATCCGCTTGATGAAAACTGAGTATGAACGTTTGTATAACCGGATAGAAGGTAAACAGTAGCAGGAAGATGAGGGAGGGAAGGAGCAAGAGCCAGGCGTACATGTTCACTTTCCATTTTGCGCGTAGTTCCCCCATTGTCGCTCCCCCATTGCCTTGCTTGATTTATTTGTTGAACGGCGCCAGCATCTTGTCCGCTTCTTCCTGCGCTTTTTTCAATGCTTCCGCAGGCTCGGATTGACCAGTGATCACAGATTGCAGCGTGTCGTTCAAGAGCTTTGTCACTTTGCCGTTATTGTGCGTAGACAGCTCAGCATGTCCGTATTCCAGCTGGTCGCGAGCCACTGCTGCCGCCGGGAAGTCCTTGACGTACTGCTTCATACTCTCTTCTGCGTAAGCAGATTTACGTGTAGCAACATAACCCGTATCGACGCTCCACTGAGCAGCACGCTTAGGCTCGGTCATAAAGCGAATGAACTTCCATGCCGCTTCCTGTTTCTTTGCATCCGTTCCCTTGAACATGTAGAAGTTGCCGCCCCCTGTCGGGCTGCCGTAGTTCTTTTTCGCTGGCAAAAATGCTACGCCAAAATCAAACTTCGCGCTTTTCTTCACGTTCGTCAGGTTCCCTGTCGTATGGAACATCATTGCCGTTTTGCCTTCCAAGAAATCAGAAGGTACAGTCGCCCACTCGTTGACACCTTCAGGCATCACTTGATGCTTTTTGGACAAATCTACCCAAAATTGCAGGGCTTCTACATTTTCTGGCGTATCAAAAAACACTTTTTTCCCATCTTCGGACATCAAGTTCTTGCCGTTTTGCAAGGCCAGCGCTTGGAACATCCAATACGTAAAGCTCGAGGAAGGAATCTCGACGCCGTAGCGTCCGTCCTTTTTCAATTTGGCAGCGTACTGAACCAGCTCGTCCCAGGATGTCGGCGGTTTTTCCGGATCAAGCCCGACTTCCTTGAACGCGTCCTTGTTGTAATAGAGCACGATGGTGCTGCGTTGGAATGGAATGCTGTATGTCTTGCCGTCTACTTGGGAATTCGCCAAGAAGCCCGGGAAGAAATCATTTACGTATTCGCTGCCGCCATCCTTCGCAATGAAGTCGTCCAACGGCAGGATTGCATCCATGTCCATCATCGTATGCAGCTCCGTTGAGAGCATCACCGCTACGTCTGGAGGAGTCTTGCCCTGTACAGCTGCCTGTACCTTTGTCGTCGTATCTTGATAGCTGCCCGTATAGACTGGCTTGACTGTGATATCTGGATTTTCTTTGTTAAACTCCTCTGCCATACCGTCCACGATCTTGGTCAAAGGACCGCCAACCGCAACCGGATAATAGAAGGACAGCTCTGTTTTGCCTGACGAATTGGCTCCTTGCGCCGCATTGTTTGTGGACGAAGAATTGCCACTGGAGCAACCCGTGATCAGACTCATACTCATGACGACCGCAAACAAGCTTTTGACGACTTTACGCATCGCAGTACCTCTCCCTTTTCTTTTCTTAATTGGTCGTAACCGCTAGATTTTTTCCGGTTTCTCCATCAAACACGTTCACCTGAGCTGGATCAAAACGAACATGCATGGTTTCGCCTCTTTTACAGTGCCATTGCCCGTTCCATTTGGCCTTCCACAGCTTGTCTCCCACGGTGAATTCCACAATGGTCTCAGAACCGAGAATCTCTACTCCCTGCACAGTGACAGGAAGCTGGCAGGAAGCATCCATAGATTGCCCTTCAAGGACGGGCTGCAGTGACTCTGGACGCAGACCGAGAACGACCGGGGTCTGGTCCTTGATACCGTGAAACATAGGAAGCGGCAAAAAGCGCGGACCTGCTACCTCAATTCCTGCTTGATCTGCCCGCCAAATGGCAGGTACCGTATTCATCGGGGGTGCCCCCGTAAACTCCGCCACGAACAAATTCGCTGGATGGTTGTAGACGTCGAGCGGTTTTCCGACTTGCTGAACCTCGCCGTCACGCAGGACCATCATGCGGTCTGCCATCGTCATCGCTTCCACCTGATCGTGCGTAACGTAAATCATCGTGATGCCCAGCTCTTGCTGCAAGCGACGGATTTCCGTGCGCATGTGTCCGCGCAGCTTGGCATCCAGATTGGACAACGGCTCGTCCATCAGGCAGATAGGGTGCTGACTGACGATGGCCCGTCCGAGTGCTACGCGCTGTCTTTGTCCCCCGGATAATTCCTTTGGCTTGCGCTGCAAAAGATGCGCGATGCCCAACATCTCCGCTACACGCTCTAACCGCTTGCCCTGCTCCGCTTTGTCTACTTTTCGAACCTGTAAACCAAACAAAATATTATCTTTTACCGTCAAATGCGGATAAAGTGCGTAATTTTGAAAGACCATGGAGATGTTTCGCCCGCTCGGAGGGACTTGATTCATCGGCTTGCCGCCAATCAACAACTCTCCCGTGCTGATCTCCTCCAGCCCGGCAATCATGCGCAATGTGGTTGATTTCCCACAACCAGAAGGCCCTACCAGTACGAAAAATTCTCCTGGCAGAATACGAGTGCTCACTTCATTGACTACCTTCTGACTCCCATACATCTTGGAAATGCGCCGCAATTCCACTTCAGCCACGACTTTCCCCCCTGAACCTCTCGCTGTTTTTTACGTATCACTCGACTATAACAATTGCTTACTAAGGTAATATTTGGGTATTGTAAAGTTTTTGCGCATAATCCGTAATAATTCCCCCGACTCCCGCCTCGGTTGCTCGCTTCATATCTGCTTCCTCGTTAACGGTATACACGGTCAAAATGATTCCCCGATGCTTGGCGAATCGGATCAGCTCTGGCGTGACAATCTGATGGTTGATATAGTATTGGGCATTCAATTGAACCGCATCTGTTATCTGCTTTTCGGCATACTGTTCCAGCTGTTCCTTTGGCTTGGTCCCGCTCAAGGTAAAGCCTAGTCCCAATTCCGGATTGAGCTTGGCGAAACGCTCCAATACTTCTGAGCTGAAGCTGCTGACAATCACATCTTCAACCATGTCGTGCTCCTTGATGGCCTTTGCCATTTCTTTTTCGTACCCAATCCCCTTTGCTTCCAGAATGACCACCGCTTTGCCCTTGGCCGCTTCCAGCAATTCATCCATGGTAGGAATGACAGCATCGGTAATCTCAGGCTGGTACCAGGAAGGATTGGCTGGATCGAGCTTGTTAGCGTTCAATTCACGCAGTTCCTTCAGCGTGAAATCCTTTACCTTCCCTGTCCCGTTGGTGGTACGCTCCAGATCAAAATCGTGGATCAGGACAAGGTGGTCATCCTTTGTTTTGTGGACGTCTGTCTCGATGATCTCCACACCCAGCTCCATCGCTTCTTCAAAGGCGTACATCGTGTTTTCCGGCTTTAAGGAAGGGATACCTCGATGTGCCATGACCATTGGAGGTTGCGTGATGCTTTTCTCTGGGTATGCAGCAAGCAGCTCATGCACCTCTTTTGGATCGTGTGAGACAACCCCCGCCACACCCATCTCGATCATTTCACTCGCTTGGCTATTGTTGGCCCGATCGATTCCCCACACAGACAACCCGCGATTGCGGAAGTAGCGAATGACATCCTCCGTCATCGCCGTTTGCGAGAGAACGATCACATTGGAACGACTGCTTCTGGCTGAGCGTACGAGCTCCTTTTGCTTCTTTTCGTTCAGCTTGCCGTCGATATACACGAGGGCACCACGGTATTCATTGTTTTTCTCCCGCATCTCTTGGACGATTTCCGGTCTGGAAGACACAATGTGCACATCAGAGAGGTTCTCTTTCTGGAGCAGGCGATCGACCTCCGCTACCAATTTCTTGTCCTCGATATGAATCACCGGGATCGCCTTGCCCTTGATCTGGTCCAGTACCTCGTCCAGCGATGTGCCGTCCTGGGTGACGACTCCGTTCTTCCCGGATTTTTTCACCGGAATAAAAATGGAAGACGCTTCGGCATCCAGAATCGTATCGATCTCGGACTTCTTGTCGTACATGGCAATCACCGTTGGCGGTAGGACAATTCCAGTCTTGGGTTCAGGGACAATCAGCACGTCGTCTTTCAGATCAGAGACCGGAATCTTGTCTTTTTGGGCATTCGGTCCGAACAACAACTCACCAGGGGTCGGCTTGGGTTGATCGACAAAATCTCTGGACGCATCATTCGTATCCTTTTCCGTCAGGCGTTCCATCGAGTGCCCACCAGCGACTCCCGGATGAGAGGTGACTCCCGGAACCTTCGCATCCATATAAGCCATCGAATCCACCGTATTGTACTCAGGGTCCATCAGAATGACATGGTCGCCGCCATTCGCCAAATAAATGCTGCCTGTCGCCCAATCCGTCGGCAATAGCTCAGGGACGTCCTCCATGGAGTCGAACAATTCAAAATCAGGCGTGACGCCATGGCGTTCCACGATTCCGTCTGCATAGCGGGAAATGACAATCGTCTGGTAAGGCTCTATCATGGTGCCTTCCGGAAACGCATGCATGCCTTCGTTTCCTCCACGCTTTTCCTCGTCGCCTATCATGTATCCACTCAAATCAATCGGATCGTTGGAGATATTGGTGATTTCGATAAACTCGCCTGTGCTTTCATCAAAAAGGGGATCATTAACAACCTCTGTGATGAGCAAGGTTTTGCTCACCGCACTTTGCGCCATCGCGGGCATACTGCCTGTCACCAGACTTGCTGCCATTAGTGACCACAACCACTTTTTGCTGCTCTTTCCCAACTCCATCTCCCTTGCCTCCTCGTTTTCCTACTCGACTTGCCCCATGGCTTCCATCGTCGGAAGGATGTAATCTGGCTGAATCTCTGTGGCTTCTAGTTCGCGACTGGTCGTCACACCTGTCATAACGAGCGCTGTTTTCATACCGCTGTTTTTCCCGAGTAAAATGTCTGTTTCCAAACGGTCGCCCACCATGACGCATCTTTCTGGCTGCACTTGAAGCTGTTGAAAAACCTGCTCGGCGTAGTACCGGGACGGCTTTCCAGTCATCGCCCAGACAGAGGCTCCACCTGCCGTTTCAATCGCTCTCGCCAACGGCCATGTATCAGGAATGGCACCCCCTGGAACCGGACATAACGGATCGGGGTTCGCTACGATCAGGTGGGCTCCATTTCGCACAGCGTCAGCAGCTTGTTGCAGCTTTTCATACGTAAATGCACGGTCCATTCCGACCAATACATGCGTAGCTTCCTCCGCATCTTGCACCTGCTTTATATGAAAGCTCGCAATCTCTTCCTCCAAGGCAGGCTCCCCAACGATCAGGACACGCGCTTGCTCCGCATTTTCTTGAAGATACAATCCCGCCGCATAGGCAGCCGTCATGATTTCTTCCCGCCGGGCAGCCAATCCGAGCTTCTGGAGGCGAGTCTGACAAGCTGTTCTTGTCTGTACCGTCGTATTGGTCAAAAACATGATTTTTTTCTGCTTCTCCCGCAGCGCGGCAAGTGTCTTTTCCACCCCAGGAAGCAATTCATTCCCGAGAAAAATCGTTCCATCCAAATCAAAAAAATACGCATCGTACCTATCTGTATCTAGCAAATCCTCTGCTCGCTCCTTTCATTCGAAAACACAAAAAGCCCTCATACACGGCAATAGCACAAAGAAACAAACCGAACGAACGGTCTTTTTCGAATCTATTGCTGTATGAGGGCTTTCTCCACGTCTCGACCCACTTACAGACGTTATTTATTTGGTTGATAGCTCGATCATAACAAGTCTTTGTTAAGGGATTGTTGAGCTACTTTTGGTTTTATGTGAACAACGCCAAAACTAACCAGTGATCGTTAGCCAAAAAAAGATTGCAAACTGTCTAAGAAAGAGTAAAATTCTTTGTGGATGATAATGATATTCATTATCGACATATAATCATATAATTATGCACTCATATTAGATGAAGGGATGTCTTTTCATGATTCAAAAATGGAGTTATCCACTCGCCGCAGTTGTTCTCGGCTCCTCCTTGCTCGCTGCTTGTGGAAACGCACAAACACAAACCGAAGAGAAAAAACCAGAAGCCACTCAGCCTGACAAGCCTGCCGCTGCTGATCAGTCCGCGACAGCGAGCACTGCTTCTGCTCCTTCTCCTGAGCTGCAAGCCTCTATTGATCAATACCGTAAATGGGTCGTTGACCAAACCGACCAATTCGTAAAAGCAACAGAGAGCTTCACCACCGCCGTTAAAGCAGGCGATATGGAAAAAGCGAAAAAGGAATACGCTCCAGCCCGTGCTTACTTTGAGAAAATCGAACCGATTGCTGAATCTCTCGGCGATTTTGACCCGTGGATCGATGCCCGCGAAGGCGATGTGCCTGATAACGAATGGCGCGGCTATCACAAATTGGAGAAAGCACTCTGGGAAACCAAATCGGTCGCTGACCAAGGAAAAGTGGCGGATCAACTGCTACAAGATGTGAAGCAGCTCCGCGTGAAGGTAGAGAGCGTCGAAATCGATGTGCCTATGCTGGTAACGGGTGCGGTTGAGCTCTTGAACGAGGTATCGACGAGCAAGGTGACTGGTGAGGAAGAACGCTATTCCCATACGGACTTGTACGATTTCGCTGCGAACGTGGAAGGCGCTCACGAAATTTACAAAGTATTGAAGCCTGCTGTTACGGCTAAAGACTCTGCTCTTGCAAATGAAATTGAAGCCCGCTTCGCTGATTTGGATAAAGCACTCGCACCATACCGCAAAGGCGACGGCTATGTGCTGTACACCGAGTTGAAGCCAGACCAGGTGAAAAAGCTGAGTCAGTCCCTCGATGCATTGGCTGAACCATTGTCCAAAATGGGTACGATCGTAGGAGGCTAACAAGATGAATGACAAGCATCTCGCAAACACCACAGCGAACAAATTCACACGTCGAGAAGCTTTGAAGTTGGCTGGTGTCGGAGGGATTGGACTGCTGTTGGGGGCGACTGGGGTCAATAGCCTTTTGCCCTCTACTCCTAAAAATGAGCAGACAAGTGCCACTCCGACCGGTGCAGATGAGGTCATTCCCTTTTATGGCAAGCATCAGTCCGGGATCATTACACCTATGCAGGATTTTATCTGCATGGGTGCTTTTGATTTGACGACGACCTCGCTAGGGGATGTCCGCAAGCTGTTTCAAAGCTGGACGCAGGCAGCAGCACACATGACTGCCGGCAAAAACGTCGATGAGGAGAGCGATAACGCCCTTCTTCCTCCTGTCGACACGGGAGAAGCCATGGGCCTGCGCCCAATGAAATTGACGATCACATTTGGGCTTGGCGCTTCTTTCTTTGACGAGCGCTTTGGTCTTGCAGCCAAACGCCCAGCTCCCTTGGTCGATTTGCCTCGCTTCAACAGCGATGAAATGCGAAAAGAATGGTCGGGTGGCGATATTGTCGTGCAGGTCTGTGCCAACGATCCACAGGTCGCCTTCCATGCCCTGCGGAACTTGGCCCGGATCGCTCGAGGCAAAGCTGTCCTCCATTGGCTACAAGAAGGCTTCCAGCGTACCAGCGCATCCGACCCGACTGGCTCTACACCACGAAATCTGATGGGCTTCAGGGATGGCACGAACAATCCGCAGGTGAACGATCCCGCTACCGCAAATGAAATCGTCTGGGCTCACACTGCTGAAAGTCCCGCGTGGATGGCAGGCGGAAGCTACATGGTCATGCGTCGAATCCGCATGCGGATCGAAGTGTGGGATCGCTCTTCCCTCACCGATCAGGAGAATACATTTGGTCGCCACCGTTTAACCGGAGCTCCTCTTGGCAAAGCAAATGAGTTCGACGAGCTGGATCTCGATCGCAAGGATGCCAAGGGCAAACCCGTTGTTCCTGTGGATTCCCACGTCGCGTTGGCCCATATGGAGGGCAAGGTGAAAATTCTCCGGCGCGGTTACTCTTATTCGAGTGGAATGGATCTCAAGACAGGTCAGCTCGATGCTGGGCTTTTGTTCATTTGCTTCAATCGTGATCCGCGCAAGCAATTCATACCGATGCAAAAAAAGCTCGCATCCGTTGACCTGCTCAATGAATATATCACCCATGTCGGCAGTGGTTTGTACGCCTGTCTACCTGGTGCAAGTGAGGGCGGATACATCGGGGACACGCTTTTTTAACCAACTATCTGGGATGGAGTGAACACCTTGAAACGCTATCTGTTTATCATTTGTACCTGCATGCTGCTATGGACATCTGCTCTGTCAGCCGCTGTAGCCGCGCCCCTCGTGCCAGAGCAGCTCAAGCAAATGATCGCCCTTTCCAGCGATGCCTTGATTAGCAGTGGCGATAACAATTGGGAAGAAGTAACCAAAGCGATCAGCAGTATGAAGAGCATCTGGGAGGGCAATTCGGAAGAAACCTCCGCAGATGCACAAGCATTGACGCAAGCAATCGCGGAAGCAGAGCAAGCCCTTGCCCAAGCGAAGGCGAATCCTGACACTGCAAAAGCAGCCATCTCCAATCTGGCAAAAGCAACAGATCGATACGTCTCGTCCCAAGAAGAAGGCGGTCAGCCAAAAGAACGCGCACATAAGCAAATTGCAGCATTGCTACCGCTCTTGCAAAACAGCATGACAGCCATCACGGAAGGCGATCTGACGAAAGCCAAGCAATCGTACAACAGCTTCGTCACCGGATGGTACAAGGCAGAGGGTCTTGTTCGAGCGGAAAATGCCGCAGTCTACGGGGATATGGAAATCAAAATCAGCGGTGCGCGCATTGCCCTGAACACAGAACCACCCGATCCGAAAAAGAGCGCAGAGAAAGTACAGGCACTCATTACTACGGTGGACAATTATTTGTCAGGAAAGGCAGTCCAACAGGCGGCTGCGAATCCTTCTTCTGAGCAGCCGTCCATCTCGTCTCTACTGGAACTCCTTGCATCGGTAGAAACAGATATCGCCAATCAGGACGCAACCGCTGCTTCGGACAAAATGGAGACCTTTATTACCTCTTGGCCCTCTGTTGAAGGCGTAGTCATGACCAAATCGCCTGCTACCTACAGCAGCATCGAAGCCAAGATGGTCGCCATCCCGACACTCATCCTGTCCAATCCCCCGCAATGGGAAAAGGCGACGGCTCATCTTGCAGAAATGAAGACAGAGCTTGCGCCATTTGCGACAGCATCCTCGTACACGGCTTGGGATGCGGGACTCATCTTGTTCCGCGAAGGACTGGAGGCTATCTTAATCATCGTCTCTCTGCTTACGGTCCTGAACAAGTCAGGCAATACTGACAAGCGCAAATGGATCTGGTCTGGGTCCATTGCCGGGATCGTAGTTTCCGCCATTCTTGCCGTCATCCTCAGTTTCGTTTTCTCCACCCTCTCCACAGGCAACTCGCGAGAAACGATTGAGGGAGTAACCGGACTGATTGCCGTCTTCTTTATGGTGACGATCGGTGCCTGGTTGCATAAGAAGTCCAATTTGCAGGCATGGAATCAATTTGTCGAGAAATCTATCGGCTCTTCTTTGGCAAAAGGAGCCTTGTGGTCACTCTCATTCACGGCCTTTCTCGCTGTTGCCCGCGAAGGGGCTGAAACGATTATCTTTTATATGGGGATGGCCGCTACGATCTCCATGACAGACCTGGCGATCGGTATTTTGAGCGCGCTTGTCGTCTTGGCTGTGATTGGCTTTGCCATCATCAAGCTCAGTGCACGCATTCCGGTTCGTCCGTTCTTTTTTGTAGCCAGCCTATTACTCTACTACATGGCGTTTAAATTCGTCGGCGTCAGCATCCACGCTTTGCAGGTGACGGGAAGCTTATCTGCACACAGCAGCGATTACTTGTTGTACGCGCCGACTCTCGGCATTTACGCGAGCTGGGAAACGACGATCCCGCAATTGATCATACTCGTGATCGTTCTTTTCAATTTATTCCTGTATTCGCGAAAAAAAGCAGCCACTCCTATTCCACGGGTGAACTAAAAGAGAGAAAACCTGAAAAACGCAGCTCCTTCATGAGGGCTGCGTTTTCTTGTAAACCCTGATATTATTTTTGGCAATCATTCTTTATCGCAAGTTCACACTTTTTCTGTTATCGTTAAATTTTTATGGGACAAGTTATGTTACCATATTACAGGTGTAACCTTCTTTTTACATTTTTCGTCATTAGAAGGTACGATTCGATATTAGGATAGGAGTTAGATATGGGGGCAACATCAAATTCTGTTAAAGTTGACGTCAAAACAACGCCACGCGTTCGACAAAATATGGTCTACCTGTTAGTGAAGCAGCTTCGTCCACATCAATGGACAAAAAACCTGCTTGTCTTTGCTGCCTTGCTATTTTCTTTGCACAAAGTAAGTCCGGATGTCATTGGAAAATCCGTGCTGGCTTTCCTGCTGTTTTGTTTTGTATCCGGCTGTGTCTACATCCTCAATGATTTTGTCGATATCAAAAATGACCGAAATCACCCGGAAAAACAGTTCCGGCCCATGGCTTCTGGTGCATTGCCGCCAGCGCTCGCATTAGCATTCGGTGCGTTTTTGCTTCTGGGTTCCCTTTTTAGTGCTTATTACTTTGACCGACTATTCGCGCTCGTACTGTTTGTTTACTTTGTGCTCAACGTCGCTTACTCACTGAAGCTGAAGCATGTCGTCATTCTGGACGTCATGATTATCTCAGCCGGTTTTGTTTTGCGTGCCATCGGTGGAAGTCTCATGATCCAAACTCCTTTCACCCCGTGGTTTTTGCTCTGTACGATGCTACTCGCTCTGTTTTTGGCCATCAGCAAACGTCGCCACGAGTTGATTTTGTTGCAGCAGGATAAAGGGACGCATCGCAAAGTGCTCGACAGTTATTCCTCCGAATTGTTGAATCAGTTGAACACGATTGTTACAACCATGACAATCATCAGCTATTCCTTGTTCACTTTTACATCAGGACGCACGATTCACTTGATGTGGACCATTCCACTCGTGATCTTTGGTATTTTCCGTTACCTGTATTTGATCACCGTCGCGGGCCAGGGCGGCAGTCCGGAAAAAGTTTTGTTGCAGGACAAGCCGATTCTCATTACGGTGTTCCTGTATGTCGTCATGGTAGCCGGGATTATTTACGTATTTGAATTTAAATAAGGAAGTAAGGAAGTTTTGAACCTGTTTTGTACATGAAGTTACTTGCTCAGATAGGTTGTGGATTAAGCTATGCCATCCATTGTTCTAATCATCATTTCCGTGGTCCTCAGTGCGTGTGGACAAGTTGCAATGAAGATGGGCGCATCCTCGCTCACCAGCAACAATGACATGCTGCTACTGAAGTTCCTCCACTATTTCACGAACCTGCCGATTATGGTGGGACTTACGCTTTACGGACTTTCTGCGTTTATCTGGATTGCTGCGCTGGAAAAGGTGCAGCTCTCCTATGCTTATCCCATGGCAGCACTCGGATACGTGTTGGTAGCTGTAATGTCCTTCTTGATCTTCAACGAACCGTTGTCCCTTACACGTATTGTCGGTCTGGCGATTATCGTCGTGGGCGTCGTCGTCATTTCTCAGTCATAATCTTCACGTAGAGGAGTTTTATCATGTTTTATGCGGTAGCGCCGTTTATCGGCTGGCTTGTGTCCGGAATAACCAAATTTTTGATTAATTACCTCCGTTTTGGGTCCCGGGCCAAAGAAATGGTCGGGAACGGCGGGTTTCCCAGCACGCACACAACCGTTATGGTCACGACTGTGTTTTTGATTGGCTTGCAGGAGGGCTTTACTCATCCTGCATTCGGGCTGGGTGTGGCTGTGACGTTTATTGTGATCATCGATGCGACTGGATTGCGCAGAGCGGTAGGAAAACATGCAGAGGCACTCAACAAGCTCGCAAAGGAACATCCGGACGTGTTTCCCGCCAAACCTTTGCGCGAAAGCATGGGACATACCAGATGGGAAATTGCCGGGGGTCTGGTGCTCGGGGTACTGCTTGCGACCGTATTGCATCTGCTGGCAGCGAACCTCCCTACCCTCATTGGCTAGTAGATTCGTAGACAGGAGATTATGTTCATGAATAACCGTACAGCTACGTACTCGTTCCTGCTTGGGACGGCTTTGCTATTGTTTATGGCTACGATTGTGCTTAGCACATCCGTTTTATTTTTGTTCGGCGTATCCGTGACGGCCGCCAGCTTTTGGATTGGCCTCGTTGCGGCTTTGGCTGCGATGGGCGGGATGGTATCGGTCTTCGTAAGTTCACGTCGACGGGCCTGGTTTTTCTCCCTGTTGGCTGGATTGCTGATTGTTTCAGGCATCAGCTATTACATCAGTGCCAATACGTTTGATCTTTCTTTTGACGGGCAAACGTATCATCAAGAGGCAATCGTGAAATTAACCAACGGCTGGAACCCGGTTCATGACCAGCCCATCGTCAAGCCTTCTGGTTCAAAAGAAGTGGGAGAGATGGATAATAGAGAGGTTCTCTCGGCCTTTCACCTGTGGATCAATCATTACGCCAAAGGGCCTTGGATGCTCGATGCAGTCATGTATAAACTGACTGGTCAGATCGAGGTTAGCAAAATATTTAACCTGTTGTTGATTGCATCGTCCTTTTTCCTGACACTCGCTGCCATCCGAACCGCTTTCCCAGAGAAAAAAGGGGCGGCGATTGCCTTCGCGCTGCTCGCAGCGTTCAATCCCGCGGTGATTACGCAATCGACTTCCTTCTATATTGACGGACAGCTCGGCTCACTCGTGCTCATCATTTGCGCTCTCGGCTATCTGCTGTATAAGCGCTACCATGTTTGGACGCTACTAGCGCTATGCGCAACGCTCATGCTGCTGGCGCAGATCAAATTCACGGCATTGGGGTATGCCGGATTGCTCGGCTTGGCTATTCTCGTGCTCTTCTTTTTCTACGATCGCCGACAGCACATCAAGAGCATGCTCGTGTGGCTCTCGGTCAGTCTGGTTATCACTGTAGGGGTTGTTGGGTACAATCCGTATGTCACCAACACGCTAACGAAGGGACATCCGTTTTATCCGTTAGCGGGCAAAGGTGCCGTTGATATCATGACCTCGAACAGCCCGCATGGCTTCAAAGAGAATACGAGCATTGAGAACCTGGCCTTGTCTCTTTTCTCCAAATCGGAGAATATTGCAACACCCAATAGTCCTACACTGAAAGTGCCGTTTACGGTCACCCTGAAGGAGCTCGCTGTGTTCTACTCTCCTGATGTGCGGGTAGCCGGATTCGGACCGCTTTTCGGCGGGGCTGTCATTGTCACATGTCTGATTCTCGCCGCATTATTGTTGGGGACCAATCGTAAAAAAGTGGCCCCTTTCTTGTGGATTAGTTTCGCACTCTTCGTAACGGTGCTCATTAATCCAGAAAGCTGGTGGGCGCGCTATGTCCCGCAGCTTTGGCTGATTCCGCTCTTGATTGCTCTGGCCATCTGGGATGTACAGAAGGGCTTTATCCGCCATGCAGGCAAGGTCCTGATTGTCGTTTTACTCGCCAACATGGTGATGGTAAATGCTTCTCATATCATTGGACAGTCTGGTGCCAATGCATTAGTGAAAAAGCAGTTGGAAGAGATTAAGGCAAGCAACAAAACGCTGGTCGTAGACTTCCACCATTTCAACGCGGTGAAAGTACGTTTGCAAGAAGCTGGTATTCCTTTCGTCGAGCAAAAGCTGGATAAAGGCGAAGAGGTCAAAGGATTTATGACTACGCGTGCAGTTTATCTCTTAAAGTAATGAGTAATGAGTAATGAGTAATCCCCTTCACAACCAAATGGAAGGGGATTTTTGTTTTTACTATGATCGCTGGCCAAAATGTTGACCACTTTGCTCACCAAAAAGTTACCCACCTGACAGACTGAAGGTAAATCGGAATTGCCTCCAATTCAGTTCCTCCACCTACTTCTTAATTGATTTTAGCTCATTAGACAATTTTTGTTGACTTATGAATACCTGGACCAAAGCAACACTCGATACAAGTAATAACATCGTAGCCAAGAGGCATCCTCCTATTCACAGTAAGATAGAAGTAGAGGGAAAAGCCCCTTTCACTTCTACAATTTATAGAGAGAAGGAATAACCACCTTACGGTGATTCTTCTTTTTCGTCATTCTTAGTGGCACGTAATGTTACATTAATCAAATCACGAATTTGTACTTGCAACTCAACATGCTTATGGATCACCGACAAAGTCAAAATTGCGATAAGTATTGCAATGATGACTGTTACTGTATCATTCATTCAATAGCCTCCTTTTATGTAGGAGTGGCCGTTGATTTTATCAGCTCCACCAACATTAGCTTTAGAGATTGCATGCTATCCTCATGTGGCATACGAATAAACCAAGTCATTTTTTTCATATCGGGTTCGTAGTGCTGGATTAAAGCCTCAATTGCAAGCGGATTTCCTTTTTGAGCATCATCAACTAATTTATAAAAGTCTATTTCGGATAATGTCTCAGCTATTACCACACTACTCCCCCTTTTAAGCATATACGAGTTTATTTCGCAACCGTTGTAGAGCCTGTACTTTACATGCGTGTAGTCGAGAGGGAGAAAGTTCTAACCTCTTTGCGACTTCTCTTTCAGATCTTCCTTCAATGACCACCTGTTGAATGATGAAACGTTCTCGTTCAGGTAGACTGTTAAGCAATTCCTCAACAAACATCTGGGAATCAACTTCTTGCGTATGACCGATGTCCCACTTTTCGTTGGTAAACTGAATTTCCATACGA